>CAYZRF010000016.1:0-40928 GCA_964480775.1 uncultured Nitrososphaerota archaeon
TAGCTAGGGCAAGTTCACTAGTTAAGAAAAAAGAGGTTAGGTTAGCGCCAGTCGATCCTGTTGAAGACAGCTATGCAACGCCGATTAAAGAGGATCCTTTCTCAGTTCCCTTGGAGGAGAAGATCTCGCTTCTTATGGAGTGCGACAATGTGATGAGATCTAAGGGGGATGAGATTAGGGTAACTGAAGCCTCGATGAGGGCTCATAAAGAGGAGAAGCTCTTTGCAAGCAGCGAAGGTTCATTGATAAATCAAGAAATCATTTGGTGTGGAGCAGGAATCTCTGCAACAGCTGTTGGAAACGGGGAAGTTCAGAGAAGATCTCTTCCAGCTTCATTTAGGGGAGACTTTGCTACAGCAGGATATGAGTACATTAAAAGCCTTAATCTTCTTGATCTTGCTCCTAAGTGTGCTGAGGAAGCAATATCTTTACTAACCGCTCGTTCATGCCCTTCTGGCTTGATGGACATTATCATAGGAGGAAGCCAACTTGCATTGCAGATTCACGAATCTTGCGGTCATCCTACTGAACTAGATAGAGTCATGGGTTCAGAAGCGAGCTACGCTGGAACAAGCTTCTTAACTACAGAAAAGCTAGGAAAATTCAGATATGGTAGTGAAATCGTTAATTTAGTGGCAGACGCAACCGTGCAGAAAGGACTTGGCACCTTTGGCTATGACGATGAAGGTGTTCCAGCCCAAAGAGTGTATCTAGTTAAAGAAGGCATCTTCACAGGCTACCTGACGGATAGACAGTATGCTGCTGAGCTTGGACTGGAGAGAAGCATGGGGGCAGCCAGAGCATCAGGGTGGAATAGGATACCAATAGTTAGGATGACAAACATAAACCTAGAACCAGGAGATTGGAATTTCGATGAGCTTATTTCGGACACAAAGGATGGTCTTTTCATAGAGACGAACAGAAGCTGGAGCATTGATGACAGAAGGCTCAACTTCCAGTTTGGAACTGAGATAGCCTATAGGATTGTGGACGGGGAGATGAAGGAACTGATTAGGAACGCAACTTACACAGGAATTACGTACGAGTTCTGGCGTTCCTGCGACGCTATATGCAACGAGAAATACTGGAAGATGTGGGGAACTCCAAATTGCGGAAAGGGAGAACCCCCACAAACGATGTTTGTGGGACACGGTTGCTCTCCATCTCGGTTTAGGAAAGTTAGAGTCGGAGTGGGGAGGTTATGAGGATGAAACTATTGGAGATAGCTAGATTTGCTGTCGATCGATGTTTAAAGGCTGGAGCTACTCAAGCTGAAGCAGGAATATACAGGAATGTATCTTATCTGACGAGGTTTGCTAACTCTGAGATCCACCAAAACGTAGGAGAAGAGAATTCAGAACTAAGAATAAGGTTTGTCTTAGGGAAGAAGATATCAGTTGTAACCTCGAACAGGCTTGAAGAAAAAACCATAGAGGAACTTGTTGAAAAAGCAAAGAGGATAGCTGAGCTGCAAACAGAAGATCCGGAATTCGTAAGTCTCCCAGAGCCCGAGCCCATAGAACCGATTCCTGGAATCTTTGTAAAGAGAACGGCCGAATGCGAGCCGATTGAAAGAGCTGAGATAGCGAAATCTTTGATAAAGAGGGCACATCAATTTGGTAATGTGGAAGCTGTTGCTGGAAATTGCTCAACAAGCGTTATAGAAGCAGCGGTAGTTAACTCGCTTGGCATAGAGGCTGAGGCGTCAGCAACTATAGCGAGGCTGAGATCTAACGTAATAGCTTCAGACGGAACGTCTAAGGGATATGGCTTTGCAGAAACTATTTCAAAAGATATAGGCGATCTTGATCCTGAGAAAGTAGGAGAAGAAGCTGCAAGAAGAGCCGTTGAGACTCTTCATCCTATGAGGATAGAGCCTGGTGAGTATGAGGTTGTCTTCTTGCCCTATGCTGTAGCAACTGCTATGTTCTACTTGGCCTATTATGGCTTTACCGCACAATCTTATCAGGACGGTGTCAGCTTCGTTTGTGACTACTTGGGCAAAAAGGCATTTGCAGACTCGGTCAACATATGGGATGACGGGAGAGATCCCAAGGGTTTGGCCTTCCCGTTCGATTTCGAGGGAGTCCCAAAGAGAAAAGTTATTCTAACAAAAGATGGAGTTCCAACAGGTCTCTTGTACGATTCGTACTATGCTCATAAAGAAGGTAAGAAATCAACTGGGCATGCGGGTCCGTACTTGGGTGCCTTCCCCTCCCACATGTTCATGGGAACGGGAGATGCAACCGTCGATGAGATGATTCAGGAAACGAAAAAGGGTCTCCTTATCACAAGGTGGCATTACGTCAGAATCGTCCATCCAAGAAAGGCTGTTGTGACTGGTATGACTAGAGATGGAACGTGGCTTATCGAGAACGGGGAGGTTAAAGGACCAGTAATGAATATGAGGTTTACAGACAGCATGATAAGCCTTCTAGCAAATGTTGAGGCCATTGGAAAAGAGGCAAAAACACTCCCATCTATGATGGGCCCGAGTTCTACTCGTGTACCCGCATTGAAATCAAAGAAGTTTAGATTTATAGGCGTGACAGAATACTAGAAATAATCAAGGTTTTCTGAGTCAAGTGGTCCTTCTAGGCTGTGTAGAGAGTTCATAGTTCTTTGATGGTTAAGATCGGAGATCAATCATACGCTAATGATATAAGATCTGATAAACTGAAACTACCAAGAGGATTCATGTAACTATCTTCATCATATAAAGAGAATTGTCTAACCTCCTATAACCTCTTTTTCTAAAGTATTGCCTTGCCCCAACTCCAGAGATCACCAAAATCTTCTTCCTGCCAAACTCTTCTAAGGCTATCCTCTCCGCCTCTGCAAGCAAGGCCTTTCCAAATCCCCTGTGCTGAGCTTCCCCGCCTGGTTTCTCTCCTACTGGAATTTGAAGGCCATATACGTGGAGTTCTCTGACCATAGCTGTAGATGAATCAACCTCCCACCTATGAGCCTTACCTGAAGGTATTCTTAACCTTAGAACTCCCATTAAAACGTCGTTTTCCACATCCTCCGCCGATAGGAAGATCTCTGCCCCCTCGCTTGCTTCATAATCCGTTCTTAGTATTTTGACCGCATCGTAGTTAGGCTTTATTCCTCTGGAAGCAGCTCGACCAACCTCTCTGTACCTTATATCTGGGTTCTTTAACCCTCTTCTCTCGATTTCCATCTCTACAATCTGCCTTAAGTTCCTCCTCCTCACTCCAGCCTTAATGTAGGAAGCCGGTATGTCCCTCTGAACGTGCTGAATCCTGACCCACCTTGGGATATGTTGGTAGGCTTCAACAAGAAGCTCTATGGCCTCATCCTCCTCCAAAGGCTTATATTCGCCTTTAATCCACATATCATGCAGCTTAGTTCCCTCAATAACAAGGGTTGGGTAAATCTTCAGCATGTCTGGCATGAAATAGCTCTCCTCAAAGACCCTTTTGAACATCTCTAGATCCCTATTGTAGTCGCTACCAGGAAGTCCAGGCATCAGGTGATAACAAACCTTGAAACCGGCGTCTTTAAGGAGCCTTGTAGCTTCAATAACATCCTCTATGGTGTGACCCCTTTCAATGATTCTGAGAACGTCCTCGTAAATCGACTGTACACCTATCTCAACCCTAGTAGCCCCGAAACGAAGCATGTTATCGATTTGTTCTTCTTTAGCCCAATCAGGTCTCGTCTCTATGGTAAGAGCAACACATCTAGCCTGAGCACTTTCATTCTTCAAATGGGCCTCTTCCAAGCATGAGCTTCTGTTGCCGTTGCTACTGTTTGGGTAATCATTCATTGCATCGAAGCAAGATTTGATGAACCACTCTTGATAGTCCAAAGGAGTCGCGGTAAAGGTTCCTCCCATTATTATTAGCTCAACTTTGGATGGCTTGAAGCCCATCTCTTCTATCTGCTTTAATCGCATCCAAACTTGTCTATAGGGGTCATAATCAACTTTTTCAGCTCTTACTACAACTGGTGATACATCAACATAGCTCTGAGGAAGTTCTCCGCCTCCAGGACAGTAGATGCACCTTCCGTGAGGACAGGGATACGGCTTAGCCATGACAGCAACTACAGCAACGCCCGAGGCGACTCTAGACCTTCTTCCCATTTCAGATCCTTCTTGCCACTACCAAGTGATTTTCAGATAGGAACTTCGACTTAAAGCTCTTTCCATAGACCTTCTCTATTTCTAGGCCCGATTGTTTAACCAACCGTACAAGCTCATTTTTTGTGAAAAGATGGTAGAATCTCAAGAAAGTTCCTTTTCTGGATTTCCAGGGTACATAAATGTCACCAAATTCCTTGACCCTACCAACCATGCGATCAAAAAGCATTTTGGGTATTTTCTTGAGAAATCTACTTTGATAAAGAGCCCAAGCACTTATAACTAACAGGCCTCCGTGATCTAAAACCCTTCTCACTTCTTTTAGGACATTTAATCGGTTCTCTTTTCCTTGGATGTGATGAATTGCAGCTAGGAATAGAACTCCTTTGAAAGTTCGATCCCTAAACGGAAGGTTAGACATGTCACATACCACAACATCGACGAGGTTCGAGTTTGAAATCCGTTTAAGTAGGATCTTAAGCATCCTTTTTGAGATATCAGCGGGAATCACCCTTATGCCCTTTTCAGCTATTACCTTCGAGTGTCTACCAGGACCAGACCCAAGATCAAGGACGGGCCCTTCATGAAAGAGATATGCCTCCTCCCAAGGTCTTACTCTTGTTGCGGCGTACTCTTCAGCAATCTCATCAAAGACCTTTATAACCTCAGAAACCATGAATATCCTCCTATCTTATTGCATAATCCATAGGCATATTCGGAATTGCTTGCTTCATACAAATACTTCAAGATTGTCAATCTACCGCGATATTTTATAATGGAATCATCACTTAAACTTCTTGCTATCCGAAGCACATTGAAAATTACATGGGTTGGTTCAATAAGGGAGGTAATAGACTTATGTGGACTTATGAGGAAAAACACCAAGCTTTCGAACTGAGACCAACATATGTACTCATTGCATTAAATGTGATCATCTACCTGGTTCTCTCTGTTATAGGAGGTAGCTTCTTTTCCCTTTCCATGGATGTTCTTGGAACCTACGGTCAATTCAACCTGATGGTTCTTCATTTCGGGTGGTGGTGGCAAATCATCACTTCGATATTCGTTCACGTAAACATTCCGCACCTTGCGCTAAACATGTTTTGGCTATATATACTAGGCCGTAGATCGGAATTTCTTTTCGGGAAGAAGCTCTTCGTCCTTGTGTATCTATTAAGCGGTATTACTGGAAACCTATTGGGTCTACTTCTTCCTCTATATACAGTAAGTGCTGGAGCTAGTGGTGCTATTTTTGGTATCTTTGGAGCCAACATCATGGTTGAAAGGGCTTATAGTGGCTCAAAACTCTCTAGTACTCTCATGTATGCTTTCTTGATATTGATTATAAATAGTCTAGTAGGAGTCAATGTGTTTGCTCACTTGGGTGGTCTCCTATTTGGAATTGCATTTGGTTATTTATATGGAGAAAAAGTTATGCGGAGATACTTCTACAGAAATGAGTGGTATTGGCTACGGTAAATAAGTCTCTTTAAGGGACTTGATGATCTAATTAGTCAACCACATTACCTTTCTTTATTCAAAAAAGCTTATTGCTTGGGAACTTTGTCTGTTACGTCTCAAGTTTTGAAAGTTTAGTTTCCCCCTAGATCTCTAAATGGTTCATCTGGCCACCCCCTTCTCTCCCAATACCCCATATAGTCCTCGTTAGTTAGTACGATTTCCTCTAACCATTTTATCCACTTGTACCCATACATTTCCTTTACTGCAAGCCTTATAGGAAAGCCGTGCTCCAAAGAAAGAACTTCTCCATTGATCTCGAACACAAGCAAGACATCTTCCCCAGCCTCTTTAATGTAGTCTATTCTCAAATCAGTTGAAAAACCGTCTGGTGCCCTAAAAATCGCTTTAAATGTGCCTGCTAGAACTCCTGTCTCATTAAGTAGGTTCCATAATGGTACCCCTGTAACTGAGATCTTTCCAATAAGTGGGCCATTTGGAGGATTTCCAGCACATTCGAGAACTACTTCTTTCGTCACGATGTCATCTCTCCCAACTATGTCTTCATAAGAAAGGTCCATTTCTTTACTTACCAGCCCCTTTATGCTTAGTCTGTAACTGTCCGGGTTTTTGTGCCATTCTTTAGCTTTTTTGGGGATTCCATCTATGTTAACCACAAATAATTCATCTTGAGAGGTATACTTGGGACTATGTGCCTCCTCCTTAGTGATTTTGTAATCTTTGTTTGTCCAAGCAATGATTATTCCAACAGTCAACAATAAAATAACAACTAACATGATTTTTACCCAAATTTTAGCGCGCGCGCTATGAAAAGAGAACATAGCTCGTATAAAACCCAAACATAATTTCCAACGTAATGTAATCGTATTCTATGGCCGTTCTGTGAACTTTATGATTTTACTAAACTTATGACTAATTGCTGTTCCTCTCACTTAACTATTTCATATTCAAACTTTGTGAGTCTTTCTGGTCCATCTACTCTTATTACATAAGTGTCCTCAAACTTTATTGTACCAACTCCAGGAATTGTTAGTGGCGCGTGTATAAAAGCTAAAACCATGTTTTCTACAGCTTTGTACTGGCGATGCGAGGCAACTATTGTTGTTATAGGATCCTCTTCGGTTAAAAGACCTACTCCATGAGTGAAGCCAGTCACGTAGTAATCACCATAGCCTTTATCTTCTACAAACTTTCTCAAGAGGTTTTCAATTTCAATCAACTTTGTTCCAGGTTTAAGATTTTCCTCAGCAACACGCCGTGCTTCCATGAAAACTTCATATGCCTTCTTCTTTTCCGGCGAAAAACCCCCTAGGAAAACCGTTCTGGTTAGATTGCTATAATATCCTTCGTAATCAGCAGAAATGACTATTTCAACAACATTTTTAGGCTTGATCTTTGCCCATGCCCTTGGCTCTGCATGAATCCTTGGCCTCGGACCAGTCGCAATATAAATATGTGGGTTCTCAGCTCCCCTCTTCATCATCTCACTCATAGCCTCAGCTGCGACCTCTAATTCAGTTTTTCCAACTTCAATAACCTCTATGGCCTTTTGCATTCCTATTTCTGCTATACTTGAAGCCTTTTTTATGGCCTCTATTTCACTTGAATCTTTTACCATTCGTAGTTGCATGATCAGCGAGTGGACATCTACGATCTCAACTTGAGGGTTTAACAGCTTAAAGAATTCGAAGAAGAGAACGTACGAGTCTCTTTCAACGCTATAATCAAATCCGACTCTCCTATATCCGGCTTCTCGTATTGTCCCACTTACCGCTTTAATAAGTTCCTCAACCCTGGTGTAAGTCTTTACAGTTTGTATCCAGCTTTTATCAATGAACTCTTCTACCTCATGTTTAAAGATGAAGACGATTGGATCGCCTTCTGCAGGTATCAATAACGCAGGACGAAGCCATTTCAACCCTGAAAAATATGTGAAAGATGAAAGAGTTCTAATAATCGAAGCATCTATGTTGTTTTGTTTCATTAGTTGCTGAAACCGAGCAACTCTTCTTTTCAAATCCTCTTGGCTAAACATAGGTTCTATCTCCTATGAGTATATAGGGTGCTAAGTTAAAAAAGGAAGCACAAAACCATTAGGGGTTTACAGGAGCGAGGTAAGTGTAGGTTCTCCACGAGATTATTTTAAATGTGGATCTGGCATTAACATAATATTTACGATAGAAAATGCCACGGTGGCTAGTAGTCCTCTTAATTCTTATTCTACTGATCGGAAGTTTGATAATAATCATAAAGATAGGAATTCCACGTCTTGACAGAGATAAAGAAAAAAAGAAGCCCAAGCCCTCTCCTTTCCCAATAAAGATCAGAAATAAGACAGGATCTCTTACTCCTACACCTTCACCCACCCCAACACCTGCCCCATCGCCAACAATCTCTCCCTCCTCTTCAGGCAGCGAAGGGTTGTCCGCTCCGGGATACATAGACTGCGAGTGGAGGGGTAACAGAGTGACATATCACGTCACCATGACGGTAGTCGGCTCAGAAGGAGAGACCATCATGGAGCAAGATGTTGAGTGGAGGAAAAACAAAGAATACTTTGTGGATGGAAAGAAGATAGTAAACATGACTTGGACAAAGGAAGCGGACTATACAATAATCTCGAAGGGAGGAACTTTGGAATTTCATGTATCTGAGACTTCAGACGAGCTTTGGGAAGGTTGTGAGGTTATACAATGGATTCACCACGTATATGGCCCAGGAGGCGAGAAAATAGAGCAGGGGAATAGCAAACCAACTCCTGGTCTTAGCTTTATCGGGTTCTATAACCTGACCTCCAATCCCCTCGTTGCCACATCCGAAGAGACTGTAAGTGTAGGTGATAAGTTGTATCATTGCTGGGTTTACGAAACTACTGCTGCGTCTGGACCGATTAATGTTGAGGTTATGTTTTGGTTTAGTCCAGATGCGCCCGTGTGTGGATTAGTCAAAGCAACAGTAAGAGAGACACATCCTGGAGGACATATGGAGATGACAATAGTGCTAACAGGATCAGGTTAGATCTGAAAGGAATGCTAGGCATTACCATTTTAATTATCGAATTACTAAGCTAAACGGTGGTGTCTTGATCGTTGTGGACGACTCGAAGATAGTTAGCGTGTCTCTTTACAGGAATGCAGCACTTCTAAGAAGAAAGTTTGAAATAAAACTACCAGAAGGAGAGGTAGAGGTAGAAGTAGATAATCTAGAACCCTCGCTCCATCCAGATTCTATCAGAATTTACTCAGAACCAAGGGTTTCAGTCAGAAGCTATGATTTCTATACATATAAGAAGCTTTTGAAAGAAATTCTTGTCGAAGAGGAAGAAGAGCTTAGAAATAGAATAGAAGAGCTAGAAGACATGAAATTTAGGTTAGAAGATGAGATAAGGAGCGCAAGAGCCCTTTCTTCATCTTTAGACCTGAGCTTCTTTCCCTTAATGGTTGGCTATGCCCTTGGCTCCACGCTAGGAGGAAATGACGAAGCAAAGTTCAAGGAACCCCTCTCAACACTTCTAGAAGAGAGGAAGAAGAACATTTCTATTCTCTCAGAAAAGAAACGCAAGTTAGAAGACGTTGAAGCTGAACTAGAAAGTCTTAAGAGCAGATTGGAAAAGATCTCTGGAGAAACTGTCGAGGTTGGAGCCCTGAGGATGGAAGTTTCATCTTCTGGAGGAACTGTGTCTTTCGAAATTACTTACAACCTTGGTGGCGCCTTTTGGAGCCCAACGTACGATATTTTAGTCGAAGATAAAAAGGCAAAAATCATCATGTTTGCAAATATCGTACAAAATACTTCTTTTAAATGGGAGAATGTCTCTCTAATAATCTCATCTAAACCTGTTGCGAGAGCAGTCAAGCCTTCCCCTAAGCCTTGGTACATACAACCCTACCCGCCCAGAAAGTTTCGAATGGCAAAAGAAGGTATGCCCTCAATGGAGCGAGAAAAAAGAGGAGCTGAGCTATTGGAAGGGACCTTCGAAGAAGCTGAGTTAGCCATGGAAATGGCCGATGTCTGGAGTGGTGAATACGTTACCTACACTCCTAAGGCTTTGGTTACAATTGAACCAAACAAGCCCAAACAAATAGCTTTAGAAGAACTTGAATTTGAATCAAAGATAAGGTACATTTGGGATGCTTATACTCAGCCTGGGTTTGTTTCGATAGTGGAATTCAAAAATGGAGAAAGATCTCTCCTTCCAGGAAAGTATAGAGTTTACAGAGACGATTTATTTATTGGAACAGGGGAACTACCCCTTATATCTCCTAAGCAAACGGTAGAACTTGCTTTAACTGCTGAAGAGAGATTCGAAACAAAGAGAGAGTTAATTATAAGAGAAGAAGAAAAGAAAGGGGTTCTAAAGGATAAAGCATACGTGAAGATGGGCTATAGGCTTACCATCAAGAACCATAAAAACGAAGAGGCAGACATAAGGATCTACGATAGGATACCTGTCTCAAAACATCCTGAAATAAGTGTTGAGTTGGACAAATCCGAACCTAAACCAGATAAAGTCGAGATGGGGATCTTAGAGTGGAATTTTAAGATAAGACCTGACGAAACGATGAAGATAGAATACTCTTTTACAATAAAGTATCCTCCAGAACTTCCTTTGTACATTCCGTAGGAGGCCGAGGGTTGAGCCTCAGGTTCGGTGTTCGAATTCCAAATGTTGTGCTCCCCAGATATTTTCCAATGTATAAGAAACTGGATTACAAAGTGTTGGTCAATTACACTGTAGAGGCGGAATCGCTTGGCTATAATTCTGTCTGGGTAAATGATCACTTGATATTTGGATCAGGCATCTTAGAGTGCTGGACAACCCTCTCTTCTTTAGCTCCTATCACCGAAAAAGAGAGATTAGGAACTCTTGTTCTTTGTAATAACTTCAGATTTCCGTCCGTACTTGCTAAGATGGCTGCTACCTTGGACTACATCTCAGAAGGGAGGCTTGAATTCGGGATAGGGGCAGGTTGGAACGAAGAAGAGCATAGAGCATATGGCATTCCCTTTCCTAAACCTGCGGAGAGAGTAGAACGGCTAAAGGAAGCGGTTGAAATAATAAAGAAGATGTGGACGGAAGAAGCTCCTTACTACAATGGAAAGTACTACAAAATTGAAGGAGCAACCTGTGAGCCAAAGCCAATGCAGAAACCACATCCTCCCATCATGATCGGAGGAGCAGGGGAAAAACTAATGATGAAGGTAATAGCCCAACTTGCTGACAAGTGTAACTTTGCTCATCGTTCTCCTGCTGAATATGCTCATAAGTTGAAGGTTTTGAAAGAAGCATGTCGACAGATTGGCCGCAACTTTGATGAGATAGAGAAATCTTGGTGGGGAAGGGTGATGATTTCAAGGAATAAGGATGAGGTTATTGCACAGCTAAAGGCTCTTTATTTGTCTCAAAGAAGAGAATCTCCTTTTAAGAGGTGGATTGAAGGGATAAAGGCCAATAGCATAATTGGAACTCCCGAAGAATGCGTTGAGAAGCTTAGGGAGTACATGAAGCTAGGAGTAACCTACTTCATTTTCAGGTTTGGAGATGCACCTTCAAAGAAAGGACTGAGGCTATTCGCCGAAGAAGTTATCCCAATGTTATGAAAGGAGAGATCACATCTATTCAGGGATTTTTTCCACATCGTTAAATTGATAAGGCTGTAATTTTATGAGCTTTCCTCATACATCTTCAGAACTCTCTCTATGTATCTTGTATGCAGTCTTTCGTGGTCTACTAACCTCCTTAATACTTTTCTTGCGGTCCACAGATTGCATACTGGGCTTAGGTCCTTCTTAGGTTGAAAGACTCCTCTCATTCTATCACGTGGAAAATTTTCTAAGAAATTCATCACAACCTTTCGCGTGTAATCGAGTAGTTTAAACACATCTTTTGGGTATTTGCACGGCAAATCAACGTTAAGTCGGGTAATGTACCATGGTTCAACATAAGCTATGTGTCTCAAACAGTTTCTTATAGTACGCGGCTTTCCTGGAGGTAACCAATCGAGACATTCATCACTCAAGTCAGAAACAAGCTTAAGCAAATCTTTACGGGAATACCCCATTAGACGAAGGGTTCTCGTAACATCTTCCTTAGTTATTGGAAGTACTTCAGACCAGAACAAGGGTTCTGGCTTGCCAGCTTCAACCGGATTATAATTAACTCTCAGCATTTCAGCAACTTCTACTTCAAAGTCTCTAACTTCTGCTGGAATTTGTTCTCCGTGTTTTTCCACCCAATCAAACCACTCAGCAATCGTAATCCTCACTTTCTTTAGAGCACTTTCTGGCGTTCTCCCAAAAACCCAACAACCAGGATAATCAGGAACAAAAGCCCCCGTTCCTCCTTGACCAACCTCCAGACAGACCGATATTCTCTTCAATTATACCCAGACTTCCTAAATGGCGGAAAAAGAAAAAAGCTTCTACATTGGGTCTGTGAATTCGCTAAGCGACGTTTCATGTTAACAAACCGTTTATTATCAGAATCTATTCTATCGGCAAGAGTATTTTACGACTTTTTATCTTTCAAGCAACAACAAATATAACGATGTCTCGAGATCCCAAAAGATATGTTGGCTATTGTGGGCTCTTCTGCCCTTCTTGCGATTGGAGAAATGGAGTTATAAGATCTACTGCAAAGGAATTGACATCCATCTTGGAGAGAAACGATGAGTTGAAGTATATTGCAGAAACCACCGGAGCCTTCAACTATGAAGAACTTATGAAAGCTCTTGACTGGCTAGCAACAAACCCAAGATGTAATGGAGGAAGCTGTAGGGCTGGAGACGGTTGGACTGATTGCCCGATAAGAAAATGCTGCAAAGAGGTTGGGGTTGATTTCTGTTACGAGTGTCCAAAATTCCCTTGTGAGACGTTTGCAAAGCATCCACTATTCGGGGAGCGTTTCATTTCAATTCAAAAAGAGATAAAGGAGTTGGGTCTTGAGGAATGGATAAAGAAGCAAGAGGAGCTTTTTTGACTAAGTCCTCCTGAGAACCTTTCCAGGCTTTGCCTTTGTATGCTTTTCCCCCTCTACCACAATCTCTCCATTGACTAAAACGTACTTAATTCCTTCAGCATACTGGTGAGGATCCAAAAATGTAGCCTTGTCGATAATTCTCTTGGGATCGAAGATAACTATGTCCGCAGCAAAGCCCTTCCTTATCATTCCCCTATTCAACAGCCGTAATCTAGTAGCTGGGGCGTTAGTCATCTTTTTTACAGCTTCTTCTAGTGTCAAAACATTTCTATCCCTTGAATAGTGTCCTAAGACTCTAGCAAAAGTTCCGTAAGCTCTAGGATGAGGTCTTGTCTGAGATAGGGGACCATATGGTGCAGAGCAGGAGCTGTCGCTCCCAACACAGGAAAGAGGATGTCTCATCACTCTAAGCAGATCGTCCTCATGCATCCCGTGAATGATGATCCCAACTTTTCCCTCGGATCTCAGTAAAAGTTCGAACACGGTTTCGTAAGGATCCAGTTTCCATTCCTTAGACACTTCCGCAACGGTTTTCCCTTGAACTGTCCTATCTGGAGAAAAGTCTGTTATTCTAATGATGTCATATACTTCCTTATCCATGTAATGCCCTTTCTTTACACTCTCTTCCATGTATTTCCTAATTCTTTCTCTAGTCTCGGGGTCTGCGAGCCTTCTCAGCATGGCATCAACTCCCCCTTCTTGTGCCCACTCTGGAATAAGGACATCAAGACCTGTGGAGCTTGCAGTGTAGGGATAGAAGTCAAATGTCACCTCAATCCCTTTTTCCCTAGCTTCCTCAACAATCCTGCACGATATCTTCGTTTTCCCCCAGTTCTTCTTGCCAGAAGCTTTGAAGTGAGATATCTCTACCCTGCATCCTGACTTCTCTCCTATTTCTATGGCTTCTTTTACGGCATCTATAAGCATATCTGACTCTCCTCTTATGTGAGATGCGTACATCCCTCCATATTGGGAAACGACCTTGCAGAGTTCAATTATCTCATCGGTCTTAGCATAGGAGCTTGGGGGATAGATAAGCCCCGTCGAAAGACCAAAGGCCCCTGCTTCCATACCTTCTCTTACATACTCTTTCATCTCTTCAAGCTCCTTCTCGTTAGGAGGTCTACGTTCGAACTGGAGAACATTCATTCTTATTGTGCCGTGGCCAATAAATGGAACGACGTTTATGCTTATGCCATTTTTCTGTAGCCTTTCTATATATTCGGCCATTGTCCTCCAATCAATGGTAACGAGCCCTTTTATGTGATCAGCCATGGTTTTTTCAAGATATCTTGCACTCCAATCATTTATAGGAGCAAGAGAATAACCACATTGCCCTATGACCTCTGTAGTAACTCCTTGTCTAATTTTGCTTTCAGCATATGGGTTGACGAGCAAGCTTATGTCACTGTGTCCGTGCATGTCAATGAATCCAGGAGAAACTACAAGACCTGATGCATCTATCTCTATTTCGGGTTTCTCATCCCATTTCATGCCTACTTCAGAAATTATTCCATCAGAAACGTATACATTTGAGTAGAACCAAGGACTTCCGGTTCCATCTATAACCTTTCCGCCAACAATCGCTATTTTCATCTCACTGAGGGCTAAAGGATATTGCTTTAATTCCTTTCTGCTATATTATAGGTCAATCTTTTATGATGTGCCTTCAAATAAGGGTAGAGACTCATGGACATTAGCGTCTTAGATTTGGCATCATCTTTAATCTCCATAAATTCTACGAACCCCCGAGCTCTAGAATTAGAGATAGCGGATTGGCTTGGGGATGTACTGGAAGAAATGGGATTTACTGTGATGAGGCAGAAGTATAACGACTCAAGAATGAATCTCTTTGCATTTAAACGCCCTGAATTAGTCAAACTACTGCTTTGTGGCCACCTTGACACCGTACCTCCAACAGAAGGATGGAGGGGAGATCCCTTTTCCCCTAAAGTCAGAGGAGGAAAGCTCGTTGGTCTTGGTGCATGCGACATGAAGGGCGCCATTGCCACAATGATTGTTGCGGGCATTGAAGCAATTTCCGAGAACGACGAGGTAGGAGTTGGCTTTCTTTTCACATCAGATGAAGAAGTAGGAATGTCAGGGGCTAAGATGGCTGCTCCAAGGGTAAAAGACGTGTTCAGGAATTTGAGACTCTGCGTGATAGGTGAACCAACAGATCTGAGGCTAGTTACTTGCCACAAAGGGTCATTTAAAGCAAGTTTAAAGGTAAGAGGAATTGCAGCTCATAGCAGTATTCCAGAGACTGGATCTAATGCCATACACCATGGCATAAGGATTCTAAACGAAATAATTGAGCAGGGAATACCTCCTTTAGAACATCCTCTTTTGGGGAAACCAACCCTCCAAGTTACAATTGTTAAGGGTGGAATAGCAGAAAACATAATACCAGATAGCTTTGAAGCTAGGATGGACATGAGGCTAATCCCCTCAGAGACGGAGGAAAGCAGAAAGAGTCTTTTAATGAAAATAGTAAAGGAAGACGCCAATGTCACAATGGAATTTGGTCCTTATTTTCCTCCGTATGAGGCACCGCAACTCCCTGAAATTGATTTAATAGCAAGAGTAATGGAAAGCATTGGGCTTAATTCAAGGGCTTGTGGAGTTCCTTATATGACAGAGGCCTCAGTTTACTGGATGGCGGGAATACCTTCTGTGATAATAGGACCTGGTGACATAAAACAGGCTCACAGGCCCAACGAGAGCATTTATGTGAGCAAACTCGCGCAAGCAAAAAAGCTATACAAGAACCTTATATCGACCCTTAATGTCCCCCAATAACCCTGTTTTTAGGTATTAATCTCCATTAAGGCCAAACATCTCCTTACAAAGGATTCCATCAAAGACCTTAACCACTCCGCCTTTCAAGTAAAGCTCATCAGTATCCTCAAAAGATACTTCTAAAACTTCTCCTAATTTAGTTATGACTTTAACTTTCCTTTCTTTGATCTTTCCCTTCAAAAAGCAGGTCAAAGCGCTTGCTGCGACTCCAGTTCCACAACTAAGCGTCTCGTTTTCTACACCCCTCTCATAGGTTCGAACTGCTATGGTATCTCTCCCTAGAAGTTTTACAAAGTTAACATTTGTACCTCTTGGTTCGAACGCTTTGTTCCTTCTTATTTCTCTTCCAAGCTTGATGATATCAAGTTTTTCTAGATCCTTAACCTCTACCACAAAATGAGGTACTCCTACCTCTAAATACGTTCCTTCAAGTGTTATTTCTCCCAAATTTATAGTTAAAGCTTCTTCTATAATTAAGGGCTTCGTGAGTCGAACTTTAACGCTCCTTCCTCCCTCTAGGATTTGTCCCTCAATTACTCCTACGAGAGTCTCAAATCTCACGATTTTGCAATCCTTTCTCACAACTTCGCTGTCATATGCAAATCTTATAGCACATCTTGCCCCATTTCCACACATTTCCCCAACAGAACCATTAGAATTGAAGAACTTCCACTTGAAATGATTGTCTGGGTTATTTGGATCCTCTATCAAGATTAAACCATCAGCGCCGATGCCCGTATGAGGAGCACAGATTTTTCTTACAAAGTCGCCTATATCCGTTCTGACTTCTATTAAAAACTCCTGAACTTCCTTTCGCCTGTTATCTATGAGGATGAAGTCGTTTCCTGATCCATGATACTTGCTGAATTTCATGTTGCTAGTTATGCTTGGCTTTAGTTATATTTTCAACGATTGTATCTGAATTACTGACTTATTGTATGTGGTATAAAGGAACGGCACTACTCCTTTATCCACTTTTCTTAAAAGGTAAAACTGTGGTCTTTGAAATAAACCGGGATAGCGTTTCTGCACAACAGCTAAAAGGTATTTAAAATATGGGCTTTGGAAAGGATTCAATGAAAGCCGAATCAGCATTTGTGAACGGAGTTATATTCACCCCCTCAGGAAGGGAGGAGGCTTTAGCTGTTTATAAAGGAAGAATAATAAAGATAGGGACAAACGAAGAGATAAGATCTTTAGTTGGGCCTGAGACCAAAGTGATGGATCTCAAGGGAAAGACAGTATTACCTGGCTTAATGGACGCTCATGTTCATCTCTCTATGTACGGACTTGCTCTCAGTCAGCTAGACCTTAGAGGTGCTAAATCGATAAAGGAAATCAAAGAAGCTGTGAAGGAAAAGGCATCATCTCTATCCAAAGGAGAATGGATCTTAGGGAGAGGGTGGGATCAAGAGCTATTTGAAGAGAAGCGATACCCGACAAGATGGGATTTAGACGAGGTCGCTCCAGATAATCCCGTATTCTTGAAAAGGGTTTGTGGCCACATAGCTGTGGCCAACAGCAAGGCCCTCGAGATTGCTTCAATATCAAAAGATACAGAGGATCCACCGAGAGGTAAAATAGATAGAGATGAAAACGGAGAGCCAACGGGAATCTTAAGAGAATGGGCTTTGGAGTTAATTTATGAGAAAATTCCGCCTCCAAGTTTAGAGCAGCTAAAAGAAGCCTTAGCAAAGGCTATTAAGGAAGCTGTAAAGAGAGGACTAACCACAATTCACTTCATATGCTCTGATATGTTTCCTAATGAATTTCGGGCTCTTCAACTCCTAAGAAAGGAGGGAAGATTGCTTTTAAGAATCTATTTAATTCCTCCGTACGCTTTCTTAGAGAAACTAGAAGAAATAGGCATCTTTACTGGATTTGGAGATAACATGCTAAGGATTGGAGGAATAAAAATACTGGAGGACGGCTCCTTAGGTGGAAGGACAGCAGCACTTGAGGAACCCTATGCAGACATGCCAGAAAAGAAGGGAATGTTGATTTACTCTCCAGAAGAACTAAAAGAGATGGTTCTAAAGATCCATAAGGCTGGATTTCAAGCAGCAATCCATGCTATAGGGGATAGGGCCATCAATGTGACCTTGGATGCGATAGAATATGCTATAAAGCATGAACCAAGGGACCACAGGCACAGGATAGAACACGCATCGGTTGTTAATCCTAAAATAATTGAGAGAATGAGAAAACTTAATGTCGTTGCAGTTTGCCAGCCCCACTTCATATTTACTGATTTTTGGGCAAAGGACAGGCTTGGACCGGAAAGAGCAAGGTGGACTTATGCCTTGAAATCACTTAGAGAGAATGTTGTTGTGGTTGGTTCCTCTGACTGCCCCGTTGAACCTATAGACCCACTAAGAGGAATTTGGGCCGCAGTAACTAGACCGTTTTTGCCCGAAAATGAAAAACTAACAGTTGAGGAAGCCATTGAAATTTACACGAAAGGAGGCGCTTATGCATCGTTCGAAGAGAATGAAAAGGGATCAATAGAAGAGGGAAAGCTAGCGGATCTTGTAGTGTTATCTGAAGACCCAACAAAAATCGATCCTGATAAAATAAAGGACATAAAAGTTGATATGGTAGTGGTTGATGGGAAAATAGTTTACGAGAGAAAAACTTAGCATCTTTGTATCAACCACTGTAAGCTCTAAAGTGGCTATTAGCGAACATCTCCAACTTATGCTCATGGTTATAGGTAATGCTCGAATTCAGCATCAAGGTCGATGATCATGACAGATCTCTTGATAAAACACGGGTTTCTCCTCACTATGACGGGAGAAGGTGTAGGAATGATAGAGGACGGGGCGATCGCCATAGAAGAAGGAGTAATAGTTGCTGTAGGAAAGACTGACCAAGTTCTTAAAGAACATCCATCGGCCGACATAGAATACGATGCAAAACATAAGGCTGTGCTTCCAGGTTTTGTGGATGCTCATATTCATACAAGATTGACACTTCTAAGAGGAGAAGGGCAGGATGTACCGGAAATTGAATGGATGCTCAAAACGATGAAACCCTTTAATCGATATATCAGGGAAGAACACATAGTTAAGGGTTCAGCACTCGGAGTCCTAGAAGCGGTAAAATCTGGAACCACTTGTTTTTGCGATATAGGTAGGAATATGTCTCTATTGGCTGAAAAGGTGTATGAACCATCTGGAGTTAGGGCTGTTCTTGGAGAAACGATAAACGAGATGGGACCAGAGTCTATGAAGGATCCAAACGAGCTCTATGTATTTGACAAGGAGGTTGGAGAAGTTTCATTCAAAAAAAGCATAGAACTCATTGAAAAGTGGAACGGAGCATCGAATGGCAGGATTACTTGCTTATTCGCGCCACATGCAGTGGATATGATGAGCAAAGAACTGCTTCTTAGAGTAAAAGAGGAAGCAGGGCGAAGAGGGCTTATGACCCACATACATGTAGCTCAAGGCGGAAGAGAGGAGATTCAAGTGAGGAAGAGATATGGAAAATCCGCGGTAGCTTTTCTGGATGAGATAGGCTTTCTAGACTCGAGCATCATTGCTGCGCATTGCCATCAAACAACAGACGAGAAAGTAAAACTGATTGCAGAAAAAGGGGTGCATTATGTCAGCTGTCCTTCATCAATAGGGTTAATTGATGGAATAACCCCGCCTTTAGGTCTCTATTTGATGTTCAGAGGGACCGCTGCAGGTATAGGAACCGATCAGGCTAGTGGAAACAACAGTCATAACATGCTCGTTGAAATGAAGGTAGCAGCTCTCCTCAACAAGACCAGACATAGAGATCCTACCGTCCTGCCAGCTTGGAAGGTGCTAAGGATAGCAACTATTGAGGGGGCACGTTGTTTGGGACTGGATAATATGATTGGATCATTGGAGCCAGGAAAAAGGGCAGACATAGTTATACTCGACTTAAAGAGACCTCATATGACGCCCGTGATAACAGACCCAGTGAGGAATATAGCTCCCAACATCGTGTATAGTGCTAGGGGAGATGAAATCGAAACTGTGATAGTAGACGGGAAGGTAATAGTTGAAAACGGCAAAGTTCTGACACTAGACGAAGAAAAAGTCATGCAAGATGCTCAGAAAGCAGCTGAAGAAGTTACAAGTGCTGCTTCTGATGAATATAAGAAAGCAGGATCAAGGTTAGTCTGGGCAATGGAACAAAAACTCCTCTAAAAAACGTTTAGAAATGCCACCTTAGTTTGGCTATAGTTGTGAAATATAGCTTTGTTGTCTAGTGCATCAAGACACGATGCCTAGATAGAGCTTTCCAAGCTCAGGGTGAGCTAGTAGCTCCTTGGCATCTCCCTCAAACACGACTCTACCACTTACAAGCAGGTAAGCTCTATCTCCTATTTCAAGTGCCTTTTTCGCACTTTGTTCTACCATAATGATGGTTAAGCCGAGTCGTTCCTTCAATTCTACTATTTTCTGGATAACTTCGAAAGCAATCCTTGGAGCAAGATGGGCTGTTGGCTCGTCAAACATCATTACTTTTGGCTCCATGATAAGAGCCATTGCCATCGCGAGCATTTGTCTTTCTCCTCCACTTAACGTCCTGGCTTTCCTTGGCATATAGTGCTTAATGCTGGGAAACACATCAAGAGCCATCTCCAATCTCTTTTCAAACTCATCTTTGTTTTTTATAAGGTAGCCAGCCATTATGAAGTTTTCTTTGACTGTTAGATTTGTAAATGTGCTTTGAAGTTGTGGTAGATAAGTAATTCCTATCTTTGCCCTTTCATGTGCGGGAACAGACGTTATCACACTATCTCTAAACTTAATTTCACCAGAGTATATGTCAGTTAACCCCATTATTGTTTTTAGCAAAGTTGATTTCCCACTTCCATTTGGTCCCACTATTACAGTGATCTCTTCAGGATTTGCAACAAAGTTTACGTCATAAAGGACGTGGATCTTACCATACCCTGCATTTAACAAATTTGTTTCGATCATGCTTTCACCTAACCCAAATAGGACTCTATTACTTTCGGATCGTTTAAGACTTCGTCAGGCTCTCCATGAGAAATTACCTTGCCCTCAGCCATTGCATACACATAATCTACGTACTGCATAGCGATATCTAGCCTGTGTTCGATTATGATGAAAGTAAGACCTAACTCGTCCCTTAATCTTCTTATATGAGAGAAGATTTCGTGAGCCAGAACAGGATTAACGCTTCCAGCAGGCTCGTCCATCATTATGGTTTCAGCACCAGTCATTAAGGTTCTTCCAATCTCTAATAATTTCAATTGTCCTCCGCTAAGCTCAAAAGAAGGTCTGTCCCATAGGTGATCTAACTTGAGAAGGCAAAGAATCTCAAAAGCCTTTTCGGCCATCTTTTTCTCATATTCTAACCATTTTTTCGAGAAGAGCGACCGAAGAAGATCTTCGCCAGGATTATGGGATGCGGTGAGTAAGTTCTCAAGGACAGTTAATTTTTGGAATGGTTGAGGAATTTGAAAAGTTCTAACTAAGCCGGTCCTTGCAATCAAATGAGGTGGTTTTCTCGTTATATCAATTCCTTTGTATACAATTTTTCCTTCATCAGGTTTGTAGAAGCCAGAAATACAATTAATTAATGTAGTTTTCCCACTTCCATTTGGTCCTATTATCAAAGATATCTCTTTGTCCTTAAAAACCATATCGACACAATCTACAGCTTTTAGAGCACCAAAAGATTTAGAAAGTGAATGAATCTCAAGTTTTTGTCCTTGCATTTCTGGCCTATTCGAGAAGATCGAAATTTATAAGCCTTCCTCTCCTACCACCGGCGAGGCCATGATAGGAAAACCTATACAATCAATTACTAAAAAGATTCAAGATAAATTTTCCTAAGTTTAGAGTTTTAAAAAAGGAGGGGGAGGATTTAAGAACCAAGCCCTACCTCCGCTGGAATAGTGACGTACCAAGTCACGCTATCTGAGAGCGGATCGTACACTCCAGCAAGAACCCAGTTCGGTTTACCTGGGCTGTACTGTTCAGTTCCTGGGCCGTACAGCCATTCATAGTCTTCTGGATTTTCTAATTCTCCTGGGTCATAGACTGCCCATATGTTGTATATTGAGGCTGCTCTATCTCCATCTTCGTTGAGAAGACACCATCCACTTACACCAAAGTAGGAGGCAGCAACTTGTGGTATGGCTTCCTTGACGACTTTAGGATCAGTGGATCCTGTCTCCAATATTGCCTTGGCAAATATCCATATGCTGTCGTAAAGATAACAGGCATATGTTCCTGGCACGTATCCTACCTTCGGAATGAATTTCTCCTCGAATCTCTTGTACACATCAGATTTAGTAACACCAGCGTATGTTGAAAAGTGCCTGGTTGCCAATGCTGTATCTGGCTGTTCCTCTAATAGCTTAGTAGATCTAACATACCCGTCGTTTCCAAACCAAGGTATGCTCATAAGTGCAGGATAATCTCTAGCGGTCGCTTGAATTGTGGAGATCTCTTCAAAACCAATGACTTCAACAGTTACAGCATCTTGCCCATACGTCTCAATTGCTTGCTGAACAGCATCATTTATTGCAGATACTTCTGCGGAAAAGTCTGTTTTATCAGGGTCATACCTTATGTATTCGATGATGGTGCCCCCTAGCTCTTCAAATCTGTTCTTGAACGCTGAATAAAGACCGTCTCCCCAGTCGTCTCCTCTCTGCAATACAGCCACTGCCCTTATTCCATAATCCCACAACATTCTTGCCATGGCAGGACCCTGAAGAAGATCGGTTGGGGGCAATCTGAAGAGGTTGTCCCCCGGGATTGCAATTTTCGGAGAAGTGGATCCGTCGCTTATCATGATTATATCATTGTCGTTTGCATATTCTAGGCATGCTTTGCAATGTGAACTCCATCTCATCCCAGTTACAAAGTGAACACCTTTTGCGTACAAGCTCTGCATTTTCTCAAGTGCTGTAACAGCAGAGCCTTCTGCACATTCTATATATGCCTTAAATGTGACATTTAGGCCGATACTCTTGCAGTAATTGTTCACATCCTCTAGAGCAATTTCGATGACCGGTTCCTCCCACTCCATCCCAGCAACGCTGGCGCCTATGTGGCCCAGCCAGATAGTCTTTCCCTCAAGAGGATGTTTTTCTACTGGAACCTCAACTTGCTTTACCTTCGATGGCGCCGCTCGCGTACCAATGGGATATCCAATTACCAGTCCGATGATGAGGGCAACAAGGATATACCCAACGATTTTGGATTCCATTAAAGGATCACTGCATGAAGTTAATTTCCATAAATTTATAAGTTTTCCCTAAATGGGGACAACTCAACATTTTCTTGCACGTGAAGAGGTTGTAGAAATGTTTCCCCCAATTATTAAGGACGCAGTGATCTATGCTAATCTCATCCTTATGTTAGCAATAGGATTTACTTTAACATATCTAATCGCAAAGATCCCTAACTTTGCTCATGGCACATTTGCTGGCGTAGGTATTTACACAACTTTTTGGGTCGCAAGGCTCAAAGGTTTGAATCCATATTTATCTCCACCATTAGCCTTTATTCTAGGGGCTCTGCTAGGAACATTTGTATTTGTAGTTGTTATTCAGACTCTAAGGAAGTACAGGGCAACCCCAATATCCCTTACAATATCAACGATAGCCCTCGACATAATACTTGTGGCCCTATTGAACATTTATGCTGACTATGTAAGGCAAACGAGGGAAGAAACAATCTACTCAAGGGGCTTTCAATTGAGGAGATTTGATTTCAAAATTTTTAACTTACCGGGTGTGTTAATAGTTACTACCATACTAATAGCAGTATTGATAATTCTTATTCATTTGATGCTAACGAAAACAAAATTTGGAATAGCTCTTAGGGCAACCGTTGAGAACTCTGATCTTGCTACAATGATGGGAGTGAATGTAGACCGAGTATCAACCTTTTCTTGGTTCATTACGGGAGGACTGGCAGCGCTATCCGGATCTTTTTTGCCTCTATGGTTCCAAGGGTATCCAGCAACTGGAAGCCTGCTTATGACTAGCGTTTTTGCAGCAAGCATCTTGGGAGGTGTAAGCAGCATTTACGGAGCTATGATAGGAGGTTACACTATCGGCCTTTCCGAAATTTTGATAACTTACCTTCTTGCGAGGTACGTTAGTGGTAGCTTGGCAGCCTATAGGTTACTAATTCCTCTATCCATACTTTCGATAACCCTCCTAATTGCCCCAACAGGTATAATGGGTCTCGTAGAGAAATACAGAGCAAAGAAGGCAACGGTAGCAAGAGAGGAGATGGGAAGGCCCGAGAAGGGTGAGGATCTTACAGAAAAAGGAAGGGAGGTTGTGGAAGGTTGAATTCTGAGACCTTTCTGGTTTTCGTTCTTGATATTATTTCATTTTACGCGGCGTACCTTATAGTCGTCATCAGCCTAAACTTGCAATATGGTTACTCTGGCATCCCTAACTTCGGACTAGCTTTCTCAGTAGCTGGGGGAGCCTATGTCACAGGAGCTCTCACTGGAAGAATAGCAATGTGGTACTACGGGATAGATTCTGGTCTTGACTTCATAGACGATAACTCGTTCGTCACAGATATGATAAATGAACACCTAGCTAAGGACCCAAAAGGAGCGATGCTGATCTTCTTCCTAATGTTATTGATATGTATAGGCGCCAACGCTTTGCTTGGGTTCATAGCAGCATATCCAGCCATTAGGTTGAGAGCAGACTACTTGATGATGACTTTAATTGCAATGGCCGAAGGAATTAGGGTTATTGGAGTGAACTATAAGAGGCTAGTCGGAGCGACATTTTGGATACACGTACCAGACCTCTTTGCGTGGTTAGGAGAATATAGAAGATTAGTTGTAACCCTAACAGCCTTAGGATTTTCGTTCATGGTACTGTTTTTAGTGCACTTAATTGTAAACTCTCCAGCTGGAAGGCTTATAAAGGCTATGAGGGAAAACGAACTCACCGCTGAATCGGTAGGGAAGGATATTACAAGACTTAGAATGAAAATTGTGGTTCTAGGCGCCGTTTTAGCGTCATTTGCTGGCTTCTGGTGGTCAATCCTTAATGGCGTGGTTCTTTCAGCGGCTTATACTAGGAACGATTGGACGTTTTGGCCTTGGCTGATGCTCATGATTGGCGGAAGAGGAAATAACTTTGGCTCAGCGGTGGGAACAGGAGCTGTGATCCTGCTCAGGAGATTTATCATATATTACAAACACAGTCTTGAGCAATACATACCCTTCTCCGTCATCTGGCTGGAACGGATCCTATTAGGAACTGCTCTGATTATAATCATAACGTTCAGGCCAGAAGGCCTAATTCCTGAGAGGCCAATAATTGTGAGGGGAATAAAGAACTATCGCAGATTCTTAGACAAGATAAAAGGCAAGAAAGGTAAAGATAGTAATGGCTGAAGTTGAAAGAGTCTAAATGCGAGTCAACAAAAAGCGGCAGTTCACGGAACAAACTAAGTAGAGCGCTATTTATTCTACTACTACTTTTTATTTTCTTTTTTTCATTAGAAATAAAGGTAAAAAAGCCTTATAGGTTGGAAGAGCTGTCTATCGTTTGGTTAGAAGATGCTAAAACCATAGATCCAATCAAAGCCGAAGATCCACAATCCATAGAACTCGTTATAAATATTTATGACAGACTCCTTCAATATGGGATTAAGAGTCGGGGAAATGTGCGATCTATAGATCCAGAAAATTTTGTGTCGTCTCTTGCTGAGAATTTTGAAGTTGCTGGAGGAGGAAAATGCTATACTTTTAAGCTGAGAAAGGATGTAAAGTTTCATGACGGTTCCCTTCTAACTTCAGAGGACGTCAAATTCTCCTTTGAAAGGTTATCTTCAATGGATGAAAAGTTCGGGAGCATGGTAGAGAAAATTGAAACAATCGACTCATATACGATTAGAGTTGTGTTAAAAGCTCCGAATTCCCTTTTTCTCCATTATATCTGTAGCTACAAAGCAAGTATAGTGAAGAGTGGCTTTTCGGAGGAGATTAATTCAGGAAGTGGTCCCTATAAGATAGTTGAATGGATAAAAGGGGAAAAAATCGTTTTAGAAGCAGTAAAAGGCCATTTTTTAGATCCTAAGTTCGATAAGGTCATTATAAGAATTGTGAAGAGTACAAAGATTTTAGAGTCCATGCTAATTGGCGGAGAAGCTAGTGGCCCATCAATGATTCCTTTGGAGGATTTAGAAGTTATGAGAAAAAGTAAGAACCTAAAAACGATAGAAGCTCCAACTTTTGACGTAATACTCTTTGTTCTAAATTGCAATAAGAACCCCTTCAACAACTCAAAAGTTCGACAAGCAATGGTCTGGGCAGTTCCTACTGAAAGAATAAAAGAAGTTGTTTTTCATGACGCTGGAACTAATGCAAGAAGCGTAATACCGGAAAAATTGCCGGAGCACAACTCGACTTTTCAGAAGTACTCTTACAATACTACAGAGGCTAAAAGGCTTATATTTCAATCCAAAACAAGATCAGAGATCGTCATCTCGATGACGGTTCCCTTGGGTGATCCTAAGCAAATCGAAGTAGGATCGCTCCTTCAGATAGCTACAGATTCCATTGGAGTGAGGCTGATCATATCTCAAGAGGAAGTTAGCGAGTATAAAGAGACTTTAAAGAGAGGAGAGTTTCAAATGGCTCTAATATGGAAGAGGAACCTATTCCCAGATTCTGCAGAAATTCTTAAAGAAATCTTCTTAAATGACTCAATTCAATATTCCTTTTACTCAGATTCTAGGCTTAATGAGCTTATTATGGAGGCATTTCAGCTATCAGGTTCGGCAAGAAAGAGGGTTCTAACAGAAGCCCAAGCCATTATAGCCGAAGAAGTACCTGTAATCCCCGTTTTATATCCTGTAGATATTCTCTTGGCAAATAAAGCGATCGAAGGTTATGTACACTATCCAGATAAAGCCTTAAGATATTGGGAGCTATATCGGAGCAATACAAATGGAAGTAAAAATTAAGGATGGAAAGATAAAAATTGTTAAAGGGTAAAGTCTTCTGCAACCTCGCATTTTACCGTCCTAATCAGTATTCCCTCGTCTCTAAGCATCTTGACTATTTCTCTAAAGGTTTCTTTCCTTGTGCCAAGCTCCTCCGTAGTCACCATACCTGCGTCCTTTATCTTGCCTGAAGCTATTAAGCGAGCTACTATGGAAGCTGTGTAGGCTGTTGTTCTACCCATGGCAGTTACTTTTTTCTCCCTATCGTAAAAATCAACGAGCTCGAATACTTGTCGTTCTTCTTTTTCTTCCCCTTCAACTACCACCTTCAGGATCATTAGATCCTCTTCGTCTCCGAGCCTGAGCTTTGGCCCTAAAATCGCGTTTACAAATTCTCTTGGCGTCATTTCCACTCCTTTGAATTTAATGGGTTCCTTACTAAGCAGTCCACATTCAATCAAGCCCTTTACTCTTTCAATGTGCCCAGGATACCTTAAAGTCTTCTCAAACATGTCTTTTATGCCCTTAAAACGCTTATCCTCCATAAAAGTGAAGGTTAGGCTTGCGAGACCATCCGTGAGGAAAGCCTCTAGCTCACCAACACCATCTACATATACTGACTCAATCTCTGTTAAGGGTTCAACTTCTTGCAACTTGCCATCCTTTATCAATCTCACCTTTCTTGTGTAGACATTCCACACACTGTTAATGTGAAAGAGAATTTTATAATAGAGAGGGGGCTTTGGAACCCTTGGTAAGCCTCCACAGTAAATCTTGACACTTCTTGCGTTCTTAACGTTGACTACACCATATCCAGCAAGCATGTTGCCTATGCCTGGGTCTACACCGCATCCAGTAATCATCGTAACTCCCATTTCTTTTGCCCTACTTCTCAATTTCATCTGGTCTCTCTCAAATGCCATGTCGACGATGTTGACTCCTGCCTCTATCTCTACTTTAATAGCTGGAACGCTGACTTCATGTGGAACTGCATTTATGACGACGTCAAAGTGGTTTTCCTTAAAGTACTTAGTGGCCTCATCTTGATTCAGGATATTAATTAATACCGTCTCCAGCCCTGGATCTTTGACGTATTCCTTGCAGTATTTCAGACTCTTCTCATCATTTGATCCCACAGTGACTTCCATACCTTTTTCAACTAAGTACTTGGCTGCTACCGACCCCATTAGTCCCGACCCAAGAATGAAAAACCTCATACGACACGCCTAAGGCTTTTATAAGGTAAAAAATAAAAAATTACAGCTAGAAATAATCAGCAAAACTGTTTGACAAAACGCTATTTGTTATCTTAATAAACTAAAATTGGCGTAACAATGTTAATGGTGCTTTTTCTGCTCATTATATTATAAAAAGATTTATCTAATGTCGAAGCTTGGATAGAAAAAGAGAAAAAACAGAATTTCACTTTATGATTTCAAAAGGAAAGTTCACTCTTTGTTATCCTTGAATCAACGAAAGTGCATACGTTTTCTGAAAGATCATGGAGCTGAAGTTATTTTGATTGTGTTAATGTTAAACAAAACTTCGTGGTCGAGTGTGTTTAACCAAAAGGGCTAGGTCCATGTGATAATGGCTTTTTTGAAGCGTATAGTCAAGTTAAATTTCTTTTATCCAATCTACGATTTTTTCATAATAAAGTAAGGACGATTTTTAATGGAAGAAAAAGTAATAAAGAAGGTCTCTGTAATTGTTCCCACTTAGAAACTCTAAGGTGAGGAGCATATTGAGATGCATTAAAAAAAATTGTAGAATAATCTTGACCGCTCTTCTATCTGTTCTTATAATCTTTCCAGCAATTAGCACATTAAAGGAGACTCAAGCCCAAAATGAGGTCGTAGTTCATCTAAACCTAAAGTTCGATATGGACACCCTTAATCCATTTGTTTATAGCTCCTACACAGCTGGTACTGTGCTAAGGAAAATATACGAGTCCATGTTCATCATGTCAAGAAACGGTTCTTACATACCTTGGCTTGCAGAGAGGTGGGAGATCTCTGAGGATGCTAAAACTTATACCTTCTACTTAAGGAAAGGCATTAAGTGGCACGATGGTCATCCCTTCACTTCGGCGGATGTAGCTTATACATTCCAGCTTTGTATAGACTACAACTTCCATCCGGAGGTCACGAAAAACATTGTGAAGATCGAAACTCCGGATGAATATACAGTAAGATTCACCTTGAATGAAAGCTTGGTCACCTTCATTTGGCGTGCAGGTACCCTAATGATAGCTCCTAAGCACATATGGGAGAAGATAGAAGAACCAGATAAGTACGATAATCCAAACCCGATAGGAACTGGTCCTTTCAAGTTTGTTGAGTGGGTTACAGAGCAGCACGTAATTTTAGAGAAGAACCCAGACTACTGGCAGGAAGGCAAGCCACATATAGACAAGATCGTATACCATGTGATGCCAAATGTAGAAGCAGCAATTATGGCTCTAAAGGCTGGAGAGCTTGATGTAGTTGAGAACGTCATGCCAAATATGCTTGGAGCATTAGTGGGAATACCAAACGTTTCCGTGTACATGTCTCCTGTGATAAACAACAGATGGCTTGGTTTCAACCTGAGAAGGTATCCCATGAATTTACGTTTATTCAGAAAGGCCGTAAGCATTGCTATAGATAAAAAAGCAATCTTGTCCGATGTTCTGTATAACGTGGGCTTCTTAGGTTCCGACGGCTTCGTCATGCCCGTGCTGAAGTATTGGTATAATCCCAAAGCAGCGTGGAAAGGAGCAAATATGACAGACGAGGAGAGAATTGCTTTAGCCAACCAGTGGTTAGATGCAATTGGCTCAACGGTAGGCGAAGATGGAGTAAGGGTCATGCCCAATGGAACTAGGCTCGAGTTTGACCTTCTTACTTTGGGAGACTACCCGACATTTGTTAGAAGTGCAGAAATAATAAAAGAAAGCTTAGAAAAGGTTGGAATAAAGATAAACGTCGTTCCTCTCGAGACTGGAACGGTCATAGATATGGTGTATTACTCGAACTTTGACTTCGACATGTTTATGATGGGTTGCTCATACGCACCAGACCCAGATTTCTTATGGCTTGAGTTCTATGCAAGTCCACCAAATCCTGCTTGGGAGGCAGAGTGCGAAAATTACAAGAATGAGACGCTAGACTACTATCTTGATCTTCAGAGGAAAACTGCTGACATGGAGAAACGCAGGGAGTACATATTCAAGTGCCAAGAAATATTGGCCGACGATGTTCCAGTCGTTGTGTTATGGCACAAGACCTATATAGATGCCTACAGGACTGACAGGTTCACTGGCTGGATACCAGAAGAGGGAATAATGGGAATCTTGACATTGATAAACTTAGAACCAATCAAACCTCCTGAGACCCCGGCTCCAACAAGCCCAACGCCCACTCCAGCTCCAGCCAAAGTTCCAGGATGGGTCTACGGTGTAGTAATCGTAGCTGCCATTGCGGTCATCGCTTCCTTAGCCTATGCCTTCTCGAAGAAGTAAGGAAGGTTTTTCCCTTCCCTTCTCTTTTTTTGAGGTGGTGATTGTTTGGAGTTTCGGGAATACGTAATTAAAAAATCAATTTTTAGTTTGATTACGTTTCTATTCGTTTTGATCTTCAATTTTGCCCTTCCAAGAATGATGCCAGGAGATCCCCTTTCTCATTTCATGAGTTCTGCCAGGCTTACCCCGGAAATGCAGGAGATGGTGATAAAGAGATTTGGTCTAGATAGACCCCTTTGGGATCAGTTTAAGATCTACATTAGGAATGTATTTAGGGGAGATTTTGGCGTTTCTTATTCATTCTATCCTCAGACTGTTATGGAAGTAATAATGAAGAGATTGCCATGGACCCTGGCCCTTCTACTAATCTCAACCACAATTTCCACAATTCTTGGTGTTTTGACTGGGATAGTCGCTGCTTGGAAGAGGGGTAGCAAACTCGATGTGGGAATCCTTCTCTTTTCCCTAACTTTCTGGTCGATGCCTTACTATTGGTGGGCAATGATGCTTCTGTTAATTTTTGGTTTGCATTTAGGATGGTTCCCGCTCGGCGGAGCGATGACAGCTGGCTTATCCCATCCTACCTTTTTCAGTTTCTTAAAAGATTATCTCAGACATGCTGCACTTCCCATCTTTGCGTTAGTAGTAGCGAGCTATGCGAGTAGGACTCTCATAATGAGAAACACCATGATAACAGTATTAGGCGAAGATTACATTTTGGTAGCTGAGGCAAAGGGTCTGCCTGAAAAGAGAATAATGTTTAGTCATGCAGCTAGAAACGCGATGTTGCCCATTATAACCATGATTGCCCTTAATTTTGCATTTATAGTTGGGGGCGCCGTTTTCACTGAGACGGTTTTTTCGTATCCTGGTGTTGGGAGAGCAATATATCAAGCAATACTCCACAGAGACTATCCTTTACTGCAAGGCGCGTTTTTCATACTTTCAATCACGGTTATACTGGCCAATTTCATAGCAGATCTACTTTATGCCAAATTGGACCCGAGAATTAAGTATTAGGAAGGGAGGACCATGAGCCTCGTTTCTACCCAATTGAAGAAGGCAGAAAGCATGGAGATAAGCCCCTTTAAGGAAAAGCTACATCTTTTTGGGAGATCCATCAAGGAATTTTGGAACCTTTATAGGAGGAGTAAAATAGGGTTGATAGGCCTCGGAATGCTTCTATTCTTTGTAGTAGTTGCACTGACGGCCCCTCTAATATCCCCTTATGACCCTTGGCAAAGAAAAACAGGAGAACCGTTCTCAGGGCCAAGTAAAGAGCATCCATTAGGGACAGATGACATGGGAAGGGACATCTTAAGCCAAATAATTTGGGGAACAAGGATATCCTTGCTTGTTGGTTTCATTGCATCTCTGAGTGCAACGTTAATTGGCGTAACGGTGGGCATGATCTCAGGATATTTCGGCGGGACCATAGATAACATTCTAATGGGGCTCACAGACATAATCTTGATACTCCCAACGATTCCTTTAATGATTGTAATCGCAGCATATCTCGGCCAAAGCATATGGAACTTAGCTTTAGTTATTGCAATAGTGAGTTGGCCCAGCACAGCAAGAATAGTGAGGTCCCAAACTCTCTCCTTGAAAGAAGAGGCTTTCGTTGAAGCTGCAAGGTCCATAGGTGCTGGACACATACGAATAATCGTAAGCCACATCCTACCTAACGTGCTCCCCATAATACTAGCTAACACCGTTCTCATGATAGTAGGTGCTATAATCTCTGAAGCTGGCCTGAGCTTCCTTGGACTAGGTGATCCAACCCACCAGAGCTGGGGGATGATTCTTTACTATGCTCAGGTTGCAGGAGGTTTCATAAGGGGTGCTTGGTGGTGGATTGTGACGCCTGGAGTATGCATAACGCTGGTTGGGGTTAGCCTTACTTTCATCGGATACGCTCTCGACGAGATAATTAATCCAAGATTAAGACAGAGGTGAAGAACTTGTCATTACTTGAAGTTAACAACTTGAAGACCTACTTCTACACTCTTAGAGGAGTTGTAAGGGCTGTTGATGGGATTAGCTTCCACATAGATGAAGGTATGGCTTTTGGTCTTGCAGGTGAGTCTGGATGCGGTAAATCTACAACAGCTCTGTCAATAATGGGCCTAATAAAAGATCCTGGAAAGATTGTGGATGGAGAAATAGTCTTTGAGGGGGAGGATCTTCTAAAAAAGACAAAAGAGGAGCTAAATCAAATAAGATGGAAGAGAATATCCATGATATTTCAAGGAGCGATGAATGCATTTAATCCAGTGCACAGGGTTGGAGATCAGATAGTAGAAGCAATACTATATCATGAGAACATCACAAGAGAGGAAGCATGGGAGAAGGCTGAAAAACTCCTTGAGATGGTGGGTATAGATCCCTCTCGAGCCAAGAATTATCCTCACGAGTTTAGTGGCGGAATGAAGCAAAGAGCGATGATAGCCATGGCCCTAAGTTGCAATCCAAAACTTGTCATAGCTGATGAGCCCACTACAGCCTTAGACGTGATAGTTCAAAAGCAGGTGCTCGATCTCATGAAGGAATTACAGAAGAAGCTAAAACTTTCAATAATGCTGATAAGCCACGATTTATCGGTAATTGCTCAAATGTGCGATTCGGTTGCCATCATGTACGCTGGAAAAATTGTGGAGTACGCAGATGCTATATCTCTTTTCAAAGAACCCCAACATCCGTATAGCAAGGGCCTAATTAACTCATTTCCAAACATCCTTAACCCAGGGAAGAAACCTGAAAGCATTCCAGGGCAGCCACCTTCTCTTATCAACCCGCCCCCTGGCTGTAGATTTCACCCAAGATGCCCCTTTGCAACAGATAAGTGCAGAGAAGTCGAGCCTCACCTAGTTAACATCGGAAACAAGCATTTTGTTGCATGTCATTTGATAGGTGGTTAAAATGGATCCTCTCATAAGAGTTGAAGGCCTCAAAAAGCTCTTTCCAGTGAGAAAGGGATTACTTTCGATGATATTTTCCAGAAAGGCCGAGTATGTACATGCTGTCGACGGAGTGAGCTTCACAATCTCTAAAGGAGAGATCTTCGGGCTAGCAGGTGAGTCTGGATGCGGCAAGACGACAACTGGAAGGCTCCTTCTAAGGCTTGTAGAGCCAACCGAAGGGAGTGTCTACTTTGAGGGGGAAGATATTTTCTCTCTAAGTGGCAGAGAGTTGATGAGGAAGAGAAGAGAGATGCAGATGATATTTCAAGATCCTTACAAATCTTTAGACCCAAAGAAGACAGTAAAAGACATCATAAATGAACCCCTTTCTATCCATAAAATCGGAAAAAATAGAAGGGAAAAACTGGAAATTATATATGAGATGCTAGAAGCCGTGAAACTAACGCCACCAGAGGACTATATTTTCAAATACCCCCACGAACTAAGTGGAGGAGAGAGGCAGAGGGTTGCAATTGCTAGAGCAATCATACTCAAGCCCAAGTTTATTGTGGCCGACGAGCCTGTTTCAATGCTTGATGTATCGATAAGGGCCTCCATTTTGGATTTAATGGTCGAATTAAAGGATAAGTTCAACCTTACATATTTGTACATAACACACGATCTATCCGTAGCAAGTTATTTGTGCAACAAGCTGGCAATAATGTATCTCGGAAAATTGGTTGAGCTTGGAAATACCTTAGATCTGGTAAAAGACCCTCTTCATCCTTACACCAAAATGTTGATCTCGGCTGTTCCAGTACCCGATCCGACTTACAAGAGAGAAGGGATTAAGATAAGAGGAGAAGTAGGAAATCCGATCAACCCGCCCCCTGGCTGTAGATTTCACCCAAGATGCCCCTTTGCAACAGATAAGTGCAGAGAAGTCGAACCTGATTTTAATGAGGTAAAGGATGGGCATTTCGTAGCCTGTCATTTATTTCAAAGCTGATTCGTGGATTTTATCTGAAGAAACCAACTGTTACAAGGATAAACTCACATAACTTAGAGGAAGAAATAATTAATTATCAGAGTTTTCAGATTTGATGCAATCTCCTGAAGGTCCGAGAAGTAAAAAGGTTGTTGAGAGAGATAGTAAGGTTTTCTCACCCGCTGACAGAATAAGATATTACTCCTTAGTTGTCTCAAAGGCAGAAGGCTCTAAGATCTGGGATGCAGATGGAAGAGAATACATAGATTTCCTTTCAGGTGCGGCCGTTACGAATACTGGACATAGACATCCTAAAGTGGTTGAAGCTATAAGAAAACAGCTTGACAGGTTTATTCATGGCTGTTCTATTTACATGTATTATGAAGAGGTTGTTAAACTTGCAGAAAAACTTACAGAGATCACTCCAGGAGACTTCCCAAAGAAGGTCGCATTTGGTTTAAGTGGTTCCGACTCAAACGATGGAGCCATTAAGTTGGCCCGAACAGCTACCGGAAGAACAAAAATAATGTCATTCATAGGGTCCTATCATGGGACTACTTTTGGAGCTCTAAGTGCTTCAGCCATTTCTCTGAGGATGAGAAGGAAGGTGGGTCCATTACTTCCAGAATTCTACCACGTTCCTTTTCCAGATTGTTACAGATGTTACTTTGGACACGAGCCACCTTGCAATATGCAGTGCCTTAAATACATTGAGACACTTTTTGACATGTTTATACCTCCAGAAGAGGTAGCAGCAATACTTTTTGAGCCCATTCAAGGAGATGCTGGAATTATAGTCCCTCCAGATAGTTTCCTCCCGAGACTGCAAGATATATGCAAAAAACACGGAATTTTATTCATCGACGAAGAGGTCCAGACAGGCTTCGCTAGAACTGGTAAGATGTTTGCTGTAGAACACTGGAACTTAAGCCCAGATGTAATTCTCTTAGCAAAGGCAATTGCCTCAGGAATGCCTCTAAGTGCTGTGGTGGCTAAAGCAGATCTTATGAAGTGGGAGGCTCCCCTAAACTTCTTCACAACTCAAGCCAATCCCCTGTCCTGCGTGGCAAGTTTAGCTACAATTGAGGTGATACAGGAAGAAAGACTTGCACAAAGAGCTGAAAAGCTAGGAAGGAAGGTCATGGAACATTTCAACAGCCTAAAAAAGGAACACAAATTAATAGGAGATGTAAGAGGAAAAGGTCTTCTGATAGGTATCGACTTGGTCAAGGATAGAGAAAGCAAGGAGCCAGATAGAAAAGCAGCTCTTAAGATATGCTGGAGGTCCTGGGAAAACGGATTGGTTTTAGCTACATTAGGAAGATTCGGAAATGTCCTAAGAATAGCGCCTCCTCTTACAATTAGAGAAGAAGAACTTGAAAAGGCCCTAGAAATAATAGATAATGCAATTTCAGACGTGGAAAAGGGTAAAGTCCCAGATAATGTTCTTAAGCAAATGGGGGGCTGGTAAATGATAACTCCAGAATTCTTTGATTTGGAACTCTATGCAATTTATAAGGCTATATTTGAGCTCATAGGAGAAAGAGCTTGGGATGTTGTTTGGAGATCGGGCGAGATTATAGTTAATGAACTCTGGGAGAAATTGAAGCTAGAAGAAGCTGATGTGTTTGAAAGTCTCAGAAAACTAGCTTCTTTTCTCAGCTCTTCTGGCTATGTCAAGGAGATAAAGGTTGAAAAGAAAGGAGAAAACATGGTAGAGTACATAATGTACGAACCTGTTATAGCTGAAGGCGCAAGGAGACTCATAAAGGAAGGGATGGTACCGCCGCACGTCTCAACCAGTTTGATGTTTGCTATCTTGAAGAGAAAAGGATATAGGGCTGAGATGGTAGGAGAGCCTGAATTCTTGAAAGATGGAAGGGTTGTTGAGAAATGGAAGCTAATACGCATTCAGGAGTAGAAAAAAAGGATCCGAGAAGCTATTTCACTCATCTAAAATGTCTAAGCTGCGGAGCAACCTATGGGAAAGAGGAAATTTATCTCTGTCCAAGATGTGGCGGCTTCTTAGACCCAAAATATGACTACGACGGAATAGCAGAAGCATTTCGTATTGAGGATCTCCCCTTTAGAGAAAGAAGTATGTGGAAATGGAGGGAATTCATGCCAGTTGATAGGCCAGTAAGTCTAGGGGAAGGAGACACTCCTCTAATAAAATGCGAGAGGATCAACGAAGAAGTTGGTGTAAGAAACCTTTACCTGAAGGATGAGACAGTTAATCCAACAGGCTCCTTAAAGGACAGATCCACATCTGTAAACGTAAGTGTTGCAAGAGAGTTAGGAGTAGAAACTGTTGCCATAATATCTACGGGAAATGCTGCAGCATCTCTGGCAGCATATGCTGCAAGAGCTGGTCTGAGGGCAGTGGTTATGGTGCCTGAAACAACTCCAGACGCGAAAGTCGCCCAAGCTTTGGTTCATGGAGCTCTCGTCTTGAAGATTAGGGCAGGATCCATGGCCGAGTTTTATGAGCTATATGAGGAGGCATGCTCGAATTTCGGCTGGATGAACTCTGTTGGTGGGGTTAATCCCTACAGAAACGAGGGTAAAAAGACTTATGCGTATGAACTGAGCGAAGCTTTCGATTGGGATCCTCCTGATTGGTTCATCATGCCAATGGCTGGTGGAAACGCTTTGATAGCTGCATGGAAGGGGTTCAAGGAACTTTTGTCCCTCGGGCTCATCTCAAAGGCACCAAAGCTGGTAGGGGTCCAACCAAAAGAGTGTGCATCGACCGTTAAGGCCTTTAGAGAAGGCAAAGAGGTTGCAAGTCCGATATTACCAGGTAAGACCATAGTTACAAGCTTACTTGTCTCGAATCCTGGACCAAAAAGCGCTTTGGTTCTCAAAGCAATTAGGGAATCAAATGGTACATGCGATGATCCGTCTGATGAAGAAGTCCTAGAGGCCATGAAGTTACTTGCTAAAGAGGGAGTATTCTCAGAACCTGGAGGGGCAATAAGCTTGGCGGCAGCAAAGAGGCTCCTGGACCAAGGGGTAATAGACCTATCCGAGAGAGTTGTATGTCTAGTGACAGGAAGCGGCTTTAAGGACATGAAATCGGTTAAAAACATCTTGATTAAGCCCATTTTGGCTGAACCTACTCTAGATTCCATTGAAAAGGCCATAAGGGGCCGATGAACTCTCTAATGAATAACTATCGAGATCATGTTCAGAAATAATACCCATTAGCACTACTAATTGCATGTTAATATGGCAGCATAGAATGAACTGATCTCTAAGAAACTGCTTCCTCTTCGATTATGAGTTTCCTAGATTCTGCATCAAGCATAGCTCTGCATCCCATTGGGAGAGTAAGCCTATAAGTGCCATGTCCACAAGCCACTCCATAGATAGAAGGTTTATTTGAGAGCTTTTCCCATAAGACTTCCTCTATCGATGGACCAGTCCTCTTAAGGATGTTTGTGAACTCTCCAACTACGAAACCAGCCGCTTTCTTGATTATTCCCCCAAGTTCGAGCTGAGTAAGATAGCGATGGACCCTATATGGCGCCTCGTCTACGTCCTCTATCACAACTATTCTGTTCATAGCTTCGATCTGATATGGAGTCCCCATTAACGAAGAGATCAACGTTAGATTTCCTCCTATAAGAGCCCCTTTTGCTACTCCATCGCCAATCGTTTGAATGTAGGGAGCGCCATAAGGGTTATTTATCTCTCCAATTGGTTCGGGATGGCTAAGAACATCAAGCAAGTGTTCTAGGTTACCCTTAGCTTGCTCAGGTCTTTCAACCCATAGAATATCCCCTATCATTGGCCCATGAAACGTTATGAGGTTTGAAAGCTGATTAAATGCTATCAAAAGAACGGTGATATCGCTGAAGCCCACAAAAGGCCTTGGATTTTCCTTTATCAGATCGTAATCCAGCAGGTCGAGGAGTTCCATACACCCATATCCGCCTCTTGCGGATATGATGGCTCCTATTTCCTCATTCTCAAACATGTCCATCAGCTCTTTCGCTCGTTCCTTAGCTTTAGCTGAGAAGAAGCCTGTCTTGGCGAGTTTCTTTAAGTTTCTTCCTGGAACTACCTCATGACCAAGCCTTCTAAGTTCTTCTATTCCTCTTTTCACTGCTACTAGATCCGCCGCACCAGCCGGACATACAATTCCGATTTTAGCCCCTTTCCTAAGTCTTGGAGGTCTTATCAACTTTCGCCAAAAGGACATGTCTTTAACCCTTATATTCTTATGGAGAAAGAGAGACAATGAAGGAATATGGAGAGAAAACCGTTAGATGGAAGAGACAACTTTAGCATGAATGAGCGAGGTCATCTTTGCATGCGTGAACATGATTTAGTAGATCTCGCTGATCGTTTTGGGACCCCCCTCTATGTGGTTGATGCACAGAGAATAAGGGAAAATTATAGGAGGTTTAAGAAAGCTTTCAGCTCTTATCCACGAGTTCTCATTGCATATGCATATAAAGCAAACTCTAATTTAGCGGTATGCTCTATCCTCAAAAAAGAGGGAGCTGGAGCAGATGTGGTTTCGGGAGGGGAGCTATTTATAGCTCTATCTATTGGAGTGGACCCGGAGAATATAGTTTTCGATGGGGTGAGCAAAGGCGAAGATGAGCTACGGATGGCGATTGAGAACGGGATTGGGGCAATAAATGTTGAATCACTACAAGAACTTAGAAAAATCGAATCCATAGCAGCAGAACTTGGGAGAATAGCGAATATAGGCATAAGACTGAATCCTGATGTACCAGCTGAGACTCACCCTCATGACGTTACGGGGGTAAAATCATCAAAGTTTGGATTGGACTTTGAAAATGCACTCAAGGCATGTGAGATAGCAAAGGGGATGGAACATGTTAAGATTAAGGGAATTCACATTCATATAGGTTCACAGATTACGCAAGTTGACTCTTTTAGGAGAGCAGTTTCAAAGCTCTTCGACTTCGCATCTAAACTATGGGAGAAGGGCATAAAACTAGATTACTTGGACTTTGGAGGCGGAGTTGGGATAACCTATACAGGTTCCAGAAAAGACTATATCGAGGAATATGCGGATGCTTTGTTGGAAATAACTCTAAGTAAGATAGAGGAACTCAACCTTGGAGAGCCTAAACTTATTTTTGAGCCAGGAAGATACATTGTAGCTGACTCTTCTATCCTTCTGACAGGAATAAACTACGTAAAGGAAATCTTTGGGAAAAAATGGGTTCTCGTAGATGCTGGGATGAATGATTTCATTAGGCCTGCCATGTATGGTGCAGTTCATGAGATAGTATCGGTTAACAAGCCTGAAGGAGGAGAAAAAAGATATAATGTGGGAGGTCCTGTCTGTGAGAGTTCTGATGTCTTTGGAAGAGGCGTAAAGCTTCCAGAAATGGAAGTTGATGATCTTCTAGCGATCCTTGACGTTGGAGCTTATGGAATCTGCATGTCTAGTCAGTATAACTCAAGACCAAGACCAGCTATGGTCCTAGTTGACGGTTCTAAGGTTAGCGTAGTTAGAGAGAGGGAAACGTATGAAGATTTAATATCAAAAGACAGAATACCTGATGACTGAACTCAAATTTCAATACAGCATGCATCTTAACACAGGCATAAGACTTTCATGAGACGTCTATGTTAAAAAGTCATTGTTAGGCTTTGTGAAAGAATCTCATTTGACTAAAACGTTAGCGAACTAGCTTGTAGAGTGAAGTTATAGCATAAGATAATATCGTCGCAGCTGACACATCAAATATAGGTCTTAATAAAAGCATAAGATCTTCTCCTATCCCTCCTAGGAGCCATAAAAAGCTAATAATCCTACCTAATGCAAATAAAATGAAACTCATTGTCATTAAAATTAACATTCCAATGGTTTCCTTCTTTCTAAGGAATATCTTGGCAGTTGCATATTTTCTATTAGAATGGAGCAACATGTACAGTTTGATCATGAAGCAAAGGGCTACAATACCAGCTAAACCACCTATGGCGGTCATGAAAACCAGATATGCTTGTAAAGATAGCAAGCTTTTAACCCCCTAGGATTCGATTAAACTCATAGATAGTTATGGATAAGGATACAAGTCCTCCTATCAAAAAAATTCCACCGATAATCCTAAAAACTTCCATTTCTAATATGAGATAAATTCCAACAAGTCCGGATCCTACAAGACTTAGCACCAAAAAACACAACATACCTAGTATAATATGCGAAAACAATATATCTTCGAGAAATATCTTGGCAGCTGATAGTTCTCTCTTAGAAAGCTTATTTAACAAGCTGAAAGAACAGAATAAGAGGAATATGCTTAAGCAGATAAACACTCCTTCTCTTATTAAGGCAAAAGTGTCCAACATATTGGCCATCGCCTCATGTAAATGAACTCTATGAATTCCTTTTTAAATAAGTTTGTGTAAGAGTTGAACTGCTAAAAGTACAACGAACTGAGATATTCGCGCCGAAATTGCTCTTAAAACCGATATAGAGGAATAATTTAGATAACGCAGAGCCCTTATTCGTAAGATCTTATAAACAGCAAAAAAGCATTTTAAATGAAGAACGAAATTTCTGATTTTAGAAAGAAAAAAGCACCTTACTTACAAGTTCGAATGTCGGTATAAGTGATGCATTCTCAAATCGAAGATTATTGGCTTCAGGTATATGGTATCCCTAATTATAACTAGGCAACCATGGCATAATCTAGGGGCTACAAAATTTGTGGTGGTTTAATTGATAAAATCCTATGATGTTGGGAGCTTGCCATTCTCAGGTGATTTTGAAAAGTTCATAGAAGGAGCAAAAAGCGGACCAGGTAGCGAATCATGGTTGTACTTCGAGCAGAAAGTAGAAGAAGGGCTTTTGGCAAAAATAAAGGCTGGGATAGATATTCCAAATTTTCCTCAATTTAGAGACATGACAGAGATGTTTTTGAGGGTTTTAGATGGCATTCAAAGATCTGAGAAGGGATATACTGTAATCGGGCAATTGAAGGTTAAGAACGATAAACTCATAATTCCAGAAGTCGAGGCCATCAAGAGAAAGGCAAGTGAACTTTATGGCGAAGTGGGTAAACCAATAGAACTTAAAGTATGTATCACTGGTCCATACACCCTTTCTACGGTTTTTTCACCTGAAGTAGATCGTGGTTGGCTTATAGAGCAGCTGGGGCATGTACTGGCTGAAATAGCTGGAGCAAATGTCTTTAGGAGTAAGAAGATAGGAGTAAAGATAGT
>CAYZRF010000017.1:0-39304 GCA_964480775.1 uncultured Nitrososphaerota archaeon
GAGTTCTTTTTTCAACGAAGTAAGCCATAGCTCCATAGAAGATACTAACTTATCTCTAAACTTTTCATCTGGAACCCTAAGTACACTAACTAGCTTTCTTGGATCTATGTCCATTATAACATTCCCTATTAATATGTCTGCTCCCTCTATTGTTTCTGCTGCATTCCCGGACGCTTTCTTTCCGTTTATCACTACATCGTTTATCGGTTTATATTCGGCGTTGAGACCATATTTTCTGTATACATAAACTGTAGGCTGAAGATACTTCCTGTAAAAGGCTTCTACATCCATCGGTCCTTTACTCTTCACGATTAGATGATAGAACTGTTGCCCATCATCTAAATAGACTGCACCCCCTCCCTGTCTTCTTCTTACTATTGGTATTCCTTGAGATGAGCAGTACTCCACATTCACTTCTTTGAAGACTATCTGATGGACACCTATGCAGACATAAGGTTCAGAAGGATAGCACAGAACTACGGTATTAGGCGATTTACCACTTCCTACGAATTTTGCTATTGATTCATAAACTGATTGAATGGAATAGCCGTCTAATGCACCTAGATCCAATAACCTCCACTTTTCTAGCATCGGAGAAACCAATTGAGGTAATTATAAAGTGTTTTGTAGAATTAGTATGTTCCGAGTCACCTTGTAAGGATCTTAATTATGCTATAAACTATCAACAAACCAACGATTAGAAAAACAACATCGTAAATTATCCCCGGATTAACTGTTTGGCCAATGTAAATTCCAAGAGCCCTTACAAGAATGTTTCTTAGATAAATGTAAAGTACGGACAAATCAACGAGGTTAAGTATATGACCTGTGATGTCTGACACCAATTCTGCCTTCTCAGGGATGCTCTCTTCATATATCATTGAAAGTGGCCTTCCTAGTCCTTTGATAAGTCCTGCCATAATGAGAGCCAATAAAACCACTATGACATCCGAAACGGTAACGCCTAGCAGAGGAATTACGATGGTGCTTATTACGTAAACCTTCATGAATACCCATAACAGAATGAAGGTAATCACTATCGCTGAAATCTGTCTGACAAGTAGCTTGCTACCTTCCTTTACTGACACACAATCACCTACTTCCTAAAGAAACGAGGAGATAAAAACATAACCAGGGACATAGAGAAATGGTTGTAGGAAGTGTCAATCTTCATCAAAAAATTAGAAATTAAAGACACAAACTTAAACTCGAGCTTTAAAAATGAAAAATAAAAGAAATCTACCTTGAAAATGCTTTTAATCTCTGTTGGGCTAAGAATTCATCTCTTCTTAAGGTCTTCTTTTATGAACTCGATGTATTGGTCTTTGCTCATCAAATTCTTCAAATCCTCATCCAAATTTGATGGCTTTATCTTAGCTATCCATCCCTCTCCATAAGGATCCTCGTTAAGAAGGCTAGGCTGATCCTCTAGCTTTTCATTAACCTCCAAAACTTCTCCAGATATTGGGGACTCTATTGGTCCTGACCATTTTCCGCTCTCAATTGTACCTATCGGCTCATCTTGAGCTACCTCATCTCCAACAAGAGGTAGCTCAACGAAGACTATTTTCTTGGCGAGATACTGACCATAATCGGTCAGACCAACAACAACGGTGTCGTCTTCTATTTTTGCATACATATTTCCTTTGGAGTAGTACAATCCTTCGGGTACCTTAAAGTCCTCTGCACTTGCCATATATATCACCAATTTAGTGAGTTCAAGGGAAAGAATAAAACCTTTCATAAGTTCGAACCTTTACAGTGAATTCTTAGTTAAGGGCGAGATTGTTGCAAAATGTGTATTTCAAATTGAGTAGTTGATCAGTTAAACTCAAACCCCTTAATTTGAAACTGTTGAATTTTTAACTGATTGAATTTACCTCAAGGCTGTGAACACAGAGAACGTCCTCTTCAGATTCGTAGCTCATGTGGTACCGTACTTAACATTAGGGACTCTTATAGTAGGAATCGCTCTAAAAGCAAGAAATTGGCTTAAAACTGGAACCTGGCCTAAAGCAAGGAGTTCTTTAAGTAAGTGGCTCTCTCATTTTTTGAAGAGATCTGCTTCTAATCTAATCTTGTTCTCTAAAATATACAAACAGAGGAAGTTCTTCTGGTTTCTAAGTCTAGGCTTTCACGTGACCGTATTTATGATATTGTTCGGACACCTTAGGGGTTTTGGGGTTTGGTCAAAAGAAATTCTTCAAAAAGTGGGCGCTAACTTCACTCATTTTATGATTGAGACGTTACCACTTTACCTCGGAATACTTTCCACAATTCTAATAGGCGGGTTGCTATTCTATAGACTCGCTAATAAAACACTTAAACTACAATCAGAGTTAGAAGACTACATAACAACTACTTTAGTTCTTCTAACAGTTGCTTCCGGTACTGCTATGAGGCTACTTCCTCCAGAATCGTTCAATCCAATGAAAATAGAATTCTTACCTGGTATTATCCTTAGGATTGAGAAAACACCAAATATACCTTTCTTTTTACTTCATATCTTATCCGCCCAGCTTCTCATAATGTATCTACCGTTCAGCAAGCTTGTCCATATAATAACGTCAGTAGTGAATGTAGCATACTCATCAATTGAGGATAAAGCAGAAGAATTTACTCCCTACGTTACTAAATGTGGAGAAAAATTAGAAATTAAGGGTAAGGAAGACGCTGCTGATAGAATTGATTTATCTGCTCTGCCAGGGAAGTTTGTACTTGCCCTTGACACATGTGTAGCATGCAGTAATTGCACTCTAAATTGTCCGACCTATAGTTTATCAGGAGAAAAAGCCCACATACCAGGTGTAAGACTCAAAGGTATACATAAGGCGTATTATCAGCAATCTCCGCTCTCCAAAATCCTCGGTTTAACGATAAGAAGGCAAACTTTAGAAAAAATGATCTGGGAATGTGCTTTATGCGGTTACTGCAGCGAAAGTTGCCCATTGGAAATAAAGACAGATTCTATCTACCTACTACTGAGAATAGCAATGACAAGCGCAACTTGGACTCCAGAACCTCTAATTGATTTTTCTAATATCGTTAAAGAGACTCACAACCCTCTTGGTAGAGACAATAAAGAAAGAACTAGGTGGATAAAGTACAGGCTTATAAGAAATAAGAAAATTGTTGAAAAGCTTGGTTCTGAAGCTGCTCCCTATTACTTCGAACTAACCGATGAGGATCTGATAAAAGACAAGGCTGAAACAGTATACTTTGTGGGTTGCATTGCCTCGTTCTTCAGAAGCCTTTCTAGAGTTCCAGATGCGATGGTTCACATTCTAAAAGCAGCAGACGAAAACTTCACAATTCTTGGGGAAGAGGAGTGGTGTTGCGGATATCCTTTGCTATTGGCTGGAGATTTTGAAGGTTTCAAAAGGGCAGCATTACATAACATTGAAGCAATAAAAGCCAGAGGAGCCAAAAAGGTGGTGTTTACGTGTGCTGGGTGTTATAAGACGTTCAAACACTTATACACCAAACTGTTGGGATTTAAACCTGAATTCAAATTACTTCACTCTTCTGAGTTATTACACGAGCTGTATATAAAGGGAAGACTCAGATCAATCAAACCTAGGATCAAAGTAACGTATCATGATCCTTGTGATATAGGAAGACATGATCACATATATCTAGAACCCAGGGCAGTGATGAGGTTTGCGGGCTGTGATTATCTTGAAATGGAAAAAGCGAAAAGAAATAGCTTCTGCTGTGGAGGAGGTGGCTTGCTTAAGCTTTCAAACCCTGAGCTTAGCACAAAAATTGCTATAGAAAGAACAAAGCAAGCAGCAATGACGGGAGCCGAATTTATTGTTACAGCCTGCCCTTCCTGTGAGATTACATTACGAGAAGGAATTCAGGCCCTTAAAGGTAAAAATCTCAAAGTCTTGGATATAGTAGAAGTTGTAGCAATTCAAACAGGTTTACTTCCCTTATCCTGACTTCTCTTTTCACATAAATTTCGTTGCAATTAAACTATTGACATCTATTGGCAAAATAATTTACAAGTCTCTAAATCCCATTGTGCTTTTCAGGGAACAATTTTATATTGTGAAGCAATCATAAAATCCGATTTTAGCCCATGTGGTCCGATTTCAAGGACAAAGTTATAGCTCTGGAGGGCTACAATAACTTTGGCAGATTTTATCTCTAAAAAAAGCTTAAGAAGGAGCTGCTCAGGATGAATGAACGATTTTCATACTTATCGGCTCTTGGCCGCTTGGATCTACCGTTCGCCTTGACCGCATCTCCTCTTATTTACGGGTTTATTGCAGCCACCCCATTTTATCCGAAAAAAGTGGTGTTAGTCGCTTCGGCAATTCTAATTTTTCTATCTCTAAAGAAAGGGGTTCTCGCTCTTGGAATCGCGGCACTTCTTTCTACATTTTCAATCTTTTATCAATTTGGGGGTTTGGGCTTTGTATATCTCTTAGCTGTCGGATTAGTTGTAGCTGCTGTAGCTTCCTATGGACTGGAGGCGCTTATCTTATTAGATGCTATTTACTTCAGCTTAACGCCATTTTTCTACCTTACTCCAGCACTGATAATCTTCGGGGGCTATGAATTTGGAAGTAATTCGGGACGAAATCAAGGGCTCATAGCCTCTCTAGTTTGTCTAGGACTAGCTGCTTTATTGGGGAATCCGATGAGAAATCTATTTCCATCAATAATGGTGGATCTGCCTGTTTTAGAAGCAACGAAACCTCTTGTTAATGAGTTTACACCAAAAGTCCTTCTTGAGGCTCTTAAATATGGGATAGAGAAGGGGATCGACCCTCAAATCTCCAAACAAATTAATTTGGCCCTATCTCGCATATTTCTTGAAGATTTGAAACCATATGCAATAATTCTTATCTGGTCTTTAATGGGTTACATATCTGGATATATTTCAAATAAGAGGGAAGGATACTCTCGCCCCCTGCTTGGCTCTTTTGTTGGTAGTCTAACCTTAGCGCCTCTTGTTCTACTCGATAAAAACTACGCGAACATAGTTTTTACAACACTTCTACTTTCAATAGGGATATTAAGTACAAGATACTCCATAACTCTATTAGAAAGAAAGAAAGCCGGCAAAAAAGCAGAAATCTCACTTAAAAAACACCCAATTGGTGTTAGGGAAATATTAGAAGCGAAGAAGGTAACTCTTAGGGACATGGATCCCGAAAGACTCTTCAAAGGTGTAGCGAACTATTCAGAAATAAAGCAAGAGTTAACAGAAGCCATAATTTGGCCTTTGATTAGATCAGACCTAGCAAAAGAGTATGGAGTTGAAATGGCTAAAGGAATTCTACTCTTTGGACCTCCCGGATGTGGGAAAACCCTATTGATGAGAACACTTGCAGAGAATACTGGACTATCCTTTATTCACGTCAGACTGGGCGAAATATTAAGTAAATGGTATGGAGAAAGCGAGAGAAACTTGTTAACTCTATTTGAGAGAGCTAGAGCGATGAAACCATGTATAATCTTCTTAGACGAATTAGATTCCATTGGAAAAAGAAGAGATATGTATGCTTCGGATGACGTGACTCCCAGGCTTCTAAGTTTAATGCTTAGCGAGATGGATGGAATGAAATATGAGGCAGGAATAATTGTTGTGGGCGCAACTAACATGCCAAACCTTTTAGATCCAGCCCTACTAAGGCCTGGAAGATTTGATAAACTAATATACGTTCCTCCTCCAGATTTCAAGGCTAGATTTGAGATTCTAAAGTCTAAATGCATCAATCTACCGCTAGCTGAGGATATAGACTTCGAATATCTGGCAAAAATTACAGAAAGATTTAGTGGAGCAGATATAGCGGCTCTTTGTTCTGAAGTAAGTAGAATGGTTGCTTTTGAGACCATTAAAACAGGAAAAAAGAGAAAGATAACTCAAGAGGACTTCATTGAAGTGATAAGATCTATGAAACCTAGTATTTCGATGCAAATGTTAGATTCTTTCCAGAGATTCAAATTAGATTATGAAAGAAGCAGGATTAAGAGAAAAAGAGAGGAAAAGAAAATCAGCTGGGATGATATTGGAAACTTGGAAGAGGTCAAGACAAAACTTTTAGAGAGCATAGAGCTTCATTTGAAGCACTCTGATTTAATGGAAAAGTACAAATTAGAACCTATAAGGGGGATTCTACTCTTTGGACCTCCCGGATGTGGGAAAACCCTATTGTCCAAGGCAGTGGCTGAAGAACTGGAGATGCCTTTTATCTACATAACAGGATCTGATGTGTTGAGCGAGGGCTTAACAAAAGCAATGAATAAGATAAAAAAGGTGTTTTACAGGGCAAAAGAAAACGCTCCTTCAATTATATTCATCGATGAGCTTGATGAGTTAGCTCCAGTGAGAGGAACAGGCTTTCCAGGTCTTGTCGGAGAGCTTCTTTCTAATATGGATGGCATTAGGGAATTTAAGGGAGTTGTAATTCTTGCGGCCTCTAACAGACCATGGGAAGTGGATCCTGCCCTTCTGAGGCCTGGTAGGTTTGATTACATTATGTACATCCCACCTCCAAACAAGGAAGCCCGAAAAGAGATCTTCTGGGTCCATTTAAAGGGAGTCCCTACAAAAGAAATAGATTTTGAGGAGCTGGCAAATCTTTCAGAAGGATATAGCGGAGCAGATATAGCTGCTGTGTGTAGAGAAGCTAAACTCCTTGCTATTAGAGAAAAAATAGAAAAATCGGGAGAGGGGCTTGTTGCAATGGATCACCTGAAAAAAGCTCTTCACAAGGTGAATCCTTCTCTAGACAAAAGTTTGCTTGCAAAATACGAAAAATTTGCCCAAGATTTAGGACAAAAGCTTCATTAATGTTATCAATGCTACAAATAATTGATCATTTAGTCGCTAAATGTCTTAAAGTGTAAGAGATGTCTAATAGATACTTCTAGTAAACTATTGGAGGAGATATCACGGCAGAATAGTTTTATTAATGCAAAACACATTAGGGCTGAGAGGCATTGGACTCGCTATTCGACAAGATGTACTTGGATTTCTATGCAGAAAAGGGTAAACTTATGTGGGGACAGTCTCCTTCGCCCGGTGTAGTTCGTTTCGCTGAATTCTTGAAAAGCAAAGAAATGTCTGACGCCATCGTATTGGATTCTGGTTGCGGAGAGGGAAGAAATAGCATTCATCTAGCAAAACAGGGGTTCAGGGTTTACGGCTTGGATATATCGGCTATTGCGATAGATAAAGCTAGGGAATGGGCTGAAAAAGAGGGTTTATTGGAAAAGATATGGTTTGAAGTCGGTGATGTTTCACAAATGGAGTTTAGAAATGAGTTCTTCGACGCCGCCATAGACATCAACACCATAAATTTTGTCAAATCAAGAAGAAGATATGTCGCTGAGCTTTCAAGAGTACTTAAACCAAAAGGATATCTGTTTATTGAAACTTTATCAGAGAAGAGCAAAGAATACGGAATACCAAGGGAAGAACTTGACTGGCTGATAACTCCTTTCTTTGAAATTTTAGAAATAGAGGAGTTTAACGCCCCTTGGGGAGGACATAACCTTCTACATTATAGAATCTTAGCTCAGAACAGATGAATGATTATAACTGATTTATTCGTAAAAAGGTAGCTCGTACTTCATCTTTTTCAATTAACTAGTTTTGTCGAGATAAGACATTTTTCTCTTCTCATAGGGTGGTTTTGGATTCAAAAACGAGATCTCCTAAAGTTTTTGCTATAGCCTTTCTCTCCTAAACTAGGAAAAAATTTAATTAATCCCAATAAAGAGCATAGGGTCACTATGGACTTTAGTTTCTCTGAGGAGGAGGAGCTTTTCAGAAGTAGCGTTAGAGAGTTCTGCGAGAAGTATATAGCCCCAAAATGGATAGAAATTGATGAAGCCAGGGAAGGAACCCCTGTAGATCTAATTAAAACAATGGGACAGCAAGGACTCTTTTGTATCCCGGTAAGCGAAGAATATGGAGGAATGGGTGGAACGCTCACTATGGCAGCCATAGCTGTAGATGAAATGGCCTACTACGATCCCTCAATAGCTATCCCAGTTTATACCCTTCTTGTCAACGGATGGCCCATGTTACTTGACCTTTATGGAAGTGAAGAAGCCAAATCAGAGATTTTACCAAAAGTAGCTGCTGGAGAAGCTTTCTTTGGAATTGCAACAACTGAACCCCAAGGAGGTTCAGATATCGCTGGTACAAGGGTAACTGCTAGAAAAGAAAATGGAAAATGGATTTTTAATGGAGAAAAAGCCTATATCAGCGGGGTGAAGGAGACATTAGAACTTCCTTGGGGAGGAGGCTTTTTCTTGATCGCAAGAACTGGTCCAAAAGAAGCTGGACACAGAGTTCTCACAACTTTTGCGTTCTTGGTCAAGAAAGACGGAGAAATAGTCAAAGGATTTGAACCGACCTATTATGAAGATATTGGAAGAGCGGGCATCTCCTGCGGAGGCTTTATGCTCAACGACGTTGAAGTAGACGACAAGTATAGGCTTGGAGATGAGAACAAGGGATTTTACGTAAATATGGAAGGCTTTAACGTAGCAAGGATACTTGTAGCAGCAGCAGCCATAGGTTCTGCTAGATGGGCCCTTGATCAGGCCAAAGAATGGTTTAGAGTGAGAAAACTCTTTGGTAGGTATATTTCCAGCTTCCAAGGAGTCAACTTCAAGTTCGCAGAGCTTTATGCAAAGCTGGAAGCGGCTAGGCTCATAGTTTACAAGGCCGCTTGGCTCGCTGACCAGATATACATTTACAAGAACCCGGCTTACAGTCCCAGAGACCTTAACGTTCCCGTTGCTATGGCAAAGATGATGGGACCAGAGGCTGCTGCGGACATATATGAGGAGGTCATGAAGTGGCACGGAGCATACGGCTACACAAGGGAGTGCCCAATCTTCAGAGGTTGGTTAGGAACTTTCTCCTACGTGATAGGAGCAGAAGGAGCTCAAAACATCATGAGATACATAATAGCCCGTGATACAATAGGTGCAGAATACGTTAGACCAGGCTAGATCCAAAAATAGATAGGGAAAAGCAGAGTTGAACACTCAACCAACTTTCTTACCCCTTTTCCCTTTTTTATGCCTTTTCTACCTATCTTCTCTATATTTTCAATTCCTCCCTTTGTCTTATGAGCTTATATCAAATTTTAGAGATATTGCTTTGGAAAACATTTCTTTTGCCTAGGAATGCCCTCAAGCCTGCTCATTAACACTTCTATATCCTCAAAATATAGATAAAGAAAAGAGAAGAGGGAAAAGATGTGCCTGGTGCTAACTCATCCTTCTTTCTCAGAGACCTCTTTCAGCGCCTTCATCAGTTCTGGAATAACTTCATAGAGATCTCCTACAATGCCGTAATCTGCGGACTTGAAGATCGGGGCCTCTGGATCTTTGTTTATCGCTACTATTACCTTTGAGTCCTTTATGCCTGCAACGTGTTGTATTGCTCCGGAAACCCCTACTCCTATGTAAAGCTTTGGTTTTATTGCTACTCCTGAGAGGCCAATCCATTCTGTGTACCATCCCAGGTCAGCTGCAATTGGTCTTGTGCATCCTACACATCCTCCAAGCATTTCAGCCAGTTGCTCCAGCATCCGAAAGTCCTCTTTCTTCTTTATACCTCTTCCTCCAAGCACAACGACCTCTGCTTCCTCTACCCTAACAGCTTTGATTTCTTTCGGTTTGAATTCAATGAGTTTTAGGCTTGGCTCTGGCAACTCCAAGCCGAGTTCGACAATTTCCCCTTTACCTCCAGAGGGGGCCTTTTCATACCTCCCTGGCTTCAGCAAAACTACCGCTGGTGTGCTCTTACATCTCTCTGTAGCGACCGCCATTCCAGCGTAAGCTGCACGTTTCGCTACGACGCTCCCATCGTCACCAATGTCAACTTCCGTGCATTCCGACATACAGCCTGCATTGAGCCTAGCTGCTAACCTTCCAGCCAGCTCCTTGCCTCTCTTAGTTGCGCCAATTAGCAGCACCTTTGGTTTTTCCTGCTTGGCAATGGTCTCGATGGCAGCAGCATAGGACACAGGATCGAATCTCTCTAAGGAAGCATGATCTATAAGATAGACTTTATTTGGTCCGTGTTCAGACAGCTCTTCAGCCATATCCTTTACTCCATGTCCCAAGATGACTGAAGCTAAAGGAACATTCAGCTTCTCTGATAATCCTTTTCCAGCCGTTAAGAGCTCGAGACTAACGTTTTTATTCTCTGAATAAACCCAAACCTCGTTTTCAGCCACCTAGAACTCCCTCCCTAATCAAAGCTTCAACGAGCTTTTTCACCGCTTCGCTTGCTGGCATTTCCTCAAATATGACTCCCTTTCTCTTTATCTCGGGAGCTTTAGCATCTAAAATTTGCACTGCTGAGCCATTTTGGCCAAGTAATTCGCTGGGTATACCGAGTTCAGATGCATTCAGCATTTTCATGGGCTTTTTAGAGGCTCTCATTATTGCCGGTAGGGGTGGAATTCTTGGATCGTTTATCTCTCTCGTTACTGTGAGTAGGGCAGGCAATTTGACCTCCACAACCTCATATCCGTCCTCTAGGTCTCTTTCGACTACTATTGAATCGTCTTTGACCTCTATGATTCTCTTTACGTAAGCTACTTGGGGAATTCCTAGCAATCCAGCTAACCTAGGGCCTACTAAAGAGGAGTAACCATCACTCGTAGCTTCTCCGCATATTATCAGGTCGAATCCTTCCAGCTTTTCAATGGCCGTTTTTAGAACGAGGGACGTTACAAGAGTATCTATGTCATTGAACAAGGGATCGACGAGCAAATAAGCTTCGTCTGCACCCATTGCAAGAGCTTCTCTGAGTCCCATCTTTGCGCTTTCTGGACCAACTGTTAAGACCGTTACATGCCCACCGTGCTTTTCCTTGAGTCTAATAGCTTCTTCTATTGCCCTTTTATCGACATCGCTGAGTTTCATCTTTGCTCCGGCCAATATTGGCTCTCCAGTTGACGAATCAAACCTAAGCTCGCTCACATCAACAGCATACTTAGCACAGGTGATTACTCTCAACACACTCTTGATCTCCGATTGTTTAGTTATAAGTAATTATGTCGGCAGGTTCGACTGGGCCAGATGGAGAGATTTCTATTATTAAAATAGTGAGATTATTGGAAGTGACAGGTAATTAAGATGTTCTCAGATTTCTGGCTAACTTGTTGGTTACCATGGTTCCAGTAGCTTCGGCCCCAAGATCGGAATTTTCATCGTTTTCAAATTGTAATTTCACTATGTGGTGCAGCTGTAGATTTCTGTACCCCTTTCTTATAGCTATAAGAATAAGCTAACAAATTAATAATCTAAGAAAAGAGAATTTTATCCAAAAATTTCTAATTTCTCATAGTTAGGATTCAGGGACTCCCATCTTTTCTTTTAGATAAATCAAAGTGCTTGTGGCAGCGGCTCTGGCATGAGAAATGCTACTCATAATATCCATTGGACCGGTGCAGCATCCTGACAGAAATACACCATCGATTTGTGTCTCATTAACTGATCGTAGAGGATCTAAAACCTTAAAGAAAGTATCTCCATTTATTTGAACGCCCAGCTGGTTTCCAACATTCCTAGCATGGCTTGAACCAGTTACTCCAGGAATCAAGATGACGAGGTCGACATTTAACTCCTCTAACTTCCATGTTCCTGCGTCAAAGATCCTTAAGGTTAACTTTCCCTCTTTATCTCTTATCTCAGAAGGAATTCCGTGGAGCATAACGATGCCACTGTCTCTAGCGGTCTGATAAAATTCCTCGTGCATTCTTCCAGAAGCTCTTATGTCGTTGTAACAGACGTATACCTCTACCTCTTCCCTATATAACTGCTTTATCTCGTATGCTTGTTTTAGTGCTGTCATGCATCCTATCCTGCAGCAGTGCTTTAGAAATCGTCTGTCTCTTGAACCAGCACATAAGACAAAGGCAACTGATTTGGGTCTCTTCCCATCAGATGGTCTTACCACCTCTCCTTTAGTTGGCCCTCCTGGATCTAGCATCCTTTCTAATTCCAAGCTCGTAATTATGTTCTTATATCGGCCATATCCCAGCTCCTTTACCCTTGAAATGTCAAATAACTCCATCCCAGTGGCTAAAATCAAAGCCTTAACTTGGATTTTTGTTTCTTCTGGTCTTTCATCTAAGTTTATTGCATCATTTGGGCAGGCCTCGACGCAAGCATAACATTCCTCTCCTTTGAAATGAAGACATGCTCTTTCATCTATTGCAAATCCCTCCGGAAAGGGCCTCACAGAAGGATAATCTATAGCCTTCCTTTTTCCTATACCGAGTTCATATTCTCTATTGTACTCGACTGGGCATACTTCAGAACACTTCCCGCATGAGATGCACTTGTTTATGTCCACATGCCTAGGCTTCTTAATGATTTGAAGTTCAAAACCCTCTTCAGTCTTCTTTATAGCTTTAATTTCAACATTTGTCATTATCTGAATATTCTCTAAGTTTCTTAGCTCCTTGAACATCCCATCTAGTATGCTTGATGTTGGATCAAGCGTCGGGAACACTTTGCTTAAAAGCGAAACATTTCCTCCTAAGCTGAAGTTTCTCTCAAGCAGGTAAACTCTCACACCTTGTTTTGAGAGGCATAGGGAAGACTCAATGCCAGCTACTCCTCCTCCCACAACTGCTACCGGTCCTATAACCATATCTATCGGCCTCTACTCATTGTGTATTATTGCTTGGTTACTCATCACTGACACTGGATCTTTTTATGGTTAATCCTTAATCTTTTGAGGGCAGGAGGGGACAGATGGCAAGCGGTATGTCTAGCAGCCTATTGGATCTGATGACTCTAAAAAGAGCAGACTGGAGTATTCTGAAGGAAATAGCTAAGAAAATTGGAGAACAAAACCCAAAGAGTTGCTTTGAATGTACGAAATGCACCAGCGGTTGTCCAGCAGCAGAATTCTTGGAGATGTATCCCCACAACATAGTGTGTGCCGTCAGGGAAGGACTAGCAGAGGAGATTATCAACTCTGATGTGATCTGGAGGTGTGCTCTCTGTCTTAAATGCAAGGAAAGGTGTCCTCAAGAAGTAGCGCCTTCGGATCTCATAATAGCTCTAAGAAATATCGCCACGGACCGGGGAGTTGGCGTTCCCGAAGACCTAAACTCCGTTCTCAACTCGATCATGGAAATTGGATACATTCATCCCCCTATGAAGGCCTTCTCGAGAAGGCTAAGGAAAACTTACACGCGGGAAGATCTTGGCCTGAAAGTTCTGAAGGGACCTAAGGATATGGATGCTTTCAGGGAGGCTCTGATGGCTGCCTTCGAAGAGTAATGGGAGGGTTTCGATTGGGAAGCGATGGTCCGAGATATGCTCTCTATCTGGGATGTATGATAGCGAATGAGGAGTATGCATATGAGATGTCCACTAGAGAAATCATGAGGGAGCTTGGCGTTGAATTAGTAGATCTAGAAGGAGAAAGCTGTTGTGGTAGTCCAATCCGCAGCTTGAACACAAGATTATGGCTATACCTTGCAGCCAGAAACCTTTCTCTTGCCGAAAGAACGGGATTAGATGTTCTTTGTCTCTGTAGTGGGTGCTTCGAATCCCTGCTCGAAGCAAAAAATTTCCTAGAGAACAGCGAAAGTCTAAAGAAGTGGGTTAACGAGGCGTTATCTCTTGAAGGGCTTGAGTATACAGGCAGGTGTAAGGTGAAGCATCTTGTCCAGGTTTTGCATGACGACTTGGGCGTTGAAAGACTGAGAGAGCACGTAAAAAATGAGCTTAAAGGTCTAAAATTAGCATCTCATCCAGGGTGTCATCTGCTTAGGCCAAGCAAGGTGCTTAGAGCAGATGATCCAGAGGATCCGAGGAAACTGGATGAACTTATCGAAGCAAGCGGCGCTGAGGCTATCGACTATCCAGAAAAACTAGATTGTTGCGGAGCAGGACTGCTTCTAATGAAACCAGAGGGGACTATGAGCTTTGCTGGGACTAAACTAAAGGCTTTGGCAGCCAGAGAAGTGGATGGTTTGGTAACGGTGTGTCCTGCTTGTCATGTCGTGTTCGATAAAAGACAGGGGGCCATAAGCAGACAGGTGGGCGTCGATAAGAGGATTCCAATAATTTACTACCCACAGCTACTGGGACTGGCCTTTGGTATAGAGTCTGAGAGGTTGGGAATCCATCTGAATAGCAGCCCTGTGGAGGAAATCCTATCCAAGATATAGATTCATTTCCCCTTGAACTCAGGCTTTCTCTTTGAAAGAAAAGCCTGTAGTCCCTCTTTTGCATCTTCGGTTGAAAAAACAGCGCTAAAAGCGTGCTTCTCTAGTTCTAACCCTACATCAATGGGAACCTGAGAACCGAAGATCAAGACTCGTTTTATAAGACTTTGAGCTATTGTAGGTCCTTCAGCGATTCTTTCTGCTAGAGACATGACCTCCTCTCTAAGCTTCTCCTGAGGAACAACTTTGTGGACAAGTCCCATGTCCAAGGCTTCTGAAGCAGAGATTCTATCTCCAAACATCAAAAATTCCATTGCTCTGGACAAACCTATGATCCTAGCCAGCCTTTGAGTGGCTCCCCATCCAGGAATAATCCCCAATTTAACTTCGGGGTTTCCTAGTTGAGCATTTTCGACCGATATTCTGAAATCACAGGCCAAGGTGAGTTCAAATCCACCACCTAGAGCATAGCCGTTTATAGCTGCTATTACAGGAACACGAAGACTTTCAATTTTCTTCATCAATCTCTGCCCTATCTCGGATAGCTCCAGAGCCCCCTGAGAATCTAGCTTAGATAACAATCCTAAGTCAGCACCAGCGCAAAAGGCCTTTTCTCCCTCGCCGGTTATTACAACACATTTTACTTCCTTATCTTCTTCTACCTTGTCCATGACATCTGAGAGCTCCTTTAACATCTTCATGTTGAAGACGTTCAGCTTATCTGGTCTGTTAAGATAAACCCAGAGAACCCCCTTCTCCTTCTCCACCCTTAACGTCTCATAATTAGTATACATAGAACCCTCTCCCTGCCTCTCTACCCACCCAACCTCTCTTAACATAATCCTTTAAAATAGGGCATGGCTTGTAAATATCCTCTCCTCTCTCTGAGAACAGAGCTTCAAGCTTACTAACAACTTCCTCGATTCCTAACTCATCTGCCAGTTCTAAGGGCCCTTTGGGCCAACCAGCCCCCAGTTTCATCGCTGTATCCACGTCTTTCGTTTCAGCCACCTCATCCATAACTATCCAAGCGGCCTCATTCACTGCAACTGAAAGAAATTCTAAGGCATCATACTCTTTTGCCAGCTCTTTTGGTATGTTTGGTCTTCCTGCACTCCAATCATAGAAACCTCTGCCTGTTTTCCTTCCTAAATTGCCTTGGGCAATCAGCTCATCTATGATAGGGCAGTACTTGAGCCTGTCTCCGTAAGCATCAGATAGGATTCTCATTATCTCTGCCAGTACATCTAGCCCTATGTAATCGGCTAGCTCAAACAGACCCATTGGGAGTCTAGCACTATATTTAGCTGCAGCATCAATCTCCTCTTTCTTTGCTCTTCCTAGGTGAACGTCCCAAAACACCTTGTTAAACAATGCACCAAGTATCCTGTTCACGATGAAACCTCTGAAATCCTTCTTTACAAGCACCGGCGTCTTTCCTAAAGCTTTTGCAAGCTCCATTACTCTTCTAAGCGTTTCTTCACTTGTATAATCCCCTTTTATCACTTCAACTAAAGCCATAATCTGAGGAGGGTTGAAAAAGTGCATTCCAGCGACTTTATCAGGTCTTCTGGTAATTTTTGAAATCTCGGTTATGCTAAGGCTTGATGTATTTGAGGTAAGGATAGCCTCCCTTGGAGTTACCTGATCAAGTTTTTGAAATACCAATGTTTTGAGTTTCATTTTCTCTGGAACCGCCTCTATCGCTAGATCTACATCGGTTAGATCTTCATAGCTCGTTGTCGGCTTTATTCTGGAAAAAGAAGCCTCAGCTTCTTCTTTACCTATTTTACCTTTCTCCATGAGCTTATTAATGCTCCATTTTATTCTTTCCATGGCCTTATCAAGTATTTCATCGCTTATGTCGACGATGTATACTTTTAGTCCAGCCATGGCACAAAGCTGGGCAATACCATGACCCATAACTCCAGCTCCCACAACAGCTACGGTTTCCACCTTCTTACCCATTCAACCACCCTGTTCTTCCCAAGGCACAAACCTATAGGTCAAAGAACCATGTTCTTCTTTTGCTAAAAGCCTAACTTTCATGCCAATTGAGACGTGCTCTCCTTCGTACCAAGCTAAAACTTTGACACCTTCTTTCATTCTCGCAACAACTACTGTATAAGGAGCTTCACCTGAAAAGCTAGCTGGTGCCGCCATTATCCTAGTATAAGTTTCGACTATGCCTTCACCGCTTAATTCAACCCACTCTACATCAGAACTTAAGCAGGAAGGACATGTAGTTGAAGGGGGAAACCTTAACGTTTGACAGTTCTTACATCTTGTGGCTAAGACCTTTCCTTCCTTTAGACCGTTCCAAAACTTTTCAATTCTCGATATAGGGATCCTGTACACCAAGCTCAAGGTTTTTGACGTTATAAATGGCTCGCTCACTCTACTTCACCTTCCCAACACAGTCACAAAACAATACTGCCCAGTTCCTCCAACATTATGAGCCAGGGCTATGTATTTATTCAAGGGAACCTGCCTACTAGGTTCCACTTCTTCCCTCAACTGTTTTGTGAGTTCAACTATCATTGAAATTCCAGTAGCTCCCAAAGGATGTCCTTTTGCCTTCAGTCCTCCATCGATGTTCACAGGGATTCTACCACCAATTTCGGTTTCTCCCTCTCTTATCAATTTCGCGCCTTCGCCCTTTTTGCAAAACCCCAAATCCTCATAAGCAAGGATTTCTGCTATGGTAAAGCAGTCATGAACTTCCGCTACCTCTATCTCTTTAGCTTCTACTTTCGCCATCCTGTAAGCCATTTGAGCTGCTTCCATACTAGATTGAAGCCCAATGAAATTAGTTCTGTTTACCATTGTTGAAGTATCCGAAGATACTCCTATACCTTTTATCCAAACAGGGGTATCTACTCCTATCTCTTTTACCTTGTCCTTTGATGCTAAAACCACCGCCGCAGCCCCATCGCTTATCGGACAACAGTCATAAAGCTTAAGCGGCCAAGCGATCATTCTAGAAGAAAGTACATCCTCGACTGTTATCTCTTTTTGGAACTGAGCAAGGGGGTTCCTAGCACCATACTTGTGGTTTTTGACAGCAACAAGTGCTAGATCTTCTTCAGTAGTTCCATACTTTTTCATGTGGGCCGTGGCATAGAGGGCATAGTAAGCAGGGAAGGTAACCCCAAACTCATGAAATTCCCAGAAGTAGGATCCTGCTCTTCCTAAGATCTCTATCATGGTAGGAGTTTCTACCTCTGTCATCTTTTCTACTCCAAGGGCTACTGCTACATCAAACATTCCTGATGAGACAGCAAACCAAGCTGCATAGAAAGCGGCGCTTCCACTTGCACATGCCGCTTCGCACCTCATGGTTGCAATTCCTTGTAGTCCTGACTGTTCAGCCACTAGTACTGCAGGAGTGATGTCCTCGGAACTCAGCCCAAAGTTTCCCACGGAAAGAAATTTTATCTCTTTTTTATTCACGCCAGCGTTCTTAATAGCACTCTTCAGAGCATCTACGGATAGTTCGGAGAGGCTAGCATCTCTCCTTTTTCCAAACTTAGTTTGTCCAACCCCAATTACAGCTACTTCCTTCATTTGACAGCTATTCCCCCCTATTTTTGGTTGTTTAAAATTATTAGGGAATTGAAGCTTTTCATAGAAGGAAACTTCGTCGATGTGGGATCTCTTGAGCTTTTTGCATATAAATAATGCTATAAAGTGGTCCTATTTATGCTATCTTTTCTCTTAGAAGATCTTAATCCTTATTACGCCACGTGTTGTGCAATTTCAGTAGAAGAATATCCTTCCTGCGGAAATAAGCTTCCTTACATCGTCTACAAACACTTCGACCCCTATAACCTTTGGTAGTTTTAGGAGGAAATCTCTCTCCGTTATTATGCCCTGTCCTTTTCCTACTATTAAGTGGCCAATTCCGTGCTTCCGCATCAGGGAGATCGCTTTTCCTATATCCTCAAGAGGATCGACAGTTACTATCTTCCTGGGATTTAAAGCTTGGAGCGGAGTTGCGTGCACTTCTTTCAGTCTTTTTTCCTTAAGCATTCCAAGCGTCTTCTCGCTGGAGTAAAAGGATATCAGGTCCATTATGGTCAAGATTCCTTTAAGACCCGTTGATGTCCTTAGAACTAATCTTCTTATATCATTGGAGATCATCACTTTTTGTCCTTCTATGACAGAGGCTTGGGGAGGAAGCGTTATCAAGCAGGGAGTCATGATTTCTCCCACTCTTACATGAGTTTCTACATCAGAAAAGAGGGCCATTAGATGCTTCTCGGATATTACTCCTACAACCCTTCCATTCTCGTCTAACACGGGAAGAGCGCCTATATCTCTCTCCATCATTAAGTCTACCACTTCAACCAAGGAATCATCTAATGAGCACCAAGGATATGGAAACATTATCGAATAAGCTGTCTCTTTCTCTAAAGCCGTATATAGATCCGAATTGTACTCCTCGACAACTTTGTTGAACCTTTCTCCTCCCCCCATAAAGTCTATTAGGTACTTGGCAGATACCACTCCTTCAAGCTTCCCTTCTTGATTTGCAACAATTGCATGCCTTACTTTCTTCTTATTCATTTCTAACATGACTTTTAGCAAGCTATCTTCTGGCTTAACCACTATAGCCGGCGGATAACGACCCACCTTAAGTTCTCTAAGCGTTCTCAAGAAATCTCCCCCAAGATATTGTATAAAATTTTTACAATCGCCTGCTTCGAGAGACTTAGTGCGCTATACTTTCATTTAACTATTACGTCGCTATGTCACAATTCTAAAAGAAAATAAGGAGCCAAGCTTTATTGGAATGATTGTCCAAGGTGTGACGAAAATAACTTGCCAAAATTTCATTTTTTGTGTTGATTTTAATAAGATCTTCATTGCCTTACATATACACTAAATCACAGTAAAAAGAAGATTAGAAAATCGGCATCCAAACAAATTCTAGGCATTGTCAGAAACGTATTAATCTTTTACCACACCTTGCAACTAAGGGATGTCCCTTGGTCGTGAAAGTAGGTTTTGTCAAGCTGGGGAACATAGGTTGTGCGCCTTTAATTGAGTTCTTACTTGATGAGAGAGCAGAAAGAGAGGACATTATAGTAAGAGTCTTAGGATCTGGTGCAAAGATGAGTCCAGAAGAAGCAGAGGAAGTTAGCAAAAAGCTCCTAGAATTCCAACCAGATTTTGTAGTTATAACAAGTCCAAACGCTGCCTTACCAGGCCCTACAAAGGCTAGGGAGATAATATCATCAAAGGTTCCTGTCATTGTAGTTTCGGATCTCCCAGCAAAGAAAATAATTCCTGACCTGGAGGAGAAAGGCATCGGATATATAATAGTAGAGGCAGACGCTATGTTAGGGGCTAGAAGGGAGTTCTTAGATCCCATAGAAATGGCTTTATTCAATGCTGACTTGATTAAAGTTCTATCCATAACAGGAGTCTATAATATCCTGTTTGAATCCATAGATAATGTCATTAAAGCTTTTAAAGAAGGTAAAAAGCCCGAACTTCCTCAAATTGTAGTGAAAGGAAAGAAAGCTGTAAAAGCAGCTGGATTTTCCAACCCATATGCGGCATCAAAGGCCTTTGCTGCCTTTGAAATCGCCAAAAACGTAGCTGATGTCACGGTAGCTGCATGTTTCAAGGAGAAAGATTGGGAGAAATACACCCTGTTATGCTCTGCAGCTCATGAGATGATGGCAACAGCAGCCAAACTTGCTTCTGAGGCACGAGAAATGGAAAAATGCGGTGATAAAGTGCTTAGAAAACCGCACTATGACGATGGAACCATCTTATTCAAGAGAGCTCTGATTGAAAAACCATCAAAGCCAGAATAACTCTGACGTGAGGGCAGGATATATTCTGCCCATATCTTACTTTTTCTCTTTAAGAAAGATTGATAGAATGCCACTAATCACTAAATTAAGAGCTAGAAAAATAAACAATGCTCTATAACCCGCTCTGTCAAGGAGAAATCCTCCAAAACCCGTTCCAAAAGATGCACCAATGAAGGTACCTGTGTTCTGAAATGCTAAGGCGGAAGCCCTTCTCTTCTCCGGAACTATCTGTGAGATTAAAGAAATTATAGGAGCAGGTACCAACGAGTTAACAAATCCAAAAAGAAGCAGGAAGAGCAGTATCGTTTTGTTTGAAAAGAAATAAGTTGAAATCATAAAGAGAGCTGAAACAAGGTTTGTAATAGATACTAAAAGCCCTTTATCGAACTTATCAGCAACGACGCCTCCAAATAGATTTCCGAGAAAGCCAACAGCTGGAATCACACTTGAGAAGACTGCCGCAATTTCAATGGAAAGCCCTCTTTCATTCACCAAAAATAAAGGCAGAAATGTAGAGAAGCCCATGACAGTCGTCATTCCTAAGAAGGGGACAAGGCAAGCTATGATGAACTTTAAGGAGATAAATCCCTCCTTGACCTTGTCTTCTTTAACTTTATGCAAATCCTCTTGCAAGGTCAAAAAGAAGGCGATAGCTACAAGAAATCCAGGCAATGATAGCCCTATGAAAGCAAACCTCCATCCTCCAAGTAGAGCTATGGGAACGGATATTACTGGAGCTATAGCCGTCCCTATTGACGTTCCAGACATAAGAACTCCTATCGCTTTTCCTCTCTTATCTGTTGGAAAGGCTGCTGAGATTGCGGACGTAATGGGGGGAAAGTAAGTACCAGCAAATAAACCGAATAATATCCTCAAAACAAGGAATTGTACAAAACTTCTTGAAAACCCTATAAGGAGTGTAGCAGCAGAAAAAACAGCAATTCCTAAGGAGACAACTTTTCGAGATCCATACTTATCGCTAAGATAGCCAGCTGGTATCTGGGCTATTGCATAGCTTATCATAAACCCCGACATCAGTAGACCCGCCTGAGTATTGCTTATCCTCAAATCGTCCATTATCATTGGCAACAAAGGAGGTACCATCATCCTGTGAATGTAGCTTATAATCCAGCCTACCAAGCCTAAGATCAGTAAAACGAAACCATAGTTTTTCATTTGTGCCCAACACCTTTCTAATGTGAATTATGCGAAATGTTTTTCGTTCTATTCTGATCACTCTTCCTTCTTCTTAATATAACTAGAGGGCGGTGTTCTACCTTCTCTAACATATTCCAGCTCACTCCAGTAAGAGATGTACCGAACTTATTTGCCATGTCCCATACGGTTGGTCCGGCTCCGTGGCCCCTTACCCTATCTGCTCTTTCAGCCATATCCAAGATCTCTTCAACATCGGCTTGCAGTCCACAAACGGCTATAGGAGTTGATCTACGCTTTAAGTGAAGGATCCTTCCTATAAAATAGGCTATAGGACCTAGATCTCTAATTCCCTTGACAAAGCTTTTTCTTGGTGCTATGTGGTAGGATTTGAAAGAATAGGTCTTATCGCTGTCGACTATCATGACGGCCACATTTTTACCGGTTTTCTTCAAGATTTGCTTCTTTATGTCCTCAGCCACCTGTTCTGCCTGCATTAGAGGTAAAGCAACGAAGGAATAGGCAACGTTGGACCCATCGATACCTCCTTCCGATCCGTGTCTTAGCGCAGAGAACAGGCCGACCTCGTCAATGCAAACTTGCTTGTGTTGAGCACCCTCTGGAATAGGATAGTTCCTGAATCTATTGATGTTCTCTCTCTTCATCCTTAGAATAGGACCTAAGAAAAGACCCCACACGATCTTCATCCAAAATAAAGCCAAAAAATATGCTAATATTCCAGGTTTTACCTTGCTTTCGTCAACTATGTTTCCTAAAGCCACAGAAATAGCTTTTTCAGATATTACAAGGATGTCTCCGTCTCTTAACTTAGGGCCTGCCCTTTTGATTATGTCATCTATATAGCTCGTATTTGGCCTCCAGTAACTCGTTTTGATGGCTATTGCTTTGAATTTTCGCAATTTCATATGAGTTCGCCATTATCCACCAAAATATCGCCTATACGGAGCAAACTAATTCACAATAATAAGATTCACAGATCCTTTAAAGCTAAGCGCTCTTTATCCATTGGCCCATTTCGTCATCATTTGACTTAGCCAAATTCCTTTATCATAGAGTCTCCTGTGCTTTTTACACGTTCCCAGGTCCTTTCTAGCTCATCATCGTAAACTCCTCTCATTTTACATCTTTCATATGTTTCTAAGAACTTGATGAAGCTCCTTAGGATTTCATGCCGTTGTACCCTCAAAACCTCAGAATCTACATTTATTTCCTTAATTAAAGCTCCACCAACTGGGATTCGATCTCCCAGTATGTCCATGAGAACTAGTTCTCCATTTTGATATGATGTCCTTACAATATCCTCAGCAATCTTTTCTTCTCCATCTTTTTCAGTCAGAATTACAGTAAATTCACACATCTCCCTTCAATCGCTATGTGAATTGATAAACCTTCTTGATCGTGTTAGGTCAAGGATGAGAAAGCTTTGGGGTATTCCCACGCCCTTTGGTGCTTATAAAGGGCCTTGAATACATAAAAAATCTTAAATTATTCAATACAAGCGAAACTAAAGGGAAATGGAAAAGCTTAAGTCCTTAGATCCGGAATTAAAGCGATTTTTAGTAAATCTGGGGCAAGAACAGAGGTCCTCACTAAAATGGGACTTGCTCGGCTATCTTCTTACCTTAAAAGCCAAGGCATGTGCTGGAGCTCCAATTGAACAAGTGAAACTCATGTTGTTATATTGGAAATATGATCTTTTGGAGTCTGATGAAGGCCTAGGAACTCTAATCGAAATATGCAAGGCATTAGATTCAGGAAAAACGGCAGAAATCTTAGCCAAAAATGGTCTAAATGAGCTTGCAGAACGTATTAAGGGGTAAAGGGGTGGAGACTATGGTCAAGTTTGGTGTCGAGTTTATTCCGCAGGAACCGTTCTGGAGAACAGTCTTTTATGTAGCTCAGGCCGAAAAGGGCGGATTTGATAACACATGGATAACTGATCATTTCATGAACAGGAATCCGTATACAACAATGGCAGCCATAGCGCTTTACACAGAGAAGATAACGATGGGAGTGGGTGTTACAAATCCTTACTTAGTTAACCCTGTAGTAACAGCTCAAAACATAGCTTCTCTAAGCGAGATGGCTCCAAACAGGGTAATACTTGGAATTGGAGCTGGAGATAAAACCACTCTTGGTTTCCTTGGTGTTGAGACAAGTCTGCCAGTGAGAGCAGTAAGAGAATGCGTAGAAATTTCAAGAACCCTGCTTTCAGGGGAAAAAGTCAAGAATTACGAAGGCAAGATCTTCAAGATACAAAAGGCTAAGCTGGCTTTCAAACCTGCTGGAAAAATACCGATATACGTTGGTGCTCAAGGGCCAATGATGCTTAAGTTAGCAGCCAAGATAGGAGACGGCGTTCTAATTAACGCTTCACACCCTGACGACGTTAAGGAAGCCATGGTCCATCTAAAGAAAGGAGCAGAGAAGGCGGGAAGAGACCTTAGCAATTTTGATGTGGTTGTTTACACATCATTTTCAACCCATAAAGACAGAGAAAAAGCCAGAAAAGCCGCTCTCCCCGTGGTTGCCTTCATAGTAGCGGGATGTCCTCCACCCATATTAGAAAAACACGGAATATCTCTGGAGAAAGCAACGAAGCTCAAGAATGCCCTTAATGAGGGAAAATGGGATGAAGCGTTCTCAAGCGTGACAAATGAAATGATGGAGGCCTTCTCGATCTGTGGAACTCCAGAAGAATGCTCAGAGAAGATAGCGGAGATGTTCAAACTTGGAGTAACCCAATTCGTCATGGGTTCACCGATAGGTCCGAAGGTTCACAAAGCCATTGATACCATAAGCAAGGAGATCATACCAAGATTCAAAGAATAATCTCTTCAAAGAAAGCACTCTGGAGCACCGAAGATATGAGCTTTTCATCTATAATGAGCGAAACGAGCATTCATGCTTAATTAACAATATCGTTGATGTTTTTAGCTACAATTTCCAACATCACAAGGGGAGTTCTTTCCCTAACCTCTTCTTTTTCATAGAAACAAACTTGAGCACGAATGATCTGGAATCCTCGCTTAGTTTCTTTACCTCTAAAAGATTGGAAGAGATTGCTCTATCTACAAGATCTTTAGCTTCTTGACTCCTTGCAAAAATCGTCGACCATCCTTCTTCAGACCCTATACTTCCTACTGACAGATCCGCAGATTCAGCTGCAAAGTCTCCGCAGAAAGAACAAGATCTTCTAGCATATTCTTTCGTTTCCTTAATTCGAATACCGTGGACTTCTCCATTACTAAGTTTAACTGAGAACTTCCCGTGCTTTATTTCAGATCTAATGACAGATGAAGGATCCACACCCATTTTACTCTTTAACATCTCACAGAACTTTGTGTAAGGATAGCTCTCCGTGCAAAATAGTCCGATAACTAATTTAATGTGTTTCGCGTATCGTGGTGCCCTCTTTCTCATGAATTGAATTGCTCTTACTTGGCAAGGAACTCCTACAACTGCTATCGACTGATGCTTGTCAACGATATCCCTTAGGGAGGAAAGACTTGGGCACGAAACGTACTTTGATCCAGCCGATGCAATTAAATCCTGCTCAGTTAGAGCTACGAAGGGTTTAGGTCTCAAAGGTTCTTTGTCGCTGAGCTGACATACGGTCGCAGCCTCAATAATACCATCCCTTAGGGCTTGAATGAGTAAAGTAGTAACAACTCCGCCATCCTGAGCAAATTTAGCTACACCATCTAAGAGAGTTCTTCCTGTATATGATGCTAAAACGGGGGTCTCTTCGACTCCTCGATTGATTACAGGACACACAAAAGTACAGAGCTTACACTCAATGCACTTCTCTAAATCAAAGATGGGCTCGTCGCCGTCTATAGTGACTGCCTCTTTAGGACATACAGCTATACATGCACCACAAAAGGCGCACAATCCAGACTCTATGATCCTACCGACTGATTTGAGTTCCATCAGGGCAAAAGCTCAGAGCGTTAACAATTTAAGACTTCCTTTAATTGGAGAGTATCAATAGTTTTTATGTAATCTCCTTGAAGGAAGAGAACCGCCTAGCTTCGAGTAGCTATTATTATGAGAACGAAGAAGCTTTAATTCAATAATCCTATCTTCTTGGCGATTTTCTCAGCTGCTTTTAAGGCTGGTGAATTGCTCGGGAGTTCAAGAAGAGACCTACCTTCTATGTTGAACCTTGTGACATTTGGATCTGAGGGAATGAAACCAGCGAATCCAACACCCATACTCTTAGCTTTCTCTTCAAGTAAGCTAACAAGCTCTTCTGGAAATCTATTTCCCACAAGATATATTTTTCCCACATTTATGTGAACCTCATGAGCAAGTTCCTTTATCCTTTCTGCTGTCTTAAAGCCCATTGATGAGGGATCTGTAACGATCAACATTACGTCTACATCTCTGTCTGTTCTCCTGCTTAGATGCTCGAGTCCTGCTTCCATATCCATAATTGTTATGTCATAATTCTTCGTGATGGCATCAAGTATCCTCGTGAGAACGCTGTTCACATAGCAATAACATCCCTCCCCTTCACTCCTACCCATAACCAAGAGGTCAAATTCTGGGAGTTCTACTAGAGTTTCATAAACCCATGCCTCAAGCAAGTCCGCTTTAGATACTCCTAGCGGAAGTTCTCCTCTTTCTATCTTTTTTTTGAGTTCATCTGCCACAATTCCAACGTTTTTCTCAGCTTTAACCCCTAAGACCTCTTGCAGGTTTGATGCTGGATCTGCATCAACCATAAGGATGGAGTCGTTTTTGTTATTATCTAATAAAGTTCTAAGTAGCAAGCCAGCTAAGGTGGTCTTACCCGTTCCTCCCTTGCCAGAAATGGAAATAACAAAGCTCATTTTTCAGCCCCTAGAACCCTCTTAAAACGTTTCGACATCCTCAAATGATTTGGATTTCTAAGAGAGCTATAAACTCTACTAACATCCGAAGTTCCATTTTAGCATAGCAAATCAACTTCTCCTAATTTTTCTGCTGGCTTCCCACCAAGTTGGGAACAGGTCCTTTTTCCCAGGAAGAAAGTAAGCAGCAGTATACTCATCCATGAAGTCTGGATCTTTAAGAAGATCAAAGTACGTTGTAAGCCTAACTACCTCCTCTGCCTCATACCTGTATTTCACCGAAACGAGGGTAAGATAAGCTCCAGCTACAGAACCATTTCCCAGGTAAGTTATCCTAGCCTTGGGAAGCTCCGGTATTAAACCTATGGCAATAGCGCTATTTAAGTCCAGGTAATTTCCAAAAGCTCCACAAATAAACATCTGTTCTATGTCCTGAACGCTTAATCTCATCTTTTTCAATAAAACTCCGATAGCAGAGCACGCTGCAGCCTTGGAGTCGATTAAATTTGCTATGTCTTTCTCAGTTATCACAATGTCCTTACCAATCGCAGTCTTTTCGGCTGGAACAACTACGTATTCATATCCATCAATTCCCTGCCTTATTAATGGCGTCTTTAACTCAGCATTTATCTTACCAAGGCTGTCAACTATTCCATTTCGGAACATCTCGGATAGTAAATCAATTAATCCCGAACCACATATTCCCTTAGGTTTTACATCTCCTATTACACGATATTCTGCCTTCAGTGTAACAGGATCTATTTTAACGTGATCTATCGCTCCTTCAATCGCTCTAGTTCCAAACCTGATTCCCCAACCCTCAAAGGCAGGACCAGCAGCAGCGGTAGTGGTTACGAACCATGATTCGCAGCCTAGAACAGCCTCCACGTTTGTTCCGATATCCACGAGCAATGATATTTTAGGAGATTTATGCATTCCAGATACAAGGATGTCTCCTATAGCATCTCCTCCAAAGAATCTACTTACACAAGGAAGACAGTAGACCCTTGCTGCTTCATGAACTTCAAGTTCAATCTCCTTAGCTTCCAAAAACAAAGGGTCTGATGGTACCTTAGCTCCAGGGTCTAAGAGGGGAGACGCGTCTTTCCCTGCGAAAAGGTATGTCATGACTGTATTTCCAGCAACACAAACGTCGACTATCTCCTCTTTTTTAACCTGGTATTTCGAAGTTAATTTAGAAATAAGTTCATTTATCGTATCAACAGCCGCTTTCTGAATCTTTTTAGTGCCGTCTTCCTTTTCCATAGTATATCCTATCCTAGATACAACGTCTTCACCATACATTAGCTGCTTGTTATATCCTGATTCATATCCAAGGATCTCCCCAGTAGTTAGGTCAACTAGGTAGGCGACTATTTTTGTAGTTCCTATGTCAACAGCTAGCCCAAAGAGTCTATTTGTTGTATTGCCCTCCTCTAATCCTAATACTTCGACTTTCCCTCCATATCTTCTAATAATTAGTGTGGCTCCTTCTGGGCAACATTTAGGCATTGCGTTAAGTTTCTCTTGCACATGTTTTGGAAAGCTCTCGATTCCTACGAAATACAATATTTTCTCAAGCTGATTACCAGCTTTGTCTGCTAGTTGAGTTGGTTTCACAAAGACTTTCCTAACGGCTGGCTCTGGAATAACTTTAGGGACTTTCGCTTCCATTTGAATTTTTTGACCTTCAAGTCTTGTTTCTGGAGGAATAAAGACCTCACAATCAGATGTCGGAAATGTTAAACAGGCTAGGACGTATCCTTGCTTTAACTCTTCGTCTGTCAATAATTTCTCTTTTGGATCGTAATTAAATTGAACACTACCTTTCTGTACAATAATTTTACATTTTCCACAACCGCCCTTGCCACCACATACACTTCTAAGAGTTATTCCCGCCGATCTAGCTGCTTCCAATAAGTTAGTATCTTTGCTAGCAGATACCCTCCTCCCGTATGGCTGAAAGACTATGGTAAATTCTCTAGTCATTAGGTTCACCTAAATGGTGAGTTATGGATTATTGTACAGAAGCGATGAAGTTTACTTGAATTTAAACTTAGTTAAGCGCTCATAGCTAGCTTGTATGCTTCCTTAAAGAATAATTTGATCTTATCCCTATCCTGTAAAAAGAAGGAAGATTGGGCAGGTATAGAAAAAAATAACATTAGTTATATTTAGTGCTCATCGCAATCCTTGTAGTTATAAAGATGTATGGGGTTCAAGCTGTTTCTGCTTTCTTCCATTTTTCATCCAAGAATTTGGGAATTCCTGAAGAATCGGTAGGACCCACTAGGACCTCCCAACCACTGAGTTCCTCTATTTCTCCTGATAGCCTTGATGCAAGCCCGGGTATGATTAATTTTCTATGTTTCACCACCTTATCAACCCCATACTCTTTCAAGGCGTCTGCAACCGTTTCAGCAGTTAATTTTCTACCAGCTACTGCACTTTGAACCGAGATTCCTTCTGTGTCAACGACCAAGAGGTAGCAATCTATCTTGGCTGCTTCTATGTCTGACAAGACGGTATAATAGGTTAGGGCGAAGTTTGTGGTGACCATCACTGGGGAATTTTCATTAGGTTGGCCTATGGTTCTAAGACCTGGTTCTACAGAGACAGGCTTTCTTGGATCTGTGTAAATGTTCTCTCTAAGTATTAACAATGGAAGTATGTTCCATCCTGCGAGACTGTGCATCATTATTAGATCGGCATACCTCATAACGAGTGTAGCCGCAGTTATTGCCTCCCACCATGTCTTCGTCTCTTCATCTCCTTCTATGTAGAACCAACTGGATATAGCTGAGCCTATGAGCGGATATCCTACTCCCTCATCCTCTTCTTTGATACCCTTCCACCTTAACATCGTGAAATTAGTAACGGTTTTATGCAAAAGATCCCCCGGGAAGGACCCAGGATCGAGGGCAAGATCTTCGATACCGAACTTCCTTAGGGTTGTCGTTAGAGACAATAGAAGGTCAAGATCTCCTGGCGCATAGACAGCAAGAGGACATCCATATTTGAGAGCTAGATCACCCATATCAGCCCAGTTATCTTTAGTAGCTGCATAGATTAAGGGCCTTTCACCTTCAAGTTCTTCAAGCCCAGCTTCCATTACTTTCGGATCAAGTGAGCAAAGGATCAAGGGGAAACTGGTATTTTCCTTAACTTTCCTAACTGCTTTCCTGAAGGTCTCTGGGTCCCTGCTAACGGATCTTACTGCTATGAGATTGAGGTGTATATTCCTTCCTATGTAGTAATAGATAAGTTCCTCAATCTTCTTTACCCTATCAACTAGAAGGGCTTCATCCATTGTGTCAGTGACATCTATTGCTACGGGAGGTGGGTTAACGTAGGTTAGCTCATGTCTAAACATGACATATTCTCCACCTATCTTAACTGCTCTGTCGTCAGGTCCTATCTTAACCTCCTTAATTGGAGGTTTTAGCATTTCCCAAAGTTTCCTGTAATTCTCTTTGTGCTCATCAGTGAGTAAAGGAGGACATTGATCGAGGAAAGCTTCTCTGTTTACTAACTTTACTGCAAAGGCCATACAGGTGCTCTCTCCACATTCACCACAGTTGGTCCTAGGTAAATACTTGTAAACATCTGTTGGACTTATTGTTGTCGCCATCTTTCATGCCTCCCTTTCTATCCATTCATAAAGATCTTCAGGCAGCTCTTTTCTCCCACGAATAAGGCCATTTATCATGTTTCTTGTTAGCTCAACAGCAAGCGGATGTATCATCATGAAATAGTCTACGCCAGCGAACAGCAAAGTTAGGGCCGTGAAGGCTTCCCATATTGGTCCTCTCAAAGATTTCGGACCCCATTCTGGCGGCAGCTTTATCCAAGCTTCTCTAGCAGCCCAAGCATTTGAAGCAGCCGCTGCCATTGGGTGCTGAAGCTCTTCATCACCCATGAGAGCAGCCAGGCGGGCTCTTTCCATTATTGTAAAGGCATAATCTATTCCATAACCTACGGCAGCCGTTGTAGTGTCCATCACTATGCTTTCCTTTCCCAGATAGTCGTAGAGCTTCCTGTTTAGTTCCCTTGCTTGGTTAAGATCCATTGAGGTGAAAGCTATGATTGCATGACCATATTTTTTCGTAAGTTCTCCCATCTTAGGGACGTCCATGTCCAATGTTACATCATTTATCAATATCCTCTCTCCCTGCGCGACCTCTGCCACTTTCTCGAAAACTTTTTGGTCCTTTGCTGGATCTCCTGAACCTCCAACGCATATTGGCACTTTAACTGCTTGAAGAACTTCTTCAACCATCTTGGCAGCCTGTTCTGGAGACGTGTCTTTTAACAAGGGATCAGTACTGATCAGGTGGAAGTTTATCATATCCGCCTTATATTTTTCGACGTTAAACCTAGCCCACTCCACTGGATCACTCATAACATCCCCATAATACTCTTTTATCGCCTTTGGAAGGCTTATTTCCATATCAAAGACATCCATAGCAACAATTGGTGGATGGGGCGGGGTTTCCATAAAGAGATGAAAAGCAGGTGCGGACTCACCTCCTATGATTACCGTTTTGTCTCTTGTTCCACCCTCGCTTGGAGTAGCTCCAATCTTTACTTCTACGACTTTTCCAATCCATTCCTCCTTTGGAGGCTCGAATCTACTCATTATGAGTTCTTTTGGCTTCTCAAGGATCGGCACGGTCTCTTTTCTAAGAAGAGCACTAGGTTGAATTGTCAAAATGAGTTTTTCGGCCATTATTTGTACATCTTGTAGCTCTATTTCCACTTCTCCAAGTTGACTTAGGGCCCTTGCTAATTCTTTACCTAATAGATCGGCCAATAAATCTTCAAGCTTAGGACTTCTCTCCTTTTCCATGTTTTGACACCTTCCTTATTACAGCCTTCTTGGCTACTATCTTCACATTTTTCAACGTTATCCGAAAACCTCCAGCTCCGGCTGGCAACTCCATGAGCTCCCCAATTTCTGGAGCTCCTTCAACAGCTTCCGCTGCAAGCTCTTCCATCTCCTTCCATCTTTCAACTACGGGGTGATTTCTCTCCTTGAGGAATTCTTTCAGTTCCTCTACGTTCGTGGCATCCTTTTCTGTGGCTATTTTCCCAATTAGATGGGAGGGGACGAAGTCCTTCACTCTTTCTAGGACCTCGGAGGGAACCCAAACAACTCTTTCCCACCCTCCGTCTGCCTGTAAGAACTTTGGAGAACGCATATACTCTATGGAAATTCCATGGAACCCATCAACCTGCCTACCACCTGCTGTAGAGTCAGCTATTGTCGTGAACTTCAATCCGTTTACGGTTTCACCTCTAAATCCCCTATGAACAATTCCAAAACCATCAACTTCAGGTATATAGAAAGCTGCAGCCTCAAAGCACCCGCAGGATGTGTGTGGATACCCGAAGGCAGTATAAAGCCAGACTCTTTTAATTGCTCCAAGGGATTTCTTCTTCACAGCTTCATTAACTCCAGTGTACTCTCCTTTGATGGGATCCAAGCACTCTCCTTTTTCCATAGGAAAGAGAGGTCCTTTTGGATCGACTCTCGCTGAAGCTCTGGCATCAAACCAGCTTATCGCTCCACAATTTGAATATCTTTGGGGAGTTATGACGCAAACATGGGTTGGGGCGAAGGACTGGCAAAGAGAACAACCGTAAAACATGTCGACCTCTTCATCCTTAAGTCCTCTTGCCCTTGCATCTCTAGCCTCGTAGATCTCAAGTGCCTCCTTGTATCTCTTCTCAACCTCTTCTGGATCTGTTATGAAGGTTATCTGCATCTTCTCGATTATAGGTAGTTCGCTTTTGAATAGCCTTTCCAAAACCTTTCCAATTATCTTAAAGGACGTAAGTCCCTTCTTATATGAACTTTTGCTGATTCTTATCCATATGTCATATCTCTGGTTTAGATGCATGACTCCTTCTATGTAATTCGTATACTCATGAATCCTACGCTCTATTACTCCCTCTAAATCCTTCTCTATTTGTTTCCCAGCAACCTCTATGTATATACCGAAGGGATATCTTCCTCCTTCCTCTAGTTCATTAAGATCTGGGCCTATTACAGTTATTTTCCCATCTTCAACCTCATCTAAACTCTTTGCTCTAACCAGTTCGAACTTATGCTTTACTTTTGGACCCCCCAGCTCGACGTACATTTGGGCCTTTCTTATCCTCTCCCCTTCGTATACCACTCCAACATCAACAGGTATATCTTCAAACATTGACATAGAATTTCACCCCTTTCCCTTCAAAGACTCCTTAATTGAGGAGATGTAATTAGCCCACGCATCAATCTTCATGTTGTAGAGAGAGAAAGTTGCATGGGGTTGGTAGTAGGGATCAATACTTAGCGTCTTGAAACCCTCTGGGGAGAAGTGCTTTAGTCCGGAAAGTATCAGCCAACTGTAATAGTAGCGGAAGCCAACGAAGATTGCTAGATCATAGTTTCCCTTACCATCAAATCCCTTCCATTCTGGGTCTCTAAGTCTATCAGCTAACTCCATCGCCGCCATTGATTTAAACTCCTCCATTCCTATTTCCTCAAATTTTCTGTTTATCCCTCCCGTTACCACAACCTCAGCCCCTACTTCTTTGGATATCTCAAGAATATCCTTTAACGTCTTTTCAGGAGCTATGTCGAAAGTCTTCGATCCCATAATTACTATGGGCCTTTTAGCATTCTTTATTATACCAGCAACTGTTTGGGGCCTTTCTACAGGAATGGCCTTAAGAGGCCCGGGGATTTCAGCTGTCTGAAATGGTTCGAACTTCATCATTCTTCCTTCACCCTTACAAGCTCTTCTATTAAAGTAGGATCGGGTATCTCAGTTTCCTTCCATCCTTTCTTCTCTAATTCAGCGAGAATTTCATCTTTCATAGTTATAGGAATGTCTGCAGGCCTTCTCACGAATAGATGAATGTCATCGGGCATTTTGCCGTAAAATCTCTTATATAAGTCGATATAATGCGTTAGCTTTATTGCTCTACCCTTGGTAGTGTCATTTGCTCTCATGCAGAGCTTTGCAGCCATAACCATGGCCTCCTCCTTAGTCTCAGCTGCATAGAAAAGGTGTTCAGGAACCGGACCAACATAGACTCGCTTCCCAGTCCTTGCATCGTAAACATACCAGTCTTCCTCCCTTTCTTTTCTCCCTAGAAGCATCCTTCTATACTTTGCCCCATGAGGTCCAACAATTACAGGAACTCCCAGCCTCCAGAAACCAGATGCTATCGATGCAGCCTTCTGAGACATGGCTCCCCACGCGATCCCTACTGCTCCAACTCTGTTAAGTATGTAATCCGCTATCTCCATGTAATTAGCTCTAAGTGGCCTTTTAGCAAATATGTTGGCTATTTTAATTGCAGCTCCGGATATATGGGCATTTGAGACACATGAACCAACGTTAATAAGACATCCGGCATCGAAATTCCCTGGATAAAGCTCGTACAAGGTCTTTCCTTCATCGTTCTTGTACATTCCTATAGTCATAGCAGCACAACCTGAGACCACTACTATGTATTTTCTCTTTAGGAATTCTTCTGCCATCTCTACTAGTTCATATCCCCCATCCGCATAGTTAGCACATCCAACGAAGGCTATGATTCCTGGTATCTCCCCAAGAACTATCGATCTTCCGACATCCCTGATCTCAGTATCTTGTATCGGACCCCTTCCAACCCTCACGTTAAAGATCTCACTCTTCACCTTTCTCTCGGAGGATTTAACCATCATTGTAATAATGTTAAGCTCAGATGGACATGCTGACTCACACCTTCCACAGGCTATGCAAAAATCATATAGCTCAGCTAGTTTAGAAAGATCTCCTTCCTTAGCGCTAGTCATAGCCTCAGGTATAGGCAGGGAATTTGGACACGCCTTTTGACAGAAGCCACAATTGCGACACTTTTTGGCCTCCTCAATTACTTCTTCTACACTTGGAAGGCCCTTGAACTTTTTCCTTTCTGGAGCAAGCCTGATGGCTACCTTAGCAGCTACTTCTCCGACCTTATCCATGTCAAGTATTAGAACACCTTTCTGTCTCCCTGAGACCAGGTCCTCAACTATCTCATCGACGGGGTCGTTTGATCTATCAGGTAGTCCTCTGCATGCTTTCTCGCTTGCCGCTATCAAAGGTGCATTTATCTTTGCTGCTTCATCAAGGACATCCGTTCTAATGCATTGTTCATCAACCACTATGACATCCGGAACTCCTGTTCTTATGAAGCGAAGTTCCCAAGATATTGGACCTATGATCTTTGCTTGGTCGCTATATCTTGTTATGTCGTGAGCCGTGCAACAGAGTCCACAGACCTCAACTTCATCTTTGAGGCCCGTCTCATTAAGATAGTTAACGATGTAAACTGATGGGATGACATTGTGACCAATAACAAGTATTACGGGCTTTTTCAGGTCAACGACACCTAATCCCAACGGAGCAAGAGGAGCATTTGGATCTCCCTTTGGAAAATTGAAAGCAGCAATCTGAGCTATATCTGCTACTTCCATGGCAACATGATCCAACATTCCCGCGTGAAAGACCTTGGATTCAAAGTCGATGTTATCTCCCTCCTGCCCTGTATGGGTTGATGCAAGAAGATGTGTGATTTGCTCCTCAACGTAGTCCAAGACCTCCTCAAGATCTCCTATTGTCTTTGGCTTTATCCCTGTTACCAATCTCATGTTTGGAGCCTCCAAGGCCACTTGATCTCCTAAATCTAATGGGAAGTCCCTTCCATATCTCTCCACTAAAAATTCTACGATCTCTCTCGCATGGCCAGTGTGAGTTGCGGCCCCTATACAGCAGGCAAGTAGTACTATCCTAGACTGTTGAGCATCTAATTTTATCCCACAGGCGCCTTTCTTATCCTTCGTGAGATCGCATTTTCCGAAAGTACATAGACAGCAGAGGTCACAGAACGGAAGATAGAGGGGCCTATATCTGTTTAGAAGCTTATAATCCCACCTTCTAAGAGATGTTATGGACGGCATTGGAGTAGGTCCCAAGGGTTCTTCCCATTCCTCTTCTACTCTCCCAAGAATTATCTCAAGATTCCTAAAGGTAGCTATATCGGTTTTAAGTTCCCCTACCTTGAATGTTACTCCCTTTCTGGTCAATATGAGGCACCGTTCACCAACTGCATCCTTAAAATAAAACTTTACCCCTCCAATGATTCAGGAGCTTTTAGAGAGAGAAAAATATCTGTTCTCGCTTTTAACTTGCATACAACTGGGAATTTGTTTATTTAAGCGAATAAAAACTGGAATTCTAAATGGAAAATTTATAAACCAAAGCAAAATATGCTTCAGAAGCTCTCACTTTGAGTTTTGACTGAAGAAAAATGCTTTTTAAATCAATTAAAAACTCCGCTGTTATATTCCTTAAATGGAGGATCCTTAAATTTATTCAGATTAAAATATGGCATTACCAACAAGACTAGAAAATCCCGCAGTTTAGGAAAATATTTTAACAAATGCCAAGGGCTCGTCTTTTTTTCAAAACATACCTAAAATTCCAAAATTTTACTAAATTAATTTATGACGTTTATTGTTTATGAAAATATTTCTCTCTAAGCTTGTCTTTCAATTCTTTAATTGCTCTAACGGCTTCACAGCTTGGATCATAATCTAAAAGAGCTTTTCCTGTAATTTCAGCCTTTATCACCGCTTCATCGTATGGAACATAACCTATTGTAGGCACTCCTAGCTCTTCTATTTTTTTAAAAATGAGTCTGGCTTGTTCTTCTCCCTTCACTTTGTTCCCCACGGCTAGAAAATTCTTTACTCCTATGTCTTTAGAAAGTTTCAATATTCTCTTGGCCGTTATTATAGACTTGGCCCCGGGTTCTACAATACATAACATGCAGTTCACTCCTCTGGCGGTTCCTCTTCCAAGATGTTCTAAACCAGCAACCATATCCATAATCACAATGTCTTTAGTCCCTACGACAAGATGAGACATCAAAGCACGTAAAAAGGCATTTTCAGGGCACAAACACCCAGAATTTCCTGCTCTAACTGTTCCCATTACAATTAGCTTAACTCCATCAGGACCAATTATTCCAAACTTATCTACAATGTCATCAACTTTTGGGTTCATCCGTAGTATGGCACCAAAGGAAGATTCTGTTCTAGATCGAATTAACTCAGCGTTTTCAGAGATTGGGACAATTTTAGAAGCAACTGAGTCCTCAATTCCCAGCGATATATGCAAGTTCAGATTTGGATCTGCATCCACCGCTAGCACGTTATAACCATCCTTGGCAAGAAGTCTAGCTAGAGTTCCAGCTATTGTAGTCTTCCCAACACCACCTTTTCCAACTACGGCGATCTTCATTCTTCTCAAAGATGTTTTGCAACCTCGATATAATGATAATGGTACTACACTCTTGAGTAAATACGTTTTAATGTCATTCAAGACAATCCCCACACGATGATATGACACACAGAAAAGAAAGTTGGATGGAAGGTGACTTCATAGAGAACTTAGACGGAGTAATCTTCAATGTCAAAGGTAATCTTCATCCAAAAAACTCCGTTGTAGCTTTTGTTAGGTATGTACCTGATTCGAAAGGTGATAGAAGAAGAGATTCTATTATTTACAGAAAGCTTCACTCTCTAAATGAGAAGATCCAGTTTCTTAGAGCAAATTATCCTCAATATTTAGTGAAGGATCCAGTATTTGACGAAAAAGTCTGTGAAGTTCCTAACAATGAAATACTAAGGTTCTATGATCCAAAAAGGAAAGCTCAAGAGATTCTTCTTTTGGAGGAGACAGATTTCTTAAAACTAAAAATCAAGAGGTTTATAAGGCTTATCTCATGCCTCTCAAACGTTCCATCCTCTTCCTTTGGGGTTTCTGGGTCTGTATTGGTAGACCTTCACAAAGCCAGCTCAGACATGGATCCATTAGTCTATGGATCTGAAAACTGCTACAAAGTATATGAAACACTTGTAGAGCTGCATAAATGCTCAAAAACAGTTAGAAGTCTAAATAAGAGAGAGATTGAGAGATTATACAAGGATAAAATTAAAGACACTCTCTTTGAGTTTGAAGCTTTCGCCAGATCAATGAAAGGTAGGGTGATGGAGGGCATCTTTGAGGGCACGCTATACTCAATAAGATTTCTAAAGGATCCAAGAGAAATCAAAGAAGAGTATAGCAAAATATCGTTCAAAAACCTAGGAGAGGTAGAAATAGAGGGAAGGGTAATTGACGCAAAAGAGGCTATCTTCACTCCGTGTCGCTACACACTAGATGATGTCAGGATTATTAGTGGAAGTTCTCCTGAGGATATTAGAGAAGTGTGCTCCTTCCGATCTAGATTTTGCGATATAGCCAAGGAGAGGGATGTGATAAGAGCAAGAGGTAAATTGGAGAGGGTCATAACAAGAGAGGATGAATATCTAAGGGTTTTGGTGGGAGGAAAGCGCTCTCACTTTATGGTGAGATTAATTACGTAACCAGCTCTTTGGCAGAATAAAGTCCCTTCCTTTAGCTTCAAAAGATCCGACTAACACTCTAAGGTATGTTGAACCATCCTCAACGTTCTTCACAGACTCAAGCTTTCCTCTGACAACTATCTCCTCTCCTTCTTCAGCTATTCCAGAAAAGAGACCTTCGTAACTGACAACTTCCCTTATCTCAGGACGAGACTTATTATCAATTGTCTTAGCCTCTCTTATTGAATACTTTGAGGGCATGAAAAAAGAGTCCCTACAGTCTTCCACGAAACAGCTAATTGTGATCATGCCAAGCGATTGGTATTTCTTTTGACCGTACCTTTCCTCCACCTCTGCTTCTGTCTTAACAGGATGGATGGAAAATTGTCTCCCTCTAAAAAGTCCCCTATCCCTCTTTTTTCTACAAAGCTTAGCTGCTATCTTCGGTTCCAGAAAGTATATCTTAGCTACATCCTTAATACGGCGTTCTAGAAGCTCTCCACTTAGCGGTTCAAGCCCATCATAGCTCTCATATAGTTGTGGTAGCTGCTCCAAGAGCTTTACAGAATTCTCTCTGCTGTACACAATTAGATCTATATCAGAGAACCTAGGGTTATGTATGCCCAAAAGTAAGGAGCCAGTAAGTCCGAAGTTCTCTATAGCTATTTTACATTCTCTTGAAAGGATTGAGATGAGTTCAACTACCTCTTCCTCTAACGGATCCCGGTTCTCCTTAGAAAAAATCTGTTTTACCCTTTCTTCTGGAAGGAAGTGGACTTTTATGTCTTCTATAGGCACGGCCGTTATCAAAATATTCATAAAGGGATCCTCATAGAGGTACTCTGGTTTCTTCTCACTCAAGTACTCCTGTGTCGAGAGAACTCCAACGGTACTATAATATGGCAATATCCTGTTATACCCTATGTTGCCCTTTTTCCACTTAGTACTCTCACTTATTCTCTCTGGTATATACTTTAGATATGAAATAACCCTGCTGGGTGGATGAACATTTCCAATGACACAAAAGAACATTCCTTCTTTGTCCATGAGATAATCTCTGTCTCTGAAGCAAGTCTTAGCTCTTGTTTGATCCTGAGCCATGAGCTACACTCTCATGACCTCAAGACATCAACGACTTCTTAAGCATATCATAATCCGTTTTGCCAGAAGCAAACGAACTACCACTTTTCCTATTAAAAACGCTAATTGCGCCAGGTGCAAAGAAAGCAGGATCAAGCTTTGACCAGTCAAAATCAACTTCCTTTAAGGTCTCGTATGAGGTCTTTCCATAGTAGGCGGAAGTTGAGGCTGGAGCATCCTCTACAAGTTCTTTTAGCTTAGAATCGTCGTCAAAGTCAACCGTATATGCTGTAGATCCTCCGTATATTAGTGCATCCTCCTCTCTGGCTAAGGTAACCTTTTCATCTGGATGAATTGGCATTATTGGCGCTGAACCAGTCCCAAAAACGACTTTCTTTGGGTCAAATCCCAAGTAATCAAGTCTATACATCCCTACCTCAGCTATCCTTCCAGATACTTGGACAGAGCCAGCTGTAGAGTTCGTGGTTGTTAATACGAGGTAAACATCCTCCGGTTTGACGCCGCACTTTTCAGCCACGTACTTTGCTACATCATCTCCAGGCATTTTATTCGTTTCCAAGATTAAGATCGCAACGTCGCTATCATCCCTATACTCTATCTTTTCGAAGACCTTCTTTGGTTTCAAGGCTAGAGCTCTAGCTGGACCTGATGCCATGCAGAAGAAGCTCTCGGTCTTAACACCCCATCCTGCAAGCTGAGATCCGAGCAAAGAGATGGCAGGATAATCTGTGCTAACGAAAATAGTCGGTA
>CAYZRF010000018.1:0-37834 GCA_964480775.1 uncultured Nitrososphaerota archaeon
TTTTGAAGTTGAAGAATCTGCTTATTCGTCAGCTGAAAGAGTTGTGAACGTATGCATTTAAAAGTAATTCACGTTAATGGGAGCTGAAACGAGAATATACTTAAGAGAAGGTGGGAGTGTTAAGGAGTATGGCAAAATGGAAGTGCCTTGTTTGTGGGTACATGTACGATGAGGATGTTGGGGATTCAGAAGGAGATGTTCCTCCAGGAACTCTCTTTGAAGATCTCCCAAATGATTGGGTTTGTCCTGTTTGCGGAGCTTCTAAGGATCAGTTTGAATATGTAGAGGAATAAGGACCTTATCGGCTCTCAATCAATAAGATATCATAAAACAGATTAATAACGGTTAATGCTTCCGATTTTAGTCTGTTGTAAAATAATTTTATTGAGACAAAGGCTTATTTCCTCGATACATATCTGTTTCCCTTTATATAAAACCTCCATGGCTTAAGGGCATCCTCTTCGGCATAATCTACGCCGATTCTCGTTGTCTGCACGATTTCGCGCGGATAATATCCGATGTCCTCGATAAACAACATGTCTCCCGTCATGTCAGTACCGTTTAGCTCCATACCAATCCCCATGGCCTTAGTTAGACTTCCGGGTCCCTTACAAAGCCTCCTAATATCTTCGAGCCTCCTTCTGGCCTTCATGAGTTCTATACCTTCTTTTGGTTCAAGAGCTCTTATCAGAACTGCCATTGGCACTCCCTCAGGCCCCGTTACCACATTTAGAAGACAGTGAATGCCATATACTAGGTAAATATATGCTGTTCCGGGCCTATCGTACAAAGTAGAGGTCCTGTTAGTTTTCTTACCCCCATAGCTATGCGAAGCCTTATCTTCGACTCCCATATATGCTTCTGTCTCAACTATGATTCCCGAAGTCCTTCCTTCTTCAGAAATATGGACTAAGAGCTTACCTAACAGTTCCTTAGCTACAGTGATTGCATCTCTTTCATAGAAAGTTCGAGGAAGCTTCATTTTCGAGCCCTCGCCATGTCCTTATTAGATGAGTTCTTCTCACAAGTTATTCTATTATCTTAGAGACTAAGTCGTTCAACACCTATGAAAAATCTAAGATTTAACGATTCAAAAAGACAAAATTTGATGAGAAGTTTGAGCTATACGATCTGCCCAGAATAAACAAGATCTACATTCCCAGCTCTTTTTCTATCTCCTTATCAACCCTCTCCCTTATTTCCATGTATCTTTTGAACCTTTGAGTCCATTTCCTCAGTGCAAGACTTTCCCTTGCACCTATAAGAAGCCAAAGAACTGATGACACGACGTTCACAGCTATGTAAACTATAAGTAAGCGAGCAAGGAACTTATCGGCTTTTGAGATCCTAAGAAGTATGTTTGGATGAGCCAACATGAAACCTGCGAAGATCAGAGAGATTGGGGCCATGATAATGGAGGATATAGCTAGCAGCTGAAACCACTTGTACTCAATGTTGAGCCTTTGTATTAAGTCGTCCAAAAGTTCAATTAGGCTTTGCCTCTGTTCTTCCAATTTCCTTTCATTTGAATGTGGGCTTTCATCCTTATATTGATTCCTGAACAGTGTTCATCACCTCTTTTTTCTCGGAAAGACAGCTTCATAGGGCTCTAGTACTTTCCTACAGAATTCTATGCCACGTCTAGTTACGAAATACTCGATTATCCTCTTTTTGCCGTGCATTATCTCCCTTCTTCCAATAAGACCTTTCTCAACAAGGTCTTCCAATAGAGACCTATGTTTCTGTAGGTTTAATCCGCAATAACTCACTAAAGTTGTCTGATTTAGAGTCCCGTGCTCCATCAGTGTCAGTATGATGTCTTTTACCATGTACACTTTATCACGATAGGCCCTCATGCTAATCGAATAACTCCTAGAGATAAAAAGTAAAAAAGAGGGAGGTCAAGAGCCGCTAAGTTTCGATCTCAGCGTCTTGAGTTCAAGCTCCCAGTTTACCCCGTTTGGGTCTTTGAAGCCCCCAGTCATCCTCATCATAACGCCACTCCAGCTCCTCCTTCTGTCAACTGAATGGAGAATGAAGTATACCTTTCTTCCTTGTGGGTCAACTCCCCACCCTTCGTAAGAGGCTGTTTTCGTTCGTTTATTGTATATACCCCTTTCCCAGTCTTCTTCGATGCTGTATCTTGTGCCATTGATCACTATCGACCCTTCCGTTATCCTGAAAGCAACCAAGTCTTCATGAACCTCGGTGACCAAGGCTGTTAGTTGGACGGAAGCCCTTACCCTTACAGACTCTCCGTTTATCATTGCCTTTGCGTATCCCTTTATTGTCGTCACCAAGTACACATCTCCTACGCTAGCGTCTAGCGTTGGAGGCATTGCTAGCAGGGGCACTACGCCTGTAGCTAGGACAAGGGTCAAAAGACCCAAACCTACAAAAACCTTCTTTACTTCCATTTCATCACCTAATTCTTAACTGTAGGCCCTTAAATAACTGGATTGCGGATCTTTGTCAGCTAACATGGTTAGAGAACAATGTTCTCTTATCAAAGATCATAAGGGGTCCTCGTAGGTGCTTAATGAAAACACATGAGAGAATAGTTTTGAGCAAAACGTAACAACTACTATACCAGTTTAGCGTGAGAATTCCCGAATATTCTACATTATTTGCCTAAATCACTCATGATCCTCGCAATAAGCTTGGTACCTAACACATAATCCTTTATCCTTATGTGTTCATTTGGTGCGTGAGCTTTCGACAAGGGATATCCTACTCCAACTGACACCATAGGAATTCCTAGGACATTTCTGAATGAATAAAGAGGTCCTGACCCTGCTGACGTTGGGTGGACGATGGCTTCCTTCTGATAAACTTCCTCAGCAGCTCTGATCACAAGTTGCACGAAGTCGTCCTCAACTGGGGTCCTGGCTGGCTCAAGAAAACTTCGTGCAATTATCTCGATGTCATTGAACCCGTGTTTATCTAGATGGTTCCTCAACTTCTCTAAAATGTCCTTTGGGCGTTGATTAGCGACCATACTGGTTTTTTAGCTATCTGGATCTAGTAAAGGTCTCTAAGATAGCTATGGCTAGAAAGGCCAATCCTGCCAGCTTAACGTCCTTCGTTAAGAAGTAAACAGCAGCCGCAATTATAGCTGGAGGAATTAAGAACGTCACTATCTTCAGAATCAGCATTATTATCAATATGCCTATCAAAACCGCAGCTACCAGTACGAAGAGACTATATAGGTCTAGAACTATCATGGTTCCTTCCTCAGACTTGATTAATTATCAAATAAAAAGGCTAAACACTTCACCTCCTACCCTTAGCTATTAGTGTTCAGAGAATGAAGAATGTCGTCTCAAACAGTCAAATAAGAAGGTCAAGAAATAAGCTTCGAATATGGATCCTCAGCAGATAGAGGGAATGGAACTAGCTTCCCTTTCTGTCTCATATATCTGCCCTCATCTTGATCGAGCATTTCGCCGATTATAGTGGGATTAAGCCCAAGACTGCTCAATAGATTCACGACTTCATCTTCCGCATCCTTCTTCACAACTGCTATTAGCAGACCTGAGCTTGAAGCGGAAAGTGGGTCAAAACTGAACTTCTTAGAGAGAGTTAGCACCTCTTCAGATATTGGGACATCCTCCAAATCTATGCGGAAACCGAGCTTTGCTGCCGAGGCTAGATCGTTCATGACCCTTACAAGCCCTCCTTCGGCCCCATCTTTCATGGCCTTAATGAGATCTGTTTTTGATAAAGCCAAAGCAGCATCTACCACGGTCATTTTCTCGTAAAAGTCCATCCATTTCCTCACACACTCATCTCCAAACTCTTCTCTCAAAAGTTCCGGCCTAAAATTCGACAAAGCATAGAGAAGTTCGCCGCCAATCCAACCTGAAGCTATTATTACGTCTCCCTTACTGACGTTACTTGGAATTAGCAGCTTTTTCGTCTTTCCTACTATTGTACAGGAGATCACTGGCTCCTTAATGGCTGCATACCTGCCTGTGTGACCTGTTATGATTGAGGCTTTGTACTTCAAAGCCTGTTCGTGAATCTGCTTCATTATAGATAGTATACGCACTTCTGTGTAGTTTAGGGGAAATAGTATATCTAGTATCACAAGATAGGGCTCTCCTCCCATGACTGTAACATCTGATGCAGGAAAATGAAAGGCAAGGAAACCTAGATGGCGTTCAGGGACACCTAAACAGGGATCCACTGCGTATATCCTGAATTCGTTTTCAAGGCCCTCGGCACCTGCATCAAGGTAAGGATCTGGTTCCACCATAACTTCTGGCCGTTTGAACCCGGTTAATCTCGTGATTTTCTTAAGCAATTCCCCACTTGCTTTGCCACTAAATTCCATTATAACCACTCAATTTGAGGTTATCGTGAATCAAAAAAGATTATATCCGATAGGAGGCCTTGATGTTTAAGCTCTGTTGTTCTGGTTACCAAAATGCAACCTGGTCCTTGTGTTATATGGTCGCCAAAATAGCCAACGTGCGCTTCTAGCTTCTTGTGCTCTCAAGATGCAGAAGAGTTCGGAACCTAATTGTAGAATAGCGTGTCTTATTATAAAAAGGGAGTGTTTTTTCAAGTCTCTATCAACAGTTAGACTTCATACTATCTCCTGATATACCCGCTCTATTTTTTCTGCTACAATATCCCACGAATACCTGTTCTCTACGGCTTTACGGCCGTTCCTACCTAGTTCATTTCTCAGGCTCTCATCCTCTAACAATGAAAAAATTGCTTCAGCCAGAGCATATTCATCCCAAGGATCAACAAGAATCCCGCAATTGGAGCTTTCTACGACTTCTGGAATTCCACCGACGTTAGTAGCCACTACAGGTTTACCTGATGCCATGGCTTCCAGCAGAACTATGCCAAAAGCCTCTGCTGTTATAGAGGGAAAGACAAAAACGTCTGTCATGCCATAGAACTTAGGTAACTGCTGGCTTGGAACATAGCCCATGAAACTTACCCTATTCTCGAGATCAAGCAATTTTGCTTGTGTTCTTAGGAGTAAGAACATTTCTCCTTCTCCTAATATAATTAGCCTAATGTCATCCATTTCTTCAGTTAAAATTTTCATTGCGTTGAGAAGTACATGAATTCCTTTCCTGTAAGAGAGCCTGCTCACGCACAAGATAATGCGCTCTTCCTCTATACCCAGGTCTTCCCTTAACCTCTCTTTGTTCCAGTTGGGGTGAAATTTCTTGCTATCTACCCCATTAGGAATAACCGCTACTTGTTTCTGAGTAAAGTGAGAGATGAAGGCTTTTGCTGCGTTGCTAACAGCTATTATCCTATCTGCTCTATCTATGAACCAACCCAGCACAGGAAAGGCTTGATTGAAGATGTCCCAAACAGGGGAATCGTAAGCTAAGAAGATGGAGTGAGTGGTTAGAACTGTCGGAAAATTCTCCTCATTTGCTATAGCCGTTCCCCTCAAAGATAAAGGAGTAAAGGCATGATGAGCATGGAAAATATCTGGAGTTTCTCTAGAGAGAAGGTTTCTGAGTTCTCTACTGGCATATGGAGATATGTTAGTGCTAAGCAGTGGGACTGTAAGCCCAGAAACTCTATAAATGCTCACTCCTTTCTCATCTAACTCCTTATCATCGTGAACTCCATGGTTGTTTGTAACTATCATCACTTCATGCCCTCGACTTCTGAGATGGAGGGCCAGATCACGGATATGAGTGGCAACTCCTCCTGTTTTCGGGTAGTACCAGTCGCTCACTAAAGCTATCTTCAACCCTTACCCCCCATCTTCAGATGAAAGATGATGCCACCCACTGGAGCGTAAACGTATTGAAAAAGGGTCTTAAAGGCAAGAGCTATGCTTAGGGAACTCTCTAGGGGAATTCCAGCTCGTTCAAGCCCTATAGCTAATCCTAGCTCGTTGCCACCTACTCCTCCTGGAGTACCTCCTATCAAGCCAACAAATATGCTTGAAGCAAAAGCAATCGCTAGATCACTAATCTCTGCATTATAATCCAGAGAGCGCACCAATATCCATATCCCACATAGCTGAGCGAGTAAGGAGAGAAAAGATAGAAGAATAAGCAGCGAGGGTCTCTTTAAGTCATCTTTTACGATTTCTAAGTCTTTTTCAAGCGTCAGAAGCAAATTACCAACTATCGGTATTCTTTTGCGCAGAATTTTTAGTCTTTCTGCGCCAGATATGTTTTTATCGATCTTCTTAATTATTGCGGCAGAAAAAATGATTGAAATCGCAATAAATCCTAATAGATGCTTGTTGTGGAGGGCAGGTGCTAGAAGAAGGATGAATAGTAGTGTCTCAATCATCATACCAAGCATTAGGCTTCCAACAGCGTCGTAGTAATCTCCTCCAATTAATCCGACTTTTGCAATATGTCCGGCTCCATAAGGAAGAATTAGAAGGAGATAATATCCAGATAATACCGCAGAAAGAACCCTCTTAAGGGGAATTTTTCGGAGGCTCGAGAGCAATAGATACCATCTAAAGGTTGATGATAAGACTGCCAAAATCGACATAAATGAGGTCAGAACCAGATCCATAGGCCTGATTTCCCCTACACATGTAAGCAGTTGGTTTGGATCAACTCTCCTGAGTACAAAAACTAAGGCTAGAGCCAGAAATAGTAAACTAAGAACTTCTCTGAGCAGTTTAGAGTATTTCATTGGTATCCCTTGTGTTGGATCGATTTTCCTTAGCAGATTTCCATTGCACTTTTTTATTTAAAACTTTCTTTTCCATTTAAATTGAAATCTTGATGGAAAAATTAGCTTAAATTTTATGATACATTGAGGGATAGATTTACAATAACCTCTATTTTTCCTAAACTGGTAAATTTTTATACCGGTTTACGTATTTACTTGCTTGCATGAAGAACACTTTGACTTCTCTAGAAGGGCTGATCATAGATATTGTAGCTTCGTTTCCCGAAGGGATCGGAGTCAACCAGCTTAGCAGAAAACTAAAGGGAAAGGTATCTAAAGTAAAGCTCATTAAGGAAATCAAGAAGCTAAGTGATCTAGGGCTTCTATACATAACAAGAGATTTAAGACATAAGCAAAGACTCTTAATAAAAGCCAGCGAGCAAGTTTTGCAGATCTGTAAGGTTTTCAGCTCAAACAACTTTGCAAAGTTTGAGAAGTGGGAAGTTGAGGTTATAAGTGTGAAAATCGTCAACTTAGTCTCCTGTTACTTGGATTGGGCTGAGAAGCTGAGCGATCCTTATCTGATTAGCTACCTCAAGTATAAGATCATCTCAGAATTCTCTGGTTTGATTAACAAGATCAAGGAAGTTTAAAGGGTGGGCTTCTTGAGAGTTTCTTTGGATATAATCCAAAATGGTGCTGCCAATCTTCTCAGACTATCTAGAGTCAGGGATTGGAGAGGATATTTCGGAATGGCCTTTCTGGGCTTGCTTCTGAACCGAGTCCCTCCAAACCCTCTAGATGCTTCGATCTTCATGCTAATCGTATCTTTTTATTTAGCCTTTGCCTTTTCAGTGAACAACTGCTTCGATGTTGTTGTTGATCTACTTGACGTTAAGGATCTCAACAAGAATCCTGTCGCAAGCGGACTTCTTGTATTTGAAAGTGCAATTGCGTTCAGCCTCACTTTCTTAGTTGCTGGTTTGGTTCTTTCATACATATTTTTCGGGGTTAGATCCGCCTTGCTTTTCTCTCTCCTCTACCTTCTAGCGGGGCTATACTCGGTTCCTCCTGTTAGAACAAAAAGCAGACCTTATTTCGATTTGCTCTCCCACGGTCTCTTCTTTGGAGGGCTATTAATACTGGCTGGCCCTACAACGTTCGGAGGGTTAACTCCAGTAACACTAGGAATTGCGGTTGTACTATTTTTCTACTCCATGTTTTTGGAAATTAGGAATCATATAGATGACTATGAATTCGATAAACTATCTGGCACACGGACTACAGTCGTCCACCTAGGACTTGAGGTCAGCGAGAGACTTAAAAGAGCTCTAGCCTTGATAACAATTATATCTCTTTATGTAACCCTCATAGCGACAAACAAGCACGTAACGCTTCTAATAACAACCATTGTCCCTAGTTTACTTGTTCTTCTGGGACTTTCAGAAGATAGAACAGTAGACTTCACCCTTGTAGCCTCAATGCTCTTTCTACTCCTAGAACAATCAAACCTCATTGTGGTTTGAGTTTGTAGAAAAGTCGCTTCTTCATTGGGCTCCTCAAGAGGAATCATTGGAAGTGAATGAATCTGCGTACAAGAAAGATAAGAAAAGTTCGTTGGAAACAATGCGTCGCAAAGGATGGTTTGATTATCTTGAATACCCCAAAGCGCTTTGATCCTGCTCTACTGATTTTCGATGACATATCAAGTAGCTAGTCGAGCCAATCTCTAGATCCTTCTTAATGTTTGAATCAGGATTTCTTTTGTATCAGCTCGACGGGCCTAGCAGCTAAGATACAACCGGGATCTGGTGCCATATAATCACCAAAGTAGCCGTAAGCCCTTGCTCTACACCCTCCGCAAACGTATCTGAAGCGACATGAACCACATGGTTCCTGAAGCTTATCCTTGTTTCTTAGATCGTTTAGCACTGGGTTATTTCTCCACCACTCCTCAAAATTCTCCCCTACCTCTAAGATATTTCCTATCTTCAATGGGAAGAAGACACAGGGCCTTATGTCCCCATTTGGCCAAATACCGAAGTAAAAACGACCAGCACCACAACCTCCTATGAAGTCGGCAAGACCTCTTAGCTTGGATCCTAATTCAGCATTATAGAAGTGAGTAGGAAGTAGCGACCCTTCTCTATCCTCTTCTAAGGCTACTCTAGCGAATTGGGGCGCGGTACTTAAAACTTGAACCTTCATCCCCTTCTCCTTGTACTTTAATTTTTTCCAGAGCAATCTAAGAAGTTCTTCTCTCTCCTCTGGGCTGATATCTTCCTCCTCGATGAATATTCCCCTCCCTGTTGGAACGAAGTTGTACATCATGAACCATTGAACTCCTAACGAGTTGCAGAAATCTATAAGGCCCGGGATCTCTTTTAGGTTATATCTCGTTGTTGTTGTAGCTACGTTCACGAAGAAGCCTTTTCTCACAGCTATCTTGATGCCTTCAACCGTACGCTCCCAAGCTCCTTGTATGCCTCTGAATTCATCGTGCGTTTTTGGCTTCAAGCCGTCCAAGCTTATTTGCAGAAATCTTACGCCTGATGCTTTGAGTTTATCCGCAGTCTTTTCATCTATTAAGGTTCCATTTGTAGCCATTGCTACATAAATCCCTTTATCCGATGCATATTTTGATAACTCGTAGATATCCGGTCTGACAAGGGGCTCTCCTCCTGACCAGGCTATTGTAACGATGCCTGCTCTGTCAAGGATATCGATCACTCTTTTTGCCTCATCAGTGCTCAACTCTTCGTACAAGGGCTTACCAGCATTTGCATAGCAGTGTTTACACCTTAAGTTACAGGCATAGGTTACATCCCAAACCACAAGGAAGGGAGCACCAGGAACAAAGGGTTTTCTAACCCCAAAATAGGCTAATCCCTTTACCACGCTAGCTAAAGCCCTTCTCCAATAAGGATCATTCATCCTTCTCCTAACTTCCTCTGGATCTGCTCCAAAGGACTTAGCTCCTCTCTGAATGATTGTAGATATGAGTTTCGAGATAAGTCTACATTGCATACAGATATTCTCTGGCCCTAAAATGCCAGCATATACTTTTAATGCCGCATCAAGCCTACTTATTCCGTCTTTTTTACAATATCCCGTTGCAAATCTCAAAAGCCCCTTAGAAATCGGGTTTTCAATTATCTTTTGAAATGTGCCGACAGCTCCCACCATATCATTCATTTTGCTCTCCTCCAAGACGTTTTTGTAACTCTTCCAGATTTTTCAACTTCCTTTGAAGAGTCTTTCTCAAAACTTCGATTATTTCAGGGATAGGAGCGAGGAAATAAACATACTTGAGCCTTCCTTCTATTTCGGAGGCTTTTCTTTTTACTAGACCATAATCACGCATTTTCTTGAGACATTCGTGGGCTGTTCTCCTGGAGACATTTGCTAACTCCATTAATTTCTCAATAGTGGCTTCTTTTTCCTTAGATAATACCTGAAGAATATATATGGCTGATTTTGGCAGTTTTAGGATCTCTTCGATTGAGGTAAATAGCCTTTCGGATAGCGTTTTAGGAAGGTTCATCTTACCATCTTGTGCAAAATTACTTGCACATAATATATAAATGTATGTATACCATCATTTTGTGTTTTTTGATATTTTTACAAATTTTATGAAATAAGCAAAATAATATCCATTAATAGTCATCATATTAGATTAGAATAAGTCTTCATTTAAAAAGGGCATTGAAAATGTCAAAAATCCTCTTAAAATTGGTTGTTCTGGACTACCTGCATCCATTCTTTGATTTTTAGGCGCCTAAATTGAATGAATTTCTAAATTGTTAGAAAAAAGTTACCTACAGAGGTCAAACCTTAATAGAAGTCGTCGCTGTCTAAAGAATAGGAAGTTGCTGAACCATTAGTTTACATAAGAAATTTAGTCTTAAGTCGATTTCATTAAAATACCAACTGAACTTATGAGAGAAATCTTCGATAGGGATGTAAATGGAATTTCGAATTTCTTCGCTATATGTAAATCAAGAATTACTTTTTATTGGAGAACTATAGCGCTATAGCACAAGAACGTGAGAATGTTCTCTATAAATCTTGAGAACCTTCAATCGCAGAGATTAACTTTATTAGAAGCTTTCATGATTATCTTATAAGATAAATTATGAAACAGTGTCCTAGATGTGGGAAAGACGTAGAAGAGGATATGAACTATTGTCCTTATTGTGGAGAGCCATTAAAGAAGGTTTCAAAAGAGGAGTTTTCAGTTCCAGCTGACGATCTTGTTGCGAAAGTTAAGGAGCTGATCCATGAGGGGAACGTAAGGAGGATTATAGTAAAGGACGAAGAGGGAAAAACTCTTTTGGAGATTCCCGCAACAGTTGGAGTAATAGGAGCAATTCTTGCACCATGGATGGCCGCTCTTGGAGTAATTGCTGCAATAGCTACGAAGTGTAATATAATTGTAGAGAGAAGAGAGAACTAGGGTTTACAGCCTGAGATCCTCTATTAATAGAGTAAAGAAGCTTAGTTTAAAGCCGTAATAAGAAATTGCTTTTCTTGCTCAGTTCGAGCACTAATAAAGGATGTATGAGTATTCGGTAAGACATCATTGGGTGGAAAAATTTTTTTCTAATATATAGGCCAGTCTTATTAGTGATCCGTATGAAATGGTCAGGTCGCCTTATCCTTGCAATAGCACTTGTAGTGATCGTAATACTCGGAATATCTTATGGTGTTTACCAAAACTTCCTAAATAAGTCCGTAGAGAAAAAAGTTGTTATATATACCTATGAAAGCCTGTTGAAGTGGGGAACCGATCCAAATGCAACACTTCAGGCAGTATACGGGGGATTTGAAGCTAAGTACAACTGCAAGGTGGAGATAAGGGAGTTTGACGATGCAAGGACAGCCTTACTTGTTTTAATGGAGGAAAAGAACTCACCAAATGCAGATGTGATCATAGGCATAGACAACATACTGATACATGAGGTGATTGATGCGGGAGTTCTAGATCCCTTCACTCCAGCAAATATAGATGAAATTCCAGACTGGCTCATAAACTCGTTAGATCCCACTCATCACGTGATTCCGTATGATTACGGTTTGATAGCGTTTGTTTATGATAGTGAGAGAGTTCTCCAGGAGAATATGGCCAGCCTTACGTTTGAAGATTTGTTAAACCCTGAATTAGCCTCAAAACTCGTTCTTGAGGATCCAACTGTGAGCAGTACTGGAATCAACTTTCTCCTCTGGCAGATTGCCGCCTACAAGATGCAAGGAAAGGATTGGACAACTTGGTGGGCTTCGATCAAAGACCAGGCAAAGGTAGCTGGAAGCTGGGGTGACGCCTATGATATATTCCTTGATGAGGCCCAAGGAAGGCCTATAGTAGTCAGCTATGGAACTGACCCTGCCTATTCATATTACTTCTATCAAGAGACGAGGTATAAGGCTGCTTTGGTTGAGTATGATAATAAGGAGTGGGCATGGCTTCAGATAGAAGGAATAGGCCTCGTAAAGGGAGCACCACATGAAGATCTCGCCAAGAAGTTCATAGAGTATTTCCTTAGTCCAGAAGTTCAAGAACATATCCCGCTGAACAACTGGATGTACCCAGCAAACTCCAAAGCTGAACTCCCAGATGTTTACAAAGAATATGCAATTGATCCCCTTGAAGTTAACCTAATGAACGAAATCTTATCCCAGCAGGAGATCAAAGAAAACTTAAAGTCGTGGATGAATGCTTGGCGGGAGGTAGTTGGAGGTTAGTAACTACCTCTCTCTTCCCTCCTTTTTATAATTCAGGAGCACCAATATCCTATCCTTTTCTCAGGATTGATGGTAAGAGGCAGGTATGTTGTCTAGAAGAGGATTTATTGTCTCTAAGCTTGGCATAATCTCTATTGCACTATTGCTTGGATTGTGGGGAGCCAGTTCCTTTGGTCTGTTGATGCACGGAATACCCTCTTTGCCAGAAGCTCTAAAGGATAAAGCCATAAGAAGAGCTTTTCGCTTTTCTTTTGTCCAGGCATTTGCTAGCGCACTCCTTTCTGTTGCTTTAGCAATACCTATAGCTTATCTTGATGCCACATACGATTTTAGGGGTAGAAAGGTTTTGAAAGCCCTTGTAACCATGCCATTTACCCTACCCACAATATCTGTGGCTCTTTCCTTTCTTTTGCTATCTCGTAAAGGCATTGTTCCCTCTGGGTGGTCATCAATCATTGCTGCGCACGCCTACTTTAACTTTGGAATGTGTTCTCAGATACTTTCAGCAACATTAAGCTCCATAAGCACTGACGTAGAGGAAGCTGCTGATACTTTAGGAGCCAGCTACTGGCTTAAGCTTAGGGTCATAATACTGCCTCTCATAATGAGAGGCATCCTTTATTCATTCACTCTAACATTTGTCCTATGCTTTACAAGCTTTGCTATTCCTCTTCTCCTAGGAGGACCCCGCTATAGGACTTTAGAGGTTGAGATTTATTCCTTATACAAGGTTTTCCTAGACAAAAACCTTGCTTCTGGCGCAGCAATTCTTCAACTTATAGTTACTGGTTTAGTTTCAGTAATAGCCTTGAGGTCTTTACCAGCTGCCAGGTCCAAAGAGGCAAGATTGAGGAGAAGAATTCCAAAGGATCCTTTTCATACATCTCTTTTGGCATATTACTGCGTTATGGCCTGCTTAGCGTTATATCCTATCGTTTACTTGGCCTACAGATCTCTTTTCAATCCTCTAACCAATGAGTTCTCTCCAAAAATATACCTCAAGGTTCTTTCGCCTTTCTTTGACCCTTCTTTGGGAACTTCGCCCCTGAACTCTTTGATTAACAGTCTTTTCTTTGCTATAATGACCTCTTTGACCACTTTAGTTGTGGCTAGCCTTCTAATAGCATCTGCTCCAAGGATTAAGAACCTCGGAATGCTGATATCTCTTCTCCCACTAGGAACCTCCTCCATAAGCCTGGCTCTCGGCCTCTATTCCATTGGCAGCAAATTCCAGATTCCAAGCTGGATCCTCATAACTTCTAGCCATTTCCTCATCTCAGCTCCTTTCACCTTTAGAAGCCTAGAAGCAGGCGCATCCGCCATAGACCCTGTGTTTGTGGATGCTGCGGAGACGCTAGGTTTAGACAGGTTGGATGCTACATTCAAGGTTCTTTTGCCCCTAATTATGCCCTCCGTACTCGTCGGAGGTTTTTATGCATTTGCCATGTCAATTTCTGAAACTTCTGCCGTGGCCCTTCTCTCTACACCAGAAACTCAGACTTTAACAGTTGCAACGTTAAGGTACTCTGGTGTGAGGAGATTTCAGGAGGCAACCGCTATATCCGTTCTCGTCTGTATGTTGACTTGGGCTCTACTGGGTCTTCAAGGAATGGCAGAAAAAAGAATGAAATGGGCTAGGAGATGAGCTATGGTCGAGGTTAGGTTAATTGGTGTGACGAAGAGATTTGGATCTACACTTGCACTTGAAGAGGTTAACCTTACAGTTCCAGATGGAAGCATTACAGCTGTTGTTGGGCCCAGTGGTTGTGGAAAGACAACTATGCTTAGGATAATAGCGGGTCTAGAAATTCCCGATTCTGGAAGGGTTTTGTTCGATGGTAAAGATGTAACTGAGATCCTGCCAAAGGACAGGAATGTCGGGATGGTTTTCCAAGAACTAGCCCTCTTTCCTCACCTTACGGTTTTGGATAACGTTGCTTTTGGGCTTATTGCAAGAGGATATGGACATGATGAAGCAAAGAAGCGGGCAATGGATTTGATAAGACTTCTTAGATTAGAGGGTCTTGAAAAGAGATATCCTCATCAGCTTTCAGGAGGTCAGCAGCAAAGAGTAGCTCTAGCGAGAGCGTTAGCTCCAAATCCTTTAGTATTGCTTTTGGATGAACCCTTCGGAGCTCTCGATGCAAGACTGAGGGAACAGCTACTCTGGGAAATCAGAAGACTTCACAATGAACAGGAATTTACAGCTATACACGTCACTCATGACCAGGCGGAAGCCCTAGCCATAGCAGATAGGCTTGCAATAATGAGGGATGGGAAAATTGTTAGAGAGGGTCCATCTGAGGATGTGGTTAGAGATCCTAGAAGCGAGTTTGCAGCGAGATTTCTTGGAGCAAACGTCCTTAGGTTGAAGAAAGTTGGTCCATTCAAGTACAAAATCGGAGAGCAGATTTTGCAGTTGGAGAGGGAGGAGGACGAAATTTTGCTTGCTTTTTATCCAGAAGAGGTTGAGCCTTCCGACAAAGGATTTGAAGGTGAGGTAAAAGCCATTTCTTTCTCCAGACTCGGATACAGGCTGATAGTGGTCATAGACAGCGAGGAAGTAGAAGTTTTTTGGAGGGAAAGACCAGCCTCTAGGATAAGGTTTAGACCTACAAATCCTGTTTTCATACCTTGAAGTGATGTATTTTAAACAACGACTTATGCATTTCAATGATGTTAACCCTAGAATCCCTTGAAATAAATTCAAAAAGGGTTGTCGCATCCATTTGTGATTATACAAAGGAGTTCATTAGAAAAGCTGGAGCTAAAGGCGTAGTTATCGGAATAAGCGGTGGAGTGGACTCTAGCACCACCGCAGCTCTCATGGTTCGAGCGCTAGGAAAAAACAGGGTTTTAGGTTTATTGTTACCAGAAGAAGGTGTTACCCCAAAGGAAGATATAGACGATGCCAGAGAACTAGTTAATCTGCTCGGCATTAGATGGGAGGAAGTTGAGATCTCTACAATAGTTAAGAGATACTTACACATTCTTCCAAAGAGCAATGATGTGCTGGCAGAAGGTAATCTCAAGCCTAGGATAAGAATGACAATACTGTATTACTATGCTAATTCGCTAAATTACCTAGTAGCTGGCTCTGGAGATAGAAGCGAGCTTCTAATAGGTTATTTCACTAAGTATGGAGACGGAGGAGTCGACTTCTTGCCTATTGGGAGGCTATTCAAAACACAGGTTAGACAGCTAGCTCTTTATCTCGGTATACCTGAAAGGATAGCCCAAAAACCAAGCTCTCCCAGGCTCTGGAAAGGACACCTTGCAGAAAAGGAGTTAGGTATTTCCTATGAGGAGATCGACCTTATCTTACACGCTCTTTTTGACCTCAAACTTTCCATAAAAGAGGCCTCAGAGGAGACAGGACTTAACGAAAGCAAAGTTCTTACGGTTCTAAGTATGTACGAAAAGAGCAAACATAAGAGAGAGGCACCACCTGTGGCACCCATAGGTTTAGAGCCAAGGTAGGAGGGAAGCAGGATGATAGGTGTTATGTCTGATACACATGATGACCTAAATTCAATTAAAGCTGCTTTAGAATTTTTTTCAAGGGAAAAAGTGGAACTTCTCTTTCATTTAGGTGATTTAGTTTCTCCATTTGCTCTTAAAGAACTTGCAAAATGGGAAGGTAGAGTTGATCTCCTTTGGGGAAACAACGAAGGAGAAGCTCTCGTGGCAAAATTAGGGGTTGAACTTGGAATAAGGGTTCACACAGCTCCCGTAGAACTAACTCTTTCTGGTAGAAAACTCATTGCATTTCATGGATTTGGAAGCTTACATCTTACAGAAAAGATTGCAAGAATTTTGGCAGATAGCGGAGAATACGATGTTGTTCTATTTGGGCACACTCATTCGCCTGTCGTAGAGAGAAGAAAAGCACTGCTGGTTAACCCAGGAGAGGCCTGTGGGAAGCTTACAAGAAGAAAAACTATTGCGTTAGTTGATTTAGATAGGTTAGAAGCGAAAATCGTAGAAATTTAAGTTTTTTCGATTAAACCGAGAAGTTTAAGCGCCTTAACTATCTTTATCGTAGTTTCTACCTCCATTCCTTTACTTTCAGGCCCAAATGAACCGTCTTCCCATTGTTTTCTATCTAAAATTGAAAGAAAGTAATTTATGTCTGGATCCTTTAAGTCGAAACCAGCGCTTGTAAGGCTCCAAAGCAACCACCCAAGCTGAGACGGAGCCCAAGAATCTGATGGCACGTCTTTCAAATAGGATAGTGCTCCTTTCACGGCCCAGTGATCTTTTCCTAACATCATAGCGAAGAAGGAAGCTCCTATCCAGTTTGTGTGAAGAAACCCATAGAAGTGACCATCTGGATGTATGAACCTCATTAGGAAGTCCATTGCATCATGCAGTTCATCTCTATCTATGTAGTTTAACTTTGCAAGCCAGAAGGAGGCATATGCCGTAGTTAAAACTCTAGCTTTCAAATCTCCTGGCTTCATCCAAGAAGGAGGGTTAAACTGCTCGATAGCGGCTGGTTCTTCCCAACTACCGTCGCTATTCTGTATTGAAAAAAGAAAGTGAGTTATCCTACTAACACTATTATGATCGAGAGAATTGTAGTCTTCCAATCTTACCAATGCTAGCAAAGTATCCATTACACTGCTTGGTCTTCCTTTTTCAAAGCCGTATGGAAAGCCACCGTCAGAATTCTGGATCTCCAAAAAGGAAACCAATCTCTCTTGATTAACTCTTCTTCCAGTTAAGATGCAGTCAAGTCTCTCCTTTTGCTCTTGATTGCCGTTCTTTTTGACGAATTCTATCGCCAGGTTCGGATCAAGGGATGGCCTTAACTTCTTGGTCACCACCTCTTCTTCCTTCTCTTCTTTCTTTCCGAAAACTTTGAAAAAGCTCATTGCTATTCCCAAAAAAGTAATCTTAGTTAACCAATAAATGGTTGGCTGAGACATCCAAAAAAACAAGGGCTCAAAGCGCCATCCCATCATTAACACCTTCAATCAACATGTTCAGTTAAGATCTAAAATATTGTATTACATGACCGCCGATGATACTGCAGGCATGTCTTAGTCGTCAAGCTTTTAACCACCGCGTGTTACTTAACCAGGAGAGAAGATTGGGTGAACTCGTAGAGAAGGTTAAGCAAGCCTTAGAAGAAGCTGGCATAAGATATGCCATGTTAGGAGAGCAGCCAGTTATACTTACGCGCTGGAAAACTCAGGGGTTTGATCCTCTCGACATATTCCTCCTTATTAGTGAGGACAGGGGCGTGGTCTCTCTGACTGCGTCTCTAGGAGAGGGATTTGGTGAAATGGAAAAGTGGATGCTTAGCCACAACCACAACTTCGCGTTCGCTTTTTATTCACTTGATGAGGAAGGCGTTCCCTACATAAATTCCCAACTTGATGCTGGATGGATCACAAGCGAAGCGGTCGTGATTGCACTACAAGCCATGATAATAGCAGCAGATCATTTTGCTTCAGAAAGAAGCAAAGGGTCCTCGGAGGAAGAACCAAGCTAAAATTTCGTTGGTCTATGAAAGTTCTAGGACCTTTTAACTAGCAGTTAAAGGATTTTCTAGCGTGAACAAGGCTTTTGTTTTTGAATAGGTAGGTTAGAATGGGTGGATTAATAGCTTTACTTCTCGGAGCCTTTCAAGGAGTTGCCGAGTGGTTACCCATTAGCAGCGAAGGATGGCTTTACATCATTTCGGTTTTTCTACTTGGGATAGATCCTCAGGAATCCTTGACATCTGCTTTGTTTCTTCATCTCGGCACGTCGATAGCTGCTATTTTGGTCCTAAGAAGGGAATTGAGAAATGTTCTGCTGAAATCGAGACATGAAAAGGGGGAAGAGTTAAGGCCTTTCCTGTTTTCAGCTACAGTTGCTACCTGTATTATTGGAATTCCCACATATCTCTATCTAAAGAAATCTCTCCTTCCTTCATTTGGAAAGATTTTAGCTCTAATGACGGGTTTCCTGTTACTTGCGGTTGGCTTCATTCTAAGATTAGTCAGCTCACGTCAGACGCGTAAAAATCCTTTCTCGATTAGATCTGGAATTTTTGTCGGTTTGCTTCAAGGACTATCCGTTCTACCTGGCGTCAGCAGGTCTGGAATCACTTTGGCTGCTTTGATTTTGCTAGGATACGGGAAACAATCGATGAAACTATCTTTTTTGTTGGGAATACCAGTTACCTTGGGAGCATCTTTGCTACAAATAGCTTCAACAGATATTAGTATGTTCCCATCACTTCTCTCATCCTTTTTTATCAGTCTTCTTTTCCTTAGAGCGCTTATATCATTTTCACTTCGAATAGAACCATGGAAATTGTCAATTCTTTTCGGATTGATTGCTATAGTGTTCAGCCTTGTTCTTTTCATATCATAGTTTTCGGCTGCGTTGCAGAATTATATTCAACTAACCCGTAGATGAATTGAATAGGGCATGCCAATAGACTCATCATCACTTCTTAAAGAGCTTCATTATGATTTTTACAGCTTTAAAGAACCTGAAATTGAGCCAGAAACAGTTGATATGGCGTTTAAGGACTTATTACCTGATCTAGAGAAAGGAGGGTCTCACACTAGGAGGATAGCGGGATCAAAGCTCTACAAGCACCAATTAGATGCTTATGAGGCCCTTAAAGATGGGAAAAACCTTGTCCTCATATCTGGGGCAGGGAGTGGTAAGACCGAGGCTTGGTTCCTGCACTCTGCTCTAGGGAAAAGAAGAACCTTGGTTATATACCCAACGCTAGCCCTGTCCAACGACCAAATAAGACGCATTCAGGAGTACTCTAGGGCTTTGGGGCTAAGAGCTGATTCCATAGATTCGCTTAGAGCTAAAGAACTCAGGTCACGGATAGGAACGCGGGGAATGAAGCAATACTTAGCCTCGCTTGACATCCTAATCACGAACCCTGCCTTCTTGCTTAATGACCTAAAGAAGTGGCCAGGAGGAAAATCCCTCCTCTACCCTTTCGCCCTTGAGATGGATCTTTTCGTTATTGATGAGTTTGATTTCTACGGGCCTAGGGAAATAGCGCTTCTTACATCGATGATTCGTGTAATGAAGTTGGTCCTGCCCAAGGACTTTCAGGTCTCGGTTCTTACCGCAACCTTGGGCAACCCTGAAGAGATGGCATCTATCCTCTCTTCGATAAACGGAAGAGAAACCAGTATAATATCTGGAAAGCCTTTCAGGGTTGAGAACAGAGTCTATATAGTCTTGGGAAAGGATTTGAAAGAGCTTTGGTTGTCTCTTAGGGAGAGAAGAGATGAAATAATAACAGAAGAGGTTGGAGAGGACATAAAAAAAGCATTAGAAGATTTTGAAAGGTTCAAGCTTGATTTCTACAAGGTAATTGAGGTTGCTCGTTATGCTGGCTTGGAGCCTCCCAGCGCAGAAGTAGACGTTTCCGAGATAATTGCTAGTTATACTAGAGATGAAGGGGTTACAATCGTCTTTACAAGGAGCATAAGGGGTGCTGAGGAATTATACAGAAGGACGCTTCTTAGGCTTAAGGAAGAGGATGATAGGATAGCAACTCACCACCATCTAGTCTCAAAAGTCACAAGAGCGAGTATAGAAGCTGGTGCAAGGGAAGGGAGGGTGAGGGTCATCGTCTCTCCCAGGACTTTGGCTCAGGGAATAGACATAGGAAACGTGATTAGGATAGTCCACGTGGGGCTTCCTGAAGATGTTAGGGAGTTTAGGCAGAAGGAGGGAAGGAAGGGCAGGAGGAAGGAACTCCCGTTTACTGAAACTATAATCCTTCCGGTTAGGAGGTGGGATAGAGAACTCCTGCTTAGGGGATTAAGTGCGCTTAGAAAATGGATAGAACTCCCATTAGAAAAAGCTCTGGTGAATCCAAACAACAAGTACTGCTTGCTATTTGAGGGCTTGTTCAAGTTCGTCGATCCTAAGCTAAGGGAGAAGTTGACTGAGGACGAACTTTCCCTCCTCTCCTATCTTGGGCTCATCTCCAAAGAAGGGCTAACCGATAGAGGGAAAAGAGCTTGGAGAAACATGAACTTCTACGAATTCGGGCCACCCTACGGGATGAAAAGGATGAAGAGAGAGGACGACAGGGCTGTTTACCTTGAGGACATAGGACATTGTGATCTCGTAGAGAGGTTTCAACCTGGTTGCATAGATTACTCTGCTGACGCCGTAGTTGTTGACTTGCTTAGAAAAGGGAGGTTCGTTACTGGAGTTGTTGAAGAGCAGCTATCCATGAGGACTGTGTTCAGTTACGATCCCCTTGCCTTTGCATATGAGGAGTATGAGAAGACAAAGCACTCTTGGGGCGAGGAGCCAAATGTGATCAGGGACTACTACACTGGAAGGCTGCACTCTGAAGTGATTTGTGTGGTTGATCCTCCAAGGGATGGATTCGGAATAAGGACGAAGATTCCGAGCAGGGTTTATTGGACAATTTCTGCCAGAAGATCCAGACCTGTCAGCGTAGGCGACAGGACTTACTTCATTAGGGATAGGAAGTCCCTTCCGGTTTTGGGACCTACAGGAGGCGTTTACAGAGACTACACTTATGGAATTGCAATAGAGTTGGATCCTGCCGAGGACATCATCTGGGGCAGAGTTGGAATGGCTCTCGTTACCCTAGTTCTCAGGCTTGCCTACGGAATACCATTTGACACGATTTACTATGAAGTTGTTAATGTAGGAGACAGGAAGCTCCTATTACTTCATGAGCCAGATAGTGCCGGGCTCTTAGAGAAGCTTGACTGGATGGAGGTCTCAAAGAAGGTTGAAGAGTTTGAGCCAGACGAACTTTCAGAAATACTGATCCAAGTAGTTGATGATCAAGCCCACTTTGAACTACTTAGCTCTGGAATGAGGTGGGATTTAGCAAAGAGATATGCAAAGAGAATGCTCGAATATCTAATGTTAAGGGAGAAAATAAGAGTAAAGTTAGGAAGCAAAGAGATCTTGGTTCCGAAGCCGTCCAGAGCCTTGAAGACAGCTGCTTTCGATTTCATCACTCTTCCACTATCTGAGAACGTACTCTTGGGTTGTTCTGCCATCTTCGACGGTGAAGAGAGCTTTTACGTTCTTCTCTCTAAGGAGTTCTTCGAGACCAGCGGCTGGGAAGAGATGGGAAAAGTGTTAAACTCTCTTATAGATAATGGATTCTCCCTTTTGGTTTATAATGTCCCCCTGATTATGAAAGCTCTAACCCAGTTCGGGCTTACCTCAGCTTCGATACTAATTGAAGGTCTGAAGAGAGAAAGAAGACTCATTGAAATTAATGAGCTTGCAAGGAAGGTTCTCGGTGTTGAAGTAGTTCCCTTTGAGGAACTTGTGAGGACATTGGGTTGGGAAGCAGGTACTGATCTGGTCTCTCTAAGGAAAGAGTTAGAAAGATCTTCAAGCCTGCTTAAGGAGAGAGGAGAGTTCAAATGGCCTTACTTCACAAAATATCTTAGGAGAACAGCAGAAGAATACATGAAGGCAAGCATAATCAACCTCTATAAGATTTACTATGCCTTAAAGGGCCTTGAGAAACAAACTGAGCTTGCAGAAAGTTAGAGAAATGAAAAATGCCTTAACTGAAGGAGATTTTGAGAAGTGTTTTTGTGAGGTTTACTAGGGCAGATATCCCAACGCCGTTTCTAATAACTCAAGATGTCTTTCTTCGTCCCCTGAAATTAGCTCAAGGATCTTTTTTACTACTTTAGAGGTAGCTATCAAAGAGAGTGCCTTTGCTTGGCACATGTTAAGATATTCTTCTCCTAATTGGCCTTCCATTTTCGTTTGTTCCTCAATTAGCTTTCTTGCTTCCTCCATTGATATGGGTCCTTTAGCTAGCTCTTCAGTCTCCTCCCTTATGTGTTTAATGAGATTAACGAGCTCTGTCCCTACAAGATCCCGACAATTCTCCAAATCCACTTCAACGTCACGCAATAAGACTTTAGCGCTTTGCTCCAGAAGGTTTGCATGCTTCAAAGAATCAAGTCCTACGTAGATAAGAATGGCCTTAGCCTCATCACTTCCCTCAAAAGCTTGAGCCAGTGTTAGAAGGAGATTAGAGATCTCTTGCTCCAAGAAACCCATACATAACAGCATTCTTGAAAGTTGGGAGTTGCTAATCATCTTGAAGGGATTTTGTTTTTTCCTTTTATAGTTAGTTATTCATTAACGGAGCGTTCTTTTATAGAGAGATCTCCAATACCTTAAAGGAAGATGAAATGTCGAATGACGTGAGTTTGAAGATAAAGGACATAACTCCCCTGAATTTGGATGAAATACCTTCTCCTTGTATTAGTTGTCTGTACTGGAAGGACACATCGCTCATAGAGAAGGTAACAGAGGATTCTGCTAGGAAAGTTTTGAAGAAGGAGTGGTTGCAAGATCTCCTTCAAAAGTATGGATTTGTAGGAAAAATCCTTTATCTTGAGGCAAAGCCAATTGGATGTGCCTTTTATGGTCCTTTTAAGGCATTTCCCAGCATCAAGAGCTATGGTTCGATTAAAGCAAGTCCGAAAGAGGCTTTTCTGGCTTGCCTCTACATAACTTCAGAGGAGTACAGGGGTAGGGGGTTTGGAAGAGCTCTTTTGAAGTCAGTATTAGAGGATTTAAGGAAACGCGAGTTTAATGCGGTATATACATTTGCTAGAAGGAGTAGTTCCAACAATCCCTCTGGTCCCCTTTCTTTATACTTAACTGAGGGATTCTATGTGGTAGATGAGTCCATTGAAGACTTTCCTTTGGTTAGAAAGGATCTTTAGCTTGGAAGAACCTTTTTCCAATTGCCTTTTTCTCCAATCTTCCTGGTATTTTTAGATAGTCTCGCTTTTGAAAATCCCGATTCTTTATGGAGTTTTCTTCTGTCTTTTTATCCTTTGAATTAAATATCTTAACTGCAATGAGGGATTGAATTGCCCCTAGTAAAGGAAGAAGGAGGTTTTTATGATAGAGATCCAAGGAACTACGAGCTTAAGGTCGGAATAGTATTTCCTGGCCCTTACAAAGCCAGCATAAACTCTCTTGGCCATCAGTTGGTATATTACCTTGCTAATGAGGTAGAGGGAGTCATAGCTGAGAGGTTTGTCTCAGACCTCCCAGGGTCGGTTGATGGGGGCTTAAGGCCAAGAGATTTGGATCTTATGCTCGTTTCAATTCATTATGAAGGGCAAATTCACACTTTTTTGAGTATGCTGCGTGATTGGGGAGTTCCAGCTAGGAAAGAAAGGAGAGAACTTATGATAATCGCTGGAGGTCCTGCCTTAAACAATCCCTTACCTGTTTCTGGGGTTTTCGACGGCATTGTAATCGGTGATGGTGAGGAAATAATCCCAAAACTGCTCAAAATGATGGTGGAGGGAGCACCTAGAGAAGAAATTTCTTCTCTAGGTGGACTATACGTAAAGGGTAAGGAAGGCGTTAGGTTTCAGAGGTCTAGCATGGAATACTTACCAGAAATGCAGATAATGGCTCATTTTCCAGAAGGTAAGAACCCATTTCTTCTTGAGGTATCTAGAGGATGTTCCCAAGGTTGCCGCTTCTGTCTGCTTGGCTGGACGCAGAGACCAAGAAGAGATCGTTCTCTTCGCCAGATTGAAGAGCAGATTGAAATAGCTGCAGACCTAGGATTTGAGAAGATCTACCTTATAGCAAGCGACCTCCTGTCCCATCCCATGATAGCTGACATCATGAAGAAGATCTTGGATGAAGGGCTGAGGTTGTCAACCCCGTCCTTGAGGGCAGATGAGGTCAGCGATGATGTTATAGAGGTTTTAAAGATGGCTGGAGTCAGAACTATTACTATTGCACCGGAAACGGGAAGTTGGAGGATTAAACTTGCAATTAACAAGCCCATGAAGAACAATGAGATAATCAATGTTGCAAAAGACCTTAAGGATGCTGGCATTAGGAAATTGAAGACTTATTTTATCCTAGGATTTCCATTTGAGAAGCAGGAAGACGTGAAGGAATCCGCAGAGCTAGCTTCTGATCTCTCCAGCACAGGTCTTGATGTGGAGGCCTCGGTAAGTCAGTTCATTCCAAAACCTCATACTCCCTTCCAAAAGCTTCCTCTTGAAGGACCTGAGATTTATAGAAAAAAGGTAAGAATGTTTGAATTGCTTTCAGGAATAAGAGTGAAGGCAACCCACCCCGGAAGGAATTTCGTTCAAGCTGTTGTAAGTTTGGGAAATGAAAATCTAGGCGATGTATTAATCTCTGCCTCTTCAGGCCCGTATCAATCATCACATTACAAACAAATCGCAGCAGAGAAAGGAGTTTCTCTTAATTATGTATATGAAAGAAACAGAACTCTGCCTTGGGTTGAGGCGATTAGTACAGGCGTTAAACTGGACTACTTGAAAGAAGAAATTAGAAAATCAGAGAAGTTCGAATTGACGCCTTCTTGCGACGCCATCTGCACAGAGTGTGGCATATGCCCAATAGGATCATAGATTAACTTCAAGTAGCATAATGGAGTATTGCGTACGCTCCAACTATCATAAGTAAGATTCCTGCAATTAGTTTCATTAATGGATACTTAGTACCTCTCCAATATTTTAGAGTCCTGAGTTTTACTCCAAACAGGTTAATTCCCAGCAATATTATGGCTAGTGGCAAAATGAAGACAATGTTGTATATGAGTAGAACTAAAACCTGTTTTCCAAAAGGGAGTTTTGCTATAAGTCCTACTGTCACCAGGTAAGGTCCCCAAGAACAAGGCAGCAGCGTGAAGCTCAGAAGTATTCCTAATCCAAAAGCTCCTACAACGCTAGCTTTAGTTCCAATCTCCTCCACCTTCTCAGCAGTGATCCTCTTAAGAGGTCCTGGTAGAGTTGATTTGAATGGGGTAACTACTGCGGAGAAAACTTCATATCCTCCAAAAGCCAAGGCTATTGCACCGATTAACACAAGAATCCATGAATGGCTAGTAATAAGCATTGATAGCACGGTTCTTAGGCTAAGCCCAAGTAAGAAATAAGATAGGTACACCGTTAATATGAATGCAAATCCCACCCAAGTGCCCCTCTTTTTGCCCACTGACTGTACAGATAGGATTATTAAGACCAGAAATATGCTCAAGACACAAGGATTTACTGAATCTGCAGCAGCAGCTAAAATAACTCCAGGGAGGATTGTTCTCAACGATTTTTCTTTAATAGAGATGGTCGGACGTGTTTCGTTCTCATTTTGAACGCCAATGAAGAGATTTTCTAAAGTTAAGATTGTGTTTTCGTTTGTTAGATTCCCAACGATTTTTCCTTCCCAAGCAATGAGAACAGATTGTCTCTCCGTGTTATTTAATACTTCAAACCAAAAGCTAACTGGCGTATATCCCACAGTCACCGCTAGCAAGCTATTGTTCCAAAAAACTCCAACAAGAGGGGTTTCAGGGCTTTTTCCCTCACCATAAACCATTTTTATAATCTTTAAGGCTCGATAAAGGCTTTCATTTTCCTGAAGATCAAAGAAGCGTATTGTCTCATTTCCATATATCTTGCTCAATTCGTTCTTAATTCTTCTACAATTAGGACATTGTTCTGTTCCATACATCAAGAACAAGGGTTCCTGATCTGGCAAAACATCCAAAATGGATTGTGTAAAGAGAAGCAATGCGATTGTAAGGGAGAATAAAAGCTTGCTTTTCTTCATCTTTCTCACTTTCCTCTCATTAGCTCAATTCGTTTTATTTTATGGTGTTTGCAAATATCTTCCTGTAAAAAGAGTCCTGTAATATAAAGGTCTATAACTTATTCACAATCAAAATGGAGAATTAAGGGATCAGTTTTCCAGGGGTTCTTGAAAGGTCCTATATAATGCATTTCTTATTCTCGTTGGGTTTCGAATGAGCAACGCGAACAGCACACCTAAATTTTTGAACCGATTAATTAGGTGATGAAAAAGGCTATCATAATCTGCATAGATGGGTGTGATCCAGAGTATTTAGAAGATAGGCTTCCAAATTTTTGTAGATTTAGACAGAGATTCGGTCTTGCCATCGTCCCTACCATCACAAACGTCAACAGCGTTTCTATCATAACTGGAGTCTACCCAAAAGATCATGGAATAACCTCAAACTTCTACTATGACAGGAAGTCGGGAAAGGCCTACTATATGGAATCTGCGGACTCCATCTTGGTTGAGAACATATTCGAGAGGGCAGCAAGAAGTGGACTTACGTCCGCACTTATCACTGCGAAGGATAAACTCAGAACTCTTCTAGGCAAAGGAACAAGTCTCTCCTTTTCGGCTGAAAAACCTCCGAGCTGGATTATTGATAAGATCGGACCTCCTCCTAAGATCTACTCTGTAGAAGTAAATGAATGGCTATTCAAGTCGTTTCTTGAAGTAATAAAAGATTTTGACTCAGATCTCTCTTTCCTTATGACTACAGACTATGTCATGCACAAATTTCCGCCAGAAAGCCAAGAAGCTAAAAGAAACATGAGGATGATTGATAAATGGCTTGGAATACTGCTTGATTATTTGGAAACAAGGAATAGTTCAGAATACTTGGTATTCCTCACAGCCGATCACGGAATGTCCAATAAAACAAAGGGATTAGATCTGGAGAAATTACTTGAAAAAGAGGGCATAAAAGCCAAATCCATACCTATAATAAAAGACAGATATGTAGTACACCATCAAAACCTAGGAGGATCTTCTTACCTCTATCTTGAGGCTGAAAGTAAAGTTAAGGATGCAATGGAGGTTCTTTCTGGAACTGAAGGGATAGAGCATGTGATGAGCAGAGAGGAAGCTTCGTCAACCTTTAACTTGCATCCTGATAGAATTGGGGACATCTTCATTCTAGGAGAAAGAGATGTTGTCTTTGGAAAAGGAGAAAAGGGGCTTTTCGACGTAAAGATAAGATCTCATGGTTCACTACACGAAAGAAAGGTTCCTATATTTGTGTACGGAGACTCTATCGAAGTCAAAGAGAATAAAGATGTCGGTTACTTGGCCCTTAATTGGGTGACTGAAGGTTAATCTACAATGAACTGATTTCTTCACTTATCTTTTAGTTAACGTGAAATGCGCAGTTATTTTTCTTTTGCTATTATCTCCTTCTTATACCCTATTTTTAGAAGTTCTGATGGCTCGAACTTGAGTCCTGAGTACTCAGTTCCTCCCGCCCCAATTACCCAATCCATTGAAAATACGCTTTCATCCACGAAAACCTGACACTTCCCCCTGAAGGCTATAGGAGGGACTCCTCCAGCTTTGAAGCCAGTGAAAGAAAGAATTTCTTCCTCTCTGGCCAACCGAAGTTTTTTCAACCCAGACAGCTTCTCCAGTTTTCTGACGTCTGCTTTTGACGCACCCAAAAGAATGGCCCCTACAAATGAGCCTTCTTTTGATTTAAAGAGCAAAGACTTTATTATCCTACTAACTGGAACCCCTAGAGCTTTTGCTGCGTCTTCACTCGTTCTTCCACTGTTTTTATGAAAAATTATCTCTCCTTTGAATCCAAATTCATCCATCATCTTCTTTGTCAGCTCTACGCCCATCCCACGAGTTCAGATCTAAAACAAAATAATGATTTCGCTATGTCTACCTAAGGATATTAGATTTTTCCAACTTTCTTGAGCTTGTATCTCTCATAGATTAAGAATAGGTCTTCGCCTTCTTTGATGAATTCCGTGGGTATCTTTCTGTCCATAGTTATGGCATGGAAGACTTTTACATCGCCCTCTACGCTTGCCGGTATTAGAGGTACAACCATCTCGGTATGCTTGTCTCTCCTTTCAACAAGCAGTAAACCTCCTCCCTTTCTCACCAAAACTCTCATTGTACCCTTGTAGGTCTCATACACTCCAGAAAGTTCATCTAAGATTCTCTCATACTTTATAACTGGTAATTCCATCGGGTTTTCCCCTAACATGAGTGCTAAGGCATATTCTCCTATGTAGCTCAAAGGATAACCGCTGCCATTGGCAAGTATCACGACACCAATGTCCTTTTCTGGAATAAAGCCCATATACGCAGTCGATACCAAAACACTTCCACCATGTCCAATAAGCTGATAACCAAAGAAATCAGGTCTTATTCCCAGACCATAACCATAGTACATCAGGTCTTTACTTATGAAAGGCTCGTGAGGCAAGCGTATTCTTGGTTTCATCATCTCTTTTATGGAATTCTCATCTACTATCCTCCCTCCATCGCTTTTACCATAGTTGATGAACATCTCTACGTATTTTGACATGTCAATAACGCTGCTTATGAGCCCGCCATCACTTAAAATCGCTCCGTATGGATATGTGCTAGGTAATCTCTCCCCTGTCTTTGTCACGATGTATGGTATGGCTACATCAGGATCTCTCTCAACTTCTTCCTTGTGGAAATAACTTCTCTTCATTCCTAGAGGTTCGATTATGTGTTTCTTAACGTAATCAGCGTAGTCTTCTCCAGAAACCTTTTCTATTATATAACCAAGCAAAATATAGCCTTCATTTAGGTAAAACCACCTTTCCCCAGGTTTTGAGTGGACCCATTCTTCAGCGTCTGCCATAAACGTGAACATATCCTGGTAGCTTGATATCGGAAGCCATTTATCCGACGACTTAGTTGTTTGTCTGATAACTGCTTCAGCATACGCCAGAGCTGGGATTCCGCTTGTATGGCTCATTAAGTGCCAAATCCTAATTGGCTCGCCCTTGGGCTTTATTTCCAGAGGTACATATTCTTCTATAGGGTCTTCAACGCTTAATGCTCCCTTCTCTTGTAGCTGCATTATAGCTAGGCACGTAAAAGATTTTGTAACGCTACCAATGCAGTAAAGAGTCTCTGGGGTTGCTGAAAGACCATTTGAGAGGTCTTTAAAGCCGAATCCCCTTTTGTAAATCAAATCTCCATTTTTAACAGCAGCTATGCTTAGACCAGGAAGTTTTGTCTCTGACATTTTCTCGAAGATGAAATCCTCCAGACTTTCGAAATCACCAGACAGAGGTCTCATCACCATGATGTTGTTCGTTTCATATTGCTTTAAAGTATGGACGCGTTAACCAGAAACTCGTAAGAATACTATCTCGTACTGTTTATGAATAGACTAGTAAGCAAAGCACCAAGTGTGAGAAAGGCTTCAGCTTAAAGGGCTCAATAATTCGAGCTAAGTTCCTCTAGAAGATCAAGATCCTCTTTTCTAAGTTCAATTTCTGCAGCTTCAGCATTTTGCTTTACATGTCCTTCCTTTTTAGCACTTGGTATCACTACGACATTATCATGTCTGAGGATCCAGCTCAGTGCTATTCGGGAGACTAAAATTCCCTTTTTAGAAGATATCTCATCGAGTACCTCTAACAGACTCGCTATATTTCCTACTCTCCCATACATGATGTAAATGAAAACTCTCTAAAGAGTCCTTTTGGCATTTTACCCGGACCATAGTTCCCAGTAAGCAGACCTTATGCAAGCGGACTATATGCTATCAATGTTAGACCTTCTTTCTGACAGTAGGGATCAGGTTTCTCTCTGGATTTCTTCTGAGGAGATTATATTCGACCTGATTAGAAACTATATCTTTTTTTAAGGGCTTCCCTCGCTCTCTGAAGTCTGTTCAGAGAGAAGTTGCTGACTCCAATCGTTCGAATTTTCGCTTCGTCTGCCAATTCTTCCATAGCTCTCATCGTCTCTTCAATTGGAATTAATGGATTTGGCCAGTGTACTTGGTAAAGATCGATGTATTTAGTATCTAATCGTTTTAGACTTCGTTTTAGGGCCTTCTTTACCCCTTTATACGTTAGATGTATTGGAGATACCTTCGTTGCTATTACCACCTCTTCTCTAACGTCTTTGACCGCTTCTCCTATTGTGATCTCAGATACTCCCCCACCGTATGATTCTGCGGTATCTATGAAGTTTATTCCACAATCTAATGCTGTTCTTATGAGTTTTATTGCTTGATCGCGGTCAAACTCCTTTCCCCATCCCCAATATAAGCTACCTATCTGCCAAGTTCCCAGCCCTACTTTGGAGATTTTGATCCCAGATCTTCCTAGTTCCAAGTACTTCATCTAAAATCCCCTTAGGTTAAAAGAAATCTGGGTTGAGAGCCATTGAAAAGTCTTCATGTATTATTAAAAGCTCATTTCGCCGTTTCTTGAAAAGAATGTAAGAATAGAATATATTAAAGAGAAGTCAATTGCCAAAAGTAGGTCCGGTCAGGAATTAGAAATACATCGGAGCCGCTTCCAGTTCGAACCATTATCATGATGGTTATGAAAAGAGATACGAGCATAAACAGTGGAAAGGAACTAAAGAAGTTCTTCACCAACGTCGGAGTCTTAGGGGTCTTTCTGAAAAAACCACCATTAACCTTCCCTCATCAACTATCATTGCTCTACCAATCCCTAGGAGCTTCATTAAGATCAAGATATCTCCGACTGACCCTAAGAAGTTTAAGAAAGAAATTATTCTTAGAACGGGCAAATCTGAAAAAATAAAGGGCAAAAAGCTGAGTAATAGAGGAGATATGGCTATGAGGAAAAACTTCCGCTTTCCTATCTTTCCTTTTATTGCAAGATATATGTAATAGCCTCTGAATCCTAATCTGAATCTCAGCTTCAAGATTTTGATTATAATTATATGAACGCCTTCATGGAGTGCTACTACTACAAATGTAAGTGCAAGAAAAAAGAGATAATCATACGGACATTTAAACATAAATTGCACTTGTCTGGACCCTACGAGAATTAAAGATATTGGAAACAAGACTAAGAAGGCTCCAATAACTTCAATTTTGTTAGGAACCTCCATCCTCCACTCTATGTAATTCTTTTGCAGCTGGAAACCATGGGTAGAGTCAAAATTCATCATACATTACATACTATAGCTCCCGAACGTAATATTATACGTGCTGTTTGTCATAAAGGGCTTTAGTTAGATTACTTGTTTCCTCCTTTAATGGCCTCTAAGTCCATCAACGCTCCCTGTGCAAAAGATTATTAGATAAAAATCTCAGTACGGGAGGATATGACCGAGAAATCCACGCATAAGTCCAACAGATTGAATGAATTCCAAGTTATTCTGATTTTAATTACTGCAACTTTTCTAATTATCTATGTTTCCAAGCTAAGGGTTGTTGATGATCGTTTATACAGATCTCTTCCATCGAATGCTCCTCTTATAAGCTTTTTGACGCTTGTTTTTTCCCTTTATCTTCTTAGAATGATTTTTAGGGAGTTTGAGCCCCAACTAATAGAAGAGAAACGCTCTAGCAGAGACCTTTTAGATGTCTTCATTTTATTGGTGCTAATGTTTCCTGGAACTGGGCTTTCTGCTATAATTCTTCCAAGAATGGGATTCCCTGAGTGGATTCCTTTTGCTATGAGGGGTTGGACGTATGTCTTCCTCCCGACAGTGTACGTCTTAATGTGGAAAAAGAAAATTGGTCAAGTTTAGGCTTTAGAGGAAGATCCCTACTACGAACGGATATCATATATGCTCTTTCGACTGCTATCGTAGGGGTGACTGCCATCGATGCTTTAAACTTCCTAATCTCAAAAGCAATAGGAACTCCATTAGAGCTACAAACTATGGGAATTCCCTTTAGATCCCTACTTCCATTTGCACTGATTCATGCCACGGATATGTTTCAAAACGTGGCATGGAACGGGTTAATCCAGAACAGGATAGAGGGATATTTCGGATGGAGTTCAAAAGGATTTTGGGTCTTTTTCGTGGTTATGAGCTTGTTATTTAACTTCTATTTTGAACCGAGAAGTTCTTTAGTAGATTTCATTAGATACGCCCCCGGTAGCACTCTTGGTTTACTAATCGATTGTTATCTCTTTCATAAAACTAAGAGAATTGCTACTCCAGCTCTTTGGCACTGGTTTACAAATATGTTTGGCATGGTTCCCTTTATTTAAGGGAAATAAATTCAAAAGAAAAGGCATCGCGCTCGTCAAAAAATCTCACTCCATGATCAGCAACCTTTCACCAAAAGATCAAACGCTCACAGCAATCATCGTGAAGAATTGAGCCAAATCTTCAAACTATCCTAATGAAAAAAGTCTTACTAAAAGAAATGCTCTTCAATCTCAAAACCATTTGAGTCGCACAGGAAGAAACCTAACTCACAAATAAATAGCTTCAAAACATGGATGGAAGGGCTTAATGAGAAGAGGCTTTGATGAAAACCCTTTTTCCAGAGATGAACTTGAAGAAATATTGAGCGATGTTAAAATCTTAGCGAACGAGCACGTGATAATATCGGAACTTCTGGCAAAGGTCGTGAAGGTAGATCTTCCAATCGAAGAAAGAAGAAGGGCAAGTGTAAAGCTAGCTGAGTATATGGCTTTTATCATTGCTGATACTTTTCCAAAAGAGAGATTTGAACTAACTACCCCTATGAGAGAAAAGGCCGTGTATGAGAGAATACCAAAGGATCAACTACCTGTTCTTATAGATATCTTGGGGGCTTCGATATATCCTGTTAGGGGATTTGAAACTGTTTTTGAAGGATCGCTTCACGCTATTGTTTCAGCGAGGAGAGTAGGGGAATCTTTAGAGAAATTAAGGGTAGAAATAGAGTATGAGAGAATCCCTAAGATAAATGGAAGACCTATCATCTTCATAGATCCCGCGATAGCAACGGGTTATACCATACTCACGATTTACAGACTTCTTAAAAGGGACAAAAATAGGTTTGGAGATGTGGGCCGAGTAATAGTTTGTGGGTTTGTAGCTGCTCCCTTTGGAATAAAGAACCTGAAAGAAGAGATTCCGAAAGTGGAGGTATACGTGGGCTCTATAAGCCTGCTTCTTAACGAACATTGCTACATTCATGGTGAAGGATGGGGAGTAGGTGGAGGAGGAATAGGAGATGCAGGAGATAGACTAACAGGCGTACAACCTACGAAATAGGTTAATTTTCTCTAGAGAGAGTGATAACAAACGTTGTTATTTGCTTTGAAAGTGAAAGAGGATTGGATTTGATAATGGTAGGATTAGAGGCCGTGTAGCTTATCTTGCCGACCCAAAGTGATATACTTGATTTCTATCCAAGAAGAGCGTAAGGAGAAAACTCTTTTTTATAAGAGTAAAAAATATGCTATGCTCTTCTATATAATCTGATAAAAGGAAAATGAATAAATCAGATTGAGTTTACTTAGGAAATCAAAATTAGATAAAGAATCCTAGGATTGCTATTTTGACGTCTTTATTGGGAAAGAACATGATTAGAGAAGACACAATAGCGTATTTATTCCTGTAAGAGATCAGTAACATAGCTAGCGTTAATACTGTAGATCTAAAGATAGGAGACAGACGTTGTAAAGAGGATATACCAAGGTAATTTTAAATATTTTAACTGTAGCGAGGAGAATCAGGTGAGCATCTGTGTCAAAGGGTCTTGCTATAATAATGTATTCTGGTGAGGCTGAGAAATTCATACCCTTAGGAGTATTCACTCAAACGGCCGTAAATCTAGGAATACCAGTAAGAATATTTGTTACCGGTTTCGCAATGCTCCAATTCCTCAAAGAAAAACCAAAGCCTAGGTTCTCCAAGGAATTCGAAGAGTTTGTGCCCAAGATACATGAAGGTTTGCAAAGGATCAAGGCTCCTAGCTGGTACGACATGGTAATGGATGCTAAGGATCTCGGAGATGTAAAGGTATATGTGTGCTCCCTGATGGCACAAGTAGTGGGAGTAGGCAAAGACGACATGGATCCCATTGTTGACGACGTTGTAGGGGCAACGTTCTTCCTCAAAGAGATTGCAGACTATGAGGTTATATTCATCTAAAGAAATGTTAGCAGGGGAGTAACAATGAGTGAAAACGTAATTGAGGTCGATGCTAGAGGAATGGCCTGCCCAGGGCCAATCTCTGCTCTAACTAGGGCCTATCGTAAGGCAAAGAACGGAGACATAATACAGGTTCTTGCAACTGATCCAGGGTTTAAGCCAGACGTCCAAGCTTGGGTCGAGCGAACAGGAAATGAGCTCCTTGAACTCACTGAGGAGGGTGGAGTTATCAAGGCAAGGATAAAGGTTACTGCAAAGAAGGCCTAAACCCTTTCTTTTTTGAGTGAGGGGATGAATACGGAAAAAATACTTATTTTAGGTGGAGGAGGAGGGGGGGCCATCCTAGCTAATTTATTGCCTAATGACGAGTTTGAGGTTAGCGTCATCGACAAAAGTGAGTATCATATTTTTGAACCTGGAACCCTCTGGATAGCATTTAAGGGGGAAAAGAAGGAAAGGTTCATGCGGCCAATAAGGCAACTCCTAAAACCAAGCGTTAACTTAGTACATGATGAAGTCATAAGTGTGGACTTAAACGAACGTTTAGTTAAGACAAAGACTGGAAAGGAGTTCATGTACGACAAGGTTATCATTGCTACGGGGGTGAATCTGGATTTTGACGCAATTCCAGGCAACCGAGAATTGATGGAAGCTTTTGGTGACTTCTACTCGACCCTTGAGAGCGCTGAGAAGCTTTGGAACACATTATGGAAGATGAATGATGGGAGGTTCGTCATTGCAATAGCGGATCCCATATACAAGTGTCCACCGGGACCGCTCAAGGGAGCTTTCCTTTCAAACGAGTTGTTTGCCAAGAGAGGGTTAAAAGAAAAAGTTAAAGTCGTTTTAGCTGTACCATTTCCGCATGCTTATCCTGCAAAGTCCATATCGGACATAATAGAACCTGAGCTTGAGGCCAAGGGGATCGAAGTTCACACCTTCTTCACGGTCGATAGTATAAACACGAAGGAAAAAAAGATCTACAGCCTTGAAGGAGAAGAGCTTGAATACACTATTGCCACAATCATCCCGCCGCATGAAGGGCCAGGATATGAAGTGAAACCCACAGAGGTAAAGGATGACAGCAACTACATTAAAATAAACAAGTTTACTTGCAAAATAGAGGGATTCGACGACGCTTATGCGATCGGAGACTGCACAAACGCTCCTACATCGAAGAGTGGAGTAACGGCCCACCTTCAGGCTGAGGTTGTGGCTGCAAGGCTGAAAGGATACGAAGCTAAGTTCAGCGGAAGGACAAACTGTCCACTAATAACGGACGGAAAAGGCTTATTTGTCATAAGCGACTACGATCACCCACCTGTTCCAGTTAAGCTGTCGGTATTCAAGAGGCTCATGGAGGACCTGTTCTTGGCAGCATACTGGGACGCCATTAGATACCCAGAACTCTGGGAACCGATATTTAACGCATACTTTAAGGCAACCGATCCTGAGGTAGTAAAGAAGTATGGGTGGTGAACTTGCGAATGGAGTCTGAAAAGTTGGAGGAAATACTTACAGAAGAGAGACTTGATGCCCTCAAGAAGTCCCTTGATCTGCTCGTCAAGGCTGATGAGTTGGGCATCATCAGTACCCTAAACGATGTTCTGGAGCCAGACGTCTTGGACAAGGCTATCAACTTCATTATGAGCCCATGGCTCTTGATACTTGCAGATAGGCTGAACGAGATATTGGAGATCCTAGCAAGGATAGATTATGAGCCTGTAAAGGAGAACATAGATTTAATAAATGAAGTCTTACAGTCCGTTCCAAAAGAGACAAAGCCTGTGAGTCTATTAGGGCTCTTAGGCGCCCTTCGCGACCCAGATGTTCAAAAGGGACTAGGATTTGCTATAGGATTCTTAAAGGGACTTGGGAAGAAGTTAAGCGAGAAGGAGCTAAAGAAGGAATAATCCTTCTTACTCTTACACCCTTCTTTTATTTCTCATTTCCCCCTTCTTCTTTTAAGGAAGAAAACTAAAAATCTAATAATTGAATTTAACTCAATCAAAGCTGAAATCACTTTGATCTTGCTTTCTAATAATACTAAGAAAAGAATAGTGTGCTGCACATTCTTCTAAGGGTAGTAGAGCAAAAAGTTAAAGTTTTTAATATCATCGCTAGGAAGCATAGAGGCATGAAATCAGGTCTTTTGGTTTTGTTAGTGCTAATCCTTCTCGCTGGCGCCGTTTTTTCCTTTGTCTTGATTAGAAAATTAAGTCATGGCCTTCAGATCATAAGGAACATATACTATGCGGGCGTAGAAGATAAGTACAGAGCTTTAGACATCTACAGCCCTTCCTGCAAGGGCAAGCACCCAGTGATCTTCTTCGTACACGGTGGAGCTTGGACTGTTGGGGACAAGAAAGATCATACAGCAAAGGGTCTGTTCTTTGCAAAGCAGGGTTACGTGTTCGTGAGCGTTAACTACAGACTTGCTCCAGAAGTTTCATATCCAGATTTTGCCTACGATGTTGCTGAAGCTCTAAGTTGGGTCTATAACCATATTAGCGACTATTGTGGTGATCAAAACAGAATATATCTCATGGGACACTCTGCAGGCGCTCATCTTGTGGCCTTAGTTTCATATGAGGAAAAGTTTCTTGGCAAATATGGGTTGGACACTTCCATCGTTAAAGGTCTGATTTTACTCGACGGCGGTGGTTATGACCTCGTGCATGTCCACGATTCATTTCCAGTTCTGTACAAAACGTTGTTTAAGCGTGCATTTGGCGAAGATGAGAACGTTTTGAGAGATGCATCACCAATTGCTCATGTTGAGGAAGGTAGCTACATGCCGCCAACTTTAGTCATATACACGGACTGGAGGCTCACCAAGGCAGATTCCCAGAGGTTAATTAACGCTTTAAATGAGGTAGGAGCACCTTTCGAGGTCTTTTATGCCCAAGGTAAGACGCACGATACAGTTAGCAGGGATATTGGAAAACCTGGAGATGCGGTCACCGCTGAGATTTTGAAGTTTCTCGAAAGCATTAGCGGCGGATAGCCTTGAGAAGAGCAAAAAAGAACCTAAATTTTTCAAATTGAGTGATTAAGTCATCCATCATGGATTAGAATCATAGGTAGAGTATACTAAGAAGATGTGGATTTGGAGCATGATCCTACATCATGTTTAAAGCAAGATGGTTTATTCGGTGTTCAGCTGGTAAGACCATAGTTAAAGAAAGGGTTTTTCCTGTTCCAGAACATGTTTCCACGTTCGACCATTCCTGAATCGCCATCGTGCATGGCTATTTTTGTGTCGAACTTTTTACGGAGATAGGCTGCATTGCCGGTATGGTCAAAATCTCCATGTTTTAAAACGATGAGCTTGAGATTGCCGGATTTACAGCCCGCGCTTTCAAGTTCTTTTCCAAGCTCAGTGCGCTTATTTGAACACCCTGTGTCAATCAGGATATAGCCGGTGTCAGTTTCTATGAGGTAGCAATTTACAGTTCCCGATTTATAAGGTAGCGATAAACTAATGGTAACGATTTTTCTCATATCCATGTTAAATACCTTTCACTCTTAAGGTTTTGTCGCCCATCCTCTTTGTCTTTCTTAAGCACAGCATTTCAGATAACGGCAGTGGTATCTGAAGTCCTGGGCGATACCGAAGGATTTGGGCGAAGCGTAGCGAAGCCAGATACCCGCTTGTTATATAACCCGAAGGGTAAGGTTGCGAAGCAACCGCAGAGTTCCGAACCCCGCCAAAAGATTCTTTACTCATATCTATCCCTCTTTAAAT
>CAYZRF010000019.1:0-35380 GCA_964480775.1 uncultured Nitrososphaerota archaeon
GGTTTTGGATACGCCGTTTCCTGAATGTATTTCGCGGCCCGTTCCTCAGCATCTCCACCAATCTCACCTACTAATACTACTGCCTCTGTATCTTTGTCTTCCCTCAACATCTCGAGGACATCTACGAAATCTAAGCCAGTGATTGGATCGCCGCCGACCCCTATGGTAACGGAAGTTCCTAAACCCTCTTTCTTCAAAGCAATCGATATCTCATACGTGAGAGTGCCACTTCTTGAGATAAGGGCTATTTTCCCTTCAGAGAAAGCATCAGCTGGCATTATCCCTAGTTTAACTCCCTCTTTAGGAGAAATGATGCCAGGAGTGTTGGGTCCTATAATGGTGCAGCCCCTCATTTTGGCATAGGATATGGCTTTCATCGCGTCATGAACTGGTATTCCCTCTGTAATGACTACCAGCAGCGGAATTTCATAGTTTACAGCCTCTATTATTGCGTCAAAAGCAAAAGGGGCCGGGACAAATAGGACAGAGGCATCTATCTCTCCAAATTTGTTGACCACATCCATAACGCTGTCAAACACAGGTACGCCATGAACTTTCTCTCCTCCCTTTCCTGGCGTCACGCCAGCAATTATGTTCGTGCCATAGTCCAGCATTAACCTGCTGTGCTCCCTTCCTTGGGTACCTGTGATCCCTTGGACGATTACCCTCATATCTCTCTTGACCAGTATCGTCATTTTGATCGTTCAGACCTACTGTTACTCAAAATTAAAATCTTTGAACCTCCGACATCGGGGCTAGATCGAGAGGACATGTCAAAAACATGCTTATAGGGCTCTTGCGCTCAAATAAGACCTCGCTCAACTTTATAGCTAACTCTTCCAAGAAGGAGTGGAGAAACTTATGCGATTGCTGGAAGCCGAGTGCAAGAAGTTGTTATCCGAGTACGGAATAGCTGTTCCTAAAGGATCAATTATCCAAAAACCCGAAGAAGCACGTGAAGTCCTCCCCAAAATTGGAGGAAAGGCGGTACTAAAGATCCAGATTCCAAGAGGACAAAGAGGAAAGGCTGGAGGGATAAGACCCGTCTATTCTCCAGAAGAGGCCTATAATCAAGCTCAAGAACTATTAAACTCCACTTTTTACGGATATAAGCCCGCATATCTTCTTGCAGAGGAATTTGTAGAGGCAGAGAGAGAAATATACATAGGAGCCATAGTTAACAGGTCAGAGCGCACGGTGATCTTTCTTTCCTCCAGATATGGGGGAATGGAAGTGGAGGAAATGGCAGCTGAGCATCCAGAATCCCTACTTAAGATCTCAATTGACCCTATTTTAGGTCTAATGCCTTATCAAGCAAGGATGATAGCAAAGAACGCCCTACCAGACAGAACAGATTTGCGCAAAGGGCTGATGAAGATGATATTCAACCTTTGGAAGCTTTTCCATGCGATGGATGCTATAATGTTGGAGATCAACCCCTTTGCAGTAACCAAGGACGGACGGCTGCTTGCCCTAGATGTAAGGATGGAGGTAGATGATAACTCCCTGTATAGACACCCCGACCTCACTAAGAGGGTTTACGCCCTAAAAGAGTCGGAGAGAAAGGCAAGAGAGTATGGAATAGCATATGTGGAGTTGGACGGTAACATAGGAACAATGGCTAATGGAGCTGGTTTAGCTATGGCAACGATGGATCTAGTGCACATCATGGGAGGAAAGCCAGCTAACTTCTGTGATGTTGGAGGAGGGGCTTCGGCTGATAGAATTAGAAGAGCGCTTGAGATAATAACCTCAAACCCTAAGGTGAAAGTCATCCTAGTGAACGCGCTATGTGGCATAACAAGCGGTGTAGAGGTAGCAAAAGGAATAGCTGAAGCTATTGCTGGAATGGAAAAGAAACAGACCTTTGTAATAAGGCTATCTGGAAACCGTGCCAAGGAGGGAAGGCAGATATTAAAGCAAGCTGGAATAGAGGCTTTAGAAGACGCCAGAGAAGCAGTAAACAAGGCCATAGAAATAGCAAGAGGATGAAATCCCTTTTCAAGGGAGGAAAATCGAAAGAGAATCATTGTTAGGTTTTTTGATCTTCTAAAAGTGCTCAATGGTAGGTTCTCAGGGAGAAGGTAGAATTTATTAATCGATCCAACAAATGACCTCTTGGGCCCGTAGCTCAGCATGGTAGAGCGACCGGCTCTTAACCCATTCTCGGTGGAGAGACCGGTAGGTCAGGGGTTCGAAGCCCCTCGGGCCCGCTAATTAATTTTTAGCTAATTTTATTAGTATTGAGCGATGTTAAACAATATGCGGCCGTAGTCCAGCCTGGATAGGATGGGGGCCTCCCGAGCCCCAGACCCGGGTTCAAATCCCGGCGGCCGCATCTCTTTCAAGGAAAAATCATCTGAAATGTATTCAAAACTCTCATTTCTTCTTTAAAAGACAAAAATAAGGAAAAAAGGATTAAAACGATATTGCTGGAATGATAACAATGATTCCGAGGCTCTATATCTCTCCTTTATAATAGATCGTTGCTGGACAACAAAGGCATCTACTGAAAGATGGACATGTAGAACAGTCAGCCCCGCAAGGCGAGATTTTTGATTTCTTCTTAGGTAGTCTTATCCTCAAAATTTGAGGATAATGCACCTTTTCCACAATTATAACTTCGGCTTTTGAGAGGCCAAGAGTTTCTCCTGGCTTTTTCTCAAGGTATTCTATCCACCACTGCTGTTTTCTTGGCAAGAAATAGATAGCATATAGCCTGTTCTTGTTAGTCGCCATCAAGTTTACGTAAGGGCATTCCTTGTATGCATTGCAGATTTTCTCCGCTTTATCTTTAGACTCAGCTTCACCCATTAAAATTCCACAAATCATCTTTTGCAAAACTTTTCAACTCCACTGGAGAGTGGATGGTGCGCTATCCATTTTAATTATGATCAAATTCTTGATTAGTAGCTTCTTTTTTAAGAGCCAGTGAGTCACTAAAACAAAAAATACTATGAGAGAAACGAGAATGATCGCTAATAACATAAATGACGTGTCGAATTTTCCACTTCCCATAGCTTCTTCTCCTCTAATCCAGCTCTGATCTTTTCCAGGGATTATGTCATTAGGATCTACAACTACCTGTACTGGTTCGCAAGAAAGCTGAAGATGGAGCACGCATATAGTGTCATTCACCCAAGCGCATAACGAAGTATTGGACCCATCCTCACAAAAGAACAAAAGAGGTACTGGAAGAGAGAAGGCAGAACCATTCGCTACCTTCTGTACGATGGCGATATCCACAATGTATTGCTTACCTAGCCTGCGAGACGTAAGGTTTGCTATCTCGTAGGATGGTGTTCCGCTTCCAAAAATCCATCTATCAAAGAACCAATCAAGCCGTTGTCCGTAGCTTGTTTCAAATGCATTAATGAGATCTTTAGGCTTGGCGACATCAAACTTGTTCTGATCGAAGTATAGTCTAAGCCCCCTAAAGAAAGCTTCTTCCCCGATCAATGAGCTAAGAAGGCGGAGAACCATGGCCCCTTTAGAGTAAACTATGGCGTTATAGGCTTCTAAGGAGGGAAAATCATCCATAGAAGATGCGATAGGGAGATCCTTACCTTCTGCAATGTATTCATAATAATTATTGATCACGTATTCGTCGAACGCTTTAAGAAAGCCCTTATCTCCGTAGACGAACTTGTAGTAAAGCATGCTTGAGTATTCTGCTAATGCTTCATCAAGCCACGGATCGTCATATTGATCGTTTCCTACAATACCATACCACCATTGATGGGCAACTTCATGTGTGATAACCCTCTGGAGAAAATTCCAGCTGGAAGAACCAATAATTTCCTTAGAATAGAGCCTCGACGAGATGAACACAATCGTTGGGTACTCCATTCCACCAAACCAGCCGTGAACTTCGGCTACTCTAAACTCTGGGTAAGGATACTTTCCAAAAACTCTGCTAAAGATCTCTAAAGATCTTGCTGCAACTTCTGCTGCAAAAACTCCCGCCTCCTTGTGTTCTGGGAGATAATAGGAGTATATCGTGACGTTTTCCCACGTAACACTGTAAACTTTATAATTTGGACTGAGGGCCAGGGCAAAGTCCCTTACGTTGCTTGCAATCCAAGTCTGAATAGTCATATTTCCTATTTTATGCTCTTCAACCAGGCTTCCCGTGGCTGCTATAACCTGGTTTCTCTCAGCTCTAATTTTGACAGTGAAGTCAGCACATTCGCTGTAAAACGACTCTCCTATGGAAACGTAAGGGTGGGAGATCCAACTTCCATCTTCCATAACTGCAAGTATGGGAAACCAATTTCCTAAAGCCATTATTCTCTCATAATATCCAAATCTATCCTCAGCGTTTGGTACCTTAACTATATAGCTCAAATTTACCCGAATCTCTTCTTTATAAGAGACGCCAGAAGGAAGCGGGATCGACAATGTAGTGTTATCTTTTTCTAAGAACCAAAATTTTTCAACAGGAATTCCATTAACGCTAACGTTAGTAATTTCTATCAGTCCACTAGGCTTGAATGCGTTTGGAAAAACCTTAAAGCGAACGTCTACTACCTTATTTGGAAGAATAAGAAGGACTGACTGATTTGCTTTCAGCACACCTGATTCAAGATCTACTAAGAGGTCTATCCAGTACTTAGGACGTTTTTCTAAGCCCGCATCACCACTTAGTCTAAGCAATGAGGCTTGAATGCATAGTAACAAGAGGAAGCACACAAGTGAGAGGTGCTTGATCTGTGTTTCGTGAAACCCCAAATACCTCAGAAATTGATTGTCTTTGATATTAAAAACAGGTTACTGATTTCTAGCCATGCAAAAGTTGTTCGTCCAAGAAATAAGTGGTGCGGGGGCCGGGATTTGAACCCGGGCGGGCCTACGCCCACCAGCTCCTAAGGCTGGCGCCTTGGACCTAGCTTGGCTACCCCCGCCAATTCAATCTAAAAGAAGCTTCTATTTTTATTCCTTTACTTAACTTGAAGAAGGTCAGGCACGACGTATGGAATCTCAGAATAGCTCTCAATCTGGATAAATCTTCCATTCCCCAACCTAGCAAGATCTTCACATACCCTACGGCCTCTGATATTCCCAATTGGTCCAGGAGCGAATATGACATTCAACCTTCTCATATCAACAGCTACTTCTCTAGGATCCCCTCCAACATTATAGTTTCCATCAGTTATAAGCAAGTAAACATATTCTCCCTTCATTTTTTCTCCTTCTTTCTTAGCTATCTCCAAAGCCTTCTTTATATTCGTATACCCTATCGGAACAACATCTAATATATCTTCAATCAACTTAGTTGCTTCAGTTGGGCTTGAGGCCCTTCGAACATCTGCATCGCTGTTAAATGTGATGAGGCAGAGTTCTCCTCCCCTAAGTAGATGAGCAGCCACAGATGCAGAAATTGCCGCATGAGCTATTTTTTCTCCGCTCATTGAACCGCTCGTGTCGAGGATTATTATGGCCTTGGCTTTTCGTTCCATTCTTCCTAATCCAACAACGTGATCGTAGGTAATTAGTTCGGGAGAACACGCACTTTCAAGAATTCGCTCAATAGTCTCCTCTAGGTCAAAATCGTCTCCGGGTTCGTAATATTTTCTTACTCTGATTGATTTCCCACGAACATGGGAGACTATCCTTTTTCCTCCCCTCATTATTGCTTTGGCAACGAGTCTTCTGAAAGCCTTCCTCATGGACTCGTTTATACCCCATCTAGTCGAGCGGTAAAGTATAACGGACTTTATAGGATCTAACTCCAGCTGGGGGGCTATTTCATCTATAGATATCTCTGAAAGGGCCCTAGAAACAACGATCCAGTTGAATCTAGCAATTAACATTAGCAGATCAATATTTCCTTTCAAAATAGCTCTTAAGGATAGTTGAAAGATGTCTTCATACTCCAAAGCCTCGAATTCGTTTAGAAATTCAAATTCCTCTTTTGAAATGTCTTCCTCTAACTCAAACGTCATCGGGGCTCTTGGCCCCTCAGATAAAGGAAATTTTCCTCAACAACTTCTTCCTGTAACACTTCCTCCACAATTCTCTTTATGATATCCTCTCTTCTACCCTTCAAATCCTCTCTTATATCTATTCGCTCAGGAAGGATCATGAGAGCAATGTCTAACCATTCTTTGGGTGAAAGATCTTTGCCATATGTCTTTGCTAACAAGGCCATGTCTATGGCCGCTCGGATAGAAGCACCTCTCCTTATATTCGGATCTTCTCTAGTTTTCCTAACTATTCTAACGCTGTACGATATTATATCCTCTTTTTTAACCCCCGCTCTTTGCCTAACGATCTCCATTTCCTCTTCCTCTGACTGATAATCCAGCTTTACCAATACAAACCTGTCCTTAAGTGCCTCTGAAAGCCTTGTAACACCAATACTCTCTTCAGGATTTTGGGTAGCTATTATTATGAATTCCTCCTTAGCTTTTAGGGTACCAAGGTTGGGAATAGATATTATACCCTCATCCATAACGGGAAGGAGGGCATTTTGAGCAGATTCTGAGAGCCTATTCAGCTCATTGATGAAAAGAACGCTTCCAGATAGTGCTGCCTTGGTTAATGGACCTTCAACAAAAGCCTCTCTCACATATCCCTTATTTATGACCATCGGTGGATCCCAATAACCGATGAGTTTTGCCTCTGTTAGTCTTTCATCACCATCCACCCGAATGAAACCTCGCTTTAGGTACTCTGCAATAGATCTTGCCAGCAAAGTTTTGCCTATTCCTACAGATCCCTCAAGCAACACGTGTTTCCCAGCTTTAATCGCCATTAGTATCTTTCTTATCTCAGAATCTCTTCCTATTATTCCATATTTCTCCTTAATCTCTTGAACTTCGTCGTCCATAGCATGATACCTGCCCTTTCAATTTCTCATTTCTCAATCTTACATTCCATGTTGGAGGTAATAAAGATGGCTTAAGCCTCAGATCTTATTTCTATTCTTCAGGAGCACCTAATACGATATTTACACCGGAACTAGTTCCAATACGGGTTGCTCCTGCCTCTATCATAGCAATAGCTTGCTCATAGGTTCTTATACCTCCTGCCGCCTTAATCCCCAACCTTTCTCCAACAGCTTCCTTCATGATCCTGACGTCCTCAATCGTGGCTCCTCTTGGACCAAAGCCAGTGCAGGTCTTGACGAAATTGGCACCAGCTTCTTCGGCAAGCCTGCAACCAATTATGATCTCCTCTCTTGAAAGTAGACCAGTTTCTAAGATCACTTTAATTACTCCTTCTGGCTGAACAGATTTGAAGGAGTCAACAACGGCTATTATATCTTCCCTAACAACGTCTTGATTCCCAGCTTTCAAGGCTCCAATGTTGATTACCATGTCTACCTCATCAGCCCCTTCAGTTCCAGCTATTTCCGCTTCAAAAGCCTTTACTTCCCTGAAAGTAAAGCCCAAGGGAAATCCTATTGTAGCAGAAACTTTTATCGACGTATTCTCAAGCAGCTGTTTTGCTAGAGGCACATAATAAGGACTGACACAAACGGAATAGAAGTTATACGTCTTTGCCTCTTCAACTAACTTCCTAATATCGTCTGGCGTTGCTTGAGGGCTTAACTTCGTGTGGTCTATATATCTAGCAATTTGGCTTCTAGTTAATCTCACAATAATCACCCATTGAAGCGAATTAGTTGATTTACCTTAAATTCTAACCTTCAATACTTATGAGCCTTCTTCCTAAACCAGGCTTCTATAAAGGAGAGAACTATCTCAAATGTTTCCCTAGCCTCAAGTCTTGTATTATCTAAAACCAGATGGAAAGGAGACAAATCCTCACCAAGTTTAAACCCGTATATAGCCTCGTAAATCTCTATAGATTCATTATCTTTCAACTTTATCCTTCTAACGGCCTCATCATAGGAGATACTATCTCTCCTCATAACTCTTCTAGCCCTTTCCTTAAGATCGGCTTTTAGAAAGATGGCTACCTTGTCCTCTGCCTTGAGCAGGTAAGGCATCGTCCATGAATCAAGAACAACATCTCCTTCCTCTTCAGCAAGCTTCATGAGTTCACCATCAACTTTTCTATCAAAAGTAGGATCTTCCTTTCTCATTTTCATTGCAATGGCTCCTATGTCCCTTTCCCACCACCCTACATCTCCAACCATTTTATTTCCGGAGATTACCCTTTTTAGAGCGTCTCCTCCAGAGTAGTATGGGATATTGTAGTACTTAGCTAGCTTTTTACCAAGCGTGCTCTTACCGCTGCCAGTAAAGCCAGAAATGCATATCTTCAACCGCATTCCCCCCTTCTTATTGTATTCTCAATGTTTTAGGGTTCAATGTGGCTAGGTACATAACAACCTTTTAAGCATCATCTAATAAAGGTGGAAGAGGTAGAAGAGGCCAATCCACTTCATCTACCCTCCATTTTGGTTTTATACCGCTTTCCTCCAGCTTAAGAGCTCCGTGAGCTTTGTAGGAAAGAATTGAGGTGTACGCGATCATGACACCATTGTCTCTAGAATATTCTGGTGGAGTTACCTTTAGTTCCACGTTTCTATCCTTACACATGAGGCGCATCTTTTCTCTAAGCCTTGGAGAAGCAGCAACACCGCCTACGAGCAGGAGCTCATTCTTTTTCGTGTAAGCTAGGGCTCTTTCAGTCGCCTCTACTAGCATCGAGAACGTAACCTCAACAAAACTCCAGATTACATCCTCTACGCTTGCACCACCCCTGTATCTTCTCAACGCTTCGGTTACAATTCCACTAAAAGCTAAATCCATACCTTTCACAGTGTAAGGAAGAGAAATCCATTTTCCCTTCATGTCATCCATTATTGGACCTGAAGGGAAAGGAAGACCTACACCTCTTCCAACCTTATCGAGTGCGTTTCCTAATCCAATATCCAAGGTTTCTCCAATCACCCTGAAAGCCCTACCAGAATTAACCATAATCTGGGTATTTCCTCCAGATACAAATACGATGAGAGGATCTTTAGCTCTGGCCATCAACCTTCCTATTTCGATGTGGGCTACAGCGTGGTTTACCCCAACCAAAGGTAAATTCAGTTTTGTAGCTAGACTTCTAGCAGCGATAGCTCCAACAAGTAGTGTTGAACCCAACCCCGGACCTCTTGAAAAACCCACTACATCGATTTCTTCGTAATTTATACCACTTCGCTCAAGAGCGCGCGATATTACCTCCTTAGCGACTTTGTAATGGTGCTCAGTCACTTCGATTGGCTTCATCCCGCCCCTTTCTGTTCGAAATATCTCGTTGACGTTTGCAAGAATTCTTCCCCTATTATCTACTATGCCGACTCCAAAGGTGTGTGCTGTGCTTTCTATTCCTAAAGCGATCATGGACCTATCAAGGTTTTATAGGCACCAACTATCTCTTTAAAACTAACTGGACCTTCTCTCACAAGTCTTGGGCTTCCACTTGTTAGATCCACGACGGTCGATGGTCTTCTGAAAAGCATTGTACCGCAACTGAGGGCAAGATCCGCACCAGGAATCTCTCTAACTGCTTGAAGGCAAGAATGAGGGGGAGGGTTTGATGTTTTGTTTGCGCTTGTGGAAGTAATTGCCCTTCCTAAGCCTTTGGCAATCTCCCTTACGATTAGAGACTCAGGAATTCTGATGCCGATTGCTCGAGGGTTAATCTCAGGAATCACCCTCTCCGTTTTGGGTAATATAAAAGTAACTGCACCAGGAAGAAATTTCCCCAAAAACTCCTCTAAACCATCAATAATAGCATATCTTCTTGCCATCTTTATGTCACACACGGCTATCGTGAGGTACTTGTTGCTAGGCCTATGTTTAAGCTCATATATTCTAATAACTGCCTTAGCGTTCTCGGCATCAGCCCCTAGCCCATAAACAGTATCTGTAGGATAAATTACAGCGCCTCCAAGTCTAAGGACTCGAACGGCTTCTTTAATCGAATTAGCAACCCCAAACTTTGTCACATCAATTATTCTCAATCTCACTCAACCATGACAAGATTAAATTCAGAAGCCTGGTTTCAATGAGTGTTATGCCAAATAAAAGGGATAACGATTACGAACCATATTTCAAAATAGGTAAAACTCTTGGGAGATTGTTATCAGATGAATCCAAAAGAATCCGACCAGGAGATAAACTCGTAGATATTTGCGAGAGGATTGAAAACAAAATAATTGAGCAAGGCTTTTTTCCAGCCTTTCCTGTTAACATATCAGTAAACGAAATCGCAGCCCACTACACATCTCCTCCTGATGATGCTGAAGTAATTCCTGAAGACTCATTAGTAAAGCTTGATGTGGGCATACGAATTGAGGGGTACATAGTTGATGCTGCAAGACCGTTGGTATTTGATGAAAAACTTCGAAAACTTGCAGATGCCGCGTCCGCCTGTTTAGAGGCCGCAAGGCGGGCTATGAAGCCAGGAACCGATCTTCAGCTAGTTGGCCAAACAATATACGATGAGGCAAAGAGATTGGGTTTCAAAACCATTGCAAATCTATCAGGTCATAAAATAGGTCATTATAAGCTGCACGCAGGGGTTGGGGTTCCGAACATTCCGGTCTCGGTTGACTACAAGCTAAAAGTTGGAGACATATTTGCAGTAGAACCCTTTCTAACTTTTCCTGAGTTTCCAGGGATGGCTAAACCTTCAAAAGAAGCCTATATCTTTTCTTTCAGGAAGAAAATTCGCTCTTTAAATAAAATTCAAGAGAAGATAGTGTTTTTAGCAGAAAATAGATTTAGAAAGCTACCTTTTGCAGAAAGGTGGTTGACAAAAAACTTTGGCCAAAGAGTGGAGAAAGAACTTTCATTTCTAACGAAAAAAGGTGCTCTAATATCATATCCAGTACTTATTGAGGCGAAAAAAGGAATAGTTTCGCAAGAGGAAGATACCTTCCTAATAACAGAGGATGGAGCCATCCCTCTTACAAGAGTATGAGGTTACCTCAGTGCCTTTTCCCATCTCATCCTGTAGCTGAGAATCTGAGAATCCTTCACTACGCTAATGACTAGTGTTTTATTAACGCTAGTAGCTACTCTACCAACTCTCAACAAGTTAACAGGTGTGATAAGTTCATCTGGATAACTTACTACGCACAAATAAGGAGCATGATCTATTCCCGGACCCTTTTCGTAGATCAAGTAATGTCCACCATACTTGGCTGCAGATGACTTCACAACATAACCTAGGTCCCTCCAAAAGGAGTAAGTCACTATCCTTGCATCCGCCTTTGATCTGAACTTTTTAACGATATCTAGAATTTCTTTCTGAGAAAGAACCTTCCCTTTCGAATCCTTGATCTTTAGAACCCCCTTCTTGTTTAGATAGACGGCTTCTACAAGCGATAGTTGCAAAGGAAGCTTGTACTTCTTGTTCGGCTTTGGTTTTTTAACCCCCATGGGGTGCCCCCAAAAACCATTCATATAGAATTCTGAGCCAATTTCTGGGTCCCAAATGACTACTCTATCATGTATAAGAATGCCTTCTGCTTCGGGAAGTTTGTCTAACCCAAAATCTCTTATCTTGCTTGGCATGAAGTTTTCAGCATAATAATAGGTTATATCCGACTCCGTACCAACAATAGCGAGAAGTAACTTCTTTCTTAACCTGCCAGCATGAAGTACGGCCCTAAGTATCTCATTCTGTTTGATTAGCTCGTCTTCTGACATGGGTAGTACCAAGATGTTTGCAGCCTTCAATCCTATTGCGGCTCCTGGCGGATATAATCGTAGGAAAGGGGTTTTAGGTTCGTATCTGACCAGTCTTCCTCTTTTTCTTAGGTCTTGAAAAACCAAAAATTTCAGGAAGTCCTCCGATTTCTTCTCACTGAGAACCCGTAGTAGTGGATCTATTCCCTTCCCATTACTCCCCTTCACTTCTAGTTTGCCGATCCATGCTAAGTAGGCTGCCTCTACAATGCTTAGCTTTAAGAAACCGTCCTCCTCAAACCCATATCCCTTTAATCTGAGCTGTTCCAAAACTTTTGGATCTGCAGATATCTCCACCCACTCTCCTTTCAAATCGCCAACGATCTTTAGTGAAGCTTCTTCCATCGAGAAGATATTAGCGATCTTGTTTAATATAGTTGGGGTCCTCTCAAGGAATCCTTTTTGCCATGTTTAAGGCTTCGAACAAGGTATTCATTATCATGTCAGCAAAATCTTCGTTTATTTCGGGTTTTGTTCCTGATCTAACGTGATTCACAGCATACCCAAGTTCTTCAAGAAGTGGCTCCCTCCATCTGGGTCTCTTGATGCGAGACTCCTCTCCTTTATCAACGCCAACCTCCTGACTCATATAGTTAAGCCAAATGCTACCGTTTGAAGCAGTAACTCTTATGCTCCTAATTCCTATAGGGGTAAGCCAGTTTGACTCAATAATACCCACAGTACTCCCATACCTAAGTATCAAGATAGAAATGTCCTCATTCTCACTGTTAAGCATTCGACTAGTAAAACAAGATATTGGAGTCGGTTTCTCCCCAGCAAGGTAGGTTTGTGCATATAGTTCATGTATTCCTAGGTCCAGCGTAACCCCTATCTCCCACTTAAGGCTTCTCTTGGGGAACCGCCCTATCCTTCTTGAGGATAGGGTCAGTAAGTCGCCCAATTCCCCAGAATCAACGATCTCCTTCATCAATCTGAAACCAGGATTGAAAAGCTCGATGAATCCTGGTACAAAGATTAGATCTTCTCTATTAATTTTCGAAAAGAGGTCCTTCCAATCAGAAGCTTTTGTCGCCAATGGCTTCTCTAGGAGAATATTTACTCCATATTCTGCTACCTTTATGGCCGTCTTTGCTAAATACTGTGGAGTGACAGCAATGCTAACAAGATCCAAATTTTCGTTCCTCAGCATTTCTTCCACATCTGCATACGCTGAGGCCCCGTACATTGATGCAAGCCTTCTCGCCCTCTTTATGTTAAGGTCAGCCACTCCTTTCAGTTCTACCCCAGGTATTTCCCTGTAAACTCGAGCATGAGCCTCTCCAAACCATCCACAGCCAACTATGCCAGTTCTGACTAGTGTCACCGTCTTTACCTCCAACCATCACAGGGTAAGGTAAATGAAATATAAGAAGACAACTAGAATTTGTCGAATTTGAATTGAATAAAGTGACGGGCTATCTAAGACTATTAAGGCCTAAAAATGCCTTGATGTCAGCTATTGGAACGACTATAGGCTGGTTGACTGGTGCTAACAACGAATTTGTACGTTATCTCATAGCAGTGATGATTCCGCCTCTAGTATTAATGGGAGGAAACGCCATAAATGACTTTTTTGATTTCGAGATAGACGCAATAAACAGGCCCGATAGGCCCATACCACAAGGTATAATTAGCAGGAGAGAAGCCTTCTTGTCTTATGTTATATTATCTCTAGTTGCTATAGCATTATCTTCGTTGTTGGGATGGATGCCTTTTATCATAGCTTCACTGTTTGCTCTTGCTTGGTATTTTTATGCAAAAACCCTAAAGGCTAAAGGTCTTATTGGAAATATCGTTGTAAGCACAGGTGTAGGCTTCACAATAATTTTTGGCTTCTTATCTGCGTCTGGTGAACACCTTATATTACCCATAACTCTAGCGCTGATAGCTTTTTCAGCCAATCTAGCAAGAGAAATAGTAAAAACCGTTGAGGATCTGCCAGGAGACAAAAAGGCGGGACTCTCAACAGTACCTATTAGATTCGGGATAGAGAAAACCAAGACTTTAACAAAAGGGTTAATCGCCTTAACATGCTTGTTGGCGATTACACCTTTCTTCTTAGGATTAATGGGCGTGCTTTATTTGATCTTTTCTGTACTCTCTGTTTCAATGTTAGCTTACATCTTATTGCGAACAGATAGCCTATCTATCAAATCTGCAGGCGATTTTAGCAAATTTCTCAAGATAGCTATGGCCCTAGGACTTTTAGGTATGTTGTTAGACCTGATATTTAGGTAGGAGCTTCTTCAGAAGGGATCTTCTCTCCAATACCCCTAAGAGACTCATCCTAGAGTCTACAACAGGTACTGCTGGAATTCCGTTCTCAACAACTGTTTGAACTATTTTACCCAAGTTATCAGAGGTTCCGACAGTAGGAGGATTTTCAAGCATGATATCCTCAACTATTATCCTCCTTACAACGCTATCCATAATTCTTGATGGAAAATTCTCTCTTACCTGATAAAATGTCTTTGCAAGAGCCATTTCGGTAACTATGCCGAGAAGCTTTTCTCCACTACATACTGGAAGGAGTCTAGATCGGGTTTCAAGCATAACAGTCCTGGCATGAACAGCCCTCTGTCCAGGATTTATTCTGGGATGCTTTGGATTCATTAATTTCTCGGCCGTAGCTCCGTTCTCACCCTCCAATAGCTTCAGAAGGTCGGTTTCTGTGACTACTCCAACAACCTCAGAATTCTTTATAACAGGGATTATTTCGACGTCCTGAGAAATCATAATATCGGCTGCTTTGCTGGCATCTGCATTCTGTTCTATGGTTATTGGGGGTTCTGTCATCAGAGCACTTACATATATTCTTCTTGCTTGGATTTTTTGAAATCTATAGGAACCCAAGCCGTCCATTATTTCTCTAGCTGTTAGGATGCCAACAAGCCCCCTTTCCTTATTTAGTACGATCAAGTGAGTAACTTCTTTCTTGTCCATCAGTTCGAGGGCGACTCCAACTATCTCATCTTTGCTTATGGCAACTCCGGGTTTACTCATTATATCTTTAACTAGAACTCTTTTCCTTGGCAATTATTATCCCTTTAATAACGTCTGTCTTAGTAATTAAACCTTCTAATTTCTCTCCATCAGAAGAGACGGGGAAACCGCTAAAGCCGAATTCAAGCATCATTCGGGCAGCTTTTGCCGCATCATCCTTCGGCTTAACTGTGACGACAGGGCTTTTCATGATCTCTCCCACAGTTTTTGCCTTTACCCCCTTGACCTCCCTCCCTGCTAAGGTTTCTATGACAATCCTCTTCCTGGACCAGATAGCTCCTACGTATGCAAGATCCGTCTCTGTGACTATTCCTAGGATCCTTTTCGCCGAATCCGTTACTACTAACCTCTTAACTTTCTCTTTCATCATTAACTTAGCGGCCTTCTTTATGTTATCAGTTTCCTTTACCGTTATTACATCTCTTTTCATCAAATCCTTAACGCTAAAAATTCCTCTCATTTTTTCCGCGAAAAACCTGACCAAATCAGTCTTAGTCAATAAACCCACTAACGAGTTTGAACTCACAACAGGTAAACCACTAATTCCCAGATCAATCATTAACTTAGCGGCCTCATATAGGCTTGTATCAGGGGATATCGTTACAGGATCCTTCGTCATGTAAGTTCCAATGAGAGAATTCTCAAGAGATCTCCATTTCCATGGAGCTCGCCTGCTAGACAGAATTCTAACTATGTCTCGAAGGGTAAGAATTCCAACGAGTTTACCTTCCCTGTTAACAACCAATAGCCTTTTTATTCCTCTCTCTAACATGAGATTTCTAGCATGAGAGATCGTATCACTTGGATATACAGTTATTACTTCTGTAATCATGTAATCTCTAGCTTTATACAAAACCCTCCCCCCTAAATGAGGCCTAAAGCCCCTCTTGGAGATTTAGCCAACCTTAATCTCTCTGAAAGAATGAACCAAATGTGGGGGGCTTCTCTCAGGATATCTTTCATGGAAATAATTCCCATGGGCCTTCCCGAATTATCCACAACAACCAGTCTCCTGATATCGTACTCGCTCATCATTTTAGCTGCCTCAAATATGTCTGCATCTCCACTTATTGTGATTAAGTCCTTGGTCATGATTTCTTCTGCACTTACATCTCTAGGAAGTCTGTCTCTTATTTTGGCGACGCACCTTTTGATGATATCTCTCTCTGTTATTATTCCAACGATCTTCTCGTTAGCTCTTACGAGAACAGAGCCTATTCCATATTTATCCATCATCTCCGCCACGTCGACTACGCTAACAGAGGGCTCTACGCTAATGATGTTTGGAGTCATAACCTCAGATACCCTTATCTTCAGACCTTCAAGTTCGTCCTCAGGTTCAGGTACGAGCGCCATAAGATCACCTCCTTAATATTCTAAACTTTCCCGGGGGGAGGGCCCTCATAATTTCATCAAGATCAAGATATAAAGACATACTTGTTACTTTTTTTAACTCGTTCTCAAGCACTTCCTTTATCATTTTTGCCGCCGTTAACTTCTCTATCTCCCCCGGAATCACAAGGACCTTTGCTTTCATTACATTCGATGCTTCGGGCGGGCAAGAAGTAACTCTAGCCTCTCCTTCTAGCTCCCAAACGCCGATAGCAAGTTCTAATCTACCCTTTAAATAGTTTCTTTTTCCGCTGATGTAAAAAGAGCCTTTTGGAATGTACATTTTTGGTGGAGGATGGCTTGAAACCTGATTTCCTTTGACGTAATATACGTCAGCGTAACTTAACCCCTCCCTCCAAGCCTTAGAAAAGGAAGCAGCATAATCTGCTGCTTGTGTTAGCGTCTCTTCCCCAACAATATCTCCTTCCGTTTTAACTAAGACAACTGCTCCACCAGGCTGCTCTACATGAAAGAAGAGATCGTCTACCTCCAAGTATCTTCTGACAAGTTCTCTGTTGGTAGATCTGTCCCTACCAGCCACGATCAAGAAACCCTCTGTCGAAAAGAACCACCTAAATTTCTCGAACCACCTTTTCCTTCTTCTGATCTTCGGCTCTTTTGACACATGCAATATTTCAGCTTGGCTCTTCATGGCTGATAATCTGTTTTCCAAAATCTTGAGCATCTCCTTTCCTCTCTTTATCTTTATACTCAGCTTTTTTGCCCTATCATAATAGCTAGAAGCATTTTCTGAGGCAGTTTTTGTGATGTCTACATCAACAGGGATACCTCCTATCATTATCTTAGCAAGATGCTTAGATCTATCAACAGATATCACTCTTTTATCCATAGTTCCTTTACGTATCATCTCAATGATAGACTGGGCTTCATAAAGGTTTGAAAATAACAGCTCTCCTTTTAGCCTTAGTTCAGAAAGTTCTTCCTCATACCCCTTGAGAATGTTCCTTTGTTGACTCAATTCTATTTCCAGAGCTCTAACCTTTTTTTCTAGATCTAAAAGAGCCCTGTCTTTTACAGCACTTGTTATTATAGGAGAAAAATACTCTTCAAGTAAATCTGATAAGGATTTCATGGACTTCACATCATATTTTGTCGTTAATGACTCCAAAGGAAAAACAGAGAAATTCACCATCTTTTCTTTCGAAAAATATATGACAGGTTCTGGTTCTTTTGTAACTTTCTTTGTTAACCACAATATAGCATTGCTGAAAGAGATTTTCTGGTCTCTTGTCAATTCTCCTACCTTTAAATTTGCAGTTAATTCGCTCTTTAACAAAACCTCATCAATGTAAGGAGGGCCTATGCCTATTTCTAACAAAAACCTCCAAATCTCTAATTCTTTGCGTTGATTTATTACACGAAGGAGACTTTCTTCATTCTTTACCTCAATAATTGAAGGAATTGAGCTAGGTTTTGGAGGGAGCTTGTATGTCTCATGTCTTCTCAATATCCTATCTCTAACCCTAATGCTCCTGGCTAATTGAAGAATTTCTCCCTCCTCATCAGTTAGAATTAGGTTCCCCTTTCCAAAGAGTTCAACTATAAGCTTACCTGAATATGCGCCCTCAAAATCGAAGATTAGTAAACGCTCCATGTCCGGTTGTACTATATTCACGATCCTAGCGTTTGCTAACCTCTTTCTTAGTCCCATTGCAAGTGATGATGGATATTTTGGCTTGGGCCACTCACGTTTGCTCAGAAATAGGCAATTCCTAGTTGCCAAAATAAGTTCTCTTCTACCGTTCAGATCTGGCCAAATCGTTAATGAAAAAATGTCACGACCAATTTGGTAGACTTTTTTTATTCTTCTACCCTTTAATGGCTCTAATTCTCTTGTTAAATAGTGAAGCTCGATGCTAGCTATGCTTTCCCTTCTTTTCATCGGTGATTACCTACCACTTGATTTTTTAAGGACTGAGTTTACCCGTTCTAATTCGAGGAGAATTGGGCCTAAAAACAATGATCTTTTACACGAAGATTGCTGTTAGCCTCATAGCTGGGCTTCTAGCCGGTATTTTAGGCATAACTGGCGTAGCAGGCATAGCTTTCTTCATTTTCATGTTTTTCCTGTCAACTGCAATCCTTTTAACCATAAAAAGGGACTTTGTCTTTAACATAGGGTTCTACAAGACTTACAAAGAGGGAGTAGGCTCTTCAATAATCGCTTTCATTTTAACTTGGAGCATATCGACGAGCCTAATGCTTGGCCAGCCAACGATCTATGTTGCAACTTCATCAATCGGTCCTCAACCCATATCCTTCCCAAATGGAACCGTAGTTCCGCCAACCCTTAAACCCCTAAATTCTACTTATAACGCGATATATGTGATAAAACCAAGCGAAAATAAGACTTGGAAGGTGATGTTGGGGGTTTACTCTGAATGCAAAGACGAAACCGCCTTAGATCTGCCAAAATGCAGAGTAATCTATCAGAAGCAATATAACACTGTCAAACTGATCACAAAGATAGATATAGAGGAATTAACTCAGACTAAATCCAGATGGGGAATAGAGCTCTCAAAAGAGGACTCAGAAGTTTTCGTCTTTTATGAGGGAATAAGGGAACGTCTGGAAGAAGGAAAGGCTACATCAATAGAATTAAAGGAGGAAGGTTCTACGTATCTTATCCACGTATTTTATTCAACGAACGAAATAAGATTAGAAACTGATCGGTTAAAAATGGAAAATAACAACCTAAACATGACAATGACCCCCTTCAGCGATACGACATCCTTCATATGTTTGCAGGAGGGCTTTCTTTATGCATTTGAACGGCCTCTCTATACTTTTAGAACAATAGGATTTGATGAAGAGTACCTAGTTCTTGAGGAGCTCCCGTAAATTTACGGGTGTGGCTGTTATGAGCTACGAATATGTGGAATTTGGAGGCGACGCAAGCTTCATTGCTAGAGGAAGAAACCTAAATGAACTGTTTCGTCAGGCAGCATTAGCCATGTATGAGATCATGGTTGATGTGAAAAAAGTGGATAAGGTTGAGGAGATCACATTGGAACTGCGATCTCCAGATTTATTATTGTTGCTTCACGATTGGTTAAGCGAGTTGCTATACATCACGGACACCAAAGCCCTTGTATTCTCGGATTTTACGGTTGACATAACAAAAGAGGACTCAGAATATTTTTTGAGAGGAAAAGCATTAGGAGAAAAGCTAAATTTATTAAAACACAATCCAAAAACAGAAATAAAGGCAGTAACTTATCATTTGCTGAGAATTCAAAAATCCGGGGACTTCTGGGAAGGAATTGTAGTTCTGGACCTTTAAGGGAGAAAGGTTAATAATCGTGACCATAAAATCGGTTGAATCCGATCCATAATGGAGTCGACAAAGGTGGCCGAAATTGCCAAAGAGACATGCGCCAAGACATGGTTCGTTAGCTTACTATCCCAGAAAGAGGGCTAAGACTCAGAGGGCAGTATTCAGATCATACAAGATAAAGGCAGAAAAGCCTACAATAGCAGCGTTTGCTGGCTACAAGGCAGGCATGACCCATGTCCTTATGGTGGATGATAGACCAGGAACTCTAACTTATGGTCAGGAGGTCTCAAAGGCTGTTACTATAATCGAGGCGCCTCCATTGAAGGTAGTTGGTTTGCGTCCGTACGTAAAGACTCCTTATGGCCTTAAATCACTAACAACCATTATGAGAGTGGATCCAGATAGCGACCTTAAGAGAACATTTACAATAGGCTCAGGAATAGATAACTTGGAAAGGAAGAAGGGATTGATAGAGAGCAGGAAGGATGAAATAGCAGAGGTTCGAATTTTAGCTCACACCCTTCCAAGACATGCAGGCATACATAAGAAAAAACCAGAACTTATGGAAATTCCTGTTGTTGGAGGAAATATTGAAGAACAGCTGGACTTTGCTTTCTCTTTGGTGGGAAAGCTAGTAAGAGTATCCGATGTCTTTAGAGAAGGGCAATTCGTAGATGTTACGGGGGTGACAAAAGGTAAGGGATTCCAAGGGGTAGTTAGAAGATTTGGAGTCGCTTTATTACCTCATAAGGCTGGAAAGAGAAGAAGAGAGGTCGGAAGCCTAGGATCCAGGCACCCTGCTTGGATAAGCTGGAGGGTTCCTAGGCCTGGGCAAATGGGATATCACAAAAGGACAGAATACAACAAGAGGATTCTCAAGATAGTTAAAGCAGATCTGGATGAAAAAGGTGTACCTAAGAGCTATCCTGATGAAATCAACTTAAAAGGTGGCTATATGAATTATGGGGTAATCAAGAGCGATGCAATAGTAATAGAAGGATCTGTTCCAGGACCTTCAAAGCGATTTTTGATGATAAGGCATGCTATTAGACCTCCTAGGACCACAGAGCTTGGAAAACCAAATATCATTCGCATAGCTCGCGTGGGAGGGGAATAAGATCATGAATGAGCTAAAGAGACCCATATTCAATCTAGAGGGAGAAATAGTAGGAGAGATAGGGCTTCCAGAGGTCTTCAAGACAGACATAAGACCAGACATAATAAGAAGGGTCTATTTATCTCAATTGACAGCAAGGATTCAACCTCAGGGTAGGGATAGAAGGGCTGGCATGAGGACTTCAGCTGAGTCAAGAGGGACTGGTTTGGATCTTGCAAGAGTACCAAGAACCAAGGGCAGGTTATACCCAGCAGCTGGAAGAGCAGCAATAGCTCCTTCTGTGAGGGGCGGTCGTGCGGCTCATCCGCCTAAAGTAGAAAAGGTGATTTGGGAGAGGGTAAACAAGAAGGAGAGGAAACTTGCGATAATGTCTGCCATAGCAGCGACCGCATCCTTGGACCTCGTAACGTCCAGACATAGGGTTAACGGAATAAAGAGTGCCCCAATAATAGTTGTAAAGGATTTAGAGCAAATCTCAAAGACAAAGGAATTGTACGATTTTCTGATAAAACTCGGACTAAAGGATGAACTTGAGAGGACAAAGGCAAGATTTCGGAAGATAAGAAGTGGGAAGGGCAAGATGAGAGGGAGAAAGAGAGTTAGGGCTAAGGGCCCTCTAGTGATTTACAAGGAAAATCCGACAATATTCCTAGCTGCTAGGAATATTCCTGGCGTGGATGTTGTGCACGTTAATAATCTTAGCATCATACATCTGGCACCAGGAGGAGTTTCAGGAAGGCTTGCAATCTGGTCAGAACCCGCATTAACTGCTTTAAGGGAGAGGTTTGGAGGGTGAGCTTATATGGAGTTCGATCCTTACTCAATTTTAATAAGGCCCATAGCTTCAGAGAAAGCAGTAGGAATGATTGAAAGGGAGAACAAGCTTGTCTTTATAGTTCAAAGAAAGGCAAACAAACAAATCATAAAGAGAGCCGTGGAAGAAGCCTTTGGTGTCAGAGTGGAGAGTGTTAGAACGTTGATAACGCCGCAAGGCATGAAAAAAGCATATGTTAAGCTTAAACCAGAGTTCAAAGCGAGCGATGTAGCCTCAAGATTGGGAATCTTGTGAGGGGAGTTAAATGGGTAAAAGAATACTTGTACAAAGAAAAGGGAGAGGAGGCATACAATTTAGGGCTAGAGATCATCTAAAAGTGGGCCCTGCGAAGTACCCGCCTCTATATTTGGATCGGACAGTCAAGGGTGTTATAAAGGAGTTTATTCATGAGCCAGGTAGGTGGACCCCCTTAGCTAAGGTTCAGCTTGAAACGGGTGAAGAATTCATTTATATTCCTCCAGAAGGGGTTTACCTTGGTAAAACAGTTGAAATTGGTTATAAGGCATCATTAGAGCCTGGAAACGTGCTTCCTCTTTCTGAAATACCCGAAGGAACACCAGTCTGTAATGTAGAGCTTAGGTATGGTGATGGAGGTAAAATTGCAAGGAGAAGTGGTGCTTTTGCAACTATTTTCTCAAAAGAGAAAGGAAAGGTTATACTAAGGCTGCCATCGGGCAAAACAAAGGTCGTCGATGAGAAGAGCAGAGCAACGATTGGGATAATTGCTGGCGGTGGAAGGCCAGAAAAACCGCTTCTAAAGGCAGCGGCTGCTCATTACAAGGAAAGAGTCCATCCAAAGCGATGGCCTAGAGTTAGAGGAGTGGCCATGAACCCCGTGAGTCATCCTCACGGTGGAGGATCTCATGCCAGACCAGGAGCGCCCACTTCAGTCAGCAGAGGCGCACCTCCAGGAGCCAAGGTCGGTCATATAGCTGCTCGCAAGACTGGACGTGCTAAGAAGAGGAGAGGCACAAGGAGGAGGTAAAGTAGAAAGACATAAAAACCTCAATTATACTCTTGGATGTGATAGACCAATGCCAAAAGAATTCACATATCACGGTCGAACGCTTGATGAACTCCAGAACTTATCAATAGAAGAGTTAGCAGAGCTAATGCCTGCTAGAATCAGAAGAACCCTAAGAAGAGGCCTTTCTCTAGAAAATAAGAAGCTTTTGGAGAAAATAAGGAAGTACAAGAAAATGGGAATCAACAAAGTGATAAGAACTCATAGAAGAGACTTTCCCGTTCTCCCAGAGATGGTTGGTGCGAAGGTTGCTGTGCATGATGGTAAGAACTTTGTAGAAATTGAAATAAAACCGGAAATGATTGGACATTATCTAGGAGAATTTGCGATGACCAACAAAGTAGTTCGCCACGGATCTCCTGGAAAAGGAGCAACACGTAGCAGCAAGTATATTCCTCTCAAGTAATACCCCAATCGATGGGTTTCTTTTGTTTTTATAGCTTTAAGAGAAAAGTGATCAGTTTGTAGAGAACGAGAACAATGTGTAGTAAATTTAAGTTGGCGCATACTTATAATTGGGTTAGCACCTTCTTCTCTCGCCGGGGTAGCCAAGTCCGGACCAAGGCGCCGGCCTTGAGAGCCGGTGGCCCATTCGGGCCGCGTGGGTTCAAATCCCACCCCCGGCGTTACCCAATTAGTTTCTACAAATATAAGCAGGAAAGAAACTCACATCACTTAAAATTAAGATAAAAATGGTTCAAAACACAATATTTCTTCTGAGACTATGCCATCATAACAATGCTAACCTTCACATCATCAGGTATCGTTATGCCCATTATTTTTCTTATGAACCTTTCATCTGGATTAAGGACATCTATTATCCTCTTATGTATTCTCAGCTCATACCTGTCGAACTTATTGGTTCCTTCCCCTGAAGGGTTCCTTAAAGTAGTAATCCTTAATCTCTTAGTTGGAAGCGGAATTGGACCCTTAATTCTTACTCCCATCTTTTCGCCAGCTTCTTTGAATTCTCTACTGACCTTTTGCAAGCTTTCAACGTTAGTGCTAACTAATTCTATCCTTAGTTTCTCTACCATCGAAATCCCCTCAAAGATCCATTAGAGTTACAGTTAAAAAACAAAGGTAAGGAGGGGGAAGTTACTTCCCTCTTGCCACTGGTTTGACATCCAGTACTATGCCTGCACCTACAGTCATTCCCATGTCTCTTATGGCGAATCTGCCTAGTGGTGGAAATTCGCTGTATTTCTCAATGACAAACGGCTTTAGAGGCTTAAATCTCACTATAGCAGCGTCTCCTTTCTTTATGAAGCTTGGATGCTCTTCGATAGTTTGTCCAGAGCTCGGATCTATCTTCCTAACTATTTCCTCTAGCCTTGCGGCGAAGTGGCCTGTGTGAGCGTGAATGACGGGTGTATATCCAGGAGCTATTGCTGTTGGATGCTGCAGAACCACGATTTGAGCTGTAAACTCTTCGGCTACGGTTGGAGGGTTCTTGGGATCGCCTAGGACGTCTCCTCTCTTCAACTCCTTCTTTGAAATTCCCTTTAGGTTAACTCCAACGTTATCCCCAGGTTCTGCCTTAGGCAATCTTTGATGGTGCATCTCTATGGTCTTAACTTCGACCATTTTGTTTATTGGTTCTATAATGGCCTGAGTATCGGGTTTAAGGACGCCAGTTTCCACCCTTCCTACAGCAACCACGCCTACACCAGTAATTGTGTAAACGTCTTGTATTGGAAGCCTGAGAGGCTTGTCCACTGGTTTTGGTGGGGCTTCTAATGTATCAAAGAGATCATATAATGTGGGTCCTGTATACCAAGGCATTTTCTCGCTTCTCTTTGCAACGTTATCTCCTACTAGGCCGCTTACTGGAACGAATGGTATCTTTGATGGATCATATCCCACCCTAGATAGGAGTTCTGAGACCTGTTCTTTTACCTCCTCAAACCTTTCTTTGCTATAGTTCACAGTTGCCTCGTCCATCTTGTTGATGGCGACTATTAGTTGTCTAACACCAAGAGTTCTTGCAAGGAATACGTGCTCAATGGTTTGAGCTTGGACACCTTCTCCTCTCTTAGCGGAGACTACAAGAACTGCACCGTCTGCTTGGCTGGCTCCGGTGATCATGTTCTTAACGAAGTCTCTGTGCCCAGGAGCGTCTATTATAGTAATCATTTTCCTTGGAGTTTCTATCTTCGTGTGGAAGAGATCTATCGTTAGACCTCTTTCTCTTTCCTCCTTTAGTCTGTCCACTACCCAAGCGAAAACCGCGTCAGAGGCCTCCTCTTCCGAAGGCAACTGTTTTACTAATCCCAAGTCATAGAACATCCTACCTATGATGGTCGATTTACCGTGATCTACGTGTCCTATAAAGACCACATTTACATGTTCTTTTTGAGCGGACATATCAACACCTTTCTCCACTTTTTAATAGCTGCAGGCGTAAATCTTATGCTTTCCATTTAAAAAATTCACCCTCAATAACATACCCATACTACAAAGAGTTCATCTTTAGGGTTTTATTATCTTGAATAAATCATGGGAACCATGGTGGTCTTGAGATGAACACAAAGAAATTGGATGATTTGAAAAACTGGGCTGCCCTAATAATAGCATGGGCTGCGGTTTTTCCAGCCCTCCTATTATTCTTAGATGTTTGGTTTGCAGGAAAAACTAAGCCAAGAGGTCTCTCTGGTCCATTAACTAATCTCTTAGCGATGTTCTTAGCTATTATGGTTTTTTTAATGGTAGATAGGGTCTCCAAGCTATTTGCAAGAATGCAAGACATGGGTAGCCTTAGAAAATCCTTTATAGTGGCCATATTAATGACTTTAACGGGAATATCTTTACCGAGCACGACTTCCATTTATGCACGACCTAGTGACACATTTCTAATGGCCTTCTCTTTTACGGTCATGTCTTATAGCACACTATCTGTTCTTTGGAAAAGATTCAGTGAAGCCGCAGAGAGGTTAAATGATCAATTACTTTAGGAAAAGCTACAGAAACCCAGAACTCCTTATTGATAAGGAGGAATCTGTTAAATTCATCGATGTTAACGCATCTGTTGAGCTAGAAATAGCTCTTATGGCATCAATGTTCTCAGGTATAACTATGGCCTCCTGGTGAATTGCCTGCATTAGATACAACCACTCTCCGTCCGCATGTATAGAGTCTATCCAAACCAAGTTCTCGTAAACATCCGATCTCGGGCGCCCCATTTCTCTGCTAAAGTCAAATAGCTTTGCAGTGCTCCCTAGCCTATCTTTTGAGGAAATCAGAACGATTCTTCTTGCCCCTTCAAGGACATCTATGACATCTCTTGAACTTACTTTGTTTCTAAGCTTGATGGATATTACATGGACATGGAAATGAGTTGTGGGAACCTTAACTGCAAAAGAAACTACATCTATTTTTCCTAAGACAGTATTGAGATCCTTCGCATGGTGAGAGATGCCAAAAGATGGAACTACACAATCTACTAATCCTTTCTCATCTTGATTTGGGTCAACAGATCTCCTCACAAGAAAAACAACTGCCTTATCTATCTCATACTCCTGATCTATTGCGTGTAGAAGCCTTGAGAGTCCCGTTGTATTGCAGGATACAACTCTAAGGAACTGCTTTCCTATGGCTTTTTCATAATTTACTTGGGCGACGAAGCTTAGATCAGCTACCTCTGGAGGCTCTCCGCCTTGAAAGATCGCTTTTAAGGCTTTACTCTCATAAAGCTTTTTGTTATGCATCCCCACGCCGTTTGGAGTAGCATCAATCACTAAGTCGCATTCTTCAAGCAGTTGAGGTGTGATTCCGTGGAATTCGACGCCTCTTTCATGCCACAAATGGGCAACATCTTCGTCTGGTATGAAGAAGCGTAATCCCTTTGAAAGGCCCATTTTTACGGAGTAGTCTGGAGTCTTCTTAGCAATTCCAATTAATTCCATGTCTGGTTGCTTGAGAATAGCATCAACTATCCTTTTACCTATTGTCCCGTATCCTACAACTCCTACGCGAATCAATGTCTAACCTCCCTTAGGGCGTCAATTGCGGGCATCGGAAGCCCAGCTATCTTGAACATCAAAGCCCCTCCCGCTGTAAAAACCCTTTTTCCCTCTGGAAGGGCTCCAACCATTCTTGCAGCCGCGCTTAAGTGCCCTCCGCATAACACCAGTTCCTTTGAAACTTCAATGGCGGCTTTTACGAAATCCAATGTCCCTCTCCTAAAACGAGGATTTTCGAAGATGCCCATAGGACCATTAGCTATAACCAAGTCAGCTTCCTTCATCCGTTCTTTAAATAACTCCACGGTTCCTGGTCCTATGTCTACGATTTTGGCATCGTCTGGGACAGAATATACTGGAACTATCTCAGTTTTCTCATTTCTTAAAACCACAAAATCTACAGGATAGAAAATCCTTCCTCTAAATCTTCTCAAAGAATCGCTCGCCACTGGCAAGATAAGGGCAAGATCTTTGAATACTTCCCTGCTTTTTCCCACAGAATGACCTGCCGCCATGCAAATAAGAACTCCCACTAAACCCCCAACTAATACCTCCTGAGCCCTATTTGTAGCGAGGGCGTGAATCATCACGTTAAACTTATCGGTTATTTTACCTCCCCCTAAAATATAGACCCTTCTTCCATCACTATTCTCCAAACCTTCTGTTTCTATCAGCATTCTCTCCATTATTCGTCCAGCCGCAGAAGGCATCAAATATGGAAAGCCTATAAGGCTGGGCTGGCTCCTATGGGAGGCGTGGAAGGCATCATTAACGTAAACATCAAACAAAGGAGCCAACCTCCTTACAAGGGTCGTATTTATGGCTTTTTCAGGGGGAAGTTCTAGATTTTCTTCTGCGTTAAACCTTAGATTCTCTAATAGCACCAATTCTCCAGGTTTAACATTACTTATCGCATCTCTAGCGCATTTACAAGCTATACCATCGATTTTCTCCACATGCGTTCCAAGCTCTTTGCTGAGTAGTTCTGCGTGAAAGTTTGTAGGTACAAAGTCTCTGGAACCGGGCTTACCTTGATGAGTTCCTACCACCAATTTTGCATCATTGTCTATGAGTTCTTTGATTGTAACTACTGCTTCCTTAATTTTCGTTGCATCTATGACTTTTCCTTCCTCATCTAGTGGAACATTCATGTCAGAACGGAGGAAAACTCGTTTTCCATGCAATTCTAAATCATCTAGCGTAGGTATGGTCGTGGTCATCGCATCACCCCATAATAACAATCAACATATTATTATATAGAATCTAAATATCAATGATAGATATATGTTAATCTTGAAGACGTGATTAAAGCTTCCTTATATACACAGCATAAGTTATGCTGTTGCAACAGCTCCACTCAGAGAATCTTTACACGGGCACTTTCTCTTTTTTGGTAAGAGATGAACGCTTTCTAAGATAATACTCTTTACTTGCTCTATTCTATTAGAGAAGATCCCTTTTACCTCTTCATGCGTTAATTTTCTGTCTCCTCCGATACCCGCTGCATAATTGGTCACAACTGCTAAAGTTGCATAACAAATAGATAGTTCCCTAGCTAAAGCTGCTTCAGGACATCCAGTCATTCCAACAAGATCCCCGCCCATAATTCTAAATGCTCTAATTTCTGCCGGGGTTTCAAATCTATTTCCCTCCGCACAAACATAGATCCCCCCATCTTTGATCTGTAAACCCCTTTTATTTCCTGCTTTAAGTAGAGCGGCTCTTATCTCGGGGCAATAAGTGCTTGGAGTCATTGAGACATGAACCACGCCCTTTACTTCCCTCCCTTGGACATGAAGAATTGTTTTTCCGTCATAAAACGAGTAAACCCTTCCCTTAGTCATATCTATGAAATCGTTAGGAACTACTATTGTTCCTGGTTCAAGTTCTTCTCTTAGGGAACCAACCGCGTTCGTAGCTATGACTCGCTCAACTCCAAGGAGATTAAGTGCGTACAGATTCCCCCTATAATTCACCGCAAATGGAGGTATCGAGTGCTTCTTACCATGTCTCGGTATAAAGGCAACTTCTTCCCCAGCCACTCGTCCAATAAATACTTTAACATCACCAAAAGGGGTCTTAACGACCTCAGTAGTGCTTCCCTCAATAAGTTCGTAAATTCCGCTTCCTCCTATTATCCCTATTCTAGGCATTCTCTTCTCCCCCTTTGCCTAAAGTCTGGGGATTACCTTTATATATCATACTAAAGGAATCGTATTCTGGCTAGTTAAGATGAGATCGTAGATATGGAGGAGGTGATATAATGAGCCTAGCGACTATTGGAGGAAAACCAGTCCTTATTCTCAAGGAAGGAACCTCTAGGACTAGAGGAGATGAAGCTAGAAGAATCAACATAATGGCAGCCAAGGCTGTTGCCGATACAGTCAAGAGCACCCTAGGACCTAGGGGCATGGACAAGATCATAGTAGACTCCCTTGGGGATGTAACTGTTAGCAACGACGGTGCAGCCATTTTAGAGGAGCTCGAAGTGGTGCATCCGGCTGCAAAGTTGATGGTTAACTTAGCGAAAGGTCAGGACAAAGAGGTCGGAGATGGAACCACAACAAGCGTTATACTTGCTGGAGAACTTCTCTCAGAAGCAGAAAACCTTCTTGACAAGGACATACATCCAACTATTGTTATAGAGGGCTTCCAAAAGGCTCTAAAGAAGGCACAAGAAGAGCTAGATAAAATAGCAATAGATGTGGATCCTAACGATGAAGAACTGTTGAAAAAGGTAGCCATGACAGCAATGGGAAGTAAACTCATAAAAGGAGGAGGAGAACGCCTTGCAGAAGTTGTTGTGAAAGCAGTTAAGGCAGTATCTGAAGAGAGAGATGGAAAAATCGTTGCCGACATTGATGATATAAAGATAATGAAGAAGAAGGGCAAGAGCTTAGCGGAGAGTGAGTTCATAAGAGGAATAATCCTAGATAAAGAAGTAGTTCATACAGATATGCCAAAACGCGTTAAAGATGCTAAAATAGCCCTGATTAACCTCTCTCTAGAGGTAAAGAAACCAGAAATAGATGTAGAAGTTCAGATATCTACTCCAGAGGAACTAAGAGGTTTCATAGAGCAAGAGACTGAGATGCTTAGGGAAAAGGTTGAGAAGATAGTCTCAACAGGAGCTAACGTAGTTTTCTGCCAAAAGGGGATTGATGAGGTTGCACAACATATCTTAGCCCAGAAAGGAGTTCTCGCTGTCAGGAGAGTAAGCCAGAAGGACATGGAGAGGCTAGAGAAGGCCACAGGAGGAAGAATCGTAAATCACTTGGATGACTTAACGGAAGAAGTGTTGGGAAGAGCAGGACTCGTTGAAGAAAGGAAGATAGGGGAGGACAAACTGGTATTCATTGAGGATTGTGTGAATCCTAAAGCGGTAACAATCCTTCTCAGAGCTGGCGGTGACACCATCTTGGATGAGGCGGAAAGAGGAATAAAAGACGCCCTATACGTTGTTAGGAATGCTGTAGAAGACAAAAAACTTGTTTATGGAGGGGGTAGCGTTCAGTTAGAGCTAGCTAGGAAGATAAGAGACTATGCCGTTCAGATCGGAGGGAAAGAACAGCTTGCTATCGAAGCATTTGCGTCAGCCCTTGAGAGTATAACTAGAATTCTAGCTGATAACGCAGGTATGGACGCCGTTGATACCTTAATGAAACTCAGAAAGGAGCATGAAGAAGGAAAGATCTCATATGGGGTTGATGTCCTCGCTGGAGACATAGGAGACATGAAAAACCTTGGGGTTTACGATACCTACAGAGGAGTCAAGAACGCATTGACTGGAGCTACAGAGACCTCTATTCTAATACTTAGAACTGATGATATAATAGCAGCAAAGCCATACGAGGCCAAAGAGAAGGGTAAAGGGGAAGGAGAAGAAGAGGAGAAACCATCCTTCGGGGAGGAATTCTAAACAAGGAGATGAACTCTTATTGCCCAAACTACTGGACAGGGAAAAGGGAAAAATACTTGGAATCAATGCCTTTGACCTGTTCGTAATTTTATTAGTCCTTTTTCTTTCTTTTTCTTTAATTTCCAGAGTTATTCGCCCAGGGGAGCAAGTTAAGGAATATTCTGGGTTAAATATTCAAAATGCAGCTCTGGAGTTCACAAGATTAAACAACCTCGGCTTCGTCGTGTATGGTCAAATAGACGGAAAGTGGACAATAAATGGCTCTCAATTCAAAGGTACGGTGTTGTTGGTTGATGCTCTAGAGACGAGACTTATGGGCAGGATAAACGGGAGAAGTGTCACCATAGGAGGACCTAATGCTTATTTAGAGGACTTAGCTGCAAAAACTATCGTATTTAGAACGGAATCACCTTCCTTAATACGCGTAAATGTCAAGAAACCCATTATGGCTGGAGACTTACAAGAGCTAGTTGAAAACCTCAGAAATATCTCTACAAGCGTGGCTGGAAGGTATGGTGTAAAAACATTGAAGATTCAAGTTTATACCCTAGTGTTTGACATACCTGGCTTCAAGGCAACAGCCATGCGGTATTTGGAGATTAGAAGCAAACTACCCGAATACATTCCATATCCTGTACAAAAGATATATGTAGTTGATGATTACATTGGCTTTTCATTGTATCCAACAGGTTTAGCCATCAGGGATATAGATCTGCTTAAATTAGACCAGATTCTCAATGAACTTGGTCTAAATTACTCTAGGGTAATGGCAGATCAAATAGAACTTTACATAGGAACTCAGGAGAGTCTAGTTGGAGTTGGAGTCTACGGTGAGATTCTATCCAATGCCAGACCCTTAAGTGACATAATAGATACAACGAAACTCACTTTTATTCCAAAGCCCTGAGTGATCGGTTTGTTTATCTCCTTTTTGGTGGCCTCTGCCGAAAAAAGTACCTTAGCTAGGGCAATTTCTAATTTCTTTAGAGGAACTGGGTGTCTGATAAGAGAGAGTGGAACAGCACTTCTCATTAGAAGTGTGTTTAGTTTCTTAGCCACAGCCTCAAAGAGATCCGTTCTTTCCAGAGCTATGGTATTGCTATCCAAGATCTTATATCCTTTCTTTAGCATATGGGAGAAATTCCAAGCAATTTCAATGATCAAAAAGATTTCCTCTTTTCTCGATGATTCGTACCTTATCGACCAATTGTTGTCACCCATATCCTTTCCTCTAATGGTTCTTGCCTTTTTCACTGTTGCAGACGTGCTTTATGGACCAAAAACACTTATTCTTATCTTTTCAGGCATTGCAAGTTTTCTTTTGGGATTCTTCTGGGGATCTTTGGAGTCCAAGGGACTAAATCCAAAAATAAATGACCTTAAAATACTTTATTTAGGCTTAATCATGATTATAATAGGTTTTCTCGGATTCTTCTTACAAATTAGAAGAGTAATGGCAATACCAATCCTAAATGAGGCCGTTAGACGGAGACTATCTCCGAAATATAACTATATGGCATGGACAAGCGTTCCTGGAACATTCTATGTCCTTTCTACCTTTAAAAAAGGAGAAGGAAAAAGTTTACCGATTAAACTTCTTCTTTTGACGGTTGTCGGGTTTATTCCTACGTTTTTACTCGGTTATAGGACAGAAATGCTTGCCTATTTCATAGGCATCCTAACTGTGCTCTACTATAGGAAATACATTTCAAGAGTGGCTCTTCTGTTGTGGGCCGCTTTTGGTTTAGTCATTTATGTTGTTACAAGCGTGGTTAGGTTAATGTTCGCAGGACTAACAGCTAACCCGTTCTGGGCAGCAGCCTATAGGCCCACAATTACTGCTGGCTTCTTAGAAGGAATTGTGATGAGATATGGCTGGTCTCAGGTCACAGGAGGTTTAATACACCTCTCAGGAATTTCTTCTCTATTGAGATTCATTCCAGGACCAAGGTACGGTCCTAGAACCATAATAGGAATCTACGCTGGGGGAAGGAGAACTATATCAACTACAGCTACTATTTTTGCCCAATTTTTACTGGATTTTGGTATTAAGGGCGTAATCTTAGCCATGATTGCATTAGGTTTCTTTCTTTCAATTGCTTTCAATATGTCTAAGGAGAAAGAGGCCTTACTAGGTCCATATGCAACCCTTCTGTCTTACTCTTTAGTAGGTATAGAAACAGGGATACTTGACCTAAACGTATATATCTACCTGATTCTAAGCGTGATTATAGTTATTTCGTCTCTTAGAGCCAAAAAGGAGGAAAGACCTTGAGAACCGATATCAGTCAACCTTTTAAAGGCATAGATTCTTTTGTCTTTTGAAGTCACGGAGGGCCTTAAGTTGCCAGTAAACTATCACGGAAAGGTTCCGCTAAGGGGAAGAACTCTTACAGGTGCTAAAATAAAGAGATTTAGAAAGAAGAGAAAATATGAGATGGGAGGTCCTCCCATCAACACGCGTTTAGGACCTAGAAAAATAAAAATAGTAAGAACAAAGGGTGGAGGAAAAAAAGTAAAGCTGCTCTCTGATTTATATGTAAACCTGAATTTAGGCAAGGAGACAAAACGTGTACGGCTTTTGAGTATAGTTGAAAATCCAGCTAACAGGTTTTTGACAAGAGATAATATAATTACAAAGGGTTGCATAGTTAAAACGGAATTGGGGTTGGCTAGAATCACCTCAAGACCTGGACAAGACGGCGTCCTCAACGCTGTTATCATTGAGGAAGGTAGTGCTGGATAGTCGCTGGCGAAAGATATGAAACATTTTGGACGTATCGTCAAGATGACCAAATCTAGAAATTTCCTCGTAAAATTATACAAGAAAGTCGAGAAAGATCCAAAGGACCTGAAGGTTGTGACAAGGAAAATGGAGATTGTCGGTGTAGTTAGGGACATAATTGGAAGGGTTGAAAAACCGTACGCTTTAGTAAAAATACTGGTTCCATTGCACATCGCAGAAGATTATATAGGAGCAGATACCTATCTTCTCTCGAAAGAGGAAGAAAAGAAGCTTCTTAGGCGCTCAAGCAACGTTTAAAGGTTTTCCGGTTAGAGTTCTATTTGGGCTTCTGAAGAAATCTTGGTGAAGTTGAATTGAAGAGCAAGGTGTCAAAGGAACAAAAAGTAGTTAAAAAGCAAGAAACACTCATAGATCCAGAATCTCTAACCAAACTCCTGAAGCTTCCTTGCATTACTTGTCCAAAAATCGTTAAGTGTGTTGAAAGAAGAGAACTTGCTAACAAATGCCCTAAACTTACATCTTATTTGATAGATGACTAATTACTTCTCTTAACAAAGAATGAGGAGCATCTGTTTTGATTCCTTTATCATCAATATGCGATCGAACAGCTTTGAATCCTAAGGACCTTAGCTCTTTCAACACATAATTTGTAGGCGGAGTTGGAACCTTAAGGATGCTTGATTCCTTCTCTAGTGAGTAGAAGAAAGGTGGTACCCCCGTCTCCTCAATTAAAGTCTTCAACGTCTTACTTGTCTTCCTAAAGCCAAAGCTTTCATTGGGAACTAACTCTAAGATCTTTTTAGCAACCTCAACATCTAAGAAATCGTCTATCCAAATGGGTCCCATTAAAACAGAACTGTTTCCACATTCAGAACAAACAGCTCTTTCCGGAATTTCTGAAATTCCTCTCACAAATTTTCTACTTCCACATCTGAAACAATGTTCTATCCAACCCATACTTTCCATTAGGAGGCTATTAGCCTCCACGGCTCCTCTCTTTATTGAGAAATAAGCCCTAACATAATGTCCAGTCACGTGACTCAGAATAGGTCTTGCAGTCAAATCCTGTTTTCCTGCTTCTCTGACTATGAAGCCAATTAGAACTCTTAATCCAAATTCTTTACAATATTCTGTTTTCCTTCCCCAAACCCCATATGCTCTTAAAAGCTTGTCCTTCTTTATCCCGAAGAGGGGAGGTTCATCCGTCGCTGTTACAGCTAAAACACCGCCATTCCTAACGGCCCTTAAGGTTGATGGCAAATATGGAACAGGAGATCCAAAAGGATCTAAATCAACGAACCAATGTCTCTCGCCTTGAACACACAATCTCTCTGCAAGAACATTAGCATCCTCACAAAAAACCCTCACTTTTCTTCTAACATCATTAAGCAGAACATTTTTCTGTATGATTGCAGCACATAAAGGATTGCGATCATTAGCAATAACTCTTGAAACATCTGTTTCTAAAGCAAATCTTAAGGCTCGGACTCCGCTTGCAGCCATTATATCCAAAGCAGTATCCTTACCACTCAAAACAAGCCATCTAAGAACTGCAACCGCTATGTCTCGGTTTACGATCATCCTTGGATTATAAAAAACCTCAGCATTAGTATAATCAAGACCAAGCCTTTCAAGCTTCTCTAAATCGCTTGCATAGAACTTTGCCTTCCCTTCAGCATACAGCTTTAGGTCTATTGAAATCTTTTCATCCATTAAGGATTTCTCTTGCGTCCTTTTAAAAAGGATTGACCAGCACATAATTGGAGATGGAAAAAGAAATCCCTTCTACTAAGCCAATTCTGAGGGCAGGAATAGACGAAGCTGGTCGAGGAGCAGTAATTGGACCCTTAGTCATCGCATGCGTTACCATATCTTCCGATAGAGAGCATGAATTGTTGGATCTTGGCGTTAAAGACTCCAAACTGCTGACTCCAGCGGAGAGAGAACTATTATACAGCCAAATATACTCCCAAGCCTCAAGCATATTGGTGAGAAAAGTCCAACCAACCGAGATAGATCGAGCTCTTTCAGGAAAAGGACTCAATTACCTTGAAGCACGAATCATGGCTGAATTATTGGAGAAAACAAGTGCATCAGTAGTTTATGTTGATGCTCCTCAATCTAACCCAAGAAGCTTTGAGACCTTACTTAGATTCTTATCCGGTTCAAAGGTCGACATAATAGCAGAACCATTTGCAGATAAGAAATACCCTTTGGTTTCAGCGGCCTCAATTATAGCTAAAGTCGTAAGAGATCAAGAGATAGGGAAGCTAAAGAAGGTTTATGGTGATTTTGGTTCTGGATATCCAAGTGATGAGAAGACGAGGAGGTTCTTAGCAAGCTTAATATCTTCCAAAAAGATCCCACAACTCGTAAGGAAGTCTTGGCAAACATACCTGAAGATGAATGAGATCAATAGGTCGA
>CAYZRF010000020.1:0-28765 GCA_964480775.1 uncultured Nitrososphaerota archaeon
CGCGCATTGGAACAGATTGTAAGGGCCTACGACCCATGCATATCCTGTTCAGTGCACCTGATGAGGATAAAATCGTAAATCTCTCTTTATGTTTGAACAGGGCGCACCGAGATCAGAGAAGTTGCCTAACATGAAATGGATCTGAAAATTAATCTTTCTCTGAGCATCAGATAGTTTTTTGCGATTAGCTTATATTTTTTCTAAAAAAAGCCAGTTCTGAGCTACTGGTCATAACGGCTCCTTTTTTAAGCATCTCTTCTTTAGCTTTGTCCTCTCCTCTCACATCAATTCCTTTTATGGCATCCTCAAGTACAAAGGTTTGAAATCCTCTTTTGAGGGCATCCATAACGGTTTCTTTAACGCAGTACTCTGTAGCAACACCGCAGACGAACAACCTCTTGATCCTAAGTTTATTAAGTGTATTTTCAAGCTCGGTTCCCTGAAAAGCTGAGTAGGCCTCCTTTTCTGCAGAAGTTCCTTTGGAAACTATTATTGCCTTTTCTGGCACCTCAAGAGAAGGATGAAATTCAGCCCCTGCGGTCCCCTGTATGCAGTGAGGAGGCCAAGGTCCCCTTGGTTTGAAAGAAATGTGGTCCTTGGGGTGCCAGTCCCTAGTTGCTATTATAGGCATTTCTCTTTCCTTGAAACTTCCTATCAACCGATTTATGGCAGGAATTATGCTCTCTCCAGAGGGGACCGGAAGAGCACCTCCTGGCATGAAATCCCTTTGGACGTCAACAATTATTAGGGCCGAATCTTTCGTGACGCCAACCCTCAAAAGGTCTCACCAACAATTTAGGATTCAAAGAGTTAAAAATTTTGCAAGAATTTTAGAATTTGAATATCTTGCCAGTAAGCAATGGCTCGACGAAGGGACATTTCTAGGACAACCATAGAATTCGTCTTTATTAGCTGGATCTCCTTGCCCTGATGATCTTGGACCATCTCAATGTCTCATCCCATTGGGAAGGATGATGATTCTCTCCAGGAAGGGGCTGGGGAGGTCTTGGAGAAGCTCGCTGAGGACTTACTCCGGATCTTGATGGAGGCAACGCCCTCGGTGTATCCAGGAGGAATTCCCCTATAACGAAGCTTGGATCACGTCATAAGAGCCCCTTAGGCGACTTTAGCTTTTTCTTTCTTTTTACCTCCTTTGAAAGGAAAAATAGCCAGAGGTTTAACAATTTGATCGAAGATCGAATTAACTCAAGTGTCACATCGACTCTTTTTTTAGTTTCATTGTGCTAGTATCACAGAAAAACTCCGGTGATCGATTTGGCTGTTGGAGGATACATGGGCAAATTCGTTAGGGTGAACTTGTCCGAGCAGAAGATCCGCATCGAAAACTTATTCGATTATCTTCCCGAAGACGTCCTCAAAACATGGATAGGAGGGAGAGGGCTAGGAGTTTATCTTATGTTAAAGGAAGTCGATCCCCGGGTGGATCCTCTTAGTCCTGAGAACAAAGCATTCGTAATGACCGGCCCTGTAACAGGTTCAGGAGCATCAATAGAGGCCGGAAGATGGTGTAGCGTCACAAAATCACCTTTAACAAATACCGTTCACGATTCTCATTCTGGTGGTAAGTTCGGCCCTCACATGAAGTTCGCCGGTTTCGACTTCGTCGTACTTGAGGGTGCTTCAGATGAACCCGTGTACCTGTTGCTTGAGGATGGAAAGGCAGAGCTGAAGGATGCGAAGGACATCTGGGGGAAGGATACTCATGCAACAACCAGGATATTGAAGGAAAGACATGGGGAAGAGGCAATAGTTGCTTGCATAGGACCTGCCGGTGAAAACCTCTCTAGGATCGCCTGCATAATAAACGACGAAGGTAGGGCAGCTGGAAGAGGAGGACACGGGGCTGTTTGGGGATCGAAGAAGTTTAAGGCCATTGTAGCTAAGGGCAAGATGAAGGTCCCGATAGCAAAGGAAGATGCATTCAAGCAAGTGATAAGGGATGCGATCGAGAAAACGAAGGCTAGCGGAGTCACAAATGAGGGTTTACCTACTTATGGAACGGCAGTTCTTGTCAACATAATAAATGAAGCTGGAGTCTTTCCGACCAACAACTTCCAGTTTGGACAGTTCGATAAGGCTGAGAACATAAGCGGGGAGACCATGGCTGAAAAGGTACTGGTGAGAAAGGTTCCATGTTGGGGATGCATGATAGCGTGCGGAAGATACACAAAGATAAAAGAGCCACCCTTTCAAGGAGAGGGAGATGGACCAGAGTACGAGACCGTTTGGGCTTTAGGAGCTGACGTAGGTGTAGGAGATCTAGGAGCTGTGTGTAAGGCGAATTATCTGTGTAACGAGCTTGGCTTTGACACGATAAGTGCTGGAAATGCCATTGCTGTTGCTATGGAGCTGTATGAGAGAGGATACATTCCAAAGGAGAAGTTGGAGGGTATAGAACTAAAATTCGGCAATTCAGGAGCCGTCGTTGAGATGATTTGGAGGATGGCCTACAGAAGTGGCATAGGAGATGATCTAGCGGAAGGAGGCTACAGGCTTGCAAAGAAGTACGGACATCCAGAGCTAGCTCCTCAGGTCAGAGGGCAATGTCTCCCTGCCTATGATCCAAGAGGAGTCCAGGCTCATGCCTTAGGTTATGCAACAAGCAACAGGGGAGGGTGCCATCTCAGGGGTTACTTGATAGCCCCAGAGATACTAGGTGTTCCTGAGAAGCTTGATCCATACACAACAAAAGGAAAGGCTAAGTGGACGAAGGACTTCCAAGATGCCTTTGCTGCTCTAGACAGCATGATCGTCTGCAAGTTCGTGACATTTGCCTATTGGGTTGATGAACTTGCCTCCCAGCTCTCAGCAATAACTGGCTGGGATATAGATGGAAAAAGTCTCATGGAAATAGGAGAAAGAATCTGGAACGCAGAAAGGGTATTCAATATCCTTAGCTTTGGAGATGGTGAGGCATACGATACCCTGCCAGAGAGATTCACGAAGACCCCCATGCCTTCAGGACCAAGCAAAGGGCATGTAGCAAAGATATCGGAGATGTTGCCTGAGTATTATGAGCTAAGAGGGTGGAAGAAGGGACGGCCCACTAGATCTACTCTAGAGAAATTAGGACTTAAAGAACTTGCAGATAGACTCGATGAAGCGGGTCTTCTGCCAGGCTAACTCATCCTCTCTTTTTCTTTTTTATAAATCTGAGGGCCTCTGAACTAATGATGTGATCTTCTCATCTGACAAGTTTTCTTAAGAGAAATAGGCTTCTAGGGAAAAAGAGAAAGTATAATAAAGGCCTATTTTGCTTGTAAAGCTGAACTTGAAATCATTTTAATCAAGTTATAACAATATCCAAGATGCTTTCTATAAGGATGGGTAGAGGTGAATACATCCCTCCCAATACATACCCTAGAGAAGTACATGTCGAAGTAACCTCTGAATGTAACCTAAACTGCGAGTTCTGCTACAGGAGGAGTTGGGATGAGACACCAAGGGATATGGACTTGGAGCTCTACTCTGAGATTATCGATCAGCTTGAAAGCATTGGAACTGAGTTTGTTTGGTTAAGTGGGTGGGGAGAGCCTACATACCACAAGAATTTTCCTGAATTGCTTGAAATAGCGTCTGGAAGGTTCAGGTTAGGAATACTCACAAACGGAGTCCTACTGGGACAATATGCTGAGGATATAGTTTCTCACAAAGTCGAGAAGGTTGTAGTAAGCGTTGACAGTCTGGATCCAGAGAAATATGGACATATAAGGGTTGGATCTGAGCTTGAAAGCCTATTTGAATCGATCAAGGAGTTAAAGGAGGAGAAAAAGAGGCAAAAGAGAAAGTATCCCTCGATTTGGTTCATAAAAGTGCTAATGAAGTCAAATTTAAAAGATCTTCCGGAAGAAGTAAAAAGAGCCTCTGAAATCGGAGCTGTTGGGCTCATCTTGTCAAATCTGATTCCAACTCAAGAGCACTTATCTGATCAGGTGCTTTACGGAAGGAACCCTGATCCAAAGACGAAGAAAGTGCTTCATATTGCCAGAGGGAAGGCCATTCTTAGCAGAATAAAGCTGGTGGAGCCTGAATTTGAGTATAGGACTGATAGATTTTGTCCCTTTGTTGGAAGGGATCAATTAGCCATTAACAGGAGCGGAGATGTCTCTCCGTGCTTATTCGCCTTACACAATTACGTAGCTTGGATCGATGGTAGAAGGAAGAAGATTAACCAGATAAAATTTGGAAACGTAATGAAAAGGCCTCTCATCGATATCTGGTGGGACAAAAAGTACGCGGAGTTTAGGGCACATGTAGAACTCCTTCAGTTTCCCTCTTGTAATGACTGCCCGTACGAGGAGTTCTGCGATATGGCTTCGTCAAACGAACTAGATTGCTGGGGAAACTCTCCCAGCTGTGCAGCTTGTCCGTACTACCGGAGGATTGTGCTGTGTCCTAGGACTGAGCTGATGGAAAGGCTGTTGTCGCATTGAGTGCTCTCTAATTAACCTCTCAAACTGGTTTGGTGCAATATGAATGTCCAAGTGATGTAAATCAAATAGTTAAAGATTTTTTCAGCCATGATTTAATTATTTACGGTTTTTAGTAACTGGGTTTGGTATGAGCCTATCAGGTAAGAAGATAGCTATGATGGCTGGACCAGAATTTGAAGACTTAGAGCTATTCTACCCCCTTTTGAGGTTAAAAGAGGAAGGAGCCGACGTCAAGGTTATAGCCCCGACCATGGACGGTTATTGCGGTAAACACGGCCTTGCCATAAGGCCGGACCTTACTTTCAAGGAGGCTAGACCAGAGGAATTTGACGCCCTTGTGATTCCGGGGGGATGGGCTCCTGACAGGTTGAGGCGCATCCCAGAGGTCCTAGAGTTTACGAGAAGGATGTTTGAGATGGGGAAGATTGTGGCTAGCATATGCCATGGACCACAGGTCCTAATATCTGCTGGGGTCTTGAAGGGTAAGAAGATAACCTGTTTTTCTGCAGTAAAGGATGACGTGATCAATGCTGGAGCAACCTTTGTAGACGCACCAGTCGTAAGAGATGGAAACCTCATATCTTCAAGGATACCTGCAGATTTATCTGATTTCTGTCGAGAAATAATCAAGGCTTTAAGAGGTAGTTAGGAGGTGAGAAGATGGCGTTTTTTGAAATGAGAAGGAAGGCAAGAGGTTTTGTTTTGGTCGATGTGGAACCAGGAAAGGAGAGGGAGATAGCTGAAAAGCTCATAGGATATGATGAGGTAAAGGAAGTTCACGTGACTCCAGGGGAACATGATCTGATGGTTGTCTTGGAGGTAGAGAGGGAAATAATAGCTCACCCATCGGAGAAAATGGGCAGATTCGTAACCGATGTTATAAGCAAGATAGAGGGCATTCAGAATACCATAACAATTATACCCTCAATTTCTCTGGCAAAAAGCCAGGAATAAGACCGTTGGGCATTAATGGATGTGAGACTAATCGAGGTTACTTAGTGGGCTTCATTTTTCAAGAAGGAACCCTTAATCTGTAAGATATATTCACTAAAGAAGCGGTTTCATGGGCATACACTAATTTTTTATGGCAGATCTAAACCAGAGATTTCAACAGGTGATCTAAAATAGGGTTTCTCAAGAAATTTGGCAGTAAAAGATGGAGCCCAGCCTTCAACATGATGCTCGATCATGTAAATATGACGTTAGGAGTGATAAAAGATCTAAGAGAAGCTATTTTGCTGAAGGTTCAGGGAAACAAGGAAGGTAGTTTAAGAAAGATTAGACAGATAGATGCAAAGGAACACGAAGCGGACGAGCTGAGAAGGAAAATAATGGTTAAGCTAACAGAAGGAGTGCTTCCTCCAATTAGTAGGCAGGATCTCGTTCATCTGACTAGGAGACTGGATTACATTACGGATTACGCCCATGAAGCCGCAAGATACTTGATGTACGTTGATCTAACCCAATTCCCAAGCGACATAAATGACGGGCTAGTTAAGCTAGCTGATGAAACACTTAGATGTGCCGAGGCCACCAAAGATGCTGTGAAAGCCCTAGAAACTGATTTCGGACTCTGTTTAGAACTTTGTGATGAGGTTGAGAGGATAGAAGTCGTTTGTGACAACCTCTTTTTGGATCTGATTGGAAAGCTGCCGGATATAAGTGACATTTTACCAGGTCTGATTCTGCTCTTTCATGATCTAATAATTTCGATGGAAAACATATCTGATGCCTGTGAAAACACCGTCGATGTGATGAAAGCGGTCGTAATCAGGGCATCTGGCTAGATTTATCTGATTAAGATCTTTCCCACCGAAAAACTGATTAGAGCTGCTGTTGGAAAAGTGGCTACCCAAGAGAAGATAATGCTCCAGAGTTCCCTTAAATTAAGGCTTGCTCTCTTGGCAAGGGCCATTCCAGCTATCGAAGCTACTAGAACATGAGTTCCAGATATAGGAAGACCAAGCCAAGTTCCCACGAACATTATGGCTGCAGTAGAAATCTGGGCAACAAGGGCCATTCCAGGAGACATCCTTATGATCTGAAGGCCAACGGATTCTATGACCTTTCTTCCGAAAGTGTATAGGCCAACAGCCATTCCAGCTCCACAGATTACTCTGATAAGAAGAGGCTTGCCTAAAACTACGGATAAAAATGCCGTCGCATTTCCTATGTCGTTTGCTCCTCTGGAAAAAGCTGTAATCGAGGCTCCAAGTGTCAAAATTAGAGCGGAAGAGAACTCCATCCTGTCCCTATCCCTAAGCCCCCTTGCTCTTGAGATGACAAATCTCGAGAATGCCAAGTAAAGGAAGAAGGAGGTCACTAACCCAAGAGCTGGTGACAAAACCCACCCGACCGCAACCATAGCAACTCCTCCCCAATTTACACCCTTTGAACCGCTCAATGCGAAACCAATGCCGAGAGCAGCACCCACGGCAGAGTGTGTCGTCGAAACGGGCCATCCTCTATACGAAGCCAGCGTAAGCCATGTTGCAACCGAAAGTATTATGATGAAAGCTTCAGTAATACCAATTTTGAAGGTAAGAATCCCCTCTCCTAAGGTTTTCTCAACCCTTCCTCCTAGGAAAATGGCCCCTAGAAAGTCCAACAAGGCTCCGAGAGCTACGGCCTTTGAAGGAGTCAAAAATCCGCTTCCGGCTACTGCGGCCATGGTCTCATCGTTTGCGCCGATACTCCAGGCTATGTAGATAGCAGACCCAAGTGCAAGTAATAAAATGGCAGGTCCCAAAATTTCACCACTCCAAAATCCTTATCCTCTATCCCTGGTGGTTCTTACTAATATTTTTCGCGCGACGATGCGTAAGAAACGGAAAAATTTTTGAGAGCTTAAGGATAGCATAGTATTAAGAAGGAACGGCGCGCTAAATTTATGGATACCCATAAAATAGGGGCTGAAAATGAGCTGGATTGAAGGTTTGGACTATCTTCTAATTTTACTGTTAATTCTGCTGGTCTTCAAGTTAATCCAGCGTGCTAGGAGGAGTAAGAAAAGTTTAGAGTGAACGCGCACCTACTTCCCCTCAGCTAGGGCTCCCATTTCTTTTCCATCCTAGTTTGGGATGGGGTATTAGGAAAGGCGTGTTTTTCTTATATTCTAAGTACTCGTGACCAAATCTAATCTCAAGCTCCTTCTCTTCTACAACCTTGATGAAAACAAGGAGTGGGGCTAGTACCAAAGGAATTAGTATAAAGAGTGCAGAAACCGTGTTGAATATCATTGAAAGACCTACATAAAAGAGAAACGTACCTAAAACCATCGGATTCCTGCAATACTTGTAAGGACCAGTTGTTATAAGCTTTTTTGGAGGAGCCGCTGGCACAGGCGTGCCCTTTCCTATCTCATATTGGATGTAGACCGACCAGAAGGCGAAGGGCCAACCAACGGCAACAAGGAACAACCCAGCAATGACATTAACTGGCGCCGGAAGTAGATTCTGAAGTCCTAGAGAAGAATCAAGAGCTTGACCTCCATAAATAAATAGCAAAGGAAACAGCAGGACAAAAATCACAACTCCTACAAAAAGAGCAATGGCTTTCTCTGCTCTAGAACGTTCACTCCTTGACCATCTGATAATTTTTTCCACAAGCATTGTCTGTTCTCTAGTAAATTTAACCCAACTATCTTTTATTTTTGCTCTTTATTCAGGTTAAAATCATTGTATGAGGAGAAACCTCTCTACAGCCGTGCTATTGGTTGTTACAAAAGCGGAATGGCAATTCCTGTCCTAATATTTATATTATGATAAAGGCACGTGGTGAAGGGCCTAACCCTTCCCTCTCCCCTCCTTCTGGGGAGGGGAGATATGTGAGAAGCGGAAAAGTAAATGCACCGATCCTAGTTGTGGCATGTCTTTTTGCCATTCTAGGTTTTAGTATGGGGTGGCTGATATGCAGCCATTCTTCCGTAAAAGAAGTTAGTGGACCCGTGGAAACTCCAAAACCTACAAATCTCACCAAGCTGAAAGTTTTCGCCATATTCGCTACGCCAATAGAGGAACCTTGGGACAGCGTCATACACCAAGCCCTGCTTAGAGCTGAAAAAGAGCTGAACATTGAGTACGAGTGGAGCGATAACAATGGTTATGGGGCTGAGTTCGAAAGAGCACTCAGAGAAGCAGCATCCAGAGGCTACGACGTAATATTTGGAGATGCTTTCGGGAATGAGGAAATAGTGAGAAACGTCGCCAAGGACTATCCCCAGACTTACTTTGTGTTTGGTAGTGCACTTGGTCCGATGGACCCAAACCTTGCAGTTTTTGACGATTGGATACATGAGCCAGCTTACCTAGCTGGGATGATAGCTGGAAGAATGACGAAGACCAATGTCCTTGGAGTTGTCGCAGGCTTTCCAGTGGAGGAGGTTAACAGGATAGTTAACGCATTCAAACTAGGAGCGAAGGAGGTTAATTCGGAGGTTAAGGTGAAGGTTGCCTTCATAAACTCGTGGTTTGATCCGGTCAAAGCGAAGGAATACGCCTTGGCCATGGTATCCGAGGGCGCAGACATTCTTTACGCTGAAAGAGCTGGTGTGATAGAGGCAGCGAAGGAAGCTGGCGTTTACGCCATAGGTAACATGCTCGACCAGCACGATGAGGCTCCTGGAACAGTGATAACAAGCGTAGTATGGGATATGTGGCCCTTAGTAAAGTACGTGATAACGAGCGTGAGAAGTGGAAGCTTTGTTGCAATGGACTTAAGGGAATGGACCATGATGGCAAAGGGCGGAGCATACTTGGCTCCCTTCAGGGAATTTGATGAGATGATATCACAGGATCTGAAGCAGGAGATCCAGGAAATCACTGAAAGGATCAAGATGGGGATGTATAGAGTTCCGATAGATGAAACTTTGCCCACTTCCGACTAAGGGAGTGGATTTTCTTGGCCGTACTCAAAGTAAAAGAGCTTTCAAAGAGGTTTGGAGATATCACTGCCTGCGATAGAGTTAGCTTCACACTGGAGACCAATGAGATAGTTGGGCTTGTGGGAGAAAATGGCGCTGGAAAATCAACCCTAATAAAACTGATCTCTGGGGTTCTGAAAAAGGATGAAGGAAGGATATTAGTGGACGAAGAGGAAGTGGAATTTAGATCCCCTAGAGATGCTTTGAGAAAGGGAATATCAACTGTTTATCAGGACTTTTCTCTTGTTGAGACGCTCACCATAAAGGACAACATACAACTCCAGACTGGCGCACCGATAAGCGAAATAGAAAGGATGTTGAGGGAACTGGAATTCTCCCTCTCCCTCAACGATGAGGTTTCAGAGGTCAGTGAGAATGAAAGACAAAAAGCAGAAATCTTAAAGGCTCTTTTGTCGAAGCCAAAGGTCTTACTTTTAGACGAGCCAACCCATTCATTAAGGAAGCGGGAGATAAAATCCCTCTTTAACTACTTAAGAAGAACAAAAAAGAGAATGGGAGTGCTCTTTATATCCCACAAATTGAGAGAAGTGAGAGAAATAGCGGATAGGGCTCTTCTCATGAAAAATGGAAGGATTTTCGAGGCAGGAGTTGAGGAAATAGACAGAGCTAGGCCATCAGTCTCAAGGAAAAAAGGAAAGAGGGAGCTATTGAGGGTAGAATTTGAGGATTTCAACCTGTGCCTGAAGGAAGGAGAGATCGTGGCCTTGGTTAACTTCCCCCCAAGGTACAAGATGAGCGCCCTTTCCCTCCTTGAAAAGGCTGTAATCGTCCCTGAAGACAGGAAAAACTACCTTTTCATGGAACTCTCTGTAAGAAAGAATTTCTCAATTGGTTTCAAGAAGCTCAAAGGGCTTTTCTTGTCTAAAATAGACGAAAATGCATTGAAGACTGAAGTTAAGGAGGCCATTAAGGAGTACGACATCAAAGCCAAGGAAGATGACGTCATTGAAGTGCTTTCTGGAGGAAATCAACAGAAAGTCATGCTTTCTAAGGCATTAAGCAGGGAGTTTAAGCTATTCATTGGCTACAACATCTTTTCAAGCCTCGACTCAAAATCCGTCGGAAAGGTAAAGAGAAAACTCTTAAGAAAGGTGGAAGATGGAAGAGGAATCCTTCTCTTTACCGAAGACCTTGACGAGGTCAAAGACATCGCTTCGAGGATATTCATCCACGAAAAAGGGGAAATAACTTGTTTGGCGTGAGTTTAAGGAGAAGGTATGTAAGAAGGCCCAAGCACATAACTGCAATTTATTCCGTAGGATCTTCGTTCCTCCTTATCTCCATTTTACTTGCATGCTTGGGGAAGAACCCCGTTTTAGCTATATATTATATGTTCTTATCGAACTTCTCATCTGCGTTTGTAGCATCAGAGATTTTGGTAAGAGCAACGCCTTTGATTTTCGTCTCATTAGGAACTCTCACTTTCTTCAGAGCAAGATTTTGGAACCTAGCGGGGGATGCTCAATTTTATGCTGGGGCTCTGCTTGCGACGGTAATAGGCCTTACTCCACTTCCCAAGGGGATCCATCCAGTTGTATGCCTCTTTGCTGGGGGGATCGCTGGTTCGCTATTAGGTCTCCTTATAGCATACTTGAAGAACAGATTCAGCGCCGACGAGGTCGTCACTTCGTTGATGTTCAATTTTGCCGCGTTTTATTTTCTGTCTCTTCTGTTACAGACTGTCTTGAGGAATCCTCATACAAATTGGCCTGAAAGCGAGTATTTGCCCAATTCAGCCCTTCTTCCTAAGATTTTCAGGGGTACGAGGTTTCATTTAGGAATACCCTTGGCCTTCTTCCTGCTCGTAACAATGGACTTTGTTCTCAATCGCACAGCTTTTGGAGAAGAGATTACAGCCATAGGCATCAACCCAAAGGCAGCAGAAATGAACAAAATTGACGTAAAGGGAAACATCCTCAAGATTGGTGTCTTGGGAGGATTTCTATGTGGATTAGGCGGAGCAATAGAAGTGCTTGGGGTTCATCACCACCTAACGACGAACATATCCGCAAACTACGGGATACTTGGCGTCATAATCTCAACAGCATCTAGGCTCTCAGTCTATGGAGCTGGGGTTCTCTCTATCCTGCTTTCCTTGGTAATAAACGGAGCAACCAGCTTGACGAGGTACATGCAGATTCCTTCCTTCATATCGGACGTCATCTCAGCGCTTGTTCTGATTTCTGCTGCGGTTTTTACGGCTTTAGAAAAGTATGAGGTGGTCGTAAGGTGGAGGAAATAGCTGCTGCTCTGAGAATATCAACTCCTTTCTTGCTAGCTGCCTTAGGTGAGCTGATAATTGAAAAGAGCGGGGTTCTAAACTTGGGAATAGAAGGAGTGATGACAATAGGCGCCTTTTCAGCGTTCTTAACAGCTTACATAACGGGAAGTCCCCTGCTTGGTTTTGTAGTCTCGTGTGCCGTTGGGGCGGCCGTAGGTTTTTTGGCATATCTCTTGCTGGTAGATCTTGGAACGAATCAACACGTTACTGGGCTGGGTATTACACTTTTCCTTACTTCTCTCAGTTATTTTTTGTATAGGGCTATTTTCTCCGCACCTACGGCTCAACCAACCGTCAAAGGTGGAAATTCAATCATACTAACAGCCTTAGCCTTTCTTCTGTACGCTGTCCTTTTCTTAATTCAGAGGACAAAAGCAGGTCTTGTGCTTAAAGCGTGTGGAGATAACGCTACTGCCCTTGATAGAATGGGATATGATCCATTTTTGGTAAGGAACTTGGCTTTAGTCCTAGGAAATTCTCTCATAGGGCTAGGAGGATCCTTTCTATCAATAGCTCAATACAATTCCTTCCTATTCAACATAGTTGGGGGAAGAGGATGGATCTCACTGGCTTTGGTGAGTATGGGAGGATGGGATCCACTAAAGACCCTCTTCTTCTGCCTTACATTCGGCTCCCTAGAGATGCTGCAGATCAGGGCCCAAATATGGTTCCCCAAGCTCCTATATCTTTACCCGCTGTTTCTAATGATCCCATACATGGCAACAATACTTCTTCTATGCTTGACTCCTAAGTCTTCTAGGGCTCCAAGGGAGCTTCTAAAGCCCTATAAGAGGGAATGAACGTTGTTCCTCTACAGTGTGAAACTACTAAGATTAAACCATCTATGTTGTAAACTCGAATTTCTAATCAAATACTGAGTTTGAAGCTTTCTTTAGATATAGCATCCATCCCCATAGAAGATCTCTTCAATATCTCAATGAGTTCCTCTTCAGTAAGAGGGGATATTTCATTACTGTCTCCAAAAAGAGCCCTATATACTCTAACAGCTAGTGGCGCTTTAATCCCAACCTGGTTCAACAGGCTTATATCTGACAGTACCTCTTTAGAACTCCCGTGTGATACTATCTTGCCGTTTGCAAGGACGTAGACTTCATCTGCTACCCTAGCGATGAATTCGGTGTCTTGAGACGCAACACCCACTATCTTGCCAAGAGTTTTAGCTTCAATTATCAATTTCTCCAGAATTCTAAGCCCTCCGGAATCCAAGGAAGAATTCGGCTCATCTAAGAGCATTATAAGGGGGGATTGGGCTAATATACCAGCAAGCGCAACCCTTGCAGCCTGTCCCTGACTGAGACGGTGCGGAGATCTTTTAAGGAGATCGAGGGCCCCAACACTCTTTAGTGCTTTATTTACCACTATTTCCAGCTCTTTACCCTTTAGTCCAAGTTGACTAGGCGCTATAGCAACATCTTCCCACACGGTAGGGGCTAAGAGTTGGTCTGAGGGATTTTGGAACAAAACCCCGCACTTTTTCCTGTACTCAATTCCCATCTCAAGCACCGATCTACCGTTGAAAAGTACCTCTCCTTTACTTGGCTCTAATAGTCCAGCGAGGATCAGAATCAGAGTACTTTTGCCAGAACCATTTGGCCCTACAAAAGCAGTTACTCTTCCCGATCTAAGTTCCACGCTTACCTCTTCTAGGGCTTTTGTTCCATCTGGATAGGCGAATGAAACGCCTCTGGCCTCCAAAGATGCTGTCAAAAGAAGATCACCTCAAGCAAGATAGCTAAAGTAGTGAAAATAGAAAGGCTAAGGAAAGTAAAGGTGCTTCTCAAAGAGGCAGGGCCGCTTTCTATCTTTGACCATATTCTCGCTTTGATAACTGCACTAAGTTTTACGGCTTTAGCAGGTCCCCTCACAAAAAGCTCTGATGTGGCTGATGACAGAATACCGTACTCTCCTCTAAAACCAACGGGAGAAAATACACGAGATCGCCTAGCCAAGAGGATATCGCTTAACTCCTTAAGTTCGCAGGAAATGTGTGCGAGCATTAGAGTTAGAGCATCTTTCAATTTTTCTGACATACCTAATCCCTCGAAACCTGCAAAAATCGCTCTGGCACCTGCAAGAGAGACACAGGACATAAGCACAAATATTGCGGACGCCGTTCTCAAAGAAAGAGTAAAGGCAGCCCTTAACCCCTCTGGCCATTCGAGAATGGCTTTAGGTACCATAACAAGAAAAGAAAAGGATCCAAGGACAACTGAGGACTTCAGAGCTCTGGCTCTTATCTCTTTTGGAGACCTGAAAAGGACGATCGTAGCTGCTAAAATACCAAGAAAGGGCGGCATGAGTGTTCGGCTGAAAGAGATTGTAGCTGTAGCCAAAACCGTTCCAGCAAGGGCAACTCTGGGATCTATACCTTCTAATATACCCGGGAGTGTCTCAAGTGATGCAAACCATTCTGCTATGGCTGATATTAGCTTAAAGGAGGTCTTCCTTAACCTATCTTCCATTCATACTCCTCTTCATCCTTTTTTTCTCAAGTAAGCCGGTGCTAACAACAGACAAACTCCTATGAGGCCGGTCAGTATGTAACCAATGACATCTGGTAGTCCAGGAATCGTGTAATCTGGGAAGATGCCCTTCCATACGGGTTCTTGCTCCTCAAGTCCTATTTTTTCGGCGGCTACGTCAAGAGGTTCGTGATACCCTACTAACTCAGCCCCTATTACTCCGAAAAGAGGGCTAACTAACACTATCACAACGATAGACAGCAAAAGCTTTCTACTTACCATATGAATCACCCCGCGAGCATATCAGGAGCTCTTTTGACTAAGTAAGATATTACCATAGCTGTTATAGCTCCCTCAATCAATCCGAGCGCCATGTGCCAAATCGTCATCACTGGAACAGTTACTGAAAGGGGGTAACCGAACTGGGGGGAGAGGCCTATCTCCAACCCACAAGCGGCTGCTGCCAGTGTTATCCCTATCCATCCACCCAAAAATGCTCCTAAAACCTTCTTTTCTTCTCCAAATACCTTCGTTGCTATTTTGTAAACCCAGTATCCTACGAATACATCCACGATAGCCATGTTGAAGGCGTTGGCTCCTAGCGCAGTAATCCCACCGTCACCCATTAGGATGCATTGAACCAGTAGATTAAGGAACATTGCCAAGGCACCTCCAAAGGGCCCGATAATTAAAGCTGCCAATGCACCTCCAACCAAGTGGGCACTAGTTCCGCCAGGAATAGGCCAGTTCAGCATTTGAGCAGCGAAGATAGCTCCTGCCATCACAGAAAGCATTGAAACATCCTTGTTAGGCTTTTTAAAATATCTCCTTGTGCTATAGGCTAAGATAGCCAGAGACAGAACGTAAAAGGCTATACAGACCGTAGGATCGAGGAATCCATCTGGTATGTGCATAGGGCACCTTTCCGTTTGTGTTACTAATTATATATAATTGTGTTACCCATAATCGAAAAAGCCCTCTCTTGCTATTTTCGAAGCCAAAAAAGAGAGAACTACAAGTGTTTTCCCATAAAAATCGTCAGAATAAAATAATTGGATAAATTAACTCAAAGAAAAATGATTTGGGCGAATCGCGTGGGCGAAATCTATAAAAAGCTATTATCATTCAGACATGATGCCCGAGCTTCTAGAGCCGCTAGCCGAGACAGGGTACTTGATACACCTTGCTTTAGTCTCCACGTTCGCCATAATTTACGCAAGGAGGAAATCAGTGGTGTTGCTACCAGCCATCATGTTTGCCTCTCTACTGTGTTCATACCTTGGGTTTCAAGCCCACGAAGTACTTATCAGCATATCTCCTTTAGCAGCTGCTTTGATAGTGTTTGTGGCTGGTTTGGAGCTGGATGTCGAAACCTTCATGGCAGAGAAGGAGAAGCTGTTCATAATGTTCTCAATAGAAGTCATGATGTTCCTTTCTCTATTTTACCTCCTCAGCATGACCCTCGGAGGACCTATTTCTTTGGCTTTGGTTGCTATAATGGTTGCATCCAATGAAATGTTTGTTTTAGAGCTGAAAAAGGTGGGAGATGAGAGATTAGCAAACTTTGGCATTGCATTATCGGTTCTAGAGGACTCTCTAGCTGTTTTCCTTCTCTCTATAGGTTTTTTCACAGAAAGGAGCTTGAAAGGGATTAGAACTCAAGCTCTTGAGGCTTTGACAATAACCGCGTTACTTGTCCCATTACTCTACCTTTTTGCGAAGCCCTTTAGCAGGCACATAAAGGGCACTTCAAGGCTAGATGCAAGGATTTTCAGCACAATCCTGTACATTTTCGTTCTAACGTCAATAGGGCATGCTCTGCACGTCCCAGAAGCAATCCCAGTTTTCATAGGTGCTCTAATGCTGTCTATCTATGGTTTTGATAAGGAAACTTTTGAAAGCATCGAGCACTATTTGATGTTGGCTTTGTTGGGCTTCATCTCCTCCCTACCCTTTAGCTTAGATGTGAATATGACCTTAGAAGAATTCCTAATTTCGATGGGGTACGGCTTCTTGTTAGCTTTGGCTGCCTTCACGTTGAGAGGGCTGATGCTGCTTACATCCTCTATTTTGGCTGGATTCACGGTAGAAGAAGCTTTAAAGATCTCGTTAACTCTTGCAAACACAGGAGAGTTTGGACTGATAGTTCTTGCTGGAATGACTGGAATTCTACCTCAAACCGTTGTGTTCGCTGCCATGTTCGCATATGCCTTCAACCTCACGCTGGAGTCGGAGGTGACGTTAAGAGTGGAAAGCCTAGTTCCGTTGATCATAAGTAAGATGCCTAAGAGATTGATCGACGCCCTTAGATCACTTAGCTCTCAGGCTGCAGCTTCCCTTGGTGATCCAGAATTTAAAGGATGGATGTACGGAGCGATTGTGAGGTTAATACTGATATATTTGCTCTTAACCGTTTCAAAGCTCTTGCCACCTGGTCACAAGCTTGCTGGCTTGGCATTCGCAATGTTCTCGATGGGAGCCTTTATTTCGACTATACAACATACCTACAAGTTCTTTGAAAAGCACATTTTGAGCGAACTTAACGAGTTTGAGAGAGTAGAAAGTTCTTTCTTCTTTATTCTTAGGCTATTGCTTACTTACATCGCTCTTGCTCCAGTCATGGATCTTCTTGAAACGCTGATAAGAACGGAGGAAGGTCTTTGGCTTCCTCTCTCATCCCCAATATCCCTGCTAGGGATGTTTGGTACCGCTTATCTGGTAAATAGCGTTACAAACTGGACTATAGAGAAACTAATTGGCTCCTCAAGATCGAAAGAAAGTCAAAAGGTAAAATCACAATAAGATAATCTCAGAAGTACATTTTTAGAAATAAATTGGGGGAGAGCTCTCCTCATATCGGGAGGAGAGCATAGGACAGGAATAGTGGAAGCAGAGTTATCGACAAGATGTTCTGAAGCTTCACAAGGATGTGAAGCGAGGGTCCAGCGGTATCCTTCAGCGGATCCCCAAAAGTATCCCCGATGACTGCAGCTTCATGACTCTTTGAACCTTTTCCTCCAAAATGTCCTGCTTCAATGTACTTCTTCGCGTTGTCCCAAGCCCCTCCTGCGTTGTACATGAACATTGCAAGTATGGCTGAAACAACCTTTACTGCAATTAGGTAAGCAGCTAAGGCCCATACATTCATCAAGAAGCCTATGACAACTGGAGCTATGAGACCAAGCATAGTCGGAGGAACCATCTCTTTCAACGCGTTCTTCGTCGTTATGTCCACGCATGTGGAGTAGTCTGCCTTTGCCTCTCCTTCCAATAGCCCTTTGATCTCCCTGAACTGTCTTCTGACCTCCTCAACAACCTGGAACGCGGCGTGACCTACTGCCCTTATGGCCCAAGCGGAGAACAGGAAGGGAATCGTAGCTCCTATTATAACTGCAACTATGCTTATCGGATCGAAGAGGTTTACGATAACATCATGCACGCTTGTTATCTCCACTCCCAACAATGAGGCTGCCTCTGTGAGGTAGGCAAAGAGAATGACGACTGCAGTCAGCATCATTGTGGCCATGGCATAGCCCTTTGTAACTGCCTTGGTAACGTTTCCAACAGCATCCAACATCTCAGTGGATTGACCCACCTCTTCGGTTATTCCAGACATCTCTGCTATACCATCGGCGTTGTCAGAAATTGGACCGAAGGTGTCCGATGCCATCACGATACCTGTAGTGGATAATATTCCCATTGTTGCAGTTGCAATACCATAGATTCCTTTGAAGCCACCTCCGCATATGAAATAAGAAGCTATTGTGACGATTGCTATCACGAATACTGGCAATACTGCGCTCTCGAGGCCATATGAAAAACCTGTTATCAGGTTTATGGCCGCCCCGCTTTTTGAAGCCTCAGCTATCTTCCTAACAACCTTTCCTTCTGATCCCGTGTAATATAAGGTCAGGAGGGCCACGGTGAGGCTTGCTGCTAAGCCCAAGGTCGCTGAATAAAACAGGTGGATGTCTTGCATGTATTGGGTAGTCAGGACATAGAAACCCACTAGGCAAATGATTCCAGATATGAAAAGCGTCATGTATAGGGATTTTGTCACGTTCTTAGTTCTTCTGATGGATAAAATGCCTATTATCGTGGCGATCACGCCTATAGATTCTATGAAGAGCGGGAATGCGATTGCTTTGAAGCCGTAAAAGGCCAAGAAGGACATGCCAAGAATCATGGTGCCGATTATGTTGTCTGAGAAGGATTCAAATAGGTCGGCTCCCCTACCAGCACAATCTCCAACGTTGTCCCCAACCAGATCGGCAATTACAGCAGGGTTCCTTGGATCGTCCTCTGGTATCTTAGCCTCAACTTTTCCTACGAGATCTGCCCCGACATCCGCGGCTTTGGTGTATATTCCGCCACCAAGCTGGGCAAAGAGTGCAGCCAAGCTTGCACCAAACCCGAAACCTACTAGAAGACTGGGCTTCTCGAAAAAGTAGAACAACAGTCCTAGACCAAGAAGGGACATTCCTACTATGGATAAACCTGTAACAGCTCCACCTCTGAAAGCTATTATCATTGCATCAGCGGCAGACCTCCTTGCTGCGTTAGCTGTTCTCACATTTGCCCTTACGGCAATGCTCATGCCTATGTAGGCTGCAAGAAGTGAGAAAGCGGAGCCCAGAACGAAACCAAAGGCTATTTCCCATCTAAGGAAGATCCATAGCAGTACTGTGAGCGGGATTACGAAGTAAATTATCGTCAGGAATTCCCTTTTCAGGAAGGCTGCAGCCCCTTCTTGAATGTACGAGGCAACTTCCCTCATCCTCTCTGTTCCAACGTCTTCTTTTACGACAAGCCATGCTAGAAGACCAACGAAGCCCATAGCTATGCTTCCAACCAAAGCGGCTAAAAGTCCAGGATTCACTTTGCAATCACCCCATTTCTAAACGTTCTTTTTTGATTAACGCGCTCTTATCTCAACCTGATTGATTTAAATTCTTTACTTTTCTCTTAATTTTGGACCTTCAACTGCCTTGGCCTTCAAACAGTTTTTAGTTGAGGCATCTTTTCTGAAAAACTGGTGGTTAAATTCAAAGCTGCTGTATTAGGTTTGGGCCATGTCGGCAAAGTGATAGCTGTTGATCTCTACAATAGGTTTCAAGGAGACTTGGTCATAGCGGACGTGAGCGAAAGAGCACTAGAGAATGCTGCAAAGGAATTGAAAGGGGTAGAAACTGTGAAATTGGACGCTTCAAATATAGAAAACATAGTTAAGGTCATTAAAGGAGTAGATCTTTCAATAGGGGCTCTACCCGGGAAGTTTGGCATGAATTGTTGGCTTGCCGCCGTGAAAGCAGGGGTAAATCTTGTTGACATATCATTTACACCAGATGATCCTTTTTTGATGGATGAAGAAGCTAAGAAAGCAGGAGTGACGATCATTCCTGATGCAGGTGTAGCTCCTGGACTCACCAACGTGCTAGCCGGTAGGGCCTACGCTAAAATGAATGGAAAAGTAGATGAGCTAACGATATACGTTGGTGCAATTCCAGAAAAACCATCAAATCCCCTTGGATACGTGATTACGTGGAATCCAGAAGACCTGATAGAAGAGTACACCCGACCCGCCCGCGTCATTCATGAAGGAGTCGAAAAAAGCTTTCCAGCTCTCTCAGGACTGGAGAACCTTTCTATTAAGGGTCTAACGCTTGAAGCTTTTAGAACGGATGGTCTCAGAACCATGCTTAGAACTCTTAAAGGAGTTAGAAATATGGAAGAAAAGACTCTTAGATGGCCAGGCCACGTTCAAAAGATCTTACTTTTGAAAGAACTGGGTTTCTTAGACTTTAACACCGTCAAGATCAATGGTCAGATAGTTTCTCCAGCAAAATTAACAGCTAGATTGTTTAAGGAGAAACTGACAGGAGATCCCAAGGACATCTTAATCATGCTGGTACGAGCTAAGGGACAGATTGACGAGAAACAGACAGAGATAAAATACGTTCTCATAGATAGATATGATCAAGCTTCAGGTGTGACTGCATTATCCAGAACAACTGGCTATACTGCAACTGGCATGTTTATGTTGCTTTCAAAATACAACACTCTAGGTCCTGGCATAATTCCACCTGAGATCATAGGAATGGATGAACATTTGTTCTCAGATCTGATTAGGTGGTTGGAGGATCACAGAATAAAGATCTCAAAGTAGGATGGGATCATTAGCTAATCCCATTCAATCTTTCTAAAACGTTTCTTCATGCATAACTCTCTCCAAAGGAATCCTGCCTCGATCAGAGGGACTTTCGGCTGGCTTTCCTATAGGAATTATTGCTACAGGCCTTACACCATTCGGAGCATTGATTACGGATGCCACAGAACCCTCATCAAATGCACCAACCCAGCATGTTCCGTAGCCCATGGAATATGCAGCGAGAAGCATGTTCTGTATTGCTGCAGCAGTATCCTGTATGCAGTAGAGTTTCCTCCCTCTGTCACCGTAACGAGATGCACTTCTTTCCTCGTTTGCACATACCACAATGACAACAGGCGCTTCAGCTATGAACCACTGACCCAAAGCAGCCCTAGCTATTTCCTTCTTTCTACTTGGATCCCGAACAACAACAAACTCCCAAGATTGTCTGTTTCCTGCAGAAGGAGCTCGAATTGCGGCTTCAAGGATTTTCCTCAGATCCTCTTCAGGAATCGGATCTGACTTAAATCTTCTAACGCTTCTTCTTCCGAAGATTGCTTCCATAACATCCATATACCTTCACAAAACATAGAATTACTGAAAACTTATTTGCTTGCCTGTGTTTTTAAGGCCCCTCTATGGGGCAGGGATGCACTAAGGTTAAGGGATAAAAGTATATTCTTAACGGGTCAACATGGTGATCAAGCTTCAGCTAGCCCTAGATTTAGTTCACCTAGACAGGGCAATAGAGATAGCTAAGAAAGCTTCTAAAAGCGTGGATTTCCTCGAAGCTGGAACTCCACTGATAAAATCGGAGGGAATCAGGTGCGTTGAGACCCTAAAGAAGATATTTCCTGATAAAAGGATTGTTGCAGACATGAAAACGATGGATACAGGTTATCTGGAGGTGGAAATGGCAGCAAGAGCAGGAGCAGACATAATATCCGTCTTGGGAGCCGCGTCCAATTCTACGATAGCTGGGGCTTTAGAAGCAAGGGATGACTACGGTGTTGAGGTGATGGTTGATCTGATGGGGATAAAGAACAAGCTAGAGAGGGCCAAGGAAATGGAAAGGATGGGAGTTGACTATCTAATTGTTCACACGGGAATAGACGATCAAATGACAGGAAAGTCTCCGTTTGAAGAATTTAGGAAGATATCGAGAGAGATTTCAGTTAAATTGGCTGTAGCAGGAGGGATCAAACCAGAAAGAGTCCAAATACTCAAGGGTAGTAGGGTAGATGTGGTGATAGTTGGCGGGTATATTACGAAGAGTTCTGACCCTACTGAAGCGGCAGCGCAGATGAGAAAAGCCCTATTCCAGCTAGAAGATAATCCAAGCTATTCAAGGTGGATTTGATGAGAATCGCAATAGGTAGCGATCACGCAGGATTCGAGTTAAAGGAGGAAGTGAAGCAACATCTTATTGAGCTTGGTTATGAAATAAGGGACTTCGGTACTCACAATCAGGAGGTCATCGACTATCCTGATGTCGCCTTTAAGGTAGCAAGAGAGGTTTCCAAGGGCAACTACGATAGGGGCATCTTAATCTGTGGAACGGGGATAGGGATGTGCATAGCCGCCAACAAGGTCGTAGGGATAAGAGCAGCCCTCTGTTGGGACGAGAAATCGGCTGAGCTAAGTAGAAGACATAATGATTCCAACGTTTTATGCTTAGGAGGCAGGGTTCTTAACAAAAGGAAGGCGATCAAAATAGTTGAATTATGGCTTACTACTACGTTTGAAGGAGGAAGACATCAGAGAAGAGTAAGAAAGATAATAGAGTATGAACTTAAGGAAAGCGAAGCTGACTAAGAGTTTTGGAAAAAGGTTATTCTCTCCTAACCTCCAACTCATGTTCAAACTGAACAGCTGCCCTCTGGAAGAGCACTCCAACAGGGCAGATCTTCAGAGTATCTCGCCAGATCTTTCTAACTCTATCTTCGGGCTCGTTGGAAACCACAATCCCCTTTATCCTTCCAGACGTTATGGTTAGGTCCTTATCAGATTTCTCTGCATCTACTATGACCTCTATGTCTTTGAAGGAGACCTTCTTCCCGCTTGCAATCATGGCAAAGATCGTGGTTATGCATCCCGCAAGTCCCATCACTGCCAGCTCTAAAGCAGTAGGAGCAGTATCCGTTCCGCCTTTCTCCCTAGGGAGATCTGTAACCACGCTATGTCCCCTACCATCATCAACAACAGACCTGTAGCCCTCAACGAGCTTAGATCGAGCCCTCATATTGCATCAACCCATGGATAAAGGAGCAATATAAAACGCTTACTAAGTAAATGGACTAGAAAATGGTATCGAACCATTTTTATTGGTCGAAATAGATAGGAGAACGTGCCCAAATATCTAGTAGTTACTGGCGGAGTCATGTCTGGATTAGGAAAAGGGATCGCAGCGGCCAGCATAGGAAAGCTGTTAAAGGACATGGGTTTCAGGGTAATACCGATCAAGTTCGATGGATACCTCAATATGGATGCTGGTACCATGAATCCCTACGAGCACGGAGAAGTCTTCGTTCTTGAGGACGGTTCCGAGTGCGACATGGATCTCGGAACCTATGAGAGATTCCTCAACATTGACCTTTTTGGGGATAACAACATAACCTCGGGAAAGCTCTTTTACAGGGTAATCCAAAAGGAAAGGAAAGGGGAATATCTAGGTCAGACAGTCCAGTTCATTCCTCACGTCACGGAGGAAGCGAAATCCTGGATAAAAATGGTTGCAGAGGAGCAAAAGGCTGACATAGTCCTGATAGAGGTAGGGGGCACCGTAGGAGACATAGAGAACGCATACTTCATAGAAGCAATTAGAGAGCTGGTTTTAGAGGAGGGCAGAGAGAACTTCTTCTTCGTCCACGTTACTCTGATACCAGTGATCGATCCAGTTGGGGAACAGAAATCCAAGCCCACACAGCATTCAGTTTCGTTGCTGCGCTCAATAGGGATTCAACCAGACATGATAGTTGGAAGATGCGAGCAACCCCTTAACTCCAAAGTTAGAAGGAAAATTTCCCTTTTCTGTGATGTTCCTGAAGAAGCTGTTATCTCCGATCACGATGTTGAATCCGTATACATGGTGCCTTTTCTGTTCAAAGAGCAGGGAGTTCACGAGATAATAGTTAGAAAACTCGGTTTAAAACCCAAGAGAGGAGAAGTGCTCCTATACTGGGAAGAAATTCTTTCTAGGAGAAAAACTGGAGCTCAAGAAATCAAAATAGCGATAGTTGGCAAGTATACAGGGCTCAAGGATTCATATGCTTCACTAATAGAAGCAATAAGGCATGCAGAAATGCATCTGGGTGCAAATGTTAACATAAAGTGGGTGGAGTCAACTGACATAGAAGAGGGTAGCCCAACGGAACTTCTGTCAGGGGTTTTGGGAATAATAGTTCCTGGTGGATTTGGAAGCAGGGGAGTTGAAGGGAAGATCAAAGCAATAGAATATGCCAGGACACACGGCGTTCCGTACTTGGGTCTGTGCTTTGGTATGCAGCTAGCTGTGGTTGAATTTGCGAGAAATGTATGTGGTCTACAAGGAGCTAATTCCACAGAGATAGATCCAAGCACCCCTCATCCGGTTGTTGACATACTTCCAGAACAGAAAGAAATAGATGAACTTGGAGGCACAATGAGATTGGGTTCCTTTCCAGCAGTCCTGAAGGAGGGAACCTTGGTCAGGCGGATTTATGGTAAGGAAATAGTTCACGAAAGACACAGGCACAGGTATGAGATAAATCCAGAATACGTCTCCACTCTAATAAACCACGGTTTAACAGTTTCAGGAGCTTCTCCTGATGGTAGACTAGTGGAATTCATCGAGATATCGGGCCATCCATTCTTTGTTGGAACCCAAGCACATCCAGAATTTAAATCCAGATTAGATAGACCGCATCCTCTCTTCATGCAGTTTTTGAAGCATTGTCTGGAAGAAACGGCTCCTAAATTAGCCGAAGATAAGCTTTCTTTAATTAGTGTTGAGGGTAAAAACCCCCATCTGAAATATTTTTCAGCAAACAATTGGCATAGCGTTGGAAGTCATGATGTTGATCGGTGATGCTAATGGAAGAAACCAGCAAAAACGAGCATTTGATGGTCAGAAAGATAGAAGCTGGAACGGTCATAGATCATATTCCAGCTGGAAGAGCTCTAGATGTCCTAAGAATTCTTGGCATAACAGGGAGGGAGGGTTACACCGTAGCAGTTGTCATGAACGTGCCGAGCAAGAAGTTAGGAAAGAAGGACATGGTGAAGATTGAATGGGTTGAACTTAGCCAAGAGCAGGTAGACAGGATAGCCATAGTTGCTCCTTCAGCGACGATAAACCTGATTAGAGGATGGAAGGTCGTTGAGAAAAGGCGTGTTGAGTTGGAAGATAGATTAGTAAGCATATTAAGGTGTCCGAACCCAAATTGCATCACAAACTCTGCAGGTGAGCCCATCAAAACTTCATTTACTGTAAGAAAAAAGGTCCCGCTAATAATTACTTGCGACTACTGTGGGTATTCCATGGGAAGGGAAGAAGCGATATCCCATCTCAAAGGGGCATTAAAACGATAGCTTCGCCTTGTATGACGTTTAAACAGGTGCTAGATGAAATAATCCCTAACATTAGCACACGTAAAGGACTTAACAAGTCAACTAGTCTAATTTGTTATCGGAATTGGTATTATCGAGTTTATTTTTAGAGGCGTAGCGCACTTTACAGAAGATGATACCGTTAAGGATACTAAAAACAGCATTCAAGCTAGCGTTGAGAAACTTCGGAAGAAGGAGGTTCAGGACAGTTCTAACTCTCATTGGGGTTGCCGTGGGAATAAGCACAATTGTTGCACTTGTTTCAGTTGCCTATGGTGCTAAGGAACAGGCAGTTAGCTTCCTTAGCGAAGCAACTGACTTTATGATAACCCCAAAGGCAGCTGGTGAGATGGCAGCGGAGATACCTGAGAGAATGGTAAAGCAGATCAGGCTCTATGCAGAGGTAGAAGCGGCAGGACCCGTTTTATCCCAGATGGTTTTCATAAACGGAGAGTTTGGGTGGGCTCTAGGGGTTACTCCAGACACTTACGAGATAATAACAATACCAATAAAAGAAGGAGAGGTATTTGAACAGGGAGAAAGAGGAAAGGTAATCGTTGGGAGTAACCTAGCAGATCAGCTCAACTTGAAAGTTGGGGATAGCGTGAAGATAAGTCCTTCCTCTGATGAGCCAGGAAAGTTGTTCGTAGTATCTGGAATACTGCAGCCAACGGGCAGCGTAGTTGACATGGGATGCTACATGGATCTCGAGGAATTGCAAGAAATAGTTCATAAGAGGGGAAGGATTTCAATGATCATGGTCAAGCTAAGGGATCCAAGGTTAGGAGAATCCTTCAAAGAAAAGGTAGAGAAGAGATATGAAGACCTAGATGTAGTTGAGCCCGAACAGATCTCGGAGAACATAGGAAAAGTTCTGGACATGCTCAACAGCGTCCTCCTGTCGATAGGATCCATTTCACTCTTGATAGGGGGTCTTGGCATCATGAACACCACGATGGTCTCTGTGTTAGAGAGGATAAGGGAGATTGGCATCATGAAGGCCATCGGGGCAAAGAGATCCCACGTGCTAACGATATTTCTCACGGAGGCTATGATTACGAGCTTCGTTGGAGGAATCCTTGGGGCTATAGGAGGCGTCCTTCTAGCAAAGCTTGCGAGCGAAGTAATTCCAAGGATGATCGGCTTTCCAACACCGTACAAAATATTTCCAGCCCTTATATTTGGCCCAATAGCCTTGTCCGTCGTTTTGGGGCTGATCGCTGGCTTCTATCCTTCTTGGAAGGGAGCCAATGTCAGGCCCATAGAGGCGATAAGATATGAGTGATGTCAGAGCAGTTGTAGAACTTAGAAACGTTAGTAAGGTCTATACCTTGGGTTCAACGGAGGTTAGAGCCTTAGATCATGTTTCCTTCAAAGTCATGCCTGGAGAGTTCATATCAATAGTAGGACCCTCTGGCTCTGGAAAATCCACGCTTTTAAGCGTAATAGGCTGCTTAGCTAAGCCCACGAGTGGTAGAGTTCTCATAGATGGTGTAGATGTGACAGAACTTGGTGAAGCAGAGCTATCTGATATAAGGTGTCATAAAATAGGCTTCATCTTCCAGTTCTTCAACTTAATCCCAACTCTGACGGCCCTGGAGAACGTTGAACTTCCGATGATATTTGCTGGAAAGCTATCTGAATGGGAAATGAGGGACAAGGCTTTAGAACTTTTGGATCTTGTAGGTCTTGTTGATAGGGCCAACCACAGGCCTTCCGAACTATCTGGTGGGCAGCAACAAAGGGTAGCCATTGCAAGGGCTTTGGCAAATGACCCATCTCTTGTCTTGGCAGACGAGCCAACGGGCAATCTTGATTCAAAAACGGGTTCAGAGGTAATCTCGTTAATGGAGAAGTTGAACAGAGAGACGGGAAAGACGTTTATAATAGTTACACACGATTCAAGCGTTGCAAAAAGAACAAGAAAGATACTCTACATGGTTGACGGCAGACTTTACGAAAATCCAAGGGAGATACCAACCTTTGGTGAACTTGAAAAAGTCGAAGATAGAGCAAAACTGTTGTTAGATCTCGAAGAAGAAGTTGAAGAACTTGAGTCTCAGATACAAAAGCTCAAGAGTAGCAGGATCAAAGTGAAGGAGTTTAGAGACGCTGTGTTGAGAGTAAGAATGGGAGTCAGAAGAGTGAAAAGGAGGCTAGAGGAACTATGAGAGGAAGAAAATTTGCAGTTCTGACGATAATGATGCTCTTACTTTTACTAGAAGTAGTTCCAATGAATGCAGAACCTGATAACACGGAAATCAAGTTTTCAAAGCTAGAAAGCGTTTTCTACAGGATCTTACCAGATGGAACCATGTCCGACGGAGAAGCCGAAGTTACAATCAGGGTTGAAAATCCAAGCGATGAGGAGAAGGCAATAACGATTGTAGACAGGGTCTCCCAAGCCCATCTTGAGAGCTTCAGCGTTCTATCGGGTTCTCCAGAACCATCTTCGAAGGACGTGTTTTTCGACCACCTAGTTTGCGTATGGCAAGACCTAGTGCTGCCTCCTTCATCGGACATTGAAGTCAGATACTCTATTTCAACGTTTAAGACCCCCCCGATATCTGTTAATATCAGTTATTACTTGAACGGGGAAGAAATAAAGCCAATTGAGATTGAAGGAGACTACTACATAATGATAAGCTCTGGAGATGTCCTTACAGTTAACTTAACGATCGAAAACCTTCGGGAATTTATGTACGTGGATGGTGAAACGATGAAACCACCTCTTCCTTATTCCATAGAGATGAGAATACCAAAAGACAACTTCTTAGAACCGGAAAGCGATCCTGAACCATATATGATGTATTCTCTCTCAGAAGACTGGTCCATCACTTGGATAGGAATGTTAGAGGAAGATCCTCTTCACATCTCGTTGTCTGCAAAGGCTAGAAATACTGACTACATAGGAGAAGTCGAGCTGAAAGCCGTGCGGATACAACTTCAGCTTGATGCCTCTTCAGTAGCTGATCAGCTTGAAGAAATCTTGGAGTCATATAACACCTCATTGAATGAGCTCCAGAGCATGAAGGAATCTCTCTCAAACATGCACAAATTGATGTCTGAGTTCTCAGAAGGAATCTCGGGCTCAAGCGAGAGCCTGGAAGAGGCTCAGTTTCAGCTCATGGAGCTATCCAAAGCACTTAGAAATGCTTCTCGTTCCATAGAAGTTGCTAAAGCCCCACTAAGTAATGTGATTTCAGTTTTGAGTTCCTTAGAATCCAATTTATCTAGAATCATGGGAATCTTGGAGGAAATCCAAAGAAACCTAGACCAAACCTCAAACCTGTCCATTCCAAACCTTACGATACCAGTTCCACCGATCGACATCGGCTTAGAGGAGAAATTAACAGATGTATTAAATAGGTTAAGATCGACAAAGTCCAGTCTTTATGCAGCAGAAAAGGCATTTGAAACCATGCAGATATCGTTTACTGAAGCTGCCGATTATGCCTATAACTCATCTGTGACGCTGGGCGAACTAAAGCATTCATTGACGTCTGTAGGGGCCATAACGAATGCTTCAATAAGGTTAATAGAAGCCTCTATCGATGATTTAGACTCCAGAATATCTGATATAAATTCTGAGATGGAAGACCTCTCAAGAAAAGTTCAACTCACGAGGTTTCAGGAGCCTTTCCTTGGAGAAATTGAGATAAGGACGGAACACTCCGACTGCACCAATTTGGAGTTGAGCGCAGAAGTATCTAAGGTTTCTGATGGAAAGTGGGCCATAGCCTCCATAATCTTAAAAGGAGCTTCGATAAACGCGTCAGAAGTAGCCCTTCAGATACTATGCGAATACGGAGGGGTAGCAAAGACTCCTCCAGCAGAAGCATTAGGAACTCAGATCTACAGGAATGATGA
>CAYZRF010000020.1:28865-33310 GCA_964480775.1 uncultured Nitrososphaerota archaeon
GAAGCATTAGGAACTCAGATCTACAGGAATGATGACTGGATTGATATTAACCTATCTGTTTTAGGGGTGAAGTACGATGAAGAGCTGGGTGTTTTACTCTACAAGCCTGGAAGACCACTTAGCAACGGATCAAATCCCCTTATCGATCGAATGGGAAATAAGTTTAGGGTGATCGTAAGTTCCAAATGTGAGCCAGAGGTAATTTGTAAAGTAGATCCCCTTTGTGGTATTTCCCTAGCCCCCAAGGTTAGGATAGTGACAAAGGTGGATAATCCTTTCATAGCTCTAAACATGAACCTTACCGAGGAATACAAGGAGGAGGTACCGTCCACCCCAGAAGCAGAGGTTCCTCCTCCTGAGGGAAGGAGAATAGGGGTTGCGGCCTTAATATTAATTCCGATAGCAATCATAACACCGTTAGCGCTCTTCTTAAAGATGAAGATAGATCGAGAAATGAGAAACGAACTGTATGCTGCCCTAGAAGAGCTGGAAAAAGAACTAGTTGAGTTAAAACAGCAGATAAACGAGAAGAAGAAATTCATTAACTAGTTTGGGATTCTTCCAAAAACTCTCTCCAAACTTTTATGCCTAGATCTGTGGCCTTATAAAGCTTCTTAGGCCACTCACTAGAAGAGAGAACTTCCACAAGCCCCAATTTAACGAGAGAGAATGTTGACTTGTATCTCTTGCTGGAACCCCTCAACGCACCTAGTACGTCAGTGCTTCTCGCACCTATTCTCCTTGCAATTTCTTGGGGGTAAGAAGGCTCAGGATGTATTGAAACTAAGAACTTGAGGACATTTCTACGAATCCAGCTCCTTCTGAGGGAATAAACAACTTTATAATTATACTTACTTATTTCCCCCTCCAATTCTCAATCTCATCTCCTCAGCAGTACTTTCCAACAACTCGGCTGCTTCCCTAGCTTCCTTTACAAGTTGATCATCAGCACCTAGGTTCAAAGCGAAAACAGCAGCTAATCTCAAAACAATTGCTTCATATAGTATTGCTTCAACAGAAAGATTCTCTGGCAGATTACCTTGTTTGATCTGATCAAGTATTGGCCTTTCTATATAGAGAATTAGCCGCAATTGTTTCTCAGAAAGCCTTTTCATGGCGCTTTTTACTTCCTCCTCCGTAGGATTCTCTTTACAATCTAATTCAAAGAAAAGTTCTCTCATTAAGATTCCATAAGCCATAGGATGAAGATTCTTCAACCTGACTTTCAATTCTTCTTTTATACCAAGCTCCCTTCTCATTCCGCCAATGATGTCTTTCATCCCTGGTACTACAATTGATCTATATACTGGAATTACGGTTAACGGGACCTGCCCAACAAATCTCTCAAATTCTTCGAACTTCTGATATTTATCTATAAGATTCATTAATTTTGGAGGTATTTCTCGAGTCAATGTTCCGCGTTTTATCTCTAGTAGATATCTGCTAGCTTCCAATGAAGCTAGCCAGGATTCGGTAAGAACATTTAATCCCCTAAGGTATACTTTGGGAGAAATCAATACTTTTGGTAAAGCAAGGATTGTGCTCCCAATTTGTTCCTCTAACTCTCCAAATGAGAGTAATAGCGACAGAAATCTCAGTTCTTCTCTGTCTAGTTTTATGTATCCTTCCCTAATAGCTCTTTCTAGATCTGTAATAAGGAAGGCAACTTGCTTTCCCATGGGCCAACTTATTACAATCTCATTTTCAACTAACTTCTTCAATAGACGTCGGACTTTTGAGTAACTGAGACCAAGTCCACGTGCAACTCCTCTTAATGTTATTTTTTCAGGCTCCATCCTAAATCTTATCAAGTAACGGATAAGAGCCTCCATTACTCTTCTTTCCAGCTCAACAGTCGCCTCAGTGGCTTTTGGCACCGTTGAATAACTCTTTATGGCGTCCCAGTCCTGTGGTCTTATTATTCTGTCGAAGACTGATTGTCTTGTTGATGAAGTCATACAATCGACTGGTCATTCTAGAAAAATAAAAACGAATCCAAAAAATAAAACGACCTTTTATGTGTTCCATTGGCATTATTAAGGAGTTTCACTTTGTTCCACAAACAAAAAACTTAGGAAACTTATAGAATTTGAAAAAATAAGTTAATAACAATTCAAGAGTACTCTATTGAATATAATGCTAATTAATACTAATTATTAGCATGGTATTAGTTATTAACTAATAACAATTCCGGGATGGGAGGAACATGATGTCGAGGGATGACCTCAAGAAATTGAGAAGAATTATAGCATCCTCGGGTCTGAAACTTAACGACGGTGGTGGAGTAGACGTTACAGACGTATGTCCTGTTGCTTGTATAGTTATAAAGTACGACCCTGGTTAAATAGGGGACATTGATTGAACATAGAACCACCTTCCCTCTTTTTTCCAATATTAAGAAAAGAAGTAAGGCTCAGAAAAGAAGAATTTGGAGTTCTTGTTTATGAAGTGGGTGAAAGACCCGAGTTTAAGATAGTTAGCCCATCAAAAGCTGTAATTCTCTCCTTAATGGACGGATCTACCAATATAAAAGAACTTGTAGAAGCGGTTGCGTATGCTTTCAACTCCAGCTTAAAAGAGGCTGAAGAAGCAGTTAATTCCGTCTTAAACGAATTTTCTGATCTAATAGAACTTAGAAAAGAAAAAACTCCTCCAAAAAGGAGGTATAATCCCGAAGACTTCATCTACAAACCCACAAAACCTAGAAGCGGCCTAATTCGCTATAAGGCTCCACTTAGAATGGCTTTAGTGGTTACTAGGAGGTGTCCACTAGACTGTATTTACTGCTATGCTGACAAGATCAATGCCTCAGATCCAGAGAAAACCTTAGAACTGAGAAGGCTTAAAGAAATTTTCGAAGAAGCTGGCAGCCTAGGAATGAGTGATGTCTACTTGGCTGGGGGCGAGCCTCTCCTGAGGAAAGACTTCCCTGAAATAGCAAAAATAGCCTTTGACGTAGGAGTTTACCCACACACAAGCACGAAAGGATGGCCTGTTACTGAGAAACTTGTCCAACGTATAGCTGAGACAGGAATGGATGCAATGCAGGTGAGCATCGACACCCTGGATCCAAAACTTCAAGATATGCTTACCCAAAGACCAGGTTCTCACGAGAGAATGGTAAGGGCAATTCGTCTTTTCCTGAAAGCAGGCTTCAAGGTATCCACAAACACGGTAATATGCTCCTATAACATATCTGGGGTTCCAGAACTAGTGAAATGGCTTGCGGAACAGGGGGTTAAGGAGATAAACCTCAGCCCATACTCTCTTTCAATATACAAGCCAAGAGATGACCTCTTTCCTACCTTAGAACAGTATGAGAAGCTGATCATTGAGCTTGACAAGGTTGAAGCTGAGGTCATGGAAAGCGGCGCCGTACTTCATCGACCCAAGAGCATAGAAGGTCTTCTATCTGGGTTGACTATGGAAGGTGCTCCTGGATGTGGAGGTGTGACCTTGGGAATAATTATTCTGCCAGATGGTAGGGTAACAATATGTGAGAGGCTTGGCGTGAACCCTGCTTTTATCTACGGGGATCTCTCAAAGCAGTCGATAGTTGAGGCTTGGAATTCAAAAAGAATGATGGAAATTCTCGCCACCTTCGATAGGGAGAGATTCAAGGGATCTCCTTGTTACTCATGCGAGAAATTTGAGAATTGCGTAGGAGCTGGAAAGCTCTGCTACTTCCGAATAGTCGCTGCATATGGGAGCATGAAGATTGGAGTTCCAGACCCCCTTTGTCCGATGAGCCCAGTAAAGATCAAGGACATCATACGGTAATTCTCATTCAATCTGACACTCATACTCTATTTCTGCAAAAGATCCTAACATTGCAGAAACTGAACAATATTTCTGCATCGATTCCTCTATCGCTCTTCGTAGGTCTTCCTCCTCAATCCCTGAAGCGATGTACTTCAACTTTATTTTAGAGAACACCCTTGGGAATTCATCTCTTCTCTCCGCAGAAATCTCTATTTTCAACGATTTTAGTGGCAACTTCCATTTCTTTAGGAGAGAGACAACATCAACGCCAGTACATCCTCCAAGCGCTATCAGCACGTACTCCATTGGACTGAGAGCGCCTCCAACCCTGTTTTTAGTTGTTGGTTCTATGGGGACAAGGTGATTCAACCCACTTCTTCCTATGAACATCATTTCCTCAATCCAATTTACCTGTGCCTTCATTTCGTTATTACCTATCATAAGAAATTTTAAGGATAAAGTGTAAACGAGGCGACGTCACTTTTCTACTTGTAGCTCATAAGAGGCTTTGGAAGGATCATGATACCCTCATTTGGATCGCCAAGACGAAGCACTTCTCCTTTTAAATACAATAAGCCAACTAAGGCACAGACCAAGGAATCCAGTTCATGAACACTTAGACGTTCTTTATTTAATTCTAGATCAAATCTTTTGATCAAAGACTGTAAAACGAGGCGTACAAT
>CAYZRF010000021.1:0-32455 GCA_964480775.1 uncultured Nitrososphaerota archaeon
CAGCTCACGCTGAGCGCCTTTATTCTCTTGCTACCTTCTGCTGCTTACATCTTTTATACAAAGGACAGGGACTTCCGCCTCGAAAATAGAATTCTATCTTATAGATTCTTAAAGAAGAAAAAGGGAGGAGTGATTAGATTAGTTGTTTCTTCTCTCCATCGCTCATTTCATATATATGAATGCAATTTACTGGACAAGACTGGGCAGCTTCCATGTTGCATCCTAAATCGTCGAGTTCAGTGTTCAAGGCTTTAGATTTCCCATCTTCAGCCATTTCCCAGTTATCTGGGCAAAGTCCAGCACAGACTCCACAACCTATACATTCCTCCCTAACTTGTTCGATTACGTACTTGGGCATGAATGCACCTCCCTGCGTGCAGGTGAGGAGTTCAATTAAATATTTTTACTATTGCCCTTAACCTTCTCAACCACTCTAATGTCAGTTATGACCGTGTTTGGGTATTGGCCAAATTCATCCTTTTCGTACTTCTTTACCATGTCCCATATGGCCAAAAGAGCGGCAGTAAGACCAGTTAAGGCCTCCATCTCCACGCCCGTTTTGGCAGAGGCCTTAACCTCCAAGTCGACCATCACGAAATTTTCTCCCAATCGAAAATCAACCTTCACGTCCTCCACAAGAATTGGGTGACAATGAGGAATTATCTCAGGAGTTCTTTTCACGGCCATAATGGCCGCAACTTTCGCGACCTCAAAGACATTTCCTTTCTCAACTCTTTGCTCTTTTATTCTTGTTAGACTTTCATCTGTTAATATTATCCTCCCAGTAGCTTTTGCTCTTCTCTTTTGAACTGGTTTTGGTGAGATATCTATCATCTCAACTCCCTCCAAATATGCTGTGCATTTAATCCATTACGGACAAACCTTTAACCCCTAACTCATCCTTTACTTTTCTCTTAAGAACTCTTTCAATTCTTTCCACCCCAACCTCATTCGCATCTATTAGTTCTAAGAAGAGGCATGCTAACTTTTCTGCTGCCTCTTCAGCTATTGGATTAGTGATTCTTATCTCGCAAATCGCGGACTTCATTAACTCAGATAGCTTCTTTTTCGACTTCTCTCTTGAGGGCCTAAAAAATGGAAGGAGCATTTTCAACTTGATTTTAATAGAGCACACAGTGAAACATTGGATTGTAGAGTAAAGGTAACCAGTCTCTTTTCGAAAATTATTACGAAAACCACCTAAGAAATATCTCATTTCATTGATTAACCAATTGAGTTGAACCAAACCATATCCTACGCAATAATCGGGACATTGGGCTTAGTTAGCTTAGTTGTATCCTTGCACGGCATCCAGCCATTTATCTCTGATATTGAAAGAAGAGTCGAAACTGGTTGTGTATACTCAGTTCTCAGTGCAATAAGCAACGTAGTCAATTCGGTTGTTGGTGGAGGGTCCGCTAGCGGAATAATATTTACTCCATTCCAAGTTAACCTTTCAGTTGTTGACAGAATCCTTTTTGCCAGTTGTGGCGATTACAGGGCAGATCTTGAATTTCCTTTCGAAATATCTCCATTAAATGCCTCAATAAGGGGGTTGGTCAGAATAAAGGCAACATGGTCTGAAAAGGGAGTTTCACTGGTGATTAAGGGATGAATGTAGAGATTGATGAAGCTTTAAGAACCTTAGTTTTTGTAGCATTACTCCTTGCTTCAGGGGCAATCTCCAATAGATTAGCATACTTGAGAGTTAAGAACTTTGGATACAGACTAGCTTCTACCCTTACGGCCCTAAGCGAAAGATCAGTAAATCACAAAGTGGGTATAGCGCTAGAACTACCAGAGGGTAATTATTCCTTGATTTTCTTCGACAATGGTTCAGCTCTTTTCTCAATGAACGGGTACGAAATAGTTCTGAACGGCATTTCAACGGACTTAAGGGGGGAGATCCGAGGCGGGAAAGAATTACAGATTACAAGCAGAGGGGAGCTAATCCAAGATGGATGAAGAAATTGCTGATGCAGTTTGGTTCATAATCGTGATAGCAGCCCTAATACTAGCTATTTTGGCTAGCAACCCACCGCCCTCGCCAATAGGGTGATGAAGCTGAGGACAATTGCCTTTTTGATTGCCCTCTTGCTTTTATCTCTTCTAGTTATTGATCTTTCAATAAAGAGCATAGTTCCTTCTTGGGCAGTTAAGGCGAGAGAAGATATTGCTATTAGAACAGTCGAACTCTTTTGGAAGAAGGGTGTTCGACTCGTTTGGGAAGGAGGCTACAGAGAGAACCTCGATCCCTATGGATTAAGCGTTAAAATCAAAATTCCAGTGCCAAGCTCGCCAAATCAGATATGTGTTGAGATTTCATATAGGAGATGAGAGCTTGAGAGAGGTTTTAGCTATCATAACGATTTTGATCTTGATACTTCCAACATTTATCGTCCCGGATACTAATATCTTGGATAGCAGAATAATTGATGCCGCTTTTGCGGAAAGTTCTGCATGGATGGAGTCCGAAATAGCCCTACCAAGATATCTCTCATTCATTAGATGTCTGATAGATGAGTGGCTAGCCAATAACTATGGAAAGGATGTAGATCAAGTAAGACTTCCAAAGATCATAAATACAGAGGATTGGAAGACATATGCCGAGAACGAAGCCAGGAGTAGGGGAATCATACTCTTTTGCAATGTAACGCCCGTAATATTGAGTAGGTCTTATGCAGCTAATGAACTACAAAACAAGGTATTTGCTGGAGGATGTAAGCCAGGGGCTATAGGTGTGCAAAGTTCTTTATCCATCTTTGTAGTTTCGAAGAGGGGTTTTGCAGAAGCAGTCGCAAAGAGAAATTACTCTATTTCAGTTTGTCACCCCTGCCTCTATTTTCTAATAAAGGAAGCTCACAAAAAAATAGAAAAAGAGTTAGAAAACTTGATACCAGACGAAACAGTAGTTGTTGGTGTGAGAAATGACTACATATCAGCAGTATTTCTGCTTAAATCCAAACTTTTAGATTTAGATAAGAAAATAGACGATCTTCTCACTTCATTAAAGAGAGAGTTCTCCTCAAAAGGAATAGAAATAGAATTCGACGTTAAGAGAGAAATTTCTATATCAAAAAGCGGAAATTCCGTGAGATTAACTGTATCATACAAGTTTTACATAGAAGTCTGGGATAAAGAGGTTATTTATTGGGTTAGAGGCCTTCGAAAAGGCTGGTATTTGAAAAATGATCTCAAATTGAAAGCCAAAATGTTGTGCAGGGTTCAAGAGGCGTTCAAAAGGATACCTACCAAAAATAGAGAGAAAGGACCTGAAAAAAGAGAGAAATCAAGGGAGAGGACAATACCTTGGCTAATACCGCCCAGATGAGGATCATCCTTCTATTTAATGGCTTTAAAATATCAACCTATGATTGGTTCTTAGGATCAGAGACTATATTCAATATTTTAAGGAGAATTCTAAAAAGCTTGCTTCTCGAAGTAGATAAAGGACTTCAATTCCTTAACAGAGTATTTACAGCTTTACTTCCAATTATATTCTTCATCTGGGTCCTGCTTTGGATCATGAACTTGGAGGAATTAAAAGGCCTTCAAAAATACATCAAGTGGTGGGTTCTATTCTGTTTTGTAATGATAAGCATATCTCAAGGGCTTTCTTTCCTAATAAATGCGAAAATCGACTGAGCTTTAGGTTTTTTATCAACTTTGGAAAGAGAACAATTGTAAAAGAAAACAAAAAATAGTAGGAATGGAAATACCCCCTTCCTCTACTCAAACCAATGATGCAAGCAATAAACAAGATTTTTCCAAGGTCAAAGGAGGAAATAAGAGGGGAAATAGCAATAATGAACTTACAATCTCCGCCTCCAAAGCCAACGCCGTATAATGACAAAGCAAAAGGAATAGCAGCAAATATTCTAATGAAGACAGAAAAATGTGAATTTCTTAATAAAGAAAAGATGGAATTTAGAGAAAATAGGAATATATTCAATCTATTAGGTATCTTGCCTGTCTTGACATCTATCAGAGAACTCAACAATGCTTCCAACATGGCTATAGCCATCATGAGCATCATATCACCCGAATAAATTGCTGAGTAAGAAAGTTGTCATCAGAAAAGGTATTGAATAGTACATTAGCCACTTTAGGCCCCTTTCCACTTCTTCCGCAATAAATACTGTAAAAGCAGCTCCGATTAATCCAAAAGACACGAAATTGCTGTGAGGCTTTCCAAGAAGCATGTACCAAAGGAGTTCAGATATCTTCGAAAAGGCAGCTGACATGACTCCCAACATCATGATCAAGAACCTTGCTAAATTCCTTCTATTTTTCAAGAGAGCTGCTCTCTCGGCCTCCAGCTCTTCTACAACTCTCACAATGGATGCAGTGTCCCTAAGCACTCTACCGATAAATTCTGGCTCTGCTCCAGAGGTCAATATTTCAGCTAACCAAGGACCATAATCTCCGAGAACGGTTTGGAGATTCACCATAATTTCTTCAATTGTTTTGTCGTCGGCAATAGCTTTCATAACGAGATTCTTGATTTCAGGGTCAAAGAGAGCAACTTGCCTCAGTGCAACGACTGGGTGTCGATTAAGTTCCAGTGAATCGGCTAGTGCCTCTATTATCACCGTTTTCGAAGTCTTTTCCATAACTTAAACCTCCTAAATGAATATCTGAAGATTGAAACCACGAATAGACAAATAGAGGTTGGACCGATAAGAGAGGAAGGTATTGTACCGAGAGCAGAAGCGCTAGCCAATAGCATCATTGTTAAGAAAGCCATAGATAGTCGGATGGCCATTTTATGGTCAAGTTCCTTATTTTCAAGCTCTATTTCCACTCTCATGAAGTTCTTTAGGGTATTAACGATGTCTTGAGAGTTTGCCCCTTGAAGAAGGGATCTAATTGCCACAGCTAAAGGGCGATAACTCAATTGTTCACAAAATGCGTTTAATTTGCTCTGAAGAGTGTATCCTTCAACAGAGGAAGTAAGAAACATAGTTCTCATTTCTTTAGCGTAAGGTTCAAGTTTGGACCTAGCTACAAGTTCAACGGCCTTAATCGGACTCCAAGTGAGTCCTAGAGAAAACAGCTGAATGAACCTCATAACTTGCTTTCGATCCATGAAGTAGCTCCCTTTATCCTCTTGATAACTTCTTCATTGGTCTTCAAGTTCAGCGAAGATCTGATCATTGAGAGAAACCTCTCTGAGGGTTTTGGTTTTACCTCCTCCCAACCACTATCCTCATACCTGTAGAGTTTTTCGGCAACCCTAAATTCCATAAACAACGTTAAACACCCCATTAGAGCATCTTCCATTCCCCATCTAAACCATTTCCTCTCCAACGAGACAGGATCCTTAGCATGCGTTGTTGCGATCACCCTGAATCCGCTTTCTTTTGCTAGAGCAAAGGCTTTAGCGTGTTCTTCTGTAAGAATTTCCCCTAAAAAGACTAAATCAGGATTTCTATGCAAAAAGGTGGTCACCACACTCTCCCTTTCACCAGGAAAGACGTAGGGATGATGTTTAAGGCCATAACGAGAAAAATCTTCAATTTCCCTTACTTCCTCGATGCTTATGATCCTCCATTCCCTAGCGGAATATGCTAGAAGAGAGTTAGCTAGTGTGGTTTTGCCTACGCCCGTTCTTCCAACAATCATGATTGGCTGTCTTTCGTACATGGCTTGTACTAAATAGGCTGCAAGGCTTTCACTTATCGTCCCTAACGCTATTAAGCGCGACATTGGAAGTCTCGGCAAAGCAGAAAGATTTCTTGCGTCAAACGAAGGTTTTGATATTGGAGGAATGTCAACTCCAAGTCTAATCTTAGAGTCCTTAAAGGTAAACTCAATCTTTACGGTGGGTTGGTTGAGGTTAAGGGACCCATAGGGATGCAACTCCACTATCGTTCTAATCTTTTCAAACTCCCTCCTATCTAGGATTAAATTGCTAATTTCAACCCTACCTGCCTCGATGTGATCTATGTATACCGGAGAACCCTCAAGGCCGTAGATCTCAGTTATATCATTGCCAGTTGCCAAGATAAGAATGGGCCAAGCCTTTGTAGATCTTACAGCTGCTTCTAAGATAATGTCATCTCTTAAAATCTTATTAGAGCCGAGTATCTTTTTTATCTGGTTCTTTCGAAAATTTATAACGTCCCAAAGATCGATTTCCAATGAATCTTCTGGATAAACTCCTTCCATTAACCTAGAGAGACCTATTGCAAAGATCACACTTCCTGAACCGCAAATCCAGCTCTTGGGTATGAAATAAGTCCTTTTACCATTCATGCCAAGCATAGCACATCCGAGATCCTCTATTATTTCATCAAAATGTATCTTTGGGGTTTTTAGAGGAGGATAGGGTACTTCCTTTACAAACGCAATGTGCTTCTCGCTTCCAAGTGCTGCCAACAATCTTGCCTTGTCGTAGGTCTGATAAGGACTGAGAAAAAGATCTAAGGAAAACTCCTCTACCCACTTTATAGCTGCATTTACGAATCTATGATATGAGTTCTCCTCGTTAAGGCCCAACTACTTGGTTCACCCCGTGGTGAGGTTGCCTCTGGCTAAATTCTCACTTTCTGAGCCCCAGAGGCTGCTAAGATGTTCGCTTAACCAATCAATGAAATCCGAAAATTTCTCTTCAGTAAGATCCGGTAGATTCCACAAGAACTCCAAAGCGTTTGCTACAGGGTTTACAACAAGAGCGAAGAAAGCAGCTATGGTGGCAGCAATCAAAAGAGCAGTTTCTGTTGTCTGAGTTAAACCAGATTCATCCTCTAAAAAACCCTTGATGAATCTTTTAATTTTCTTAAACAGCATTTTCACCTCCCAGAGGGGGAAAGCTTGGAAAGGGTATTTAAGACGTCTCTTAGCAGAATACATTGTTCTTGCAATCATTATTGGGCGTTTATGCTACTAAACACGTTGTTTTACTGATATCACTCATCAGAAAAACATAGGATATATTCAAGAGTAACAGGGTAGATATCCAAAGTTTTGCACTTAATTTATCATTTATTATCCCATCAAAAGGTTAATCTAGGAGGGGATTAGGACTAAAAGGATTCCTTTCTTCAAACTTTCTCATCAACTCATCCAAAGCCTTCCAATACCAGAAGCATCCTATGGGCATCGGTTCTGGTAGCTTCAGAAGGGTTAATTGCTGCCCATATCAGTCTCTTTATCCCTTCTCCTTGAGGATCGCTAATTGAGCGAAGTTCATGCGGCCTTACTTCTAGAGATTTAGAAATAAGCCTAATAAACCAAGGAAATAGGGCCAAGATACAATTCTTAATGTCACCTGAATTTAAGAGATGTCTCGCTGCTCTAATTTCTTTAGATCCCTCTCTTCTTAACTTACTAACTAGTAAACAAAAAGAAAGATCTCTCAACGCAATTCCCAAAAAACCTATGGAGGAAATCAAAAAGAGAAAGGTGTTGAAGCACCCAGTTAAGACGGTGAATAGAGCAGATAAGATCAGCCTCTTTTTTGCTAATTGCTTCGATGTCTTAATTAGATCAAAAACATCTAAATTTTCTACTTCTTTGCTTGGAATAGTTAGACGGCTTGATAACTTAAAAACCAAAAAAGGGCTGAGAAATAGGGCAAAAAAAGATAAATTTGTCTTCAAACGATAGATTAATGCAAAAACAGTAGAAGCTATGTTTAAACTAAATGCTATGTGGGAGAGTCTTATTTCTCCCTGGTAGCTCATATAACTAAGTAGAGGAATGCCAATAATTGATGAAAGTAGAAAATAGAAATTTGGAAAAGAAAAACTAACGACATTGAAGTCCCCCAAGAAAACTGCTATAGAAAATGTAACAGAACTAACTAGGGCCGAAATTGAAAGGTATTTTAGGAACGTAGGGAAGTTCTTTCTCTTCCCTATCTTCCGAGCTAGCAATAGGCTAACTGAATCACTGAAACCATACAACGAAGTCCATCCATACAGGAGCGCATGAATTGTTGATATAGAATTATCCAAATTCACAAAGGCTGGCAGATATAGAAACATCAGTACACCAGATATTCCAAGGCTTGTAAGACTTTGGAGATAAGAACATGCTCCTAGCATGGCCCCTAGAACACAAACGAGAAATAAACCTCCAAGATCGTCATAGGACACTTTTATCTGCCAAGCTAGACTATCCCCTATGCTTACTTCTCTTTTAAGTGCGCAAAAGTAGAGAGAGATTAACAGCACACCGTAAAGAATAGTTAAGAGATACAGGGCCTTATTTGGGTTCAATGAAATCCCTTCCCATGCCTTTGAGTTTTAGAAATGATAGTGCAAGATCCAAGAACATTCTATACTCTTGCGATAAGGATGAAATATCTAATTCCTGCCTAGCTGTCAAAGAGCTAGCTGTTTTCTCATCAAGACCCGCCAAAAGAAGTGCTTCCTTTAGATTTTTCCTCGTTATGAATGCTTCCATTCCATCCGAGAACCTAAGTCTAACCTTTCTTCTAAAGAAAGGGAATAAATCAATGTGAAAACTAGAAGATTCTATCTCTCTGTAAATATCTTTAGGAACTGGAACCTCTTTGGCCTGAACAATTCCCTTTATAGCTTCTAGTCGTGGATTGGTTTCTTCCAACAAATCACTGTACTGATTTGATAAATAACCCTGTCCCGACGCGCCTAAGTCAATAGTTGGAACTTGATTATCAAAATTTCTTACAAAATGAAAGTCCTTACGAAATATCTTGATTAAATGCTTGGCCACACTCCTTTCTTTATAATCAATATCACCGTTGAAACCTTCAATTAGGGAGTGATAGAAAGTTGCCTCATGCATTCTTGAAAGTGAAATTGAACAACTTTGAATGCATCGAGAAAACGACTCATCAAAGGGCAATAAATAAGCAGGGACATTCCAATAAGTTTTTACTAGCTCTTGCAGTTCAGTTGATTGTAAATTATGCCCATATTTGTTTATTATGACAAAAGGAGTCGAGAGATTGTTAATATCTAAAGAAAAAAGGTGTCTTTTTGTTTGAAGAATGGAATTTTTGTCTGGAAGCAAGACTGGGATTAGCAAACTGACCCATCTTGAGAGAGCCTTAAGCAGAACCCTTGCTGAGTAGTCCGATGATGGAAAATCTACTATGAGGAACTCAACACCAATCTCGCGAATATATTCCTCTAAAGATCTTAGTCTAAGCAAAAGAAGATCAATTGGTTCGTACAACAGCGTCGAAACATCATCGCTTCCAGCAGGAATTACTTTAAGCTTAATGAGATCAGAAAGTTTGCGCCTGATACTCGAGTCTTCGAGTGAAATCAACGGATCATATACTACTTCCTCAGGGAATTTATTCCCAAGTAAAACATCGTGAAGACCATGAAATCCCTCATTTCCAAGGAATAAGTACGTTAGATCGGCGTTATGTAGATTAGCATCCATAACCGCAGCCATCTTACCCTCTTCTTCCATTAGATATGACATTATGAAGGATAGAGCCATGCTAACCGAGGTCTTACCAACCCCTTCGGTGCCAAAGAAACCTACTTTTAGCATTAACCCATCAATATGATGAACGCCTGTCTCAAAGACCCTATTTAAGGAGATCTTGCCAGCGCAGTTTTCGGACAATGGGCTTCTGTGGACTTAAAGTAAGGTTCTCTTTGTGCAACAGCTCTTAATAAGGAGTTGACAACTCCGCCCCAGCTTCCTGATCTAAGTTCCTTTAGAAACTTAACAGGAGGTTTACTGGAAAGAAGGCATGTTTTAAAAGCGCCAAAATGAGTGACTCTAATTTTAGTGCAGTGATAGCAGAAATCAGGATTGCTCATAGACCTTACAAGCTCAACCTTAACATCTCCTAGGTCATATACTGGCCTATCGTGCATATCTTGACGTATTTTAATCGAAATTGCCTTTTCCTTTATTCTTTCCTCCAGCTCATGGAAATCTACGCCGTATTTCCTAAGAAGAGGGGAGTTTGGATCTCTATCTTGTAGTTCAATTAGCTGGACGTCAGCACCTATGTTAGCCGCAAACTCGATCAAAGAATCGAGTTCTCCTTCATTTAACCCCCTTAACATGACGCGGTTAATTTTAAGACGTTTTATACCGAACGATATAGATTTTTCTATCCCCCTCAACACCTTTTCGAGGCTATCTACACCAGTAATTCTTTGATAAACCTCCTTTTTCAAGGATGGGAGGTTTACGTTGACCCTGTCGAGACCAGCTTCAATTAAGCCTTGAATTCTTTCCTCCAGAAGGGTTCCGTTTGTAGTGAGTCCTATGTCCTTTATGCCCTCAACCCTCCTGATCTGAGCTACTATCTCACTCAGATCTTCTCTAAGGAGGGGCTCACCCCCAGTCAGCTTTATTGTTCTGACGCCAAAGTCAGCAAGGATGGCAACGAGTCTACCAATGTCCTCAGGAGTCATTATTTCATTTTCTTCGTTATGATAGCCCTCAGCATGGCAAAAGAAGCATCTTAGATTGCATTCATGGTTAACTGAGATCCTCAAGTTGAGCAGAGGCCTGTCATAGGGGTCTCTGAGTATCATGACGAATTGCCAACTATGTCATATCGAATTTAATAATAACTCTTACCTTTTACGAAGGATGGAAAGCCCAGTCCATGAACATAGAGCCAAATCCCCTCATAGATTGAGATATGCCGTTTATACGGTTAGCTCCTCTAGATATAAAGCGATAAAAGAAGGAAGAGACTTTACTGATCCTACTGGAGACTTAGCAGTGAAGTTGATAGAATCGGCTGGAAACTCAGTTGTCATAAGGAAAGTACTTCCTGACGAGAAATCATCAATAAGACGCGAGTTAGAGAGTGCTCTAAAAGAAGCAGACGTCATCATTCTGTGTGGTGGAACTGGATTACATCCAGAAGACGTAACTGTCGAGGCCGCAAGCGGAATATTTGAGAAAGAAATACGGGGCTTTGGCGAGCTATTTAGGCATCTTAGCTTTCAAAGCATCGGATCTGCTGCTATGTTAAGCAGAGCAACAGCGGGAATTTGTAGGGGAAAGGCGATTTTCTGTCTTCCAGGATCAACGAAGGGAGTAGAGCTAGCCCTCAAGAAACTTATCCTGCCAGAGGCTGGGCACATAATTTGGGTTGCTAGAGGGTATAAGAACGGTTCTTGAATTCTAACCTAGAAAAAAACCAATATCATCGCCAACAACATATCCAGGCATGTTAGAGAGCTTATTTTTGAAGTCATCAGATTTGAGAACCTGAAGAAACAGCTTAACAGAGCGTTTATCCAATCTGTCCATCCTTACAAGGAAATCGTACCTCTCAGTAGTTAGAGGAATGAAATCCAACCCTTTAATCCTTGCTACATACTCTATTCCAAGGCCTACGTCTGCTTCTCCTCTTGCCACGGCCTCAGCAACACCAGAGTGAGTTTTCCTCTCGAATCCATACCCGTTTATACGCTCTTTTAGCGTCTCAACTGAAATACCCTTCTCTGCAGCCAACCTAGCGATGAAGTAATCCAAAAGTATCCTTGTTCCAGAGCCTCTATTCCTGTTCACAAACCTTACGTCGTTCCTCAACAAGTCCTCTATCCTGCTAATTCCTTTGGGATTTCCTTTTGCAACAATTAATCCTTGAACGCGTTCGTACCCTCTAACGAGCTTTGCTACGCCCTTTAAAGAGTAATCCTCCAAGAATCCAACGTTGTACTCACCTGTCCTAGGATTCAGCGCATGAACCCCTGAGATGTCTGCCTCTCCAGCCCTAATAGCTTCAAAACCTCCCAGAGATCCAACGTTCACGCGGACTATCCTTAGATTTTCCTTTTTCTTGAGCATTGAGAGGAGAAGTTCAGCTCCTGGGCAGTGACTTCCTATGAATCCAAGATCTGCAGGTCTAACCCCTTCCTGAAAAGGAATGACGAGGACCTTTTCTCCTCTTTCTACGTATTCCACATTCTCTGATATTTCTACATATCCGTCTGCCCTGCTGAGAGTTGATATAGCCTCAGATCCTGTAGGTATTGGAAAAGCCAATATCTCTCCCTTCGCATCTGACAGCAAAGCAACGGGGAGGAAGTTCCTCCTCCCAAGAGTGGAGCGCACTCTCCTTCCCATCTTTGCTTTTATCGGAACTTGCTCCAAGGTCTTAATTCCAGCCATTTTCCTCACTAAAGGAGATACAAACTTTCTATAGGCAATGAGCGCGCTTGTTGGATATCCTGGCAACCCAATTACGAACTTATTTCCGATAACACCGAGAATAAAGGGCTTTCCTGGTTTCATAGCCACGCCATGAACGAGTACCCCAGGTTTTCCCGCTTTGTCTATCGCTTTATACACTACATCACCAGCCCCAGCACTTGTACTTCCAGATACGAGAACTAGATCAGCCCACTTGAGAGCTCCCTTTATTTCACCTAAGATAGACTCTAGGTCGTCTGGTAATATCCCTAGAACCTTTGGCTCTCCTCCATCCTGCCAAACAGATGTTGAAATAGTGTATGAGTTTATGTCATAGATCTTACCGTAATCCAATGGATTTCCAGGAGCAACGAGCTCGTCTCCTGTGCTAAGAATGGCCACAACAGGTTTCTTTACCACTTTTACTTTCGTTCTCCCTATGGCTGCTAGCAATCCTATCTCCCTGGGACCTAGAATGCTGCCGGAGTGCAATAGGGTTTCTCCTGCAGCCACATCAGTACCCGTGCCCTGAATATTGGCTCCTGGTGCAACAGATTTGAAAATAAGGAGGAGATCTCCCTTAACTTCTGTTCTCTCCACTAGGACAACCGCATTTGCTCCTGGAGGAATAACGGCTCCTGTAGCTATCTCAACCGCTTCTCCCTCAGAGACCACACCTTTAAAGGGCTTTCCAGCCTCTGCAATGCCTATAATCCTTAAAGTTACGGGGTTCTCCTCGTCCGCGCCGAAGGTGTCCTCTGCCTTCAGGGCATATCCATCGTACATGGCCCTATCGAATGAGGGGACATCCACCTCTGAAGGAATGTCCTCTGCAAGCACCCTACCAACGGCATCCTTGATAGGTACATCCTCTGATTTAGGGACATAGGAGTAATGCCTTTCTATTAAGCGAGAAACCTCTTCAACGGAAACTAGCTTTCTAAACTCTTTTCTCTCTCCCATATAGATCCCTCAGAGCGTGCTTAATTCTGAAACATTCGTAGATATGTAGCGCTTGAATGGGAGAACCTCTACGATCTCTCCCTCCTTATACCCCTCTACATCCTCAGGTACGATGAGAAATGCGTCCGCTTTTACCAATGAACTTGCAATTCCAGCACCGGAGATCCTAACAGGGATTGCCAACCACTCATTTCCACTTCTCTTAAGCTTGACTCTAGCGAAATGCAAAATTCCTGGTCTTGAAGGTACCTTGCCCACAAGCCTAGCCCTAAGGGTGTTTATCATCCTCTCACCCTTAATCCCAAGAAATCTCTCAATTAAGGGGACAAGAAATAGCAATGCAGCTACGGCAGCAGATACAGGATAGCCTGGAAGACCTATAAATGGCTTCCCATTTGAAAGAACTGAAAGCAGGGTAGGTTTCCCAGGCATAACCCCTACTCCATGAACGATTATCTTTGCTCCAAGTTTTTCAAGAGCATCTGGAACGAAATCGGATGTTCCAACGCTGGTTCCTCCGCTCGTTAGGATGACATCTGCCTCCTTGCACTCGCTTATTCTCCTTGCGAGTTCATCTGCATCATCGTCTACAATTCCCTTGTAAGAAAAGAGACCCCCGTGTTCCTCTACAATTCCTTTAACGAGCCATCTGTTGGAATTCACAATTTTTCCTGGGGCTTCCTTATCTCCTACCTCAATTAACTCATGTCCCGTGCTTATCATGCCAATAACAGGCTTCTTACGAACCAAAACCTCTTTTTTGTTGATAGAAGCTAGCAAACCTAGTTCAAAGGCCCCTATTATGGTTCCCTTTGGGAGCAGGACTTCACCTGCCCTGATGTCCTCACCCCTCCTTGAAACGTTCCGGAACGGCGGAACTTGTTCATAGATTCTGACCATTCCACCACTTTCCTCAGAATTCTCCACCTCTACAACCGCATCGGCCCCTTTTGGCAAGACTGCCCCAGTGTGGATCCTTACAGCCTCTCCAGCCCTGACTTCCAAGCTTATCTCCCTGCCAGCTTGAATTTCTCCAATGACTCTGAGTGCAATTGGAGAATGTTGGGATGCTCCGTATGTATCCTCAGCCCTGACGGCGTATCCGTCCATAGCTGCCCTGTCAAACGGCGGAACATCTTCTTGAGCTCTTATATCTTCAGCTAAAACCCTGTCTAGGGCATAATCTAGCCCTACGTACTCAGCCTCGGTGGGCTTTAGGTCAAGAGAACTCATGAAAGTTTCCAGAGCTTCTCTTACCTTCATGATCGTTCTGAAACCCTTCCATTTGTGGGACATCTTGGAACATTTGCGAGTGCACTTATTACGTTTGATGTATTTATCATACTGAGATGAAAGGAGGAACAGGTGGTGTTCTTACAACCAGAGATCTTATTAGATACGATAGACAACTTCTGATCATTGGTAAGGCTGGCCAGGAGAAACTAAAGAGAGCATCCGTTGCAATAGTGGGAATAGGTGGGTTGGGTAGCCCGGCTGCTTTCTACCTTGCTGGGGCTGGGGTGGGAAGGCTGATATTGATAGATCCTGAGAGACCAGAGCTGAGCAATTTGAACAGACAAATAATACATTGGGAAGGCGATTTTTCTCTTCCCAAAGCCCAGTCTGCCGCAGAGAAATTGAGAAAATTCAATTCTGACATCGTTATAGAGCCTAAATCAGTCAAAATTACAAAAGAAAACGTTTCAGAAGTCTTAAGTGGGGTAGATGTGGTTGTTGATGGACTTGACAACTTCGAGACAAGGTACCTCCTCAATGAGTACTGTTTGGAGCACGGAAAGCCATTTGTACACGCAGCAGTTAGGGGGTTGGTTGGTCAGGCAACGACAATCGTACCTCAAAGATCTCCATGCTTAAGGTGCATTTTTCCAGAGCCTCCAAAAGCTGAGAAAAAATTCCCGATTTTGGGGGCAACAGCAGGAACTCTCGGCTGTATTGAAGCGTTAGAAACGATTAAACTGATAACTGGCTTTGGGAGACCTCTGACAGGGAGACTTCTCATAATAGACCTTGAGGACATGACTTTTAACCTGATAGGGGTGAAGAGGCGGCCAGACTGTCCCGTGTGTGGAGGCCTCCATAGTTAGTTGAATAATTAATATTTTTAATGCCAAATTCCCAACAGCCGCTAAGACATCCAAATGACCCTTATAGGAGAAAATAAGCGAAATTTTGCGTCTCTAACGGTTTCAAGGTCTCTAAAGGGCTTTTTCGATTCTATACCAAATACCATCCTGACACCCTATCTATACGATCTAGGTGCATCCTTTACCCTTCTAGGATCTTTTAGGGCCTTTCCTTCACTGATAAGCTTGATTTCTTCGAGATTTTGGGGAGCTCTCAGCGATGCTACCAACAGGAGGAAGCCATTTATCCTTCTCTCCTTCCTCCTTTCAGTACCCTTTTTTCTTGCTTACGCCTTCATAGCCAATAGTCCAGAGGACTACCTTTTGATAAGGATCCTAAACTCCTTCTTTTCTCTGGAAGTCGGGATTATGCCGGCAACCATAGCTTCTACCTCCACAAGACTTGGAAGAGCATTCGGTGACTATTCCTTCGCTACATCGGCAGCATGGACATCTGGCGGTATGCTTAGCGGCTGGTTTGTGGAACACTACGGCATTAATCAAGCTTTTCTGCTAAGCATTTTTGGAACCCTTCTGGCGTCAACTACCTTCCTGTTCACTTACAAAGAGAAGAATGACAGCAGACGTCACAACATAGATTCGCAAAAAATTATACTGAAGACTATTTCATTTGATTTGAACCGAAGGGCACAGAATCTGGCCTTAATCGCTGTTTTTACGGCCTTAAGAAGTGCTTTTTTCGGTTTGCCTGCAATGATGAAGATGTACGTCCTTCTGGGTAGGTCAAAAACGAGCTATACCGTCATCCTAAGCCTAGCTGGATTGACTGGCATAGTAACATCACCACTTTATGGAAGGGCGGTAGACAGATTCGGTGCAAGGAACTCCGCGATCGCTTCTCTCTTAGCCTACACGATTTATCTACCGCTCATGGCCCTTACCAACGATCCTGTCCTTTTTGCAATTTTATGGGCAATCCCAATAGGAAACCTTGAGTACGCGGCCCTTATGTCCCTAAAGGTAAGGGTTTCTAATCCTAATGGTAGGGCAACGGACATAGGTACGATGGAGTCTATTTCCTCTTTATTCTCAGCTTTTGGCAACATAGCAGCAGGAGTTGTAATAGACCGGCTGGGCACAGCACCTTCTCTCTTCACAGCAACTACTTTTGACGCAATTGCCCTTGTATTATTGCTTCGAAAGCCGGATCTCGTGATAAAATAATAACAAATTCAATTAATTTGGAGGGTGAAGGTATCCTAAATGCCCTCAACTTCACAGTATACCATAGCTGGCCCGTTGACTAGAGGAACGTTCCTGTCCAGACCAAACAGATTTACTGCTATGATAAAGGTGGATGATGAGACCTTGAGGCTTCATTTGAGAGATCCAGGAAGGTTAACGGAGCTCTTAATCCCAGGAAGAGAGGTGATTTTCAGGAGAATCGACGATCCCAACAGAAAAACGAGAGGAGAAGTGATAGGCATTCGTTCAGATGGCACATGGGTGCTGGTAAACTCCTCGCTACATTCAAAGATTGCTAGATGGCTTATTGAAGCAGGCCATATAGAAGAGCTGAGGGACTGGAACATAGAGAAGGCAGAGTGGAAGTATGGAAAGAGTAGAATAGACTTTCTACTGACGAGGGTAAGGGAAAGGGGTCTCCTCGAAGTAAAGGGATGCACTTTAGTAAGGAAGGGTGTGGCCCTGTTTCCAGATGCGCCTACAGAGAGGGGAAGTAGGCACGTTTTAGAGCTGATAAATGCTAAAAAAGAGGGTTTTAATGCTAGCATCCTGTTTCTGGTGCTACGGGGTGACGCGACTGAATTTTCACCAAACTGGGATACTGACCCTAAGTTCTCAAGGAACTTGGTGCTTGCACATAAGACCGGGGTTAACGTGATTGCCTATTGTTTGAACTTCAACGGGAGAGCTTTAGAACCAAAAAGTAGGCTTAGGGTAATCTTGAATTGATTAGATGGTTTTGGAAAACCGACTTTTTTACCCAAGTAGGTTCGATATCTTGATGTTAAGGAGCAAGGTTTTAGAGGCAATAAAAGAGTTTAACGAATTTAGAAGTCCAGAGGCAACAGCAAACTCGTTTTAATTAAAGATAATAGGATTATCGTTAGGATGAATGGAACCTATTGTAGAACATGTGGCCTCTATGATTACTTTGAGGATCTTTCATGGAAAATCAAGGGATTACTTGAAAGCTAACGTAAAGATTCTGTCGACGAGAAGAATAGATCATTTCTCCTATGAAATCATATATGAGGTGGAATCTCTTAGTAAAAGATCTAAATGAGAAGCATCACCGCAAACGCAAGCAGAGAGAATATGAAAATCTCTCTAAAGGACGAGGTAAAGTGTCCTGTTCTAACAAGCCCCAAGGTTCCTCCCATCACTAACGTCTGAACAAAGGCTTGCATCATAATTCCTTCTCTGATTCTCTCTGCTTCATGAGGTGCGAGAAGAGGGATGTTTAGTATGTTCACTAACATGGCATAGGAACCTATAACTAGCATGAAAGAAAACATTGCAGTAAAGTAATTTCCCATTTTCTCGCCCTCCGTTTCGATCCAGAGTTCCCTCAACCTAACGGCAAATTCTGAAATTGATGAAAAAGCCTCCTTAAGATCGGCTCCAGCCTCCAAAGCGGTCATAATAAGCAAAGTTGACATTCTCGAAACGCTTAGCTTTTGCCTCTCAGCCATCCTCTTTAGAATTTCAGTATAAGGAAGTTTCAGTCCAGCCCAAGCCTTGACCCTGTTGGCGAAATCCTTCAAGGATTTGTATGTTATCTTCATGTATGTTATAGCGTCGCTAAAAGACCTTCCACTCCTTAGTTCAGAGAAGAGATCTTGAAGGAAAAGTGGGAAGTCAAAAGTCTCGCTTCTCAGCCTTTTTTCCTCCTTAAATATTTGCAAGAAGCCAGCTAAAGCCCCAAGGGAGGTAGAGATGGCTAATCTTTGCCACAGATTGAGAGAAAGAATTGGAATCGGGGATTTAATCAGCTTTACCAAAATTCGTGGGGGTAACTTATGAATTAGAACTGTAAAAATAAAATATACAGCAAAGAAAACGGCAATAAAAGATAACCAGGCTTTTATGACGGTTCTTTTCTTAAAATAGAAGTACCTAGGGGCTAGAATCTTAAACAACAATACGAAGAAAGGAGATGGGAGTACTGAAGTCATAAGGACAAGGTTGCTCATTCCTCCTCCTCCGAATCCAGAGACCAAAGACTGAAACGTGAACATCAACATCAACACAAATGGGAGGGCGGTGGACGTCAGAGTATAAACGATTAGGATCATCATCAGTCTTTCCATGCTACTTCTTACGTCCATCATGGTTTTCTCTACTGACTCATCAAGTTCCAGCTTTAGCATTTCATCTATGGCTTCTCCTCTAGTGAAGTAGTAATCGTGCAGTCTCGAGTAGATTCTTTTCCATACGCCACTAGGACATAGCCTGATGTTTGCCTCAAGCCCTTCTATTGTTCCAGCAGCTAACATTCTAGCTGATGCTGCTTGAAAATACTTTCTCACGTCAGTATCCTCTGCTATGTTACTAATCGCCTTGAATGAAGAGCCTAAAGATTTGCCCACCTTTTGTAACATCCAGAGAGTAGCTAGATAAGCCCAGATATCCTTTTCAAGCTTGCTAGCTATATTCAGATAGGATAGAAAAGGGGTAAATAGCATTAACAGTGATGGAAAGATCACTATGAACATAAGACGTACAGGATCCCTCATATAGCCAGTACGATAAAGAGCAGCAGCTATAGCCATCATAACGCCTCCAACGGAGGCGATTCTAAAGATAAACTCCTTCGGATCTTGGTCTGGTATCCCTGCTTTTATGAAGAACTCTTCATCGAAGAAGAGTACCACTAAGCTCCCCTCCTAGCCCTTTCAACCCGCCTTCTTAGGTCTGCCACTTTCTCCTGATACTCTCTAACTATCGTTGATCTTGGAACTCCTTCTTTTGCAGCGATTTCAATGAATATTTGGCTATTCTTTATTGGATCGCCTAAAAGCTCCCTACCCCTCTTCCTAACAAAGATGTCTCTTAGAATAACGTCGTCGGTTGTTGAATCATAGCTCAATTCAGCTATCCTCACAACCCCCCTAAAGTTTCCTTCTTTCCTAAGCAGCGCTGCCACCTTAAAATCAGCTATCTGCTCGTTTGTGAGATTGATGGGATCACCTCTAAGCCTCGCTAAGACTCCCTCTATGACGCTTGCATGGAATGTCGTGAAGCTGGTGTGTCCAACGTGTATGAACTGAACGAGCAATCTGACCTCGGCTCCCCTCGACTCTCCGACGACTACGTAATCGGGTCTCATCCTGAGCACGTCTCTCAGCAAATCGGGAATCTCCATTCCCTTGACTCCCATTCCTGGTGGTTGACCTATGAGAGAGGTCCAATTCTTGTGTTCAGGAAGGTATATTTCAGGGGTATCCTCGACCGTGACGATATGAGCGTGCTTTGGAAGGAGTGAGAGAAGGGCATTGAGGAAGGTTGTCTTCCCTGAGCCAGTTTCACCAACTATAAACCCTGAAATTCCATGTTCGGCCAGCAACCACAAATATGCAGCCGCTTCTACTGAAACGGCTCCCCAAGAGATTAGTTGTTCAATCCTCGGTCTTACAACAAACTTCCTTATGGTAAAGGTAGTTCCACCTTCGCTGACCGCAGGTCCATAAAGGGCGTGAACCCTAGATCCATCTGGTAGTTTTCCCTCTAGCCTAGGAACAGCAAGCGACACCTGCTTTCCTACTCTTTCCGCTAGTTTGAGCACGATTTGTCTGGCTTCTTCCTCTGTTAACTCTATGTTTGTCTCTAACCAAGTCCCTTTCCCAGCTAGGTAAACAAAAAGCTTTCTACCCCCTCTCGCTGGTAAAGTCACATCTTCTACATAAGGATCCTTCATAATGGGATCGAGTTTCCCCAAACCCTCTATATCTCTTCTCAAATAGAATATAATAGAATTTAGTAAATCTTCATCATATTTCTTCTTGAATTCCTTTAGAGTTCTCTTTGCTGCCCACTCATAAAGTTTGGTAAGCTTGTTTAGATCCTCAAAACTTATCCTAGAAAGAACGTAATCCTTTGCTTTCTCAAGTATTTCTTTATCTGGCATTGGGGGCTCTATAACAATGTATTTATCACCCTTGATACCCCTCCATGCAATTCCTTCAACCAGCTCAATGACTTCTTTTAGATCTTTAAGCTCAAGTTTCTTCCTCTTTTCCACAAGCGCCTGCTTTTCAGGCGTCGCTACCTGTTTCATGTGAAGGTGCACCTACTCCCATAATGTGATAGACCGGGTTGATTTAGATTATTGAACAAATAAAATGCTGTGGATCAACATTAAAATCTACCTATGTTTACTAGAAATTACTTATATTTTACAAAATATGATAAAGAAATTCTAGATAAAAGCCAGAAACAGTTGATTCTAGTAGAAAACAATTCATATAGAATTTTTTGGTTAAATTAACTTATTTTTAAGTTTTCCAAATAGATGGTGATCTTTGATAAGTAAAAAATGAAACCTAAGTAAGAAAAGATAAAAAAGAGATGAAAGGAGGGCCTACCCTCCCCTGTAGAGGTATTCGGTCTGGGTGCCACCAGGACCATAGACTATTATAGAGTAACTCTGTGTAGCACTGTAGTTACCTAAGTTTACAGTAAGCTCTGCTACTCCATTTACTTCTAAAACGTCATCGGAACCGCTAACCGCGCCAGCGAGATTGCTTACATCAAGCTTCTGGTTGTCGATAAAGACTTGCCAAGCGGCAGTACTTCCCGCGCCTGAAATATCATTGGGCCCTAAGTTCTTTACGTATATTATGCCATTACTTGATCCCATTCCTGATACTGAAAGTACGGCCAGCGTTGTCTGCCCACCAACGGCCGAAGTCCTTCCTAAGGCGCCAAAGATGTAGCTTCCAATTGGACTAAAGATTAGTAGGGCTAATGCCACTCCTATTACTAGAATTATAACCTCGACGGCAACTCTCGATATTCCTGCTCTTTTCATATCCCACACCTTCTATTCTTTTGTTGACCATGTAGTATACTAATGGAGAGTATAAAAATCCTACCATGAAAATCCATGAAAAACCATGAAATACTGTGAAATCTTTTTCTAAACACATCAAACTTTAAAATTAAAGCATTAGAGCGTTTTTCCTTTTATCCAAGAATTTGGAATTTTTTCAAATTAGAAACTGTTTTTATCCCGAGGGTTCAGTTCCTACCAAGTTTGAGACTATGACGAAGTAGGACCCAATGGTCTCATTATAAAACAAGAGGAAGATGATCTCTCCATTATAGACTTTGGGAGGGGCTTTAACAGGAACAGTGGAGAAAAAGGTAGTATTAGCCATAACAGAATGCGTACCTGCAACTAGCCTAACGACCACACTGCTATTGTAGACCATAATCTCAGCAACTTTGTCACCCTCTAACTCTATGTTAACCACTCTTTGACCAGAGAGAGCCCCACCCTCCTTCATTCTGGACATAAAAGATATCTCAGACGCCACAACTTCTGCTATAGTTTGAGCCTCCTTTCTCAAATTCAATTCGAAGAAATATGGCCTCAAAAACAAGAAGAACGAAGCTAGGATAAGGCCTATTAGTGCAAGAGCAACCCAGATGACCGCTCTCCTCATGATATCAGCCTCCCCAATTTATCCGTATGTATCCAACATGCGAGGTCGTGTTGTAGAAATAGTAGTCGATCGTAACATAGTTCTGTCTACCAGACGACGCGAGTCCAGTCATGGTAAGATTCCATCCTCTCTTAAGGTAAACTGAGAGAATTATTTTGTTCGTAGTTGGCTGAAGGGTTACGTATGTGATCGAAAGATTTGAAAGGGTAACATTCCTCTCATATCGTGGGGGATTCATTACAACTACGTTTACAGAATTGTTCCCATAGATTACAACTATATCGTCAGGTAATACTATGGATAGTGTTAGTGAGGCCCCCACTCCTGATGCCACAACCCCTTCAATGCTATTTGCAAGAGAATAAGCTATTCTTTTACCTGCCTCCAGACGCTGTTCGGCCTGTCTTGTTCTTATGTATGGATACGTTAACATTAGGCCAGCCACTATTATAGCAGTTGCCAGAACTAGGGCCACCACCGATTCTACTACTTCCATGATCTATCCCCTAGGTGCAACGGCCTCAACCTCTATTCTCACCGTGTAGGGGAATATGAAGAATGGTATATTGGCTCTACTTGATGGATTTCCAACCATTAGAACCGAAGCATTATAAGGACCTTGAGCGAAAATGATGTCATCAATATCCATTGGCAGACCAATGCTCGTTATGTTTTCTCTAATGCTCGTCACATTCATTACGTTGCAACTTCTACCAAAGATCGTATCTCCAACATAAAAGTGATATGCGGGCTGTGCTGTTTCATTGACCAGCAGCTGATTCTCCCCTCTCCCTGTGGGATCTCCATTATCTAAGTCAATCCACATCTCTCTCGTAGCGAAGTTCTCTCCGTTCGGTCCAGTGTAGTCAACGAATGCATGATATTTTCCTGCGGGAGCACCTTCTTGAATTCCTACATCTATTGTAATCTTACAAATTCCATTAATTAGCTGGGCTCCTTCTGTTGTAATCAAAGTAGTATCAGCATAAAGAGTTACCTGGGCATTTCCTCCCTGAACAGGAAGACCGTCTTTTGTATATGCTACGATATAAAATCGTGCACTCTCTCCTTCCCAGTGATTACCATCTATTTGTCTTTTGTAGTATGGCTCTCTGTAAGAGAGAACATACCAATGTATTTGGGTGTCATTGCTCCCAGGCATCACTGGAAATGTAACAAGCACCACATCTCCACGCGGTCTAGATGCGTTTGAGCAATTTATGTAAAACTTTGTCTCTGATCCATTCAGGTAAACTAAATACATGCTGACATTGAACCAAATGCCCGTTCTATTCCAAGCAAGCGTACAAATCTCTCCAACCTTGTTCTTAAACTCTCTTAGTGTCATATTTCCATTCATCACAAAGTCTCTGGAATATATGTCACCTATGACGCTGGCTATGCTCCTTGCTAGAACTCTTTCAGAAGCCGTCTCTTGTTTAGTCACCACCCTAGTGAAGGAGACAGCAGTGGCTATAGCTATCGTTACTAGGACCACGGCCAGTATGACTTCAATAGGTTCACTAACCATTTCATCCACCTCCTGACACTATTACCCTAACCTCGCACATTGTTCCGTTTGATAGCCGAGCTAGAGCTCTTCTTACACCTCTAACCTGGCCTATTATGTTTGAACCAACTATCAAGTTAGGAGAGGGAGGGAAAGAGTGTGAAGTCTCGTTGTAATAATAGAAAGCAATTCTAACATCAAACTCAGTTAGAGAAAGGCCTGCTTTTATCATACTATAATTCAAGGATAACAAGAGATTGAGTTTGTTAAGGTCTATTACATATGGATATACAAGTTCACCAGCATTACCCATTTCAGAATAAGCCAAACCTATTGAGGGGGGCGAAACAGACCAATTTCCTGGATTTTCCAATAGCTGCCTGACAACTAGATCTGCCTTATGCTCAATTCCCTCGCTTATTTCTGCACCAAGCGTTCTAAGTTGCCAAATCCCATAAAAGCCATAAATCGATAGTATTAGCGTTGATACGATGAAAGCTATTATTTGCTTCACTTTTCTAAGCCCCCCTCTATTTCTCCTTAGCTAATGTTAGCCCATTCTCCAGCTGGTAGGCTCAGTCAGGTGGCTCTGGGGGAGGTGGTAGTTCTGGCGGCTCAATGCCGAATAGATCTGCACCCATTGATCTCCAAATCCAGTAGTACTCCACTCCCTCCTGATACCCTTCATAACTGATCCGATATGCCTCGTATGGATCGTCGCAGTAGTAAACATCTATAGTTGCCTCAGAACCAGGCCTGTCTTGTGGATTTATGATTATTTGATCGGTCTCCATGCCAGATTTCTTGTACCTTATGTTAAAATATGCAATTCCACCGAGACCTGTTAGACCTGGCGTACCTCCAAGAACAACCGTATCAGAAGCAAAGGGACCAAATATTCTTTTTATCTGGAAGGGCTCCAACGATATGTATTGACCCCAGAGAATCCTCCCATCTGTGTCAAAATCGAACTTGATCTCATAACTATTGCCTTCAAGGTTGAAAATTATTCCATGGAAGGTAATTACCTGTCTCCTTCCACCTATGAACGGTAAGGAACTCTGCATCCAGAAGCACCATTTAGAGGGTAATATCCCGAACGGAGGCAAACCTTCTCCTCCTTCGTCGCCTCCTCCGCCCCCTCCACCACCGCCACCTCTGCCTTCACCTATCCTGTATTGAATGTCAGTTAGGTTGGTGCCTAGTATGCCAGTGAAATAGGTATCCCCTTTAGCAAGGGTGTAAATTACGATAACGTTTTCTCCGCCACCACCAATCAAAGGCACGGTAATGTTGTGATACCACAGCTCTACCTGCTTAGTTAACATCTTCTCGCTAAGATACTTAAGGTGGTTATCTATGAACGAAGCCTGAACATCAGAACCCCCAGGCAGCTCGGCTGCCGTATTGACGACTGTTGTCATGTAGGCTAGGGTGTCCACAAAATCCTCATGCACTCCTTCCTCAAGTTTTACTTCCGGCGGGCTCATGTAAGTAGCCAGCGTCATTATGAGCACTGTTATTACGAAGCCTACCAGCAAGATCGTTCCTGCGCCTTTTCTATTCATACTTTATCCTCCTCCTGGAGACCACCCAGCATAAGCAATCGTGGCTCGGGGACCAAAAACTTTGATCGTATGCGAAACATTAGCATTGATTGCCTCCGAGAGAGTTATATTAATGGATTCTCCAACCCTTAAAGATCCTGAAGCAGGATCTAGCGAACTTATAGTCTTGAACTCATCATCTATAAAAACCTGCCATTCCGAGGGACCAGAGAATTCAATGTCAGAAGGACCCAAGTTCTTCACATAAACCTTTGCATATGATCCCGCTGTTGCATTCCCAGGATCAAATGCCATTATCTGAATGTTTGATTTAGGGGTTCCGGCCTCAATTTTTCTGTAACTACCCCTAGTAGCCCCCAAAACCACTTGATAGACTAAGACGGCCAAGGCAATACCAAGTACCATTAGTACAATGGCCGTAGTAACCTGAGAGACTCCTCTCCTTCTTTTGCGAAGAACTTGCTGGGTGGTCATCCTAACATTAGGTGTATCCTTTGAGAATAAAAATGCTTTTGTATGCTTAGAATTTCGCATATAACCACGCTTTGAAATGAAATGAAATAATAATGAAATATTAATGAAATTCAGTGAAATATGAAATAAATATATAGCATTTAATTTAAAGTTTTTTCGAGATAGAAATAATTACTACTTCCTAATCCGTAGACAGATCATGGACTGAGAAGATAACAATAACAGGTGAAATAGTTGTTAGTTAAAAAATTTGAAACTTTTGCTTTCTCGCTGATACCCTTACTCCTTTCTGAGCACAAGATCTTTACTCCCAATTTATTAATTATCGCTTGATACCTTGTCGAGTTGATGCCTAGAATAGAGCAAATTAGAATAACTGCCTCTTTATTAGTTCTCTTGATTGCAACCCTACAGGACATTAAAGATAGAGAAGTTGATGATGTAATCTGGCTGGTTGGTCTCTCTATAGGAGGAATTTTAGATGCCTTCCTCTTGTTTTCCGCGACACCAACAACACAGGAAATTTTACAGTATGTGAGATTCTCCATTCCTTTTCTGTTTATTATACTGACTTCATGGCGCTTCAAGCTCATGGGAGGCGCCGATATACTTGCTTTCATCACTCTGGCGATACTTCAACCGAGTCATCCGCTAGGAAAGTGCATGTTTCCTCCGGCTTTCTGTACGATGCTGTACTCAAACTTTCTTATGCTTCTTGTTCCGTTTTCTTTTCTAATATGGAACGTGAGGCTTATACTAAAGGGAGAGAATATTTTTGATGGATTTAAAGAATCTTCTCTCAGAAAATTCATAGCAAGCCTTTTTGCAATAGCAATTCAAGCAGAAAGTGCTAAGAATTTCAAATTTTTCTCAGTGGCTCAGGAAGGGGGCTCCCCCGAGAAGAAATTTAGACTCGTCTCAGCACTCTCGATTCCAGAAACGAAAGAAGAACTGCCGAAGACAGAAGAACATCTAGTGTGGATCTGTCCTTCGATCCCCATGATTCCATTTATTCTAGCTGGGTACGTGCTAACCATATTGATAGGGGACCCCGTGCTATTGTTGATAGAGATCTTCAAGTAGACATGAAGCAGCTTACTTTCTGGTAGCCTCTCCACCAACATCCTTAACAAGAGATAGAAGCAAACCCTCTGCTTTTTTTACCAGAGCTAGTGCTTCATCCCTTTTTTGAGCCCTTGCCGACAAGTGAATCAGTAATAGAGGAACTCCCAACTCCATCCCCCTTGGATGGCTTTTCACGTAGACCTCGGGATACTTTTTTACAACTTCATCGATGAGAGGAGCTATCGACGACTCAGGAACACCAGAAATATATAATTCTGTCTCGGCTACTGTTAATTGAGTTCTTGCCCTCAATTCGTCCATCAAATTGTTGAAGATGGCCTTCATCTCCTTCGGAACTCCTGGCAAAGAGATTATCAGACTATCTCCTTCCTTGATCATTATTCCAGGAGCCGTGCCCGCTGGATTTTCAAGAGGAATAGCTCCTTCAGGTAGTTTTGCCATCTTTATCCTGTGTTCTGTGATTTCCATCCCAGCCAACTCATACTTTCTTTTCACAATCTCTAGAGCTCTCTCATTAATTTCCCACGCCCTGCTAAGGGCATAAGCCAGCGCTTCACTCGTTTTATCATCATAGGTTGGTCCTAAGCCACCTGTGGATATTATGAGATCTGCTCCTGCGGACAGAGCCGTCTTAAATGCCCAAGAGATCTCTTCAAAATCGTCCATCACAGTTATACCTCTTTTTACCCTGTAACCTATCGAAGTGAGCTGTTTTGCGAGCCAAGAAAAGTTTGTATTTACTACCTTGCCAATAAGCAATTCGTTTCCAATGGATATTATCCAGGCCTCAACTTCATTTGAAGCTTTGGAATCCATCTTTCTCATATGACCAAGACAGATTATTTACCTTCCCTTTTTACAACCCAACGAATAATGAAATCATTAAGATAATGCTTGGATCTTAACAGCTCCCTTAATAAGAGGTTTTTATGCTCTAATTCATAAACATATTAGGATGAGAAAAGTACCACCTGAAATTCTGATATCCACCGTTCTAATGATACTATGTGGACTTTTCTTCATCTGCATTGGAGTTCTCTTTCTCAAAGTAGAGGTAGAACAAACACAACTACTCTTAATTTCTTATGTTTCAATTATCTTTGGCTTAATATTAGTTGTATTATCAGCTTTCCTGTGGATGGGTTACAACGAAGCTAGAATTGGCGCGATAATCATTCACACCTTGATCTTAGTCCTTTCTCCAATTCCATTTGTCTATAGTGTTCCTTTAATGTGGAGGGTTGGAGAGATAAGAGGTCTCTTAACATCCCTCTCTCTGACTCTTCCAACAGCCTATTCCCTGTTTATACTTTACCTTTTAACTAGACCTGGAGCAGCTTCGCATATGAAGAAGGTTAGGGCACCGCCATTAGTGTAAAGTTATGATATATAATTACATCTTAAGGGGTAATGCTTGATCAAATTGCACAAAACTGCTGTAGTGATACCCGCGTACAATGAAGCCCAGTTCATAGCAGACGTTGTTTCAAGGGCTAAGAAATATGTAGACAAAGTTATAGTTGTAGATGATGGTAGTACAGATGAAACAGCAAGATTAGCTGCTGAAAAAGGTGCGATAGTGATAGTGCACGAGAAAAACATGGGAAAATGGATTGCACTCCAAGACGGATTTAAAAAAGCGGTTGATATATCAGATCTAATCGTCCAGATGGATGGAGATGGGCAGCACGACCCTGAAGAGATACCTAAGTTCATAGCGGCCTTAGAAGAATTTGATGTAGTCCTAGGGTACAGGTCTAAGAAAGGAATGCCCATCATAAGGAAAATCTCTAATTTTATTACTACAGCAATGTTAAGGCTCTTTTTCTCGTTACAAGTTTCAGATTCACAATGTGGATATCGGGCATACAAAAAGGATGCTTTAAGAAAACTAATGAAGGTTAAGGCAAAAGGATTTGAGGGGGAAACTGCTTCTCTGATCTTGGCTAAAAGACTGGGTCTAAAGATAGGAGAAGTTCAAATAAAAACAATTTACGGTAGGGAGAAATCCAAGATGAAAGTCATAAGAGATACTTACAGGTTTCTAAGTACTGTTTTATCCATGAAAATTAAGGCGACAAAAGGAGAGATTTGATTTAGAATTTTTCTTGATTCTTATCAACAATTCTTTCGACTCACTGTTTATTCAACCTCTATCCTCCACCAAAAAGGCCACATGGAGATACTTTATCCATTGGAACACAATATGTTCTTTCTAACTACACTACCTCCCGGGCCATGTATTACGATCTCAATGGGCATCTTCTCTTCTCGACAAGAAATTTCCAAGATGATTTCATCACCTGGCCCGATAGTTTTATCCCTAGAGGAAAGGGATTCTACTCCTAAAACATCGCAAGGTGTGCCTCCAACATATACAACCCAGTTTTTCGGATCTAATACAACTTCTAAAGGTGCTGATTGTTCTTTGCATACAAGTTTAACCTTAAGGGGATTTAGCTGGCACGATATAATCTCGAAAACAGGAGGTTCACACCCAACAACTGGCTGATAGGCCACAAACCTCGAAGTTCTGAAGGCTTCTACAAAGCAAGGTAGAGTGAGCCTATACTCTGGTGGCATGTCTAAGCTTACAGCTATCAAGTGAGCTCCCTCCCTCAGGGAACTGTCCCAGGGCTGTGCTACTTTTCCTACAACGTTGCATCCCACTACTTCTAAGTAGTTCGTTACTCCCATGAAGCCAAGCAAAACAACCTTTTTTCCAGATGCTAAATCACGAAACCTTCTCATGTCATTCCAAATAGCCCACTGATCTTCTCTAATGACGGGATTTGTCAAAAACCAAGCTATGACGATAATTAATGCTATGGGAGCCATATTAGACAAACGAAGAAGTGAAAGAATTTTTCTTAGAGATAGAGCCGAAATTACAGAAAAAGGTAAGGAAAGCTGGAGAACGAACCTAATGCTGAAGCCAATAATCGTTATTTGGGCAAAAGAGAGATATGCCAAGGTTAAGTATCCTAAAGTGTAGAGCAACAGCCATTTCTCGCATTCATCCTTGAATCTAAGTAGAATAAGTCCTGATAATGGGATTGCAACCCAAAGACCCAAATCTAGTTCCATCTTCTTAATGAGCGATAGTAAGGAGTAGATTACTCCTAAAGGATTCAAGTTGATGGAAGAAATGGAAAGCTCTTCTCTTATGTAAGTAACCAGCTCGAAAATAACTCCAGGTATCAATAGAGTGGTTATGAAAGCAGAAACCAAAGGAAGGGCGAAAAACAGCTTCTTTTTTCTAAGAGCGACTATCAACAAAAAAACCAGCAGATACCAAGAAGATATATGCGCAAGAGGAAGCAGGGCTCCTATCAGAACACACCAGACGAGCTTGCGTTTAAGCAAAGAATAGACTAAGAATAAAGATATAACATCACAAACCAAATTTGCATAGGTTCCAACATCAAAAAGATGTCTAATTCCAGAAGAAATTGGAAGAAGGCTCCAAGCAGAGAGAAGAGCTATTCTTTCACCATAAATTTCCCTTATTATCATGTAAACAAGCCCGGCTTCAACTGGAATCAAGGAAGAGAGAATCAGCCTAAATGCAAAAACCCAGCCATCGTAGTCCACAACGGATTTAATTGCTCCTCCAGCCAAATGAATTAGGAAAGGGTATGTGTGAATGACTTTACCGTTTTCTGCATAATTGATGGACGCCAAGAAGTGAAATGGCTCATCAGGATTTATCCATGAAGCTACTAACGGTCTGTAATATATAGACAGAAGAACACCCAAGATATGTGGAATAACAGCGTACGCTAATCCTTTAGCCTCGGATCTTGATACTTCAACCGTAGACAAACGCCAAGAGGAGAAAATGGCAACGATAGACATAGGATAAATCAACAGAGGGAAAATCCTGAGTAAAGGAACAGCTAAAGTTAGCAATAAGAAACCCATAACAGGAGATATAACTATGGATTCTTCAAATTCAGCATTAAACAGCATGTTTGCTACGGAAAATCCTCCAAATAATACGAAGATTGCAATCGCTGCTAAGGAAAATATCAATGCCACTCTCCATCGATTATAATTTGAACTAAAGTCATAATTCTATCTGACTCACAAAAGCCCATGTTTAAAGCAACGTCACACGGATAGTGAAAATTGAATCACATTTCAATTAGTGCCTAGAAACTTTCTTTCTCTTGTCTTGGGTCTTTTCAGTAGTAAAATATCTCGTGAGCCTTCAGTAGGGCATTGTACAACAAGACTGATCCGCTTTAGGTTTGATTTCAAAATTTTTATTTAGCTAATTAACTTGGAAAATGGAATAAGCATTGCATAGCGAGAAATTCATAGTTACTGGTGGCGCAGGATTCATAGGAAGCAGACTAATAAAACGCTTGCTCGAAAGAGGATGTGAAATTATAGTCATAGACAACTTCCACACAGGATCCTTATCAAACCTAGAAGATGTACTTGACGGATTAAAATTAGTAGAAGGAAGGAGTAAGAAAATATCTGATCTTGAAATAAGGGTTGATGGAGTTTTTCATTTAGGAATTTACTCCTCCTCACCAATGTATAGGGAAAACCCAAGAATGGTATCAGATGTCATAGAAGATGGGATAGCTGTTCTTGAGTATTGCAGGAAGACTGGCTGCCCGCTAGTTTTCGCCTCAACATCGTCTCTCTATAACGGAAATCCCCTCCCTTATAGGGAGGATATGCCTGTTTTTGTAACAGACTACTATACTGAAGCTCGTTACTATCTTGAAAGGCTTTCAGAGCTATATAGGAGTATGTACGGGGTCAAAAGCACGGGTCTGAGGTTGTTCAGCGTGTATGGGGAGAACGAAATCCCTAAAGGAAAATATGCAAATATGATCTCTCAATTCATTTGGTCCCTACTGAGGGAGGAGCCTCCAGTTATATATGGAGATGGCAGCCAAACGAGGGACTTCATCTACGTGGAGGACGTCGTAAGCGCTTTTTTGACTTCAATGGATTCCGAAAAGGATGGCATCTTTAATGTAGGAACTGGTATTGAAACTTCTTTCAATGAGGTATTTTCTATGATTAAAGAAGCTTTGGGATCTAAATTGGAACCAAAATACGTTCCGTGTCCGATAAAGAATTACGTCTACAGGACTAGAGCTGATACCACGAAAGCCGAGGCTCAACTGGGATTTAAGGCTAGAACAGGCTTGGATGAGGGTATAAGAAGAGTTGCTGCGTACTACAGGGGGAAAATAGACGAGATAATTGTTGGTAAGTAGAGCTACCTATCACCACTTATCCAACTATTAAGAAGCTCCATTTCGCTCAAAAACCATATAATTGCCTTTCCAACCGCACCTGTCCTACTGAAAATTAGTTTCAGCCTCTCAAGATCTTCTTTACTCACTCCTTTGAGTACAAGGATTAATACAGAATAGGTGAGTAATCCCACCAATCCTTCAATGAGAACCCTAATTAATGGCACTAAGGAGACGAGAATGTGTTCTATAAGGGAGATAACGGTTGCCATCAGTAAGGAAGCTAAAAATATCCTTCCAGAAGATTCTAAGTCCACAGAAAAACCGTATGTCTTGTAGACCATGTAATCTAAGAGAAAAATGGTCATAAAGGATACAAGAAGGATAGTAGCAATTAATCCATATATCTCAAACTTTGGGATCAAGAAAACGCTTGCAGGTACCCCAACAACTAATGATAAGAGATTTGCTTTCATTATCTCGGCTGTTTTTCCTTGACTTGTTAGCAAAGCTCTAACACTTAGGGATCCTATTGCACAAAAAAGCTGACCAATACTTATTAAAGAGAGGAAAATAGGTGCCTGATAGTATTTCTCTCCAAGGAGTGTGAATACCAAGGGCCTAGATGTCACAATAACCCACATAGCTGCTGGGACGACAAAGATCGAGGGATACTTAACAGAAGCCCTAAAAGCTTTCCTAAGCTTGTCTGTTT
>CAYZRF010000022.1:0-31585 GCA_964480775.1 uncultured Nitrososphaerota archaeon
TGGCATATCTGGTTGCTCTAATGATTATGGTTATTGGAGGGGTGATGTTGAGTTGAAAAGAGCTTTGATCTTATATAGCATCCTGTTAAGCCTTATATTCATTTTCTATGGATCGATGGATCTTCTTTGCGGCATTGTTAGATGGTTCATGCCTGCACGTGCGCTTCCAGACTTGGTCCAGACCTCGTTGAGTTTCGATTTGGGGAGAGGCAGGGTCCCTGCAATTACGCTCGACCCTGGTATGGGCCTGAGTCTCCTTGTGATCGGATTCTCCCTCTTATATGGAGGACTTGGCAGCTTGAAAGGGAAGTTAAAGGGTGGAGAGAGCTTTTTCCTGGCGGGATCGATTTTAGCGTTAATTCTACTTGTGCTTCAAGTCCTGATATTATTTGCAAACGGAGTAGAAACCTATGCATTAAGGATCGAGGACTTTTCCGGATGGACGCCCCTGGAAGATCTCAATGAAGGTCTTGTTCTCGGCCTTCTGGCAATACCAACTTTAAGTTCATCTGTTAAGAGGCTCAAATCTTTAAGAAAAACTGGATACCAAAAAGACTGAGAGAAAAGCTGCCTTTAACTGCTGTGAGGTAGTCCATCCTCCTTCGTCGCCTTTCAAAAACTAGCTATATCCTAAAGATTTTTTTGAGTGTTACTTTTTCTGAAGAAAGGTGTTACAGAATCCTGACTAAGGACGCCTTTGGGATAAAAAGCCTAATATTCGGGAAGGCATTCAAGGCTACTTTCAAGAGACAAAGCCATGAGATCATCAAAAACCTCTTAAGGGAAGGCTTCGTCGGAAAGGAGGTGGGAATTTACATCCATTTTCCTTTCTGCAGGGGACTTTGCCCAGCTTGTCCTTACGTTAGGTACCTCTGGGATGATTTATTAGTGAGATCCTATCTAAGGTCCCTTAAGCTTGAAATAAGTGCCTATAGAGATCTATTGCAGGCCTTGGAGCTTAAAATAACCGAAGTTCATGTTGGAGGAGGCACTCCAAGCTGCCTCGACCTGAAACAGTACAAGGAAATAATCGAGGCCCTTGGAGAGAGCTTCAGTCTAGAAGGAGCTAGCATAGGGATAGAGGCCAATCCAGAGGATTTAACCAAAGAGAGGATCTATGCCTTGATGGAGGCAGGAGTAAATGAATTGAGCTTGGGAGTCCAATCCTTCTTTAGGGAAACATTAGACTTCTAGGGAGGAGGCACAGCGTGGAGGACTCGATAGATGCAATTGAGAACCTTGAAGGAGCTGGATTTAGAAGCGTAAACATTGACATAATGTACATGCTTCTAGGTCAGACAATCGAGGACTGGGTTGAGGACCTTAGGATCGCACTGGAGTTTGAACCAGCCCAGATAACCGCCTATCCTTTGCTAGTAGTCTCTTACAGGCCCATGTATAAGATGATGACGGAAGGGATGGTTCAGAAGCAACCAAGCATGAGAGAATTCAAGAAGATGTACTACGAAGCTATTAACACCCCTGAGGAGGCAGGTTATACTCAAGTCAGGGCATAAGAGAGGTTAATAAGGAGGAGAGAGGGATAAGATGGATATCTGAGAGATTAAGTGCTTTAGAGCTGAAATTTGAAGGTTTTAAGAACGAGTTTGGGGAGGAGTTCTGGGATTTCGTTAAGAGGACTGGTTTTAGTAAGTCGTTATTCATTCAAAGGCTATTAGGACACATCAAGATCCATTCTGACAGGATAGAGCTCACTGAGAAAGGGTTATTTTCTAGAAACCTAGGGGGCTGGGCCTTTGTCCTTTCAGTTCCATGCAGGATAGTAGAAGAGTACCTGAGGACTCCCTGGCCAAGAGAGGTTACTGCTCCATAAGGTTATAAGAACAGTTTGCCAACTCAAAAGTAGGCTTCATACCCTACAATTCCTTGTCATGAGTCAGATGAGCTCCTTATTTCCTCCAAAATCTCTTTTGCTCTATCTAATCTTATCTTTTTCTCTCTTATCAGCCTCTCAACTATCAGATCTACCTCTTCTGGCTTAGCGCCAGCAGCCATAGCCACGCTTCTTGCGTGAAGTTTCATGTGCCCAGCCTGTATTCCTTCAGTCGCAAGCGCCCTGATAGCTGCAAAGTTCTGAGCGAGACCCAAGGACACCATTACCTGGGCGAGTTCGCTTGCAGATCTCACTCCAAGAATCTTAAGACATATTTTCGCTATTGGGTGGACACGGGTTATGCCTCCCACAGTACCCACAGCCATGGGCATTTCTAGGTAGCCTTCAAGGTCTCCGTTCTCGTTCTTCCACCATCTACTCAAAGAGGTATACCTACCTGCGCGGGCAGCATATGCGTGTGCGCCAGCTTCAAGAGCCCTCGTGTCTTGTCCCGTTGCCCTAGCCAGAGCAATAACGCCGTTCATTATGCCTTTGTTGTGTGTGCATGCTCTATAAGGATCGTTTGCTGCAAAGGCATATGCTGCTACTATCCCGTCGACGACTTCCTCCCCACCAATAGCTTCTTTCTTGAATACAGCTCTTGCCCTTGCTATCCTTCTATCTGCCAGGTTTGATATTATTCTCAAGTATACTCTTCCTCCGGTAAGCCTCTCTATAGTTGGGGCAACGGCTTCAGCCATTGTATTCACTGCATTTGCTCCCATCGCATCTCTAACATCCACAAGAAGATGTGTTATTACCATTGGACCAACTTCTGTATCTAAAATCCTTACTTCGAGATCCCTTGTCCCTCCACCAAATTTGACTAAAACAGGATCTTGCTCGTTTGCTATCTCCAGAATCTGATCTTTATTTTCTAGTATAATTCTTCTTGCCTCTTCCGGATCCTTAACGCCTACAAGTTGAACCTGACCTATCATGATGGGTTCAGTTGTCTCCGCAATGAAACCCCCTCCTGGGAGGGCCATCTTAGCTGCATTGCTCGCGGCAGCAACTACAGATGGTTCTTCTATTGCCATGGGTATAAGGTAGTCTTTCCCATTGATCTTGAAGTTGACCGCAATCCCTAAAGGCAGAGGCCAGGTGCCAATCACATTTTCTATAATGCGGTCTGCAACCCCTAACTCCAGGCTTCCCGCTTTAAGGAGCAGCTCAGTTTCCTTATCTGTCAGATCAGCAAATTCTTTTACTATCCTAACCCTTTCCTCAATGGGTAACTTGTAAAATCCCGGAATTCTTGAGGTCTTCATATGGTTCTCGAAGGATTTCCAGTTGTATATTAAAAGTTGGCAGAGAGTAATACGACGGTATTCAATGGAACGGTTGGGTCTAAGCTCCTCTCCTCCTTCCTTTAACATTAACAAACCAATAAAATGTCTCTTTCAACCCATCTTCTATTCTAAAGGTTGGAGAGTAGCCCAAAATCTCTCTAGCTAAGCTAATATCAGCAACGCTGTGCATGACTTCTCCCTTCAATAGTGGGATGTATTTGAAACCAGCTCTATGACCAACCATCTCGGAGATTTTTTCAGCTAACTCATTTATCGTTATAGCCTTACCAGTCCCAACGTTTAGAACCTTTCCTATCGCTTCCTCCTTCAAAGAAGCTAGTAGGTTGGCCCGGGCGACATCCTTAACGAATACGAAGTCCCTGGTCTGCTTACCATCTCCTCTTATTGTTAGAGGCTGTCCCTGTAAGGCCTGTCTCATGAATATGGAGATCACCCCACTATAATTTCCGCCAGCCTGTCTGGGACCATATACATTGAAATACCTCAAGCAAACTGTCTTGAGTCCATAACTTTCGTAAAAAGCCCTGCAGTAAGACTCTGCAGCCAGTTTCGAGGCAGCGTATGGAGAAAGGGGGTCAAGCTCACTTTTCTCATTGATTGGAAGAGATGTAGGGTTGCCATAAACAGCACAAGAGGATGCGTAAACGAACCTCTCCACATTGGAGCTTAGTGCGGCCTCCAGCAAGTTTATCGTCCCGTTAACATTCACATCATTAGTGAGATCTGGTTTTTCTATAGATAAGGGAACCGAAACCACAGCAGCTTGATGAAAAATGAAATCTGCTTCCTTGACGAACCTCTTAACGAGCTCCTTGTCCCTAATGTCTCCTTCGATAACTTTTAGCTTGGAGTCTTCGAGAAAGGCCTTCAAGTTATCTAGGCTACCAGTGAAGAAGTTGTCGATGACTACAACCTGCTCTACTTCCTTTTCACTCAATAAGAGTTCTACTACGTGGCTACCTATAAAGCCAGCCCCCCCAGAAACCAGAACTTTTCCAAACATTAAGGCATCACCTAAAAAGCCGTGTAATAATAATAAGCTATCCTTTTCAAGCTTCTGAGTATTTGAAGGGTAGAGATGGCTCCTGAAACTAAACATCCAAAAAGATAGCCTAAAGAGACGTAATATATTCCATAGCTATGAGAGAGCAGGAGGCTGAGGATCAGGTTTAGAATCAAGCCCAAGGATAGCGAATAGATCATGGGCTTTGGTCTATAGAGATAGAAGGATATGAGGGAGTTTATCAGCACAAGTGTAAGAAGAATATTTCCAATTCCAGCTGCTATCAAGACTAGGATGGAGTTCTCAGGAATTTTCCAAAGTATTCTCCCTTCTATTGAGAGGAAATAGACCAAGAGTAAAATGAGAATGCCTACTACAGTTAGAGATAGAACAACCTTTCTGTAAAAGGACACAAGAAGCTCACCATATTCGGAGCGATCCTTAATCTTAGCCTTACCTCCTTTCTCTATGAGCCTGTATAGCTTAACCAAGTAATAATGAATGAGTCCAAAAAGAGGAGGAAGTATCAAAAGAGCCAAGTTCTTTCCTGTCTCATAGTCTAAGTCCATTAGGAGAGGATTTCCAACTCTCGCCCAAACGATGAGCTGATCGACTGTAAGGAGGAGGAAGTAGAGGGTTGAGGCTATGAAGTATGGAATTCCTAGGAGGAGGGTTAGAGAGAGGCTCGGCAGCCTTACCACAGTCTCTTCGCTCACCGCCTTGAGGAGAGTTAGCCTCATGTATATGTAAACGAAGATATAAATCAGGCTTGCTAGAATTCCAAAGAAAATCCCATACATGTGGGCCCTCACGAATTCTAAGGAACTTTCGTATAAGGCAACGTTAACTACGAAAAGAGATAGGATAAAAATTAAGAATAGAGAAATGTACTTTTTTAGAGTATAGAGGGGAGCTGTTGCTAACCAGAGCACGGAGAGGGCTGCAAAATAGATCAGCCCTAAGGAAGTCAGATCTTGAGAGAAAGCCCAGGAGAGAAGGAAATAAAATAAGATACCAGATAAAAGGACAGCAGATGTTCCAATCAGATAGTAAAGGGTTAAAAACTTTAAAGCCACACCGTAAGCCAATTGGTAGAAGTAAAAGAGAACCTTTCTCATGAAAACTGATTGTATCCCCGAGGTGGTAAGGAGGCTAGCTATAAGAGAAAGACCTATAACAGTAGCGATCCTTATATCCGCAGTAACTATGGAATAGAGAGAGATCCCAGTTAAGGAAAAGGAGATGGTGGACAGCAGCCATGGTGAGCCTGAAAGCAAGCCCAAGAGAAAGAGGAGGGCTCCTTCCTTCATTCTCTCAATGAGAGATTTCTTTTCCTCACCCACAGCCTCTTCTCTAGATTTATAGTAATCTATTAGCTCTATAACTGCCTTGGACAGAGAGAAAACATCTTCAAACCCATAGCTCCTAGCTATCTCTTGGGTAACACCAAGGGACTCGAGTATAGCTGCAACCTGCATGTAATCCTTAACGTCAGCTTCTATCTCCAAAACAGCCATGGCCAAACTGTCAAGTTCTGAGAATATTTCTACGGTCATTTCGTTACCTCCTCAATCTTCTTTTCAGATAGTAGCTCTACATATGAGCGCAAGTAGTCCGCCAGAAATCTTTCTTCGGAGTATAACCTTAGAGCCTTCTCTCTTGCCTTCTTACCGAAATCATCTCTCATCTCATCGTTGAGAAGGGCTTCTACGATAGCCTTACCAAGTTCTTTTGGCTGTCTAGGAGGAACGACTATGCCGCAGCCTTCTAGAGCTTCTCTAACCCCTCCCACGTCAGTAGCTACGACGAGGCGACCGCAGGCCATCGCTTCAACCACAGCGTAAGGAAATCCCTCAGATATACTCGGCAGGGCAACCACATCAGCTCTATTGTATTCAATCTCTGGCTGGTTGGTCGGGCCCATAAAGAGAAATGAGTTTTCCAAACCCAGCTCTTTCACCTTTCTGACACAGGCTGCGTAGTATTTCTTGTCGACTATTGGACCAAAGACTTGGCACACAGCATTCTTAACCTCCTCTCTCACGTGGCTGAAGGCTTCGACCATGTCGATTATCCCTTTGAGCTTGTCAACCCTTGCCATGAGGACTATTCTCTTCATATCCCTCTCTTTCTGGATAAGAAGGGGTCTGAACCTGTCTACATCTATTCCGTTGTATATCACTTCTATTTTTTCTTGCTTAATACCGAACTCCCTCTCCCAGTTTACGTTAAAGCCGCAGACAGGGGAAATTTTGTCAGCATAGCTGTAGTTCGTCAACACTATTGCTCGAAAGAGATTTAGCCAAAAGATCTTAGCTGGAAAGCTCTCAACTAATCTTACAGTGTCGAGTACCCTCTCCCTAAAGTAGAGACCGTGTTCCGTCAAGAGGTAAGGGACATCTTCTTCGACCTTAGAGATAACTGCAGGGATCCCACACAGAGCAGCTGCCGAGGAGTGGTACACATCGCCTTCTGGAAACGGGAATATGAGTACCCTCAAGAAGTGCTGAAGAACCCTTGCAAGGTCTATTAGCTCAGATATCGTCATGTTGGAGTAGAGTTCATCCTCTCCAAGCTTTGATAGGTATGTTTTCCACAGAGCTTCGCTCTTAAAGGTCTTTTTGTAGTCGTGATCAGCGAAGAAATTTCGCATGTACCTAAGGGCTTCACCCATCCTTCTAGGATTCTTTCCACCTAGAAGAACCTCTTCAAGGAAATCCTTGAAGTTAGGGATGAACTCCTCTTCCACCTCGCTTGTTCCTGTTCTAATCATCTTTTTCAGAATTGAGATGCATGATGGATTGAAGTGCTCACTAGGCTGTTCCTCTCCCCACAGAGAAATAGTTACTAGTCCCTTCACATTCTTAGGTAAATGATAAGAAATCCTAAAAAAGGGGCTAGGAACTATTGAGACAAGATAAAATTCTATATCTGGAAGCTTTGTGATCAAATTGTGCGTCCAAGTGCTCACCCCGCCCCTAAAATATGGATATGTGCCCTCGGTAGTCATTACTACTCTAAGCAGATTAACCCCCCCAAGGCTTCACTTCTCTTCTTTCTCCCCTTTTTCTTTTTTCTTATAAGGTCTAAACAACGGTACTCCTGCTCCAAGATCATTAGATGGTTCTAATTTATCTTCCATCGAATTTGCCGTTTCTAAGGCCTTTTCAGCCTTCTCAAACTTATTCGCCCACATGTAGCACTTTGATGCCATTTTATACCCCCAAATTGAAGATCTCGGAGATATAGAAGCTGTAGAATCAGCATATTCCACGTAGGAGTCTCCAGCTAAATCGAACAATGTTATGGCCGCTTTTTTGTCTCCTGTCTTCAACGCACACTTTGCAGCCGATAAAAGGGAGAGAGCAGCCATTGCAATGTTCTTCTTTTCTTTCTGGATTTCAGCTTCCTTGAGATAATGCTCAAGAGCCTCCTGATATTTTTCCTCTTTTTCAAGTTTAGTCCCCAAAGACCAGTGGCTTACCTCTGACATCATGCTTGTGTCTCCTCCTTAACAGTAATAATTACTATTTAGAAATAAAGAACACTTATTAAGTCTCCCCTTAATTGAGATTTGAGCCAGAATGGTCCAAAAAGGTCATGTTATTGAAAGAGTCAGGACTGGAATAGAAGGTTTCGACGAGCTAATAGAAGGAGGTTTACCCCAAGGAAGGATCTATCTAGTAGCAGGCGAGACAGGAACATGCAAGACCACTTTTGCCCTTCAATTTCTCTACATGGGAGCTCGTTACTTCGGTGAGAGCGGTATCTTTGTCACCATAGACGAGAAGCCCGAAAGGATAATAGAGGATGCCGCTTCGATAGGCTGGGACCTAGAGGAGCTTATTGATAAGAACAAACTTCTTATCCTTGAGATATCCCCTTTCTTCTCAGATATAAAGGAAATAAGTGCCAAACGAATAGCTGAGGAACTAAAGCTTCACATCAACCAGTTAAACGCAAAGAGGCTTGCAATAGATCCAATAGCTCCTCTTGTCTTAAAAGAGGATGAGGGCGGAGTTACGACTCAGAACATCATAAGGATGTACCTTAAGGAACTCTTCGACTCCTTGGAGGAACTAAAGATTACAACCGTTGCCACTTCGGAGATCCCAACCGGAACAAATATGCTGAGCAGGTACGGGGTCGAGGAGTTCTTGGCATCAGGGGTTATTGTACTTCGCTTGATAAGAGAGGGCACAACATTCTCTAGGGAGTTATATGTAAGGAAAATGAGAGGAGTTAACCACAGCTTGAACGCATATCCTTTCGTGATACAGCGTGGGAGAGGAATAGTTATATCTATTTGAAGGATCTTATCATAGATGAAACGACCGACAGGAATTCCTGTGCTAGATGACATGTTGAGAGGAGGACTTGAAGATGGTTCTACCACTATTCTCTATCATTCTCCTTTCATAAACGGAGCCTTATTTGCCTATCACATCTGTCACCACAGACTAAAGGTAGGAGATCCTGTCGTCTACTTCACCAACACAAAGAGGATACTGGCTATCATAGAGGATGCAGAGAGATTTAGTTGGGATATGAGGAATTATCGCGAGAGGGGGAAGCTTTCCTTCATAGATGCTTATACTCCTTTTATGGGTCTCTCTGGGGAAGGAAGATATGCTGTTTCAGATCCAACTAGTCCTGAAGAGATAACTGCAGTATTAGCTAAGGCCCTAGAAGAGCAGGAGAGCGGGTCCCTCCTGGTAATAGACTCCCTATCGACCGCCTTAGATCAATGTGGCTTAAAAATACTTGATAAGCTCGAGGATTGGAGAAGGCTTGTTACTCTTTATGACGCTTCCCTTCTTTGCATCTTCGCTGATTGGGGATACGAAGCCGAGGTCAGGAGAAGAATTGAGGAATTTTTTGAGAACATGATAGAGCTAACTTCGATAGAAAGGAACGTCATAATCGGAGACATTTTCACCGTTAGAAAAGTCGACGGCCAAGTAGTAAGAAGCAAAAGGGTCCCCTTCAAACTGATAAAACCAGGAGGGGTGCGCATTTACATTCCAAAGATCCTCGTTACAGGACCTTTTCATGCTGGGAAAACTTCTGTCGTTCACGCTTTATCTACAAGGGCCGTAAGCGTGGATAGGGAATCAACAACCGTTGCTCTAGACTTTGGACATGTGGAATTTGAGGGATTTTTCGCTGATCTTTTTGGCACCACCGGGCAGCAACGGTTCGATCCAATACTTGAGCAACTTGGAGGTGAAGCTATTGCCGTGATCCTTGTTGTGGACAGTACCATGCCAGAGACCTTCCCTAGAGCCGTAGAGATGCTTAAGAAGGCTAGAGCATATGGTCTTCCTTGTATAGTGTTTGCTAACAAACAAGATTTGCCTAATGCTCTAAGCCCTGAAGAGGTCCGAGCGAAACTAGGATTGGGGGAGGATGTACCTGTTGTAGGAACTGTTGCTACCCAAAAGGAGGGGGTCAGGGAGGGACTAAGAATTCTGTTAGATACGATTTTTAGAGGGTGATCTTGTGGAAGAAAAAATAACCCTTAGGGATATGTTAAAAAAGGTTCTTTTGGACCTGAACTCTACTGGAGAGGTTTATGCATCTGCTATTGTGTCGAGAAATGGGCTTCTTATGGCTTGTGAAATGCCTAGTGATGTAGACTCGAGAACATTTGCAGCCATGACTGCTACGATGGTTGGAGCGGCAGAAACTGCTTTCTCGGAACTAAAGAAAGGAGTGGCAGAGAGAGTTATAGTAGAGGGGCAAGAGGCCAAGATCATAGCAATGGGGGCTGGAAAAAAGGCTCTCTTAGTCACTATGTCTGATCCTAGAGCAAATCTTGGATTAATACTCCTTGAAATGGAGAAGGCTAGCGAAAAAATAAAGAAACTCTTGGGAAGGTGATGTAACTGATTAGCTTCTCCAGCCTACTGGATTTTCTTATAATAATCCTATCTCTGATATTTTTTCGAGCTTTTGTTTATGCTAAAAGTATCAATTAACGAGAAAAGGTTTAGAGCAGCAACAAGTTACATATTTCTTAGCTATGGGCCGTTTAGAACCGCTTTTATTCTATTAGTACTAAACGGGATGGTTTCTTTCTTTTCTAAACTTCTCATCTCTTTTGGAATGGAAGAACACAGTTTGTTGGGAATTGTGGTGTGTTATGCGCTTCTCGTGTTAAGTTTGATGCTTATGCTCACGGTACTTTTTGGGAGAACCAGAAAGGAATAGAATAAGGGAATTGACTACAAGACTAGTCGATCTTATATCTAAACCAGTTAGTAGTAAGAGAACTTCCTCTCCTCGCTAGATATCTAACGTAATCTTCTCCACCCTCCTTTTTCATCTCAAGCACTCCATCAACCAATGTCATTAGGATGTGCTCTACCTCCTGTGGGTGAGTCTCCTTATCAAATAGGAAAAGACCGTTGCTTTGACTTGCTCGCAATCTTCCAAAAAGAGCGTGTAGAAACCTAGAGACTGTTTCAGGTTTGTTGTAAGTGAATAAGCTCGTTAACGTATCGAATACAAACCTAACTGGCCTATGTCTCATCCAAAACTCCTTTAGAAGGTCCCTCACTATGACGTTATATCCGGATAGATCCATTATGCTAGAAGCCCTTTTGATGTACGGGATCTCCTCTGTCTCCAGACCAACTGTTTTGGAATACATGTCAATGAATACAATCCGCTCTTCCTTTTTCGCTTCCTCTATCCTCATGTTAAGTTCAGAAAACTCTCTTTCCTGCTCCTCCGCCGTTCTATCAGTTGTGGTGAATATACAAGCATCACCTTCAAGTATTCCAACGTGTGTAAACTTTTTAGAGAAAATCTCCTTGCTAGAGATTGGAGGACCCAAGAGTAGAACGTTAATTCCTCTTGGCAGGCCCCCTCCTATCGCCTCATCAAGAACAGGAAATCCTATTGGCACCTTACTGTTCTGCCTTAATTCTTCTACCACAACAATCCAAGGTTCTTAAAAATTAAAAAATGCATTCGTTTAGCCTTTCTCTTGGAGCAAATGGTTTTCCTCATTTTTACATGGAATCCTCAAGGTGTATTGTTTGAAGCCAAAAATCGTACTTATCGAGGAAGGAGGCTTCCCTGTTGACATCGGAGGGATCTCCACATGGGTTAGAGAGCTAATTGAAGGGTTAAAGGAATTTGAATTCACCATATTGACTATAACAACTCATGAGAAATCTGATCTCATATTGCAAGTTCCTGAAGGAATTAAAGTAAGGATTCACATTTTGTTTAGCAGAAGATGGAAACATAAAGCCCATCCCGATACCTTTAAGGGTGTAATAGACTGCCTTAAATTGTTCCTTTCTGGAGAGAGAGTGGGGATAGAAGAAATCGTTGAGTTAATGGCCAACTTGGATCCAATAAAGGTATTATGCTCTAGAGAATTCTGGGAAATGGCTAAAGAAGCTTACGAGGAGCTAAATCTCTACCAAGAGAGTTTTATAGGCTTCGCATACGAACTTGCATGTATATTTCGTCCTCTACTTGAAGTTCTCTTGCTAGGAACCGACCTGAAGGGGTTTGACATAGTTCACTCCACCAATGCGGGACTGGCGGGGCTGGCAGGGGCAGCTGCAAAAGTTAAGTGGGGTTATCCGTTAGTTCTGACAGAGCATGGCTCTTTCCTAAGAGAATTTGACATATGGCTGGAAAGGACGAGGAGAAAAAGGTGGTCAAGGGAATTGCTCAAAAGAGTTATGAACTCGGTAGTAAGAACCAGCCATTCTTATGCTAATTCCATAGTCTCAGTCTCGGAGTCCATAAGAAAAGATCAACTAAAGATAGGTGCCTCGGAAGAAAAGCTTCTTGTGATAAGGAACGGAGTAGATGCTTCAAAATTTGAGAGAGCTATCACTAATATAGATGTCGGTGCCGACGTCAGTGTTATGAATAGGAAAATAGGAAAAGATTATGGAGAAGTTCTCAGAGTTGTTACAGTATCGAGAGTGGACAAAGTGAAAGGTATAGATTTACTGGCGAGGGCTGCGGCTTTTGCGCTAAGTTCTGGGGTGAGATTAGTCTTCGAGGTGGTCGGGCCTATAACCGATAAGGAGTATTTGGAGGAAATTCAAGCTCTGACCAAAAGCCTAGGAATATCAAGAAATTTCAAGATAATTGGGGTAAGAGACGTTAAGAACGTGTTGGACAGGGCTGACATTTTCGTCCTTCCCAGTAGGTCGGAAGGAAGTCCCTTTGCCCTTTTGGAGGCTATGGCAGCAAGCCTTCCGATTATTGGAACCGGTGTAGGAGGAATTCCTGAGGTGTTGGGAGATGCTGGGATCCTTGTTAAACCCGAACCCAAGGAACTCGCTTCAGTCATAGAAAAACTCGCAAAAGACGCTGAACTCAGGAGAAAGCTTGGAAAAGCAGCTAGAGAGAGGGTGATATCCAATTTCCCACTTGAGAAGATGATTGATGGTTATAGGAACCTTTACTTAAAGCTCATGGAGGAAAAACCATGGTATTCTTCGGTTTAGGAATAGGAGAGGTCTTCTCTATAAGGAGAAAGAGAGGGTGGAAAAGCGGGCTGTACTTGCTTTTCGCCATTCTTCACTTAACTTCTTTTTTCTTCTTAGGAAAGACCATAGAGGTAACCTCCAAGATTATCTTATCTATTGCCCTCACCTTAACTGGAATTTTGCTTTCGTCTTTTATAATAATTAGAAAGAAGCTAACTCGCCTCATTAAAGCTGGACTTAAGGAAATTGATTCTGTTGAAAGGGAGTTTAGCAGGACCTTGGTTGCTCTTGACATAGTTTCCATCGTTGCGTCCTTTCTCGTAGTAATGGTTCTGTATGGGAGAAAACTTGAAGTTTTCCTGTCGTTGAATATTCTACTACTCGTTTCTTCATTAAGTCGCATGTCATTACTTGTCCTCATAGGTTCTAAATGGCTACCCGTTCTTCCAACGGCCTTAGCAATTGAGGTGCTCTTTGGAGCAATGTCGCATAGTTTCTGGTCAATCCTAAGCTACATGACAACTTCTACATTGATTCTAACTCTATCCATCTGGAGAACCTCTTCGTTCTCGAGAGAACCTGCATATCTCATCTTTAGATCGATGGTGGAAGAGAATTTCTAAGATCTTTAGAACTCAGCACTTTCTTCTCATGCAAGCCGTTTTTATCTTATCTTTCTCAGCCTATTATCTCAAAATGAAAAATGTAGCACACGCTATAAGGCGAAGTTTAGGAACCTCATACAGTTTCTTTAAGGAGCCAAGATATTCTAGCAAAAAGAAAGGTTCCAGCCAGTTAGGGCAAACCAACCAAGATTCTATCAGGAAAGATTCTTCTGTGTGTCTAAACTTGTCTAACCTCTAACATCATCAATTTATATTCCATTAGAGATGATAAATGTCGAAGAGAAGAGAAAAGGGGGTTATATTGGGATTTCCTTAGCCATTGTAAGCGCAAGAACTGCCATCTTAGCGTAAAGATTGTTCTCTGCTTGTTCATATATTACAGAGTTTGGTCCGTCCATGACCTCGTCTGTAGCCTCTTCACCCCTAAAAACGGGTAAGACATGGGTAACAAAAGCTTGCTTTTCCATCAAATCTTCAACATGATGTTGCTCAAGCCTCCAGTTCTTGTATTTATTGTGTATCTCCAATTCCTTCTCCAGACCAAATGCGGAAGCTCCAATTTTTTGGAGTTCCCAAGTGACCCAGCTTCTCGGAAATACGATGTTTGCTCCCTTCAGACCTTCCTCGAAATCGCTAACGATCTCGAATGATCCTCCAGCATCTTCAGCGTTCTTCTTTGCCATCTCAACTACCTTCGGATCTAAATCAAATCCTGGCGGATGTGCAACAGTTACATCCATGCCAAACCTAGACGCAATTAACACCTCTGATTGAATGCTGCATAGACCTCTTAGCTTGCTTGAATACGCCCAAGTTATGGTGTACTTTTTGCCTTGAATCTCTCCTAACTTCTCGATCACCGTCATTATGTCCCCTAGGGCTTGAGTTGGGTGATACGTGTCGTCAGCCATGTTGATAACTGGAACTTTCGCTACCTCAGCAAACTGCCTCATGATCTTATGTCCCTCCCCATACTTGAAGTCTATAGCCTTATCGAGAACTCTTACACCAATTCCATCACCGTATAGATCGTACATCTTGGCCACATCCTTAACAGCTTCTCCTGCCTTTATTCTAGTGGTAGTCACGTCAATGTATGAAGCGTGTCCTCCGAGCAACTCCATTCCTGCCTCAAATGCTCCTCTAGTTCTTGTTGATGGGGCGTAGAATAGCATGAAGAAGATCTTCCTATCAAGAATCCTCGGAGGTTTCTCTCCCCTTTGTATCATAGCCTTAAGCTTTTCAGCCAGCTTAATTACCTCAACAAGTTCGTCAAGAGTCCATTCCTGCGTAGTCAGGAGGTCTTTCCCATATAATTCACTCATACAAATCCCTCCACAATCGCATCATCTCTAGGAAAAGAGGCTTACTCTTAATATTATGTTAACACTCTCTTAGATCCCAAGATTCTTTAAATAGAGTTCTACGACCTCCATCTTTGGTTCAATTACTGGTGGAAGTCCCAGATGCTCAGCCACTACGTTAGGGTCCTTTAGCCCACTTCCAGTGATCTCCACGACTACGAGGTCCCCACTATCAATGAATCCTCCCTTTCGCAACTTTATCAAACCAGCTAACGACGCAACCCCCGAGGGCTCTGCAAATATCCCCTCTTCCTTAGCCAACAACTCTTGTGCTTCCAGTATCTCCTCGTTTGTCACGGATACCGCTGCTCCCTTGGATTCTCTTATGGCCCTCAGAGCCGCATCCCCATCCCAGGGAAATGGGTCTTCAAGTCCTGTAGCTATGGTCTCAGGCTTACCCCATGGCTCTATCTCAAATGGATCTTTTCCTTGCTCATAAGCCCTCACCAATGGGGCACATCCAGTTGACTGCACAGCAGCAATCTTTGGAAGGGATCTTATGAAGCCTAAAGTTTTGAACTCCTTGAAGCCCTTCCAATTGCCTGCAAGTAAGCCTCCTCCTCCAACAGGAATGAACAACCAGTCTGGATTCTCCCAATTTAGCTGTTCGCATATTTCATAAGCCGTAGTCTTATTTCCCTCGAACTGATAGGGGTTAAAGGTTCCAAAGCTAGGGCAGGGATACCACCCATACTTCTTGCTTGTTTCTAGCATCATTTTTACTGTTGGATCCTCTTCTTCCTCCCACCTTAGCCTTACAACTTTTGCCCCATACAGCATGAGTTGAGCAACTTTTCCGGCCCCAGCAAAATGCGGAACAAACGTGACGCAATCTATGTTTGCCTTTGCACAAAAAGCTGCTAGAGCAGCTGCAGCATTTCCTGAAGATGCTATCACTGCGGTTTTTACACCAAATTCGATGCCCTTTGCTACTCCAACGCTCATAGGCCTGTCCTTGAACGACCAAGTTGGATTTCTGGTCTCGTCCTTTGCATATAGATTTCTGAGGCCTATTGCACGCCCAAGATCTTCGCATTTAATCAAAGGAGTATTTCCCTCGCCCAAATCTACAACCTTAGTCCCTTCTTTTATTGGCAGAAGTTCTCTATACTTCCAAGTTCCTCCTTTCCTCCTGACAAGTTCGTCTTTAGTTAATACGCTTGAAATTGCATCGTAATCATAATAGATATCCAGCCTGCCGTCTATCTTGCTACAGTAGAAAACCTTCTCATCGGGATCATGCTCTTCTCCACACCTAGCACATTTCAGCTTTTCAACGAACATCTCTCCTCTCACAATGATTGACAAACTTTTAATTTATGATTGAGATGCGACTCTGTTCTCAAGACCTTCGGGAGCAAACCGATGATTTCACAGGAGGGAAAACCTATGAAAGGTAAAAGATTGCTAATAGCATTGGGAGGGAATGCGATAAAGCAGGCCCATGAAAAGGGGACCTATGAGGAGCAGTTGAAGAACATCGATATAACGTGCAATCATATAGTGGAAATCATAAAGAGGGGTTACAGGGTTGCCGTAACTCATGGGAATGGTCCCCAGGTCGGAGCATTGTTAATTCAACAAGAGGAAGCTGCAAAACGTGTGCCACCTCAGCCAATGGATGTATGTGGTGCAATGACCCAAGGCCAAATAGGTTACATGCTACAGCAGACCCTACAGAACAAGCTCAAGAAAAGGGGGTTGAAAGTACCCGTTGCCACAGTTGTAACTCAAGTACTCGTGAACAAGGACGATCCTGACTTTCAGGATCCACACAAACCAGTAGGACCTTTCTACGATTATGAGACAGCCATGAGATACCAGAAGGAGAAAGGTTACTTCATCAGAAAGGTGAAGCCAAATGGTGAGAGACCTTACAGAAGGGTTGTCCCCTCTCCGGATCCCATTAAGACTATAGAAGCGGAGCCCATAAAGCTACTTTATGACAAAGGAGTGGTGGTAATAGCATCTGGCGGTGGAGGAATTCCTGTGATCGAGGAAGATGGGTCGCTGAAAGGCGTAGAGGCAGTAATTGACAAAGATCTAGCAGGAGAAAGGATGGCAGAGGTTATAGGAGCGGAGATATTCATGATCCTAACGGATGTAGAGAAGGTAAAGTTGAATTACGACAAGCCAAATGAAAAGGATATTGATAGAATGACCGTGTCTGAGGCTAAGAAGTACCTTGAAGAAGGGCACTTTTTGCCAGGCAGCATGGGACCAAAAGTTAAAGCTTGCATAAGGTTCATAGAAGAAGCACATGGAGAGAAAGCAATAATTACATCATTAAACAAAGCTGTAGAGGCATTAGAAGGGAAAACAGGAACTGTAATAGTTCCAGATTAATCTAAAGGTTCTAACAAAATTAAAAAGCCTCGAAGCCTGCACACATGCATTTATGAAATTAAATCCTCTATTTATAGGCTTATTTTTCCGATGTAATATGCTTCAATATTTTTAACTCCATGATCAAGGGAATCATTGATGCCAGTGAAATTCCCAGTGTATTTAGATAACATGAGGGCGACAAGAGTTGACCCTCTAGTCATTGAAGAAATGGTTAAGTACATGCAGGACACCTATGCGGCTCCTGGAGGCGAGTTTGGTCATAGCATGGAGGAAGAGGCTGCAGAAGCCTTAGAAAAGGCAAGGCAGAAAATAGCTAGGAAAATAGGGGCCAAACCTGAGGAAATAGTCTTTACATCTGGTAGGGTCGAGAGTAACAACCTTGCAATCAAAGGCGTTGCCCTGGCATCTGGAAAAAAGGGGAAGGTCATTTCATCTAGGATAGAGGAAAGTTCCGTGCTGAGGAGTTTAGAAAGGCTTGGAAAGATGGGTTTTAACCCGGTGCTGGCTCCTGTCGATTCCGAAGGCTTTATAAAGCAGGAAAACCTTTCAGAAATCCTATCTGGAGCGATTTTAGGTTCGATTCAATTTGTAAATCCTGAAATCGGAACAATTCAGGATTTAAAGGCCATAGGTGATATTTTCGAAGAAAAAGATGTCATATTTCATAGCGATGCCTCTTGGGGATTTTGTAAGGTTGATATAGACGTTAGAAAGGTAAACGTGGACCTTCTAACGCTTTCATCAGGGCTAATTCACGGTCCTAAAGGGGTAGGTGCTCTATACGTGAGGGAAGGTATCAAGCTCGAACCCCTATTTGATGGATCCCCTAGGGAGTTCGGTTTAAGACCTGGGATGGAAGACGTGCCAAGCATTGTTGGTTTTGCCAAGGCAATTGAACTCGTTACAGAGGAGGACATTGTCCGTATGAAGAGATTAAGGGATAAACTGATGGATCTTCTCTTGGAGATCCCAGATACAAAGCTAAATGGCCCCAGAGGGGACAGGAGGGTCTGCAATAATGTAAACGTCTCGTTCTTTGGAGTCGAAGGTGAAACGATCCTGCTAAAGGCCAGCATGAAGAACTTGTTTGTAAACACGGGTTCGGCTTGTTACAGCAGAGAGCTTCTGCCAAGCCATGTAATACTAGCTATTGGGGGCTCATTTGAGCAGTCTCATGGTTCTGTAGCCTTGGGTCTTAGTAAGTGGACAAACGAAGAGGAGATATTTTATGCCAAAGAGGTTCTGGAGGGAATAGTAAGGGAAATGAGAAGCATCAGCCCACTTTATGGAGGTCTTGAACATGGAAATAGGTGATGAAGTAAAGGAACTATGGAAAAGGATAGGTTACACTGAGAAGGTGATAAACCACTTCATGAACCCAAGAAATGTGGGAGAAATGAAGGATGCCGACGTTTCCTCAACTGTTGGGAGCGTTGCCTGCGGAGACATGATAAAGATCTTCCTCAAAATAGATGAATCGGACAGAATAGAGAATATTTCATTCCTTTCTTATGGCTGTGCATCCAACATAGCTACTACTTCTGTTATGACAGAGCTGGTGAAGGGTAAATCCCTTGAAGAGGCGAAGAAACTTACCTTTAAGGAAATCGTGGAAGAGTTAGGAGGGCTTCCTGCAATAAAGTACCACTGCGCAGCTCTTTCAATAGGCGGATTGAGAACGGCCATAGCCAAGTACGAGGTAAAGAAAGGAAGGAGACCTCTCGACAAGAACTTCGTCATGACGTTATTAAAAGGAGTACTGGATCCTATGACTGGTAGAGACATAGTTAGCATGGGAAAAGTGAAATCAGTTGTCATTCAGGACAAAACCATAGATATAGAGCTAGACATGCCGAAGGGAAATGAGATATCCAAAATGATAAAAATAGAGATCCTGGACGCTTTCGAAGGATTGGATATTAGCCTAAATGTGAAGTTCAAGGATTAGTGCTTAACCTTCGATGTTATCAAATTATAAACTTCCTCAGCTGCTTTCAAGGCCTCATTTGTGGTATCTACGCCTTTTATCATCAGTTTACCGTTTGAAAATAGGCTGAACTCCTTCCCCTTTCCCACGAAAGCTATCATTACCCCTGAAACTAATCCAAGCCTGTAGCCAGCTTTCTCTAGTAGAGGAGCAACCTCTCTCAGATTCAGTTCCATTCTCTCGTCTGGTGTCACCTTATAGTAGTCGCCAGCAGCACAGGGCTTGACCACCTTGGGCAAGGGGATCACCCTATGTACTCAGTCGATATTTCTCCCTTCTCTGCAGGTTTAGGTATCTCCTTGCTCTTTAACTCCTCATCGAGTTTCTTCAAAGTTGCGCCTAGCGCATTGTATAGAGCCTTTGCTGTTTCAGGAAGGATAACTATTTCAGCAACCATTTGTCCCCTCAAAACGTCTACAAAGCCCAGCCTTACAACTCCTTCTTTCTTGACATCTCCGCCTCTAGATACGGCTTTTATTGAAATTCCTACCATAGCCTCATCCGCAAACACGGGAGTTATTGTAGATGGGGTTTCCCTTATCTGAATTTTCTTTCTTTGCATATCAATGCAAGTACATGTTTGGCGTATAAAATCCCTCTGGAGCCGAACAACCTTAAAACCTGAAGGGGTTCAAATTCATGATGCCTGAAGTTGAGAAAGGTCTAGAAGAGGCTATTACTATCAGTAAGAAAGGAAAGAGAGAGTTAAGAACGATATATTCAAGGGGAAGGTTTGCTCTTCTAGAATACAGGGATCCAATAACAAAAGAAAAATCCGAAAACAAGTTTAAGCTTGTTCTTTTGCATGAAAACGGAGAGGTTGAGGAGTTCTTTATTATTCCGCTTAAACAATCAAACAGATTCCTCCTACTAAAGGAAAAGAAGGTCAAGGGTCCTAAGGTCAAGGCATGGAATCCTAAGACAGGGAAATTAGAAGAGGTCATACCATAGGTGCTTACATGGATAAAGAGGTCCTGATAGGAGTCATATCGGACACTCACATACCTACAAGAGCAAAGAAAATTCCTAAGGAGGTTCTAGATCAATTCTCAGCTGTAGATCTAATATTGCATGCTGGAGATGTTGTTACCATTGGTGTAATCAATGAACTCAGAGGTCTAGCTCCTGTCGAAGCTGTGGTCGGAAACATGGATTACCCTGATATAAGGATAGAGTTCCCAGAGTTTAAGGTATTGGAGATAAATGACAGGAGAATAGGGATAAAACACGATACGGGCTCGTACATAGGGTTGAGTGAAAACGCCAGATGGCTAGCTTCTGAGAATGAGTTGGATGTCTTAGTGTTTGGGCATACACATAAACAACTTTTGAAGAGGGAGGAGGGCAGATTTTACCTAAATCCAGGCAGTCCCACCAATCCAATTCCTCCCTTTATAGTGAAGCCTTCTTTTGCCCTTCTTAAGATAGGAAATGAGATAGAGGCAGAAATACTAACAATCTAACCCTTACTGATGAATTTTTTCATGGAGCAGCTTAAAGGGAAGTAGCTCGTAAGATCTAGTATTGGGGACCAACTTGGATACGCTCATACTCGGTGGAACTGTAATCACGATGGACGATGAGAGGGGCATACTAAAGGAGGGCTCCGTTCTAATTAGGGACAACAAGATAAAGTTCGTTGGAAGCAGATCTGAAGGGGAGTCTTTCTCTGCCGATAAGGTCATCGATGCAAAGGGGAAGTACGTCCTCCCAGGGTTCATCAACATGCACTGCCACATGTTTCAGGTTCTTCTTAGGACAGTTGGGGCTGATATGATACTCCTTGATTGCCTAAAAACGGCGATTTGGCCCATTGTGCCCAAGATGAGTTATGAGGACGTTTACAATGGAGCAATGCTAGCCATTGCTGAGAACATCAAGAGCGGTGTAACCACCACAATGGAGATGCACTACGGCAACCCCCACTTTGAGGCAGTCCTGAAGGCGTTTGAGGACACCAAAATAAGGGGCTTCCTATCCAGGGGTTTTTATGAAATTAAGGCATATGAATCCCTTCGGGAGAAGGCTGAGGATGTTTTGGATGACTTAAAGCGCTTGATGGAGAAGTACGATAACGTCATGCCAGGTCCGATGCACCCTTGTTTTGTCTCAAACGACCTGCTTGTGGCAACAAAAGAGCTTGCAGACAAGTTTGGTAGGAACTATTATACGCATCTTGCTGAAAGCGAACCAGACGTGCAGCTTCTCGTGAAAAGAGAGGGAAAGAGGGATGCAGAACTCCTTTATGACTTGGGCATACTTGACGAGAAGTTCATAGGGGTTCATGCGTGCAAGTTAAACGATAAGGAGATCTCATATCTAGGAGAAACCAGATCTAACACCGTCCACTGCCCTACAAGCAATATGTACATAGCAGATGGCGTTTCTCCCGTAATAGAACTTGCTAATAAGGGAGTAAACGTTTGTTTGGCCACAGATGGACCTGCAAGCACTGGAAGGCAGGATTTCTTCAGTGAAATGAAGACTGCCGCCCTTCTTCACAAGGTGCACCACGAAGATCCCGCTATTATAACAGCTAAAGATGTGCTAAAAATGGCTACAGTTAACGGAGCAAAGGCTCTAGGAATTAAAGCTGGAGTGATAAAGGAGGGATATCTGGCAGATTTGAACATATTAGACATGTGGAAAGTGCATACTGTGCACTCCTACGACCCAATAGGGGCTGTGGTTTACTCCGCTACTCCAGAAAATGTGGATACCGTGATCGTAAACGGAAGGATTCTAATGGAAAGACGCCGTCTTAGACTGTTAGATGAAAACGAAGTTTTGAAGAAGGGTTGTGAGACAGCTAAGAGATTACTCTCTTTGAAAGGATGAAAATAAATGATCTTACAAATTTTTCGTGACAGACAAACTGTCTCAGTTAAAAGATAAACTTTTAATTATCAATTCGCCGTTTGCGGAATAGGTGATCTGCTTCGCTAGACGGGGATTTGAAGAATTCGCAGAGAAGATTAGGGAGATAGAGAAAAAGTGGCAGAAAGAGTGGAAAGAGAAGAAAGTTTTCGAGGCTAATCCCCGTTCCGATAAGCCTGGTTTCCTCTTCACAATACCTTATCCCTACACTTCTGGACCACTTCACATAGGACATGGTAGAACATATGCTGTGGGCGATGTCTTCGCAAGGTACTTCAGGATGAAGGGGTATAACGTGCTTTTCCCAATGGCATTTCACATAACTGGCACTCCCATAGAGGCTATATCAGCGAGGATTAGGAGAAAAGATCCTAAGACTCTGCAACTTTACAAATCCTATGTTTCTCTATACATAAAGGATCCTAAGGAAGTAGAAGAAGTAGTTTCCACGTTCGTTGAACCTATGGCGGTGGCAAAATTCTTTTCTGGAGTCATAAGTAGCGATTTCGATGCGCTTGGTTGTTCAATAGACTGGAGACATAAGTTCACAACAGGGGATCCTGAGTACAATGCCTTTGTATCTTGGCAATTCCTCAAGCTAAGGGAAAGGGGATATATCACCCAAGGCACCTATCCTTTGCTCTTTTGCCCCGAGGAAAGGCAGGCAGTAGGGGAAGACGACATAATGGGAGGAGATGAGATAGCTGCCGAAGTTCAAGAATTCGTCGGGGTAAAGTTTAGAACGAGGGATGGAAAAGTACTCTTGGCATCCACACTTAGGCCAGAGACTATTTTCGGTGTTACAAACGTTTGGGTTCATCCTGAGGAGAGCTATGTAGAGCTTGATCTCAAAGATGAGAAATGGGTTGTTTCTGAGAAGGCAGCGGATAAACTCAAGCTCCAAGGATGGGATTTCAAGCTTCTTAGGAAGTTTAAAGGTAGAGAACTCGTAGGTTTAAGGGTTAGAGCTCCAAACGGAGCAGAGGTACCTGTCCTCCCAGCTTCATTTGTGGATGTAAATAATGCAACTGGCATTGTTTATAGCGTTCCAGCTCACGCACCTTTTGATTATGTAGCGCTTGTTGATGTAAAAAGGGATCCCGAGAAGTTTGGTGTTGCCAAAGAGCTTGTTGATCCGATAGAGCCAATACACATAATAGATGTTCCAGGCTACGGCGAGTTCCCAGCGAAGGAAGCAGTAGAAAAGAGAGGAATAAGGAGCCAAGAAGATTTCCATGGTCTCGAAGAGGCAACGAAAGAGATCTATAAAGCGGAATTTTACGGAGGGATCCTCGTCGCAGGACCTTTTGCTGGAACTAAGATAGCAGAAGTCAAGGAAAGAGTTGTTTCATGGTTAAGAGAAAAGGGAGATGCGGTTCCAGTATATGAGGTCACGGCTAAAGTCCTGCCAGTTCGTTGTAGGTGTGGAGCAGAGGTAATGGTCGCAGTCCTGCCCGACCAGTGGTTTTTAGATTTTAACGCTCCTGGCTGGAAGCAAAAGGCCAGAAAAGCGCTGAATAACATGGATATTATTCCTGAAGTGTATCGTAGACTCTTTGAGGACACAATTGAGTGGCTGGACAAGAGGCCGTGCGCCAGGAAGAGAGGGATAGGAACTAGGCTTCCATTTGATCCTGAGTGGATAATAGAATCGCTGAGCGATTCCACCATATACATGGCTTTCTACACAGTTATACATCATATAAGGAGGTTAAAGCTTTCAAAAGAGGATCTGAAGCCAGAATTCTGGGACTACGTTTTCCTAGGCAAAGGAGATCTTGAGCAAGTAAGCAGAAATGTGGGCATAAGCGTAGAGGATTTACGCAAAATGCGAGAGGAGTTCCTTTACTGGTATCCTGTTGATCAAAGGCACACCATGATAGCACACATAACGAATCACCTTACATTCAGCATATTCCATCATGCTGCCATTTTCGAAGAGAAACATTGGCCAAGGAGGTTCACGCTAAATGAACCAGTCATTAGAGAAGGAGCCAAAATGTCCAAGAGCAAAGGAAATGTCATACCTCTTGTGGACGTCCCTAAGAGATATTCGGCCGATTGGTTCAGGCTTTATGTTATTAGTGCGGCTGATCTGGGAACGGTGCTGGACTGGAGGGAAGCTGGAGCCAGAACTGTAGGTAATAGCTTAAGAAGGTTCTATGAGCTTACTCAGCAGATAATTACAAGCTCTCAGTCTGGCGATCGAGCCGAAAACGAGCTTCTTGAAAAGTGGATAGTTTCTCGAATGAACAGCGCGATAAAGGAAGTGGATGAGATGTTTTCATCCTTTAAACCGAGAGATGCATCGATAAGAGGTTTCTTCATAGCCCTTAGAGACATGGAGACCTATATTAGATACGGCGGACGAAACTTCATGCTGTTGAGAGATTTACTAGATAAGTGGATTAGAATCTTGGCTCCAGTGATTCCTCACTTGGCTGAAGAGATCTGGCATCAGTTGGGGCACGAGGATTTCATCTCTCTAGCTCCATGGCCAGAGTTTGACGAGGGAGCCATTGACTTAGAGGCAGAAACAGCGTATCATATAGTTGAGAGCACTATAGAAGACGCAAACAGCGTACTAAAGGTATTGAAGGGGAAACCTGAAACGTTGAAGATCATAGTGGCCCCAGAATGGAAGTATCAAGAGATAGAAATTTTGAAACAGCTTAAGCCTCCAATAGATATTAAGAAAGCTATGTCCGTTGTAAGAGAATTCTTAAAAGAGAGGGGAAAGGAAGCTAAAGATCTCGTTATGGAGTTCGTTAAGGAGCATGGTGCATGGATTAACACTGAAAGAGAAATGGAGAAGAAAATGTTAGAGGCACTGAAACCTATGATAGCTGAGAAAACTGGAGTGAAAAAGGTAATTATCGAGGAAGCGGAATATTCGAAGGAGGAGAGAGCGTCTAGAGCACTACCTGGGAAGCCAGCCCTAGTGTTCGTTTGATCGACAAGCGGGGAACAGTTAGAAAACAATAGGAACTCACAGCACACGACTGTAAAGGGCTTGAGACTAATAATACCAATTTTCATTAAAGGGTTCATTTGCCCAAGAGAACCAGCTTCCTTCTCCCAAACAGGCAGTCCTTATACTACATTCCTTGCAATTAGGATTCTCATTGGTGCAAATGAATCTGCCGTGAGACCATAAGAAGTCATCAAGCAAGAAAGGAGATATTTTTGCTTCCTTTGCCACTATTTTGAACGCAGTTCTTGTCATCATTCTCAAAACGATGTCTTCTTCCAACGTAGAGTCCCTTTCATTTCTCAGCAAGGGAAACCAAGATTTTTCAAGCCTTAACAGGCCAGTTCTTATAGCAATTCTGAGCAGATGATTGTCCACTGGAACCTGTTCGTTTTCCAAATCTTTTGGAGTGAAAATGCCTCTTTTCTTCAGAAATTTCATTAAAAGAAATGATTTCTTCTCAACAGGATCCGAATAAGCGATAAAGGTCTTTAGAAGCTCTAAAAGTCCTGGATCCTTTGGATTACCTTTAATCTTCCCCATGGCTTTATCTAGGAGGTTCAGCGACTTACCGTCATGTAATATCATCAGCTTTGAACCCAAATCCCTGAGCAAGGCCACTCTAACCTCCGGATCCTTTAATATAACTCCTTCAGGCATAAACACCTCTTTGAAATCGTTCAACGAAATATTCGCCATGTTTTTTGGGATATAGAAATTAGGATCGACATCGTACTTGAGTTTCACTAGTCTAAATAAAAGATCTGAACCGAAAAACAGTTCTCCTTTTATTTCTTTCTGATATGTGCTTCCTATTCTTGTTCTATGATCAATGGCTGTCATAAACAAGAAGTAGGAGGTTACAATTTCTTTTTCCTCATCCTTTCCGGGAAAAAAACCTTTCATCGAATGCATTTAGCATTGGCTTAGCGCTAGAGACATTTTCAGCTAACTTTTTCACTATTCTCAGGTCTATTCTCACATAAATCACCTTTTAATGATCTGGCTATAATTAAGGTAGGTTTTAACTAAAGAGGTCCTTTTATGAGAGGGAATTGTATTTAGAGACATTCTCGCAGATCGACAGAGAACTGGGTCTGCTTTTTTATGCTACAAACACTCATGGGATTGACGGTAGAATAAAGGAGAGGCCAGAAGACTTCATTGTAGTGGAGAACTCTATTATAGAGGCAGATGAGTTTGGGAATCATCTCGTACTAGTGATCTGGAAGAAAGACCTCTCTACAAGGGAAGTCATCAGCCTAATAGCTGATAAGCTGAAGATAGGAAGAAAAGTTATAGGCGTGGCTGGACTAAAGGACAAAAAAGCCATTGCGGTTCAGAAAATCTCCATCCCCTATGAAGAAATAAACCCTGAAGATCTTGAAGTTGAGGATCGCTTGAAGGTTTTAGGCTATTTTAGGGCAAAAAGAAAAGTTAGGGTGGGATATCTAAAGGGGAACTTCTTTAAAATCAAGGTTAAGGACGTGGAAAATACAGAGGTAATAAATGAAACGATTTTGCAGTTGAAGAAAAGGGGATGTCCTAATTACTACGGATATCAACGGTTTGGAGGACGGACCAGGAATCACGAGCTGGGAAGATTGATTCTTGAGGGAGATTACGACGAGTTAGTGAGAAGAATTGGATTGAAGAAAAGAATATCTGGGATAAGAGATGTATTGAGGCTAGATCTAAGGCTTCTGAGGTTCTTCATAAATTCATATCAGTCCTACTTGTTTAACCTAATGATTTCTGAAAGAATGAGAAGAGGGCATCCCTTAAATGAGCCTATTGATGGAGATTTCATAAAAGGAGGGAAACCTGCTTTCCCGGTAGTTGGTTATAAGTCCAAGCTACCAAAAAATGAAGCAGGAGACATAGTCGAATCAGTTTTGGAGAGAGAGGGGGTAAAGCCAGAGGATTTCAAACTTGAGGTAAGGAAGCTAAGAGATAAGGGAAGTCTAAGGAAAATTTCGATGACTCACAAGTTACTTAACGTCGATACTGGTGAAAATGATATTACATTATCTTTTTGGCTTGAAAAGGGGTGCTATGCCACAGTCTTGCTGAGAGAGTTTTGTAAGTGGGAGGAACCTCCTATTTGATTTTGAACTAATTTTATTTGAAACTAAACTTGGTAGGAACCATTTGTTCTGGAGCTAAGAACTTTACGTCTGGCATCCTCTCAGATAACAGTTTTTGTAACGTTTTGTGCTGAGTATCGGATCCATGAACCGCTATCACTATCTTTGGTTTGAGATCCAGCGCCATCTTCAAAGCCGCCTCGGGAGATGCCGTTGGTGAAGGTTTTCCTGTCGGAAGAATGGCTATATCTGCCTCAAAGGGCAAAGGAACATAATTTGAGTCTCCTCCGTGGAAAAGAGACCAAGTATCAGATGAAAGTCTGAAAAGCATTATTTTACCGACGTGCAATCCCTCAACCGCACTCACATTTAGAGTTCCGACGCGAAATTCCCCAACCCTAGCAAGGAACCTCTTTTCATCTGGCACGAACTCCCTTATCTCGTCATATACAGATTCTTCTGCTATGAAGAATGCATTCGTCGATTCAAATATACCTCTAGCCGAATTTAGATTGAAATGATCGTAATGGCCGTGGGTATAAAACACAGCATCTAGTTTTTTGAGAGATTCTTCAGCTCCCTTGAGCATATCAGCAGGATCAAAGAGCACGTATTTTCCTCCTATTCCTACAAGAATTCCTGAATAGCCCAAATAGAGCAATGACAGTTCCTTTTCGGAAGGAGAAAGCCCATAAAACTCATCCAATGGGACTTTAGACCCCATATCTTGCACCGATAGCTACAAGCCCTTTATCTATTTTAACGTTTGGAACCGGGGGTACTAGATACACCTATGCAAGAAAAATGATTTTCAAGCTAATTTTTCTTCTTCCTAAGCTTAGGAATAAACTTACCAACCCTCTCTTGATATCTTAGGTAATCATCTCCAAACCTCTCAATAAGCATTTTTTCTTCTTCCTTCACCATGTGAACATAGCCTGGGATAGCCAACAATGGAATAGCTGCCAAGAAGTTTAGTTGAAGTAGAAAAAGACCACAGAACATGAGAAAATAGCTAAGATATGAGGGGTGTCTTACTATTCCGTAAGGACCCCATGTAACAAGCACGTGATCTTCAGACATCTCCCAAGAAACTGAATATCGTCCTCGAGATAAAACGCTCCAACTAAATAAGAAGAATCCAAACACAAGTAGGCCAAGCCCTATCCACCTCAGAAACTGATTGTAGGGAAGGTTTATCCGTAATGATGAAAATTTAGCTTCAGAAAATAAACCTGTAAGAACGAGTAAAGGATACAGAAGGACCTCTATCCAGAAGACTATGGTTCCGAATGCCGCAAGCATAAAGACTGGATATTCTGGTGGTCTGCTTACTTCCCCCTTGCGATACCTTCTATCTGATCTATGTCTGTGATGAATCAGGATATTCAGCACATTCAATGTGAAAAAGCAAATAAGACAAGCAATTAGGACAAATGCAGAAAAAACATCAAAAGACATACAAATATGGATTACTAACATTACACAAAAATATCAATGTCAGCTAAACCAGATGCATCCTTCATTTAGTTCAACATTTATTGAACAATTGCCAAGCAGTTTATATGACCAACCATTTTTGATCCTTGAGATAAATGCTTAATCGTTCTATTGTCGGAGCTGTAGTATTGCTTGTGTTAGCGACATCAGCTATATTATTTCTGAGAAATCCCTTTGTTAGAGAGCCTGATTCAGTTGAACCAGTTCCTCTCATGATGAAGAACCCAAAAGACTTTATTACTAAATTTTTTTCAACGGAACGCATTAAGGTTCATCCTAGCATCCCAGAGTATGATTTACCACTTAGCCCGAAGGATATTTCAAACTTTGATCAGGTTACGAAGGTATTTCCTTTCAACTCTATTTCCAGAGAGAAGCTCCTGAAAAACGGGTTTTTGGTGGTAAATTGGCATGGAAATGACGTTATATTTGCATATAAATCCCTTAGTGAAAGCGGAATACCAATATATGTGACCAGCGATTCTATGCTCCACCTGTATCATGTCCAGTTTGATCATTTATTAAGCGAAATAGAGGAAAACAGCCTATTTCCAATGCTTACAGAACTAACAGAGGTCTTATTGAGGGAAAGCCAGAGGCAATACGACAATCTTGATGGTTCTCTGAAGGAAGCCGCGAGAAGAAATGTCGCGTACTTCTCAGTTGCCATGAAATTACTGGATGAATCTTACATACCACCGTCTTATGTTTCCAAAGAAGTTTCTGAGGAAATTAACCTGATAAAAGGACATCAGGGTTTCTTTAAGAGCCCGATATTTGGTTATGAGGAAGATTACAGCCAATACGTTCCTAGGGGACATTATACAAAGTCAGAAATCCTGAAAAAATACTTCAAGGCGATGATGTGGTACGGCAGAATGGCCTTCTTAATAAAAGGAGGCAGGATAATTCCAGAGGAAGAAGCTAGAAGGTTGACTATTCAAGCTTCTCTGATCGTTGCAGCAATGCAGGTTGCTAAGAAAGAAAATATAAGTGGATCGGAAATATGGAGCGAAATTTACGCTGTCACTTCATTTTTCGTTGGATTTGTCGATGATCTCACACCATATGAATATCTCCAAGCAATTAAGGAGGTTTTTGGCACTGAATTTGCGCCAATAAACCTTTCTGAAACAGTAATGTTGGACGAGCTTAGGAGAAAGCTACTTGAAATGAGAACTCCGTTAATCTTTTCTGGGACTGGAAACTGCTATGCTATGGAGCTCTCTCCCGAAGAGCTTGAGGAGTGTCTTAAGGAGAGCATGGGAATGAGGTTTATGGGTCAGCGCTTTGTTCCAGACTCTTACGTTTTTCAAAAGCTTGTTGCTCCTTCTGTTGGATCCTTTACAGGAGAAGGAAGCCCGTTTACTCTTGGTTACACTCCTTTGGGACCTACAAGGGTTTTCCCAAGGGGGCTGGATTTCATGGCCGTTCTCGGATCAGAAGAGGCTCTAAAGATCCTTCAAGGAGAGGGGGATGTGGATTACGAAAGATATATGGAAAATCTTGAGGAGCTGAGGGAGGAGTTCTCAGGTCTTAATGGGAGTGAATGGGGCAAGAATCTCTACTGGGCTTGGATCTACACCTTGAAAGCCTTAATTGAGCCCAGAGGTGAGGGTTATCCCTCATACATGAGGACTCAGGCCTGGGAAAGAAGACAGTTGCACGCCGCCCTTGCCTCTTGGGCAGAACTTAGGCATGACACAATACTTTATACCAAGCAAAGCTACACTCCTCTTTTAACTTCTGCCCCAGTGCCCATTCCAAATGTTACGGCGTACATTGAGCCAGTTCCTGAAGTTTACAACAGACTATCAAGCCTTGTTGAAATGACAAGAACTGGTCTAAAAGAGCTTGGATTCTTAAATCAAACCCAAGAAAAAGCGTTACTCCAGCTAAAGTACGTCTTAGATATGTCGATGGAGATATCAAAGAAGGAACTGGAAATGAAACAATTAAGCTCTGATGAAGTGATCTTCCTTGAGCAGTTTCCTGATATGCTAGAAATGATTGTAGAAGGTTTAGATGAAAGGAGCAAGAGTACAGTTCTAGTTGCAGATGTTCATACGGATCAAAACTCAAAGCTCGTTCTTGAGGAAGGCGTAGGAAACCTTGACTTGATTTTCGTCGTGGTTCCAACAGCAGAGGGATATCTCTTTGTGGCAGCTGGCCCATCCCTATCCTACTATGAGTTTAAGCAACCAATGGCTAATCGACTAACAGATGAGACTTGGAAGCAGATGCTAGAGATAAAACCTCCAAGCAGACCTAAGTGGATTTCCAGCTTCTTCGAATCCAGTCCTTTTGGCAGTTGAGGGAATCTCATAGCTCCTCCATATTTTTTAAACTCCTTGAAGGCATCCTAATATGAATGACTGATTTCAAAGAGCTCGTAGAGCTTGCAAAGAAGATCTCGATGACAAGCTCCAGAAACGAAAAGATCGATCTTGTCTCAAGATTCCTTAGGGATCTTGAGGAGGAAGAGGTAAGGAACGCTGTCCTGTTTTTATTAGGAAAAACGCTTCCTCCGGGTGATGAAAGGAAACTTGATGTTAACTGGAGGGCTTTGCTATCTGTTCTCAAAAGAATGACAGAAGCTAATAGTGAACAGCTATATGAGGTCTTGGTTCAGGCAGTTGATATAGGAGACGGATTTAAGAAGGCCTTAGAGAAATTTGGATCAAAAAAGCAGTCATTCCTCTTCGAACAAAAGCTTACAATTAAAGAGGTGGGTTCCTATTACGATAAGATAGCCTCTTTAAGGGGAGCAAGATCTCGAAAGCTTAAAGAAGAACTCCTTTTCTCCTTGTTTTCCCTTGCAGACACGGATGAAGTCGAATTCTTGGCCAGAAATTTGACTGGAGAGATGAGAATTGGTCTTCACGAGGGCCTTATGGAGGACGCGATTGCAAAGGCCTTCCAAATTCCAGCAAAGCTTGTTAGGAGGGCAGTTATGCTTAACGGTGATATCTCGTTGGTGGCTTTGAAGGCGAAGAAGAGAGGAGCAAAGGCTCTAGAAAGCATAAGAATCGAGGTTTTTAGGCCGTTGAAGCCCATGTTAGCGATAGATGCTGACAGCATTGAGGAGGTCTTGAAAGAGTTTAAGAAAGCCTCGTTTGAATACAAATTAGACGGAATTAGGCTTC
>CAYZRF010000023.1:0-3349 GCA_964480775.1 uncultured Nitrososphaerota archaeon
GTGGGTTACTGTTGCATTAAGATTTCCACTAACAGGATTCGAAAGCCACTCTCCTATGGTCTCTTCAACGTATATCCCTCTATCAGTCTCTTTAATCATCTCTTCGACGCTAGCCTTTCCTGGTTCCAAGATCAAGTTGCTTGGCGATGGCTGAGGCGCCATCCAATATCTTCGCCTGAGAGCATTTCCAGTAGATTTTCTGTTCTCCTTTAGGGCCGTATAAGTATCATAAACGTAGTTTTTCAGAACACCTTTTTCTACGATAATTGTTCGCTGAGTTGGGTGTCCTTCATCGTCAAATGGTCTTGTTAACCAACCTCCCTTAACGGTTCCGTCATCGACTATCGTGATGTTGTCAGAAGCGATTTGTGTTCCGAGTTTGTTTGAAAGAGGCGACCTCCCTTTCTGAACCCAATCAGCATTTATCGGGCCGCTCAAGATGACTCCGAGAATGTTTGCGAAGATTTGGTTTCTGATAACGGTTGGCATCTTTCCGCTCGGAATGGGCTTGGCTTCTAAGAAGTTAACAGCTTTTTCGGCAGTCTTAATAGCTAGATCTCTGAAGCTTATTTCCTTCCAAAACCTTGTCTGCTGATATTCTGTTCCAGTTCCTTTCTTCCCTGAATCCTCTGCTTTTGCTCTCATCCAAACGGTTACGTTTGTTTCTTTTCTCTCACAACTCTCCCCATAACTGTTCATTACTGAGATCTTCGAAGTAGAGATTCCTAGGATTCCTCGTGTCGGAGTAACCCTCTTATCATACTCCTTCATCCGCACTACGGCCGAAGTTAAGGCATCAATTATCTCCTCATAACTCAAGTCCTTGATTGTTTCATCGTAAAACCCCTCAACGGGGGTACTACCAAACCTCTTATTCAGATGTCTCCAATCGGGATCTTCTTGAGCAATCTTTGCTATCTTTACAGCTCTAGCAGCAGCTTCGAGGATTTCATCCTCGTTTAAGATTGAGGTAGAGTACATAGCAATCTTCTTTCCTAGGGCGACTCTCAGAGACATTCCTATTGATTCTGTTACCTTGAAACTCTCAATTTCCTCTGCAAATTCCACTCGAATGGTTCTGCTCTTTTGAACATAAACTTCAGCTTCTGTCGCACCTTTACTCAAAGCCTTCTCAGCTGCAAACTCTGCCAAACTCATTTTTTCATCTCCCTCCGACTGTCATCTTCCGAACTCTGACGTGAGGTCCTCCGAAACCGACTGGAACAGATTGTCCCATCTTGCCGCAGCCGCCGAACACGCTCGTTCTCATCATCAGGTCTTTTCCCACGGCATCGATGGTTTTTAGGGTCTCAAGTATCATGCCACTAATGACTACTCCCCTTACAGTCTCTGCCAGCTCGCCCTTTCTTATGATTTTTGATGGGCCTACGCTAAAGGTAAAGGTTCCCATGCCAACCTCGACTTGACCACCAGTACCTCCCATCCCTCTAACGTATATCCCAAAATCTATGTCTTCAATGAGCTCCTCAAACGTATGGTCTCTTGGTTGCATGTAGTAGTTAGTTTGTCTTACTATTGGTTGATTCTCAAAATCCTGAGCTCTCCCGTTGCCAGTTGGTTCCGCGTTGAAATAAAGAGCAGATTCTCTATCATGAATGTAGCCCTTAAGAACTCCATTTTCAACTATCACCGTCCTCCCTTTCTGGACTCCTTCATCGTCAAAGGGGTAAAAGTATCCTCCCTCTACTATTCCCTCATCAATTATGGTCACCAACTCACTTGCAACCTGCGTTCCAAGCTTGCCATGTAGTACTGATTCGCCAGACGAGACCAGATCTCCTTCAGATGCATGACCAAAGGCTTCATGTAACAATAGCCCGACTACATTGGGATCAACTACTACAGTATATGTTCCAGGCGGAGGAGTTTTAGAGCCAGCAGCATCAATTGCAAGTTTAGAAAGATCAGAAGCAAAGGAGTTCCAGTCCTTAGATCTTATGAATTCGAAGCCTGCACACATGGATTCGCTATAGGGAACCCTCTCCATTACTCCGTTAACCTTAGCGACGCTTTCATGTCCAAGTCCAATAAGGCTTGTCTCAACACTAACCTCAGACCCCTCGGAAGAAATAAAGTACCTGAAATTCTTCGAGAGCCCAAGCCTTGTAATGGCGCTTTTTATCTCATCGCTAATCCATGCAGCTTTGTTTGCATCCATAGTTATCGAAACCTTCTCTTCTGGGGAGACGTCCAAAGGGTCTATTTTGATCGAAAGTCTAACCTCTGACTTAATGACCTCTGCCTCAGCAAAACCCTTCTTCTCACTTTTCATTGACTGCGCTATCTTAATGGCACTTTTCAAAGCTTCTTCAAGGCCAGTTTCTGTCAGATCGCTGGTCGAGGCATATCCCAAAGCCTTGTTTACTATAACTCTGATTCCTAAACCGCTGAGTCTTCTAGAAGAATAGCTTTTCAGAGTTTTATTTTCGACCGTTATCAACTCGTGATCGTAGCACTGATAACGTATATCTGCGTAAGATGCTCCCATTTTAAGGGCTTTATCAACGAGCTTCTCTAATCCAGAAACAATTCCCTGTGACATCAAGCTTATCAAACTGCAAACATAATAAATCTTAGTTGAAAAAGAGCTGAAGAACTGGATACCCCACAATTCTAAAGGCTAAAGTTGTGGGAAGGGTGAGGTTTTGGATGTCTTTTTTTCCAAAGAAGCGGAAGAGGCCATCAACTCTTATCTGGAGAAGCTGGAAAGGAAAATAGACGAGCTAGGATTCGAGATCGATGAAGAGTGTAGGAAGGACTTCATACTAGCGGTAAATCACTCCTTGAGACCCTCCTCCATTAGATATGCGAGAAAGAGGGGGAGCAAAGTTGTCGAAGGAAGGGATGCAAGGGCGTCATTTAGATTTCTAAGCCCTGAAAGGGTAATTAAGCACGGGCTTATAAGCCCGGAGACTTTCTCACACCTTGAAAAACTGAAGAAAAAACACTTTAAGATGATAAAGGAGAAGCTGGTTTCAACAGATAAGCCCAAGATGTTGGACGCAGGGTGTCAGTATGGTAGGCAGCTTATGGAGTTTCTGCGCCAGGAATGGAAGGCCGATTTCTTTGGAGTTGACATCGACATCGAGGCGTTAACGTATGGAAAGAGCGTGGAACCGTCGATAAGCTTTATTGGCTCAGATATTCAGGGAAAACTGCCCTTCAGAGACGATGTCTTTGACGCTATTGTCTGCATGGGGGTCCTTCACCTCATGAGAGAGGGTGCAGATAAAGCGGTTCAGGAACTTGCTAGGGTTTTGAGGCCCGGTGGTTTGCTTTTTGCCACGCAAGTCTTTGCAAAAAACAAGTTTGTAAGTGGTTTAGCCTA
>CAYZRF010000023.1:3449-26431 GCA_964480775.1 uncultured Nitrososphaerota archaeon
AGAAAGAAACTATGAAAGCTGGTGAATGCTCAATTTTCAAAGAATTCAGGCATTTTAGAGAAACTTAAGTTTTGTGTCCAAAAAACAACTTGACTGCCTTTATTAGCATTCTTGCTCCTCAAAATTTAGAAGACAGGTGTTAGGATGGCTGAGACAACCCTGTTAACTCGACTTCAGCGGGGACTGGCGTTAAAAGGGAACATAAGGATCTTGCTCGTTCAATCAGTCATAGGATCGATAGGTTACGGGATGCTTTTTCCAATATGGCAGCCATTCGTCTTAAGTTTAGGGGCCTCTATGTCGATTTTGGGTGGCTTAAGGGCAATTATAACCCTACTTTCATCAATTTCTTCTCTTATCTGGGGAAAATTATCAGACATATCTGGTAGAAAACCTTTCATCGTCTTGTCGTATGCGCTAAGGGCTACAGCCATAGTCATTTGTGTATTTGCAAAAGCCTGGCCATTGCTCATCTTGTACGCCATTTTCATGGGACTCTCAGCAAGTTTTTCAACAGCACAATCCAGCTATAGCGTCGTTGATAGCAGAGTCTGTAAATAGAGAGGAAAGAGGGACTGCGTACAGCGTGATAATGGCATCGTCAACAATCGCGTCTGCAGTTGTTGCGCCTATAGGCGGACTTTTGGCCATGATGTTTGGTTTCAACCTCATATTTGCTGGATGTATCCTCGTGGATTTCATTGGAATTATGCTGACGGCTTTTTTCATTAAAGAAACTCTTAACGAAGAACACAGGGGACTTAAACAGAGAAAATCTCTATTGACAGCGTTACGGAGCATGTTTAAGCCAGAACTCACCCTAAGGGGATTTTATCTTGCTCTAACTGTTGATGCATTCGCATGGGGTCTCGGCTCTTACATACTTTATGGCATGTTGGTTAAAACCTACAATTTTACAAAATATCAGCTCGGCCTGTTATCCACAATTCTTTCCTTGGTTTGGGGAATATCACAGGTTCCAATAGGAAAATTTATAGACAGATACGGACGCAAGCTGTTTCTTCTCATCTCTGAATTCATCGGAATGATTGCTTTAACTGGTTGGCTGTTCTCAAAAGACTTCATGTCGTTTGCAATACTTCAGATCCCCTATGGATTAATGATTTCAGCTTGGGTTCCAGCCATAGCTGCTTTACTTGCAGATAGCGTACCGATGAAAAAAAGAGGTGAGGCCATGGGAAAATTACAGGCGTTTAGGGGGATATTTGCTTTTCCAGCTCCCTATATCGGTGGTTTATTGTTCGATGCCTTCGGCTTCAGGGCCCCTATTCTTGCTAACCTAGTGGGAAGTGTTGTGGCATTTACTCTCATATACTTGTTAGTTAAGGAAGCAACTTAGCTTTTGTCTTTCATAGCCCGTTTGGGCTTCTTGTTCACTACTATTTCATTGAGAAAAGCAAAGCTAGAACTTATCATCGTAGTAGGGCAAGAAGGGATTTCTTTTCAGTGATTTTTGCCTTTCCTTTAAAGCTGCTTCAGCAGATAACCGCTTGTTTCGTTCACACCACTCGCAATATATTATATACCCTTTCCCACCGCAGTACGGGCATTTATCCTTAGAAGTGAGTCTGAGACTTCCGACAGGGCTATTACACACGTAACAAGGTATAATTTTCGCTTCTCTGCCGCATTTTGGACAAATAACTTTCTTTGGAGCCCTATCGAGGCTCTTCGGACTTGACTTTGGCATCAGGACCAACCCTCTGACGTAACCTAAGCCATATCTGGTCGTTACCCAAGACGAACTCCCTATTTCTAAAGGTGTGTTTTGGCGAAGGTACTGTTATCGGTGATCCATCACTCTTTTTACCTACTTTGGTTCCTTCCGGTTTTACATCAAAGGCATTTAGGATCTGACCGTCCTCTCTCCAAGTTATCAGCGCACGATACCCCTCTTTTGTAGTGTACTCAAGGTTCCACTGCGTTCCTAATTTATCACCCCCGAAATCAGGGTGCTTGTGAAAATCTGCCTTAAACAAGACAGTATCTGGGTGATCCAAGGCCTCTCTTGCTAATCCAACTATAAGCTCGTTGAACATCCTAGACGCCTCTTGGAAGGCTTTTTCATTAGCCCTTTTTTCTGCTAGCATGTCTACTAAACGGTCACGTTCGAGATTACTTAAACGCTCTTTTTCTTTGCTAATCTCCGCGTTTAACTTATCTTTAGACAATTCTTCTGGTTTTATTCCATTATTTTCTAGTCTTTCCTTAGCCATCCTCTCTGCAAGTTCATCCCTTACGGACTCGATATCCTTATCTCTAAGCTCTCTGAGTTCTCTCTCTTTAAACTCAGCTCTTAAGCTTTTTTCTTTATCAACAATTCTCTCGTACGTTCTTTCGACTCCATTTATCTTCGCAAAATCTCTAGCGTGTTCCTTATCCCCATAAAGGTGCTGCCTTAGTGGTGTATCTTTCCCTCTAGACATTTTTAAGCCCGGTTTTTCAACATCCATTTTTGAGATAATCTCCTTTCCTCTTCTAACCTCTGGAGTATCAAAATGATCAGAGAACCACTTTTCAACCTCTTTATCTAACCTACGAAGTGTTTCACGGTCTGCAGGCCCATGTCTTTCTAAATATGAGTCAAGCCTTCTTTTGAACTCTTGTGACTTTATTGCTTGCTTTATGTCTCCTTCATGCACGAATGAAAGCGATCTATTAGCTTCAGCTTCTTTTCCATCAAAATACTCATTTTTGTAATATTCGAAAAGCCTATCATGCTTTCCTGTGGGAGCTTCTATCTGTTTAGAACGAGGTCCTGGGATAGTGTCCGCAAGCTCCGTGGGAACTGGAATGGTGTCCGCGCTTTCAATGTCGACAACAGTGTCCGCTTCCTTTGATACCTGCGATGGAACTTCTCTCTCTGTAGGAACATCTTTGATTGGTTTTCCAGTCTCGGCTTTTGTCTCAGGCACCATAGCTCCCTCTTCTCTGACCTTTACACTTTCTTTAGGAACGGTAACTTCTCTTCTGATCCTACCTATTGCCTCAACGCCTTTTGTTGCCCCAATTTTGACCGCAGAAGTTGCTACAGACATCCCTGTCCCAACTACGAAGTCAGAAATTGTGTGTGCGAACATTCTTGCAGCTATGTCTATTTCATCGCGCGTCTCCGCCCCCTTTGCAATGGCGTACGCCTCGCTGAAACTCTTAACAAGATTTGCAGACCACAAGGTAGATCCAGCTTCACCTGTAAGGCTCATGAGAATCGTTTCTGCAGGATTTTTGAACATATTGTGAAGTATATCCTTAATAGCCTTTGGCATGTACTTTTCTGATCTAGCTAAAGCTGCATCTACCTTATCATATCCTGGGGTATGTTCCCTTGGCATCAAATCCTTCTCCTTAGGAACCCTAATGACCAAGAACCGCTTTCCCTTTTCCTTTGCTTCCTTTACGACCTTCGTTAAGGCTTCATGACGGTGAGGTGTTCTTTCTTTTGGAGGAAGAAAAATAGAGAATTTTTTCTCCTTTATTACTTCGTTCCCGGACATGCGCCAACCATGCCTTTCAAGATCTGAGCGAGTGACAAATTCTCCTTCTAACTTGCCTGTTCTGGCCGAATACACCTTACCAGTTTCCATGTCCACTACATGCGTTCCTTCTGGTAAGTTGGTAGATGGTCTATCAGTCCCTTCGGTCCCTCTCCAAATGGTTTGGACATCCCCCAAGATGTTTCCATCTTTATCTAGAACAAAAAGCTTCTCCTTAACTGATAACAAGTAAATAGAATCCTTTGCTCCTTTGAGCTCTGGCCTTATCTTTTCGAGCCTCTCCACATCTTTTCTAGCCTTTTCATGTTCAGATTCCTTAGTGACAACTTCCCATGGTTTTTTGCGTTCAACAGGCTTTTCTAATTCTTTATCAACTACTTTAACTTCTCCCCAAGTTCTTATCCTATCAGCTCTATCTTTTGGAGCCTGTGACCTATCTCCTGCCCTGCTTACCTCGGATTCCTCTTTTACACCGCTTTCAACCTTTTCGATCAAGGAATTGAGCTTTTGAACGATTTCATCAACCCATTTTTCTCCTGTCCCCTCTTTCCACTTCCAGTCCTGTCCTACATTCCAACCCTCCTTAGACAACTCATCCTCATCAGTTTTTGATTCATTAGCTTCCATATTCTCCTGTTTTTGAGCTGATTCTTCCCCCTCAGCTTCAGATTTGGCATCAGCATCTTTGTCCGAAATCATTACTTCTTCTGGTCGTGTATCATCAATCAGAGCCTTTTGCGATTCGGCGTCCCCAAGAGGTATGAATTCCTTGTCTATGTCCGTCTCAGGAGGTCCAGTGGTACTTTCATAAAGGTCCTGCATAGGGTCACTTGGAATTTCGGACTGAAGGTCATCTATAGCTTCTCTAACTTCTGGCGAGGAGAATGAACTTTCTTCTTGGCCTAATTGATCTAGTGCCTCTGCCGCACCTGACATTATTTCTTCTACAGCTTCTTCAGCATAGCCCTCTATGTCTTCCACGGATTCTTGGCTTTGTCCGCTTTCCTTTTCATTTTCCTTCTCTTCTTCCTCCGAATCCTCTGATTGCTCCTCGCTCTGAGACTCTTGACTCTCAGTACTTTCACTTTGACCGTAGGACGTGGCGCCTTCTGTCTGTTGAGCAGCATACTGCTCTTCTATCTGCTGATTTGATTGCATTTCTGAGGCTTTATCCTGAGCATCACCGCCTCCTGACCCGTAGGAACCTTCTGACAAAAAAATTACCTCACTTAATCTCTAAGAATTGAATTTTCTACTTAAAAAGGGTTTGATGGGTTCTAGATGGGCTTAGTTCAAAAAGGTTTCAAAGGCACCCATTTATCAAAAGCTAAGCAATGACACAAATTAGATGAAAAGACAGGTAACCATCGGAATTTATGAGAAGAGATACATGTAGATAGGTCATATAAGAAAAAACTGTTGAGTCTAAGCCACGTTAATTTTTCAAGCACTACTCTCTTTCACAAATATAGATCAAGATTTTATAGTAATTAAGCCGAAATGGAGTATGAAAGGAACTCGGCTCATTGTTGGCATTCCCCTACTCTGCCTTGGACTGTTCTTGCTAACAGCAGGAGGAAAGCACTACTTCTTATTTATACCCATAACAAACGCCATGATAGGGCTTTTATTCAGCCTCTTGGGGATAGTTCTCATATTGCAAGCACGTCGGAATTCTGGAGGCTTTTCCAGGGCAAGAACTGGAGGGTTCAAAGGGATAGTAAAAAACCTAAGAGTTGAGGGGGATCTGACTAATTTTTGGCTTGAACTCCCCGAAAAGAGGGGAGAATACGTCCCTGTTGAGGCTCGTGTTGCTGGACTAGAGCTTAAAGAGGGAGATGTTGTGTGGGTGAAAGGCTCCCCCGGGAACGACGGGATACTGCGGACAACTGAGATACGTAATTTATCAAGGGCATTAGGTAAGAAAAGAGAAGATATTCTTATCGAAGAAGACAGAAAAGGGAACATTGAGTTTACGGGCATTGTCTTAGGAGAGCCCTATGAGTTAGACGTTAAACGAACGATGGGTCAAGAACTGAAGAAGAAGATAGGATTTAGAGTGCAGCGAGTTGATGCAGAGGGAAATCCCATAGATGTAGTTGAAGTTGAAGTAAAGGAAGGAGACTTCAAAGGAATGGTCTATGATAGAGATTCTGTCTGGATAAAAGGCAAATGGACCAAGGATGGGAGGGTTAGAGCAAAAATTGCAAAGAACCTGACAACCAGGTCGATAATAACGCGTCGCAGTAGAAAGAAGTTAATAGCAGGAATTGTTCTTATCGTTGCTTTAGTGATCTTTTTCCTGGTTTTTGCTCCAAGCATACAGATATGAGATAGGGGTTCCAGATGGCCTTCTCCACTAGACACATAGATTACATAGAACGAAACTATTTAGACTCGTTAAATGGAAGAGTAGAAGAACCTGGGCTGTTTGAGACTTTGAAAACAGAAGATCTTCGTTTTTTGAAGGTAATAGGCATAACTCGTCACTGGGAAGATATTGAAGGAAGAATTAGGGCAGCGAGAAGCCTCATGGAGGACATTCTTGCAGGTCTTTCTGGTGAGAGAATACCTCTAATCTTCCTCATCGTGGGTGAACCAACGAGAATCAACCTGTACGTGGGAACCTACAAAAAGAAAAGTGGAACGGCAGAGGTAAAGGGACATCTTACAGCTGAAGACAACCTACAAACCCTAATTGCTGCTTTGGAGAGCGGCTATCCAGGAATAGAGACGAAGGTAATAGAATCTGCTAAGGTAAGGGAGTCTTTGAAAGAATTCAAGTACGCTGGCTTACTGACTGGAACTCCGACGATAAAGATAGAGGCTGAAAAAAGGGACGTCGAACAAATGGAAAGGATGATAAGAGGACTCTATCGCTCGCATTGGGCTTATTTGATAATTGCAATCCCTGTTGAACAAAGAGAAATCGTCAGGCTTTACAATACAGCCCTTAATGAACTACGCCTTATTGTAGAAGCAGAAACAGTCCAAAGAACTAGAGCGGACCTGGGAAACCCTATTGCAAGGATGTACATGGAGTTACTTGAAGCCTACATGGAAAAACTAATTGCTGGTAAGACTCAAGGCATGTGGAACGTTGCAGTTTACTTCATGTCGGTGGATCCTAAGGTATTCAGCAGGGCTAAAGCAATAATAGGGTCAGTATTTAGCGGTAAAGAGTCAATTCCCGATCCAATAAGGATTCTAGATTGTCACAGATTCATCGAAGAGGTAAAGCAGTTTGGAGTGATTACCACCCCAGGTCCTCCTCCTCCGGGTCAGATCGAACACAAGTACAAATATCTGAGCCTTCTTAGTTCTTCAGAACTCTCGACTTTTGTTTACTTGCCTCTTCAGGAGATGCCAGGTTACTTCGTAAGAGATTACGCAAGGTTTGATGTTGCCTCAAAGATAATCGATGACGATGATGCGGTAGAAATAGGAGAAGTGATTGACCAAGGTCGTCGAATGGGCACGCAATACCAAGTTAGGATAAAGGACCTGAATAAGCACGGCCTTATAGTAGGTATTACTGGAAGCGGTAAGACAAACACGTGTTTTCATATAATCAGACAGCTGTGGAAGAAAGGAATACCTTTCCTCGTGATAGAACCAGCTAAAACGGAATACAGAAAGTTGTTACAAAGTGAGGAACTGAAGGATGACTTACAGGTGTTTACTTTAGGTGATGACGCAACTTCTCCCTTCAGACTAAATCCCTTCGAGATCCTGCCAGGAGTGCCTGTTCAAATGCACATTGATTTGCTAAAATCCGTGTTTAACGCTAGTTTCGTTATGTACGCGCCAATGCCATACGTTCTTGAACAATGCATTCACGAAATTTACGAAGACAAGGGTTGGAACTTAGTGACAAATGATAATGAAAGAGGGAGGCATCAGAACGCCCATCCAACCCTGACAGACCTATACAGGAAAATAGATGAGTTCGTAGACCGGCTGGGATACGAACAGAAGGTAACGATGGACGTGAAAGCGGCCTTGAAGACTAGGATCAATAATCTCAGGGTAGGTAGCAAAGGCCTGATGCTGGATACGAGGAAGTCCATCCCGATCGAGGAGATTCTCAAGAAACCAACGATAATTGAACTCGAAAAAATAGGAGATGACGATGAAAAAGCCTTCGTAATGGGTCTGCTCCTGATGTTCATATACGAACACTACCTTGCCCAAGGAGTCCGCGAAGGAGGTAGCTTGAAGCATATTACCGTAATAGAGGAAGCCCATAGGCTCCTGAAGAACGTGTCCACAGAAAACTTCGCTGAGGCCTCCAACATAAGAGGAAAGGCAGTAGAAACCTTCTGTAACGTTTTGTCAGAGATAAGAGCCTATGGTGAGGGCTTCTTGATACTTGAACAGATACCTTCGAAGCTAGCTCCAGATGCTATAAAGAACACCAGCCTGAAGATAGTACACCGAGTCGTTTCCAGAGACGATCGCTACCTGGTTGGCGGATCTATGAATCTGGATAAGGAAGAAGAAAGGAAAATAGCATCCTTACGGGTTGGAGAGGCCGCAGTACACTCAGCAGGCGACGATAGGGCACTTTTAGTGAAAGTGCCCTACGTGAAAATACCTTCTGAACTCATGAAAAAGGAGGAGGAAGATCAGAAGTTAAAGAAAGCGATGAAAGCTTTTCATCAAAGATTTAGAGAAGTTTTCCTACCTTTCAAGGCTTGTTCAGCCTATTGTAATGACGTTTGCAGGTTCCATAAGCTTGCGCAGAGGGTCGTTGAGGATCCTAAGTTTGAAGAGGTCTTTTCTATGTACGTTCTATCTGGCGTAATCAACTGGAAAGCCATCTTCGTAGGGTATCCTCTAATACAACAAAGCATAGAAGAAAGGAAGAAAGGCTTGGATCTGGACGTAGGCTTCACGAAATGCGTTATAATACAGGCAGCTGACAGATATTTTGAGAAAAGGGGTCAACAGTACGGGTGGAAGTACGAGGACGTTGAGGAAATGAAGGACAGTTTCATAAAAATACTCCAAACCATTGCAAGCGCCTATCCTCAAAGCGATATAGAGGAAGGAGAAAGAGAAACGATAGCTAAAGAGATAAAAACTCTTCAAAAGAAGTACAAAGAGTTAAGCAGGCGACAATATGATCCTTTCTTCGGGTGTGAAGAGACTTGCACCGACGGACTTTGCCTTTACAGGTATGGCGTTGAACCCTTGCTTTATGATGAAAACCTGAGTAGACAGTTCTCAGGCACAATCAGCAGGTTTAAGGGAAACGAAATGTGGGAGAGACTTGGTAGAGTTTGCCAGATAGCTGCAAGAAGGGTTGTTTCAGAAGCCGCAGGTCCTGAGGCCAAGAGAAGGGCCAGCATCTGCTTTGCTATACAAAAAAGCTTTACAAACCCTTACTTTGACGCGTTTTTGAGAGAAAAGATAGTAACTAACATATTAAGGGTATTCCATAAGGAATAGTTATGGCATTAGCCTCACATAGGCTTTAGAAATCCTCACAACTTCCCTGAGATATTTCGTGAAATTGCTCTTTCACGAAACATCGAGAATCATGGTCAGGGCGTTTGCCTAAACTATAGATGATTTTCGATTTATCACAATATCTTGACATAGATTGCGCAGGGATTTCCAGGCTCCCATTCAGGATAAGGTTCTATCGTTTCCAAGCGTATAAAGCCCTTTTTCCTGTAAAATCTCCTAGTGATCTCGTATGGAGGGTATTCCACGTCTTCGGATAGGGTCTTAACCATCAACAGCTTGACACCTTCAGATCTAAGGTCATCGACAACATGGTCAATTAGTGCAGAGCCAATTCCTTGATGCTGGTATCCTGGCTTAACCGCTATCCACGATATCTCAGCGACTTGTTGACTCTTGCGAAGAATCGTCATGAAGCCCACCACCGTACCTAAATCAACAGCAACGTATAACAAGTGCTTTTTCAAGTCCTCAGTAATCATCTCAATGCCTCTTTCGTTGAAATATTGCGGAAGACTCTTGGCAATCGAAAGACAAGCGTCGATGTGTTTTTCATCTCCTCTCATTATTTCCATCGCTCCACAGCTCAATTAGAATTTTCATTAGCGGTTATTAAATGTACTTTTGCTTGCTTAGCCTCTCTGGATTATTGAGCTGTTTTCCTTCCTCCATGAAGGGAAGAGGGAGCCCCATAAAATAACTCCTCATTGAGCTAATTTGATGTGAATCTCTAGAAAAAATTAAATTCGCTACGAGAATTAACCTGCGATGAAATTCCATAAAGGACTTCTTTTGCTAGGGATCTTACTGATAGGGCTGGGAACCTCGCTTTACTATAGAGAGATCAGTTCGACTCGTGGCGGAACGAGCGAAACTTACGTAATGCCATGGGAAGAGCCCCCAGGTGAGCTCATTACGAACAACATTACTTACTTGGTTGAGGCCTCTTTTCTCTTCAAGAACGACAGAGACGTGACTATGCCGGACGTAATAAAGGTTTATGCACCTCCCAACACCTCACATCAGGGCGTCAAAATAATTTCTGTAGAGCCTGAGCCATTTCTTATCGATAAGGATGAAAACGGAAATCTTAGGATGAATATTGGAGTAAATCTAAGTCCAAACTCAGAGATTTGGGTAAACGCAACGCTTGAAATAACAGTTCAAGAGTACAGAGCTAGCCTGAATGAGGATGCTTCGATGTGGCCCCCTCTAAATGTCTCTCTAAAGTACACAGAGCCCACCATAGTCTGGAATGTCGAAAACGAGACGCTTAGACAGTTAGCCCTGGAAATAGTTGGTAAGGAGAAAACTCCCTTGAGCATGGCGAAGAAACTTGCTTACTGGATTGATGACAACTTAGAATACGTACCAAATCCAGAAAATCTAACAAGAGGAGCAAATTACTGTGTTCTCTTTAGAAATGGAAAGTATGTTTTGTACGGCGACTGTACTCAGGCCGCTGATGTTTACATAACCTTAGCTAGGTCCCTAGGCATTCCTGCAAGGGCAGTTTCTGGCCTAATATTGATGGACAAAGAAGAAGTTCAGTGGCTTAACAGGAGCCTCGATGAGGATTCTGACCAAATGGTGGAGCACTGGAGACCCCACATATGGCCCCAAGTGTACCTAGAACCTTGGGGATGGATAGACGTCGATATGCTAGTGGAACACTCGTGGGGAGTCTACTCTTGGAGGCACCTAATACTAGAGGTTGAAGGAGAGTTCGTCTTAGATGTGGAGTGGCTTAGAATGGCAGAGTCGATGGTCTTTGACCTAGAGTACATCGAGTATAAGGTAACTCCAATCTCTGAGGGGTGAGTTTAGGATGAAGTCCAAGAACAAGTTAGCGAGAAAACCTTCTGTATTGCTCATTTCTGTTGTCTTACTATGTGTCCTATCCCACATGAGCATATTAGATGTGAGTTCCCAAGGAGAAAGGCTTATAACAGCAATAAATTACAGGATAACCTTCAACAGCAACGGAACAGCTGTCGTTACCCTTTTGATGCATCCATTTCTAGTCGGTAAAGCTGGATTTGAAAGTGCTTACGGCAACGCATCCGTCCTAATGGAGCTTATGGCAGATGAAGAGCAGATAGTTAGCAGAGAACTACCCTATCTGTTTGTAAATGACCCAAGAAAACTGGACTACAAGATAGTTAGTCACATAAGGATGGTGGACGACGAAATCGTTCTTCTGTATCTGGAAGGAAAAAGGATGACGGAGTTCAAAGGAGCAATTGTTCTCGATGTTCTGGTGAATCTGGAAACCATCGATAAAATAGAGAGGTTGAATGGCAGGGTGTACAGGATAACCATCGCTGATCCGTACACGAGGATGGAAAGGGGATGGATGGATGTCATTGAATTCAGGATGGGAGAAGGCGTTGAACTCATATCCTACAGCTGGAACCCATCTGGAGCCAAGGGTCCAAAGGTGGTCGAAGAAGGAAGGTTAGTTTGGGAGAATTTCAACGAGCCAGAAGCCCCGAATGAGTATGTTCTGGAGCTGAAGATGCCGAACTTCAACTATGAGGTGGCTAAGGGCTATGATATAACAGCTCTCTCGAGCTTCTCAAATGGCGTAATAAAGGTTACCCTGAACAACATTGGAAACGAAGGACTATTTCTCGTAAGAGCTACAGGAGATGGTATAGATCAAACAAGAGCTGTATACTTAAAGAAAGGAGAAAGCACAGAGATAAGCATCCCTGCTCCTGAGCCGCTAAAGGTGGAAGTATGGCACGGTTCAACTCTTCTGACAGAGGCAAAATGGGTCGAAGAAAGTGAGCAGGTAAGATCCTTCAAACTCCCTAGCACAACAGTCTCAATAATCATGGTGATTGGCGTTATAATCATCATTCTCTCATTTGCGGTAGAGAAGGAACCAACAAAACCAGAAAAAACGGAAGATCTCGGAGAAGGATTCGAGTTAGTTGTTAAGTAATGATAAAGCCCGTGAAAATAAGAGATCAACCTTATAGAACTTGGCTAAGGGATAAAACCATTAATATCTCCTTTATTGCGTTTTCGCTACGAATACCTATCCCTCTAAGGGAAACATCTCTCCTGAAACAAATATAACTACGTTATCATACGATAAAGCCTCAAGAGTTTTGGGGTCCGGTTTCTTCTTAAAGGCTAAGACGATCTTTCCTTCCCTGCTTTCCCACGCTGCCACTATATTTGGATCTGATCCAAAAAGCTCCAAAGTTTTCTTTAAATCTATTTTTTTAACCTTAGCCAATTGTATCTCCTCTTCTCATCTTTTTTGATGTCTTAAGTTGTTTTTAAAGTTCTTATGTAAATACCTATGTCTGATAAACAGAGGAATGCTTGTTTTCCGCCCTACTCATGGGGCCAATACCACTGCACTCTCTCTTTTTGACCTAATAGATTGCATTAAAAATCTAAAGAAGACTTTTTATTGGTGGCTCATTTTGCCTAGCCCTTCAGCAAGGGGAAGAAGTAGCGAAAGAATAGCGAGAGGCATTTTAGAGAAATTAGGTTACAAAATCCTAGAAACCAATAAGGCCATTATCTTAGGTAAATCAGAAGCGTTTGAAGTCGATATATTAGCTCAAGGGCCAGAAGGCGAAAAATACTGCGTAGAAGTTAAAGCCGGTAAGGCAGGAGTTTCCGATATTCGAAAGGTGTATGCTGATAGCGAGATCTTAGGCTACAAACCTCTCTTGGTTTGTAAAGGGTATGCCGATGAAGCGGCAGGAGAAGTAGCTGAAAAACTTGGCGTTAAAGTGATTGAACTCAGCGAGTATCATCTCCTCCTGGATCCTGAAGAACTAGAGATTATTGTAAGAAATGCCGTTCAAGAGGTTCTAACTGAATATGGCTTTTATCCACTTCCTGCCTGGGAAGAAATAAAGGAGAGAGATTGGGAAATAATAGAGGCTATAGCCAACTCAAAAAGCTTTGAAGAAGCTGCTCAGAGCCTTGGGATGAGCACAAAAGATCTGGGACATAAAATAGGTGCTCTTCGTGAGATTGGTGTCTTTCCAACAAAAGGACAAAGCTTTTCAAACCTCAAGAAACATGCTCAACAGCTAGTTCACCGATATTCCATTATAAGAAAGCTAGAAAGAATAGAAAAGACACTAAACATAATTGAAAAATTCCTTTCAGAAAAGAAATAGGGGAATGAGGCCAGTTAACATTCATTAGCTCATTTGACTGCTTTAATGTTACTCCACGGAATTACTAGAAACTTGCCTCCTACCTCTACCTTAATTGCATAATCGTTTTCACCGCGCAAGATCCCCTCGATCTTGTCGGTCCCATCTATCCTGTTTACAACCTCAACTATTACTCTCTGACCTACAGCTAGCAACATCTTTACTCCCACCGTGGATAAGCTAACCCACATTAAAACTTTTAGACCATGTTTTCAACTGCCAAGACAATTATAAGAACCATCAAATTGCCTGAAAATGATTTTTCAAAGGTTAATCGTAAGATACTTCCAGTAAAATGATTTTCCATAGAATACCCTAGAATTAGAACCAGTGTAGATCACGTAAGAGCGCTTTATTGATCTAAAGATCAAGGATTATACGTAAATTTAAATCTTTTAAATCATTTACAACGAAATCCGCTCCTGAATAGCTTGAGACTGGGGCATTTGGGTTAATTACAGCTATGCATTTCATTCCAGCAGCTTTGGCAGAAGAGACTCCATGCACGCTATCTTCTATGACAACGCATTCCTCTGGCTCTAAGTTTAACCTCTTAGAAGCAAGAAGATATGGTTCAGGGTCTGGTTTAAGATGTTTTACGTCCTCCTGGGCAATAATGACGTCAAATGTTCCTTCTATACCAGCCTCTTTTAGAACCAATTCTATCACCTTTCTCTTCGAAGAAGAAACAAGCCCTAACTTTAGTCCGGAAGCTACAAGCTCCTCAATAAGTCTTTTTGCTCCAGGAAGAAGCTTTATATTGCCTCTTATTATCCTCAAGAACCTTTCTCTACTCTTCTCAGCTAGTGCAAAGGGATCTCCCTTCAGGTTCCTCTCTTTAAAGATTCCTTTAATCTTATCGACATAAATAAGCCCTGTGTACTTTCCTACCTCTTCATTGGTCAATCTTATCCCTGTTTCCTCAAAAAAGGTCTCAATTAAAGCCTGAGTGTAGAATCTCTCCGTGTTTACTAGCACCCCGTCCATGTCGAACAAGACAGCCTTTATCATCAGAAAGAGACCTCTTTCATACACTTAATGGTTTTACGTTACATGTATGGTGAAGAATAACGTTATATTTTCTACGTTTCATTCTTTCCGAAGTGTTAGGCCTTGAATGAAGAATTCAGCATCGCAGCTACTGGTGATTCCCTTATAAGTATGAGATTGTCTGTGTACGATGAAAAAAGGTTTCTTTCAATGATAGAACTCATTAGAGGCGCAGACCTGGCGTTCACAAACCTAGAGATATTGCTACACAATTTTGAAGGCTATCCAGCAGCGGAAAGTGGTGGAACTTATGGCAGAGCAGAACCTTACATGGCTGAAGAGCTAAAATGGGCTGGATTCGACATAGTCTCTCGCGCCAACAACCATTCAATGGACTACTCTGTCGGAGGTTTGGTCGCAACTACTAGAGCCTTGGACAAGGCTGGTTTGGTGCATGCAGGCGTTGGGATGAACTTGGCGGAAGCAAGAGAACCTGCCTACATAGAAACTAAAAAGGGAAGGGTGGCCCTGATATCAGCATCGTCGACCTTTGCTTCTTGGGGGAGGGCTGGAAAGGCTCGTAGAGACATGCAAGGTAGGCCTGGACTTAATCCTCTAAGGTACGACACAGAGATCATTGTTGATGAGGACACCTACGAAAGGCTCAAGAAGATGAAGAAGGAGTTGGGAATAGAAGAATACTTGGAAAAGAAGGAAAAGAACGCATTTAAGCTTTTTGGACGAAAGTTCATCAAAGGAAAGAAAATAGAGTTGAGGACGAAACCAAATAAGTCAGATTTTGAAGGAAATATTAGATCGATAAAGGACGCCAGAAGACAAGCTGATTGGGTCCTTTTTTCACTACATGCTCATGAAAAGAAGAAGAAAAGGGAGATTCCAGCTGACTTCATAGTTGAGTTCTCGAGGGCGGCCATAGATGCTGGAGCAGATTCTATAATAGGCCATGGCCCACATGTCTTAAGGGGAATTGAGATATACAAAGGCAGACCCATCTTCTATAGCCTAGGGAACTTCATTTTCCAGAATCAAACCGTTAAGAGACAACCAGCGGACCTATATGAGAGATACGGCCTTGGGAACGAGGCCACTCCAGCGGACCTATACGATGCCAGGGAGAGGAAGAAGACCGGGGGGAAATTAAGGTGGTTCACTCACAAGCCAGAATATTGGGAGAGCGTCCTCGCGATCTTCACGTTTGAGGGTAAGAAATTGCATGAGGTGAAGTTATATCCCCTCGACCTAGGATTCGGAAAGCCAAGATACCAGCAAGGTCGACCAAAGCTTGCAGACGAGAAGCTCTCCAGAAAAATCCTCAAACGATTGCAAAAGCTTTCTGCTCCCTTCGGAACAACGATAGAGACCAAGAACAACGTTGGATATGTAAAAATAGAGTGAGACGATAGTTCAGCATGAATTACATTTTGCTGCTTTTACCTAGCATAAGTTCAGGCAATCGAATGAATCTCAATGATTTAGGCTCACAATTCCCCTGCTGCTATAATTTACCAAACTTCCTTTAGGAGCCGTAAGGCATTTCCTCCAATTATCTTAGCAATTTCTTCATCCGAATATCCGTGCTTTATGAGCCATCTTGGTATGTTTTCGAACTCCGATGGGTTCTCAAGCCCTTTAATGTATTGGACATCCTTAACTAGCTCTTCCACATCAAATTTTTCGGCTGGTTTTCCTGGTCTCTCATAGTGTCCGAAGCCACCAGTCCTTCTTCTCATTTCTGTAACACGATAGAGGCCAGCATGATCTCCGTACAGAGTGTCTGGACCACAGCCCACATGGTCTATTCCCATGAGCTCTATGCAATACTCTATGTGCTCCATATATCCTTCCAATCCTCCTTCTGGATGCTTCTTCGTTCTTAATCCAAAGCCAGCTGTCTCTATGCCTATTACTCCGCCCTTCTCAGCTAATGCCTGTAGAACTTCGTCGGGAAACATCCTTTTGCTTGGAGTAAGGGCTCTAGCCCCAGCATGCGATATAACGATGGGCTTATCGCTTGCTTCAATAGTGTCCAAAGCTGTTTGATCCCCGGCGTGGCTGACATCTATCAGCATCCCCAATTTATTCATCCTCTTAACCGCATCATAACCAAAGTCCGTAAGTCCGCCATCTCTAAGCTCGTTTAAGCCAGAACCCAACATGTTGGACTCGCTGTAGCATATGCCCATGGATCTTATTCCCAAGCCGTAAAGAACGTCAATCCTATCAAGTTCATTCTCAATACAGCTAGCCGACTCCAAAGCCGCTATCCAGGCAAGCTTACCAGTTCTATGCGCCTCTATAATGTCCTCCACCTTCTTACAATGGATGACAAAATCCTGATGTGCAATATCACAGAGCCTCATCCCTAGATCGTGGATTATGTCTGTCCACTTCCAACCGTTTTTCGAAGTTATTATACTCTCTCCATCCATCATGTTGTCGAATATCGCATCTATGCCTGAGGAAGCAAGGGCTTCATATGCCATGAACTCCCTTCCCTCACGACAAAGTTCCCAAGCTTGGCTGATGTCCTCGGGGTAAAGGCAAGGATGCTCGTGAAGATCAATCACTATGCATTTGCTCATTAATTCCTCGAATCTCTCCTCCTCCGTCTTTGATAATGGAACTCTGTATGCCCATTCTTTTTTGATTGCCTCTCTTAGCTTGAACTCCCTGTAGTCTACTCCGGGCTCGAGATACTGATAGGCCTTGTATCCAGAATATTTCTTATTTCTACCCATCTTCCATCGGGTTTTAGCTTTTCTATTACAAAATTAATGTTTGGTCAAACTAACAGCTACCTCTCTACCTTATTTCCCGGTCAGCTTGCCACATCCCAAAACGTTCCCTTCCATTGCCTTCAATACTTGTTTTTTGAGAGACTCTACTTCCAGATTCATGCATACGTCTTATTGGACTCAAAGCCGAGTAAGATTAAAAGTAAGACCATAATGAGCTTCCAGGATGATAATTTATGGAAAAAGAAGAGATCAAGACAAAAGAAGATGTAATTAGATTTCTAAAAGACAAGACCGAGTTCGAAAGAGCAGTTCTACTTGCAACGTTCGAGATCCCAAAGGGGAAGGTTAGCACGTATAAGAGGATTGCTGAAAAAATCGGAAAGCCTCATGCTTATAGGGCTGTTGGGAATGCTCTCCACAAGAATCCTCTGGCACCAATAGTTCCGTGCCACAGAGTCGTCAGGTCTGACGGTGGATTTGGAGGGGACAAGAAGGAGGCAGAAGCAAGAAGAAAGCTACTGGAAAAGGAAGGCGTACCAATCGAGAGAGGCAGAGTGAAACTGAGTAAAGACATTCTCTTCTAAGATTACATTACAATTGGGTTCAATTCAGACATAGAGGCGAAAAACCTCGCACATGGATGAAGAGGAGGTTGGGTCATTATATAACAAGTTCGCTAGTTTTCCTCTCTTTTTGCAATTAGATGCCTTGTTTGGCAGAGCCACTGAAAATTCTGTTTACCGAAAAAAGGCGATTGCACTATTGAATTTAACTTCAAACTCCACAGTTCTAGATGTAGCCTGTGGAATAGGGTTTAACTTCAAAATATTGGAAAGTTACTTGCAAAACAAAGGAAAGCTTGTTGGAATCGATATATCACCCAAATCATTAGAATTGGCAAGGAAAAGGGGAAATAAGAATAAGTGGACCAATATAGAGCTTGTTAACATGAGCATCACGGAATATGAGCCAGAGATCCGCTTTGATGCTGTTCTCTGTACCTTTGCCCTTGAGGTAATACCCTATTACGAGGCTGCAATTGAAAGGATGTTCAGTCTGCTGAAACCAAAGGGAAGGTTTGCCATGATCGGGATGAAGTTAAGTTCAAAGAGGCCATATAGTATGTTGAACCCTTTCCTCAGTTGGCTATACAAGATAGGTGGAATAGATATTGACAGGAATTTGGTGAAATGCATTAAGTCGAGATTTAATGGGATAGATCACTATGAAGAGTGCTTTTTTGGGCTTTTATTACATCTTAAGCGCATCTAAACCTCAATAATTTACCAATTATGTTTAAAGCTGTGAGGAGGTTTAACCCTTGAGATCTCCTTTGAAAAGGATTATAAATTAACGTTCTAAAGATTTCAACATGTCAGAAGCAATAAAGGAGACATCGAAGAGGATAACTGAGTTACTTGAAAAGATGAAATTGAAGTTCTTCATGGGAAACGATGTTAGGGAATTCATTGTTCCTTTTCTAATAGATACTTCTAAAGGAAAAGTCAAGACGAATGTGTTGATAAGAATCGCAGGCGACTGGATCCTAACGGTTGCTCCCTTGATTGACATAGGTTCTATTCCTAGCAATGATGACAGGCTAAAGCTATTTGAAAGGTTGCTTATCGACAACTATTATTTGAAAGAGGTAACATTCGGCCTGTCTAAAGAAGGAACGATAGTTGTTCATGCAGAAACGCACAAGGATGCTTTAACCCTTGAAAACTTCAGATCAGAATTTTTCAGTGTAGTATTTGGAGTGCAGCACTTCGCTGAAAAAATAATTCCTGAGTTCAAGAAATACAAAGAAAAGAGCCATTTGGAATACGTCTTTTGAACTATTAAGAGAGGCAGAGATTGGTGAAAGAACTCTTCACCTCGTTTATGGTGCTATGGGCATGCTTAGGAATACTAGTAGACAGTGTAGGCACTACTGCTGCTCTCGTCTCATTTTACGTGCTCTCTCTAACTCCTTTAGGTACCAGTTCGTATCCTCCTCTATCCACTTCTTAACATCGTACCTTACAGGCTTCCCCGTGCTGTCCAGTATGATAACTTCCTCTATCTCCGAGTTGATGATCTTACGCCTGCACCTAAGGCAAGGTTCAGTCGTAACGTAGTTTCCTTCGGCATCGTAGCCAGCAATGTAGAGCTTTGCTCCAATCCTGTCCTCCCTGTTGGAATTTATAATCGCATTCTCCTCAGCGTGAACCGCAGGACACAGGTCATAGGCCCTGTCGTGTGGGAGGTCAAGCAAGTCCTTAATGCAACCGACCTCAATGCAGTTGACGACGCCTTTAGCAGTTCCGTTGTAGCCAGTGCCCACGATCGTGTTCCCCTTGACGATGACTGCCCCTATCTTCCTTCTAAGGCAGGTTGAACGGGCGGCAACAGCAAGAGCAATATTCAGGAAATACTTTGTCTTATCAGGTCTTTCCATTCTAGTGACCTCGATTGATCACGAATCAGAATTCAATAAAAAGAGGTAAACCCTGATTTCTACTATACCAGGAGATGGGCTGGCCCGTTTGAGTTCACTGCATGTCTCTACTTAAAGCTCCGAGTATTTCTTTCTCATTTCCCTCTATTTTTTGTGATTTATCCTCTAACCTCGCTCAAGGAAATCTCGTAGTCGAAAAGGGGGAAATCTGAACCAACGCGCTTCTCGAACTTTAGCTCCCTCAGCGAGAGTGAAAATCGACCATAGAACAGGCTCGCTTCTTCGAAGATTTTTTCGTCGTAAAGGATGTCTTCAAGCAATGGGATTAAATGTTTTCCTGCTAGAGGCAAAGGTAGAGATCAAGGAAATCAGGAGGGTTGATTTTGGCTAGATTTATAAGAAAACTCAAGCCAAGCGAGTTGGATCTCATTCGAAACTGCACGTTCGGTCCCCTCAACGAACCCATTGAAAGTGTGAGACCAGGCGAAGAGCTCATCATTGAGACCTGCGACTGCTACGGAGACGTAGTAACGCCGGAGCAACCGCTTGAGGTAATTCTGAGGGAAGGACTCCCGATCTTTGAAAATCCTGTGACAGGACCCCTATTTGTGGAAGGAGCCGAAAAAGGGGATGCCCTGGTCGTGGAGATCATGGACATAGAGCTGCCGGAAATGGGCATAATAACGATGGAGCCGAAAGCTGGTGCCTTGCGACCTTGGTTGGAGGAGCAGGCCACGAGAACCAAGTTCGTAAGGATAGAAGACGGGATCATATACTACAAAACCGAGGATGGAAGGACAATTGAGCTTGAAGCGAAGCCTTTCATAGGGACCATAGGCGTCGCTCCAGAAAGCGAGGCCATCTCAACCTTCACGCCTGGGAAGCACGGAGGGAACATGGACTGCCCTGATGTTTGCCCAGGTAACAAGCTGTACCTGCCTATTTCAGTTGAAGGAGCACTTTTCGGGCTTGGAGATGTACATGCGCTGCAAGGAGATGGGGAAATATGCGGCTACGCAGTGGAGATACCATCAAGGGTAAGGCTAAAGTTGAGCTTAAAGAAGAACTGCAAAATAGAGTGGCCTCGTATAGAAACTTCTGACGCAATAATAACGGTTTGCAGCGCTAAGCCTTTGGAAGATGCTGCCCGGCTGGCTTTCTTGGAGATAATAAAGTGGCTAGAGCAGGATTATGGGTTCGAGAGGTATGATGCGTACATGTTCCTTAGCATAGCAGCCAAATCCAGAATAACGCAGATAGTGGATCCCCTTTACACAGTAGAAGCAATCTTGCCAAAGGAACGCTTGTCGTAGGAAATAAACTATGTTAAACGTGCTGTCTATGAGTGATGGTCTAGCAGTTTGTCATATGTGATCTTTAAGGAGGGAGAATACTGCCCCAAAACGTCACATAATAAGCGTCTTCACAGCTCGCAACCCGCCTTCCAAAAGGAACCCAGTGCACCTTGTAGTCGCATATCTGCATGTAGGTCCTAATTCCATTGAGAAATTCAATCCATGCAAAGGTTCCGTCCTTGTGCCCCCTCTCCCTCAGTATTCTATCGTGGATTTCCTTATCATCCAGCCAAGGAGCCCAGGCCAAGATGAAGATGACTAATAAGACTATAGTTTCAACCGCTATTTTCCTGTTGGCTTCCATGAGACGTTTCTCAAAGGATTTGAGCAGAAATAAAGCTTTCTAACTAACCACCGACTGATTCATTGATTTAAGACACGAATCGGAAGCGTATCAACTTCGTTTTTGCTCTTCCTCCACGTTCTATCATTCTCAGAGGAGTTTCCAATGTAAAATACGTCTCCAAAAGTAGCATTTCTAAGTATTTCAAGGAAAGAGATTGCTCGAAGTTAAATATCATGAAGTTGAAGAGGGTCTTGGTAGAAAATGAAAAGAGTTCGTGAGAGATGAGTAATGAGATTGTGTTTTTCGATGTAGACGTAATCCTTTGTGGTCATTGGCTATCTTCTTCAAGGAATGATGGAGTTATAGAATCTAAGAAAGCTAAAAGAAGAGGTTATAGAACTGTAATATTCTCACCGCAAAATGAGCTATTTTACAGGAAAAAAGTTGAGCGGGAATTGAAAGCCGTCGGAGCGGAGTGGGACGAGTTAGTAATGAGATCAAGCGAAGATTCCGTCGGAAATCTCCAGCTTATAGGAATTAAGCTGAGAAATGAAGTGGAAAGAGGTAACGTAATAGAAGTTCACGTTCCCACGAAAGCAAGGCTTCGTGAGCTGATTAAGATAGCTCCAAACGCTTTATTCTTCCTTTATGCAGATTGTACTCTATCGCGAGACAAATGGGGTGAATTGATAATCAAAAGAGGCAAGGAGTGGTACTAAAATCAAATTAATTGAGACCCCTTAGAATACATTATCTTGCCTCCAACGATGCTTGACATCCTCGTTTGAACCAACCTTAAGGATTCTGCCATTCGCAATAGCAATTTCCTCGGCGCTAGGTAGTTTTTCTGACATGGTTATTACGTCGGCATTCAATAGAACTAAATGCACTACACCCCGCTTTTAATATCCAAAATTTAGCATCCTGCGGCATTTATCTTACATCATTAACACAGTAAGTTAGTCGATCACGCAAAGCCTTTAAATTGAGACTTTACACGTGAAACAGAACGCATGGTTTACAAAATAACATGCCTAAACAGAATATCAAAGGATTTGGATGCACAGCTTACTTTCTAATGAAAACACCGAGCTGGAAAGGCATCTTCCAATAGATCCCAGTTCCCCCCAGAGCGTATTCTTGCAATGATTTCTAGAAGTTCATTGTGCACCCTATAACTGTCCAGAGATTCCAACATTGGCAGCAACACGCTCAAACCTGCGGATGGTTTTTCTACCCTGTATTTCGTGGAGGAAAGCCCAGGATAGCTCCTTCGGTTAGGGGGCCAGTTCGCTTGCGATCCGCGTAAAAAGCTTTTTCCTCGTGGCCTTTCTACTATTGCAGCAGATAAGGATTGTAGACGCAACTTAATATCTTTAGGTGCCTGAGCCCATCGAAACCGATCCTTCAAAGCAGCTGCGCTGAGTTCAGAGAAGGTTTCTTCGGAGGCCGCCCCTCTACCGAGCTTGGTCCCGAACTTCCAAGCGATATCCCACGAAACGCAGGATTCGCCCTGGCTTAAGTAAACCTCCACCCACAAGGGAGGAACGGTGTTGTAACTTTGTACCCTAGTCCTAAAGGAGGGTTCCCTTACGACCATGAGCAAGCGATGGGGCTCTTCAAGGTTAAAAGATGCAAGACATCTTCCGTCGGCAGCGAACAGTTCCACTGAAGGAGGATCATAGATCAAGCGCAGTGAAGGAGGACGCCATAAAGGGCGTAGAAGGAAAAGGGGTCCAAATATAGAAGCTAGCGCACCCACAATCAACAGTGGTAGCCAAATGACTGGTGACAGATCCTCTGGAAGGCCTCGAAAGAGCAATATGAGAAGGACCGCGCTAAGGAATACAACGAACAATCCGATGACTGCGTCGCGTAAAGGGCGGTTTGGCTGAAGAAAGAGCTCGTAGCGCATTAATCATAATTCAAGTGCGTTTCTCTTAAATTTTTCTTTAGATTTCTTAGAAAAGAT
>CAYZRF010000024.1:0-25170 GCA_964480775.1 uncultured Nitrososphaerota archaeon
AGGTTAATATTAAATACCTTGGACCCATCTTTAATGAGGTATTACCCATGGTAGAAGTCAAGCACAGGGATCTTGGCGAGACCCTCTTAATCAAAATTTTCGGGTACTCACCGAAGTTAAGGATACTCGACATTTTCCTAGATAACCCGTACTTCGACTTCACGAAAAGCGAGTTGGTAAGAGAATTGGGGATGAGTAAGCAAACCCTATACAAGAACTTCAGGGACTTAGAAGAGTTGGGTATAGTGGCTGTCTCAAGGAAGATAGGGAGAGCAACCCTTTACAGGTTGAACAGGGAAAACCCACTCGTTGAGTTGCTGGATCAGATAGTAACAGAAGCGTCGCTTCAAATAGCTAAGAAAGAAGCTAAAAAACAAGCTAGGGCCGTTCCGATTAAGTAATCATTTTTCTTCTTTATGTTAAACCTTAGTTCATGAATCAGGTATCTCCCATCCCAGCTTTTTTCGATGAAGATCTAAGGTCTTTCTTCATAAGATCGCTTTTGCTCCAGTAAAATCTTATCCCAAGCAAAAGGGCAAGGCGGATGTCTTCATAACTAGGAACAAGAAGGACTACGAAGGCGTTAAGGATGAAATCGAAGTACTAATGCCCGAGGAGTTCTTGGTTAAGTATAGTTCTAGCTTTCATTAAGAATTAAGGGGATCGCGTTTAATTCAATGACAACGCTGATTGGAAGTTCAGTCCACTTCTGCACATCCACGTGGTTCGAAAGAGAGATCTTAAGGGTACTTTGAATGAATTCATCTCAGGTAGCCCTCGAGACCATCTACCCTCTTCTTATCGGTCTTAGCTTCTCCAAAAAAGACTGGTTTGCCATAAACCCCATCATAGCCCGGCTCAATTTCAACCTTTCCCTCTCTAATCAAGAGGATAGAATTAGCGATGCTATCTCCGACGACGGAAGAGATCTCGTCAAGGGGAACCTCCATCAAAATCTTAAGTTCATTACCAAAGCGATTTATCAACTCATTGTAGATCTTGAGCATTCTCTTGGAGTACTTCTCCCCAGATCCCAGGCTAAATGAGATTACCTCATACAGGGGCAACAGATCCTTGTAAGGCAAAGCTCCGGTGGGCATATAACCCTCAGGTCTATCTGCTAGCTCCTCAACTCTGTGTAAAACACCAATGGTTAACCTCTTCCCGCAAACAGGACATCTGTTCCCTAGCTTCATGGCCTCTTTAGGATGAAGACTGACCCCGCATTTAGAATGCCCGTCATAGTGATATTTCCCGTAAGCTGGATTTGTCTCCACAGTAAATAAGAATTCTGAGGGGGATTTGCTCCTAATAGCCCCTATCAATGTCCTGTAGCTGGGTTCCTTCAAATCAAAAACGTTAAGCTCTCTACCAATCCTCCAACTCCAAGGAGAATGGGCATCAGAAGAGCTTACAAGAGCATACCTGTCTAGACTGCTGAGCCTCCAATTCATTGAAGGATCTGATGACAATCCGGTCTCTAATGCATGAATGTGAATCGAAGCATCCTCAAATGCCTCTTCAACGCTATCAAAACCGCTATTTGAACCAAACAAAGAGAACCAGGGGGTCCAAATGTGGGCTGGAATGACCTCAAGGTCCTGACCAACTTCTAATACAGAATCCACTAATTCAGCTGGTGTCATACGTAGAGAAGGCCGTCCGTCCGATATCAGATCCCCTCTCCCTTCCAAAATTGCGTTTAAAGATTCTACAGCTTCAAAATCAGGAGCCAAGATGAGATGATGTATCCTGTGGATTCTTTCTCCTCTTTCGAACACCGTATTGACCTCTGCTGTTAAGATAAAGAAGGTTCCATTGTAGATATAGAAACCCTCAAACTCAGAGGGTCTGAGGAGGGCTTTAAGTTCTTTTAACCAGAGTGGATGGGTAAAATCTCCTGTTCCCAAAAGGTTTAATCCCTTTTTCTCAGCCCAGTAGGCTAGATTAGGAACGCTCATTTCCTTGCTTGTAGCCCTGCTATAGCGGGAATGTATGTGAAAATCAGCGTATATCCTCATCTAACCTCGCCGTGATCATTAGTACTCGGTTGCTTTGGATTCTTTTCTCTAAGAGCCATTTCAACCGGTATTGAGGCCAACCACTTGGATTCTAAGTATTGAGCTAAAGGATCAATAATTGACGCTTCCAGAACGACAACCATTAAGGGGGAATCTCTCTTTCTTCCAACCAAAGCAACGCGTCTTTTATCGATTAGAATCCCCGAAGTTTTGGATTTTGAGATCCTCATCTCAAAATTCCTAAAGTTGGCAGATAGCTTAGATAACCAATCAGCAGATGGGAGCACCATTCTTACATTAGAAATGCAAGTGTTTGGGAGAATGGACAGTACTTCAGCGAATAACCAACTATCAGCCTCCGAAAAAACAGCTAAAAGGTCACTTTCTGCAGCTTTTAGAAGATCTCTTAACAAGCCCAAGAACAAGCACTCCTCTCTAAGGACAAGGAGATCTTCCTTCATCCATTGAGATACTGAGACAAGGTCAGAAATAAGACCCATACATTCAAACAGCTTTTTAAAACGTTCTTCTATCTCTAACGATTTTCTAACATAGAAATTCTTAATGGCTAGCTCAGGAGATATTGGAGAATAACGTATCGGCCTAGAACCCTCATATCTAACCAAGCCTAGCTCATGAAGTTGCTCAAACGTTTTATATATTCTCTCAACAGGAATTCCTGTTTCTATGCTTGTTTTCTTGGCGTTTGAGGCCCCCTCCTTCAAGAGAAATGCGTATACCTTCGCCTGCGTTTCCGTGAGGCCTATCTCTCTTAATGTTTCAATTAGCGCAAACGACTTTCCCTTATTATCCTTCAACCTCAAAGGATAACAGCCCCCAGCACATCCATCACGTTTGTGAGGGTCGGTCCCGTGAAAATCAAGTCGTTTAGGGCGAGGAAGAAGGAGTAGGAATCATTTCTGTTGAGGAAAGTCGACGGTTTCAAGCCCAAACTTAGAGCTCTGTTAAGAGTTTTCCCATCAGCAATTGCTCCAGCAGCATCTGTCACTCCATCAACCCCATCGGTTCCCACAGAAGCTATGCACAGTCCCTCTTCTTCAGCTATCTTTTCTACGGATCCAAGAACTACTTCTTGGTTCCTTCCACCCTTACCAGAGCCCATAACTCTAACTGTCGTTTCGCCTCCAGCTAAAACTACTGCAGGCGGGCTTATAGGAATGCTCTGATGCTTTATTCCTTGGGCGATACCTGCCAAAGCCTGTCCTACATGCCTAGCCTCTCCTTCAATAAAAGATCCTAAGACTAGCGTATTCAGACCAAAGGCCCGGGCACGATCAGAGGCAGCATTAAGAGCCTTTTCATTGTTTGCGATTATGAAGTTATGCACCCGTTCAAAGATGGGGTCTCCAGGCTTCGGCGTGTCTTGGATTTCACCCCTGATCCCCTTTTTGAGGGTGTCCACTATGCTTTCGGGCATCTTCTCCAAAATATCGTACTTCTCTAACACTTCCCACGCATCTTGAAAGGTCGTAGTATCCGGAGCTGTGGGTCCAGAGGCTATGGCATCAAGAGGATCTCCTATAACGTCTGATATAATTAGAGAGATAACTGTTGCAGGATAACAAAGTCTGGCCAGTCTTCCACCCTTTATCCGCGAGATATGCTTCCTAATTGAGTTTATCTCTTGGATCCTAGCTCCACATTCCAAAAGAACCTTAGTTGCTCTGTTGAGATCCTCTAGAGTTATTCCAGGCATGGGCATTTCCATTAGAGCGGAGCCACCACCGGAAATTAGGGTTATAACGACGTCAGACTCATCCAGTCCTCTTACAAGCTCAACTATCTTACGCGTTCCCTCCAATGTATTGAGATCTGGAATTGGATGCCCAGCGGGAAAAGTCAAGACCTTGTTGAGGCTGAAGAGACTCTCCGTTCCTTTCAGCACATTCACGCAACCCGCATAGATTTTATCTGAAAGAGCGTATTCAAGCCCCTCAGCCATCTTACCGCTTGCCTTTCCAGCACCTATCACAAGTACTTTGCCCTTCAGGAGAATCTCCAGATCTTTAACGGAAAAACACTCATCCTTTAACGAAACAGAAGAAATTACGCTTTTTTTACCGTCAGCAGTCTCTATAGCTGACTCTAGGGTCCTAAGCATGATCTCTCTAGCTCTCTTATTCTTACCAATACCATTCGATATTATTTCCGAAGAGTTTTTGATGATACTCAAGGCTCTGTCAGACCCCTCCTTCCAATTTGTGTGCCATCTCTATTGAACTTTAGGTACCCAAAATCTATATACTCAAAGTCGCCCGAGAATTTAGTGAGGATTTCTAAAAATCCTTGATCTGGTCTGAAGCTCTTGATTATTCCAACCCCACTACAAAAACCGAGGCAATCTAAGAAACCAACATACAAACCCTCATATCCCCTTATGGTAGCTACCCTTAGAGGCTTCCCCTTAATCATCAATCCCTTCTGCACTCCAAATGAATTCAAAAGACAAACTATTACATCTGGAGCTTCTTCAGCGTATACTACTGGCCTTCTAAGCAATTTTTCGATCTCTCGACTGAGTTCAGGACTGGTTGAACCCGAAGAAAACAGCGTATCTAGGAGCTTGGTTTCACTTATGCCGATCCTCACACTTTTAGCTCCATTTAAGTATCTCTTTATGTTGTTTTGTCTGAAAAGAGCCCTGTATGAGCGGTCTTTTTTCCTTATACTCCTTGCAACAGGAATTTTAATGAGTTCGGAAGATTTTGGGATTAGTTTTTCTATGTGCCGTGCTTCATCTCCTCTTTGCAGAATTACAACCTTGCTAGGTTCCGTTGCTAAGATTTTAAACCTCTTAAGAGCTCTTGCAGGACCAGAGTGAATATAACCAGTGGTGTTTATCAATATGACATCTGCTCCTTTATCTCTTGCCGCGTCTAGGAGCTTCTTAGTCCCTACTACCATGGGTAAGAGATGTCCTCTTGGAGTGTTGTCTCCGACAAAGAAGAGGAGGTTCGGACAGGTTAGTGATGGATGAATGATCCTTTCTTCTATGAGCGATAAACCAATTGTTCCCACGGGGCCTATATCAGATTGCCCGATATCTGCGTCTATAAGCCCTACTTTTAGATCATTAGACACCAACTTATTTGCGAGGAACGAGAACAACCCGCTCTTACCTACATCTACGCCTCCAAGTAGCATTATTGTATCTCCTGATACAATTTTTGTGGTTAATTCCTCCCATTCCCTTGGAACTATTTCAGGAGTCTCTATGGGCTTAGAAGCGGCCCATACCTCCAAATCACTAGTCTCTAAAGCCCTTATTAGAACAGGGATTCCCCTTCCCCTTACCTCTATGGAATCAGTTTCTGAGCCCCAACACTCAACTCTTCCTTTCCTCACAGTTAGCTTCAAAGGGCTTAGGAGCAAAAATCCGTAACGTGATTTTAGTGTGCATTCGAATTTGTGTAAGCCAATCGCGATGTCATGTGCCATTCAGGGGATTTCTCAACCGATATCTTAAATTATTACATATACCAGATCAAATCGAATGGGATGGAAGGAATCCATTTTTCCCTAACTTTTAATTGGTAATTGTGAAAGAAGGCTAAAGAGAGGTTTTTATCTTGGGGAAAGTTAAACGAGGATCCACAACATCTTCAGGGACTGAAAACTTGGAAGTAATTTATCGAATAAGAGGCGAGGTTTCTGTCAGTAAAATTGCTGATTTCATTTCATCAATGAAAGAAACAGCAGAAAGTAAGCAAATAGGGGGCTTAATATCGAAAATAAGGATATCTACCGTGGATGAAGAGAACTCCTTGCTAGGAATAGAATATCCCAACGACCTTTTTGACATAGAGTCCAACGGCATCCCTCAACTTATCTCAACCATCACAACGAATTTCTTTGAGGTAGTTAAGGTTGGTGAAATTGAATTAATGGACATACGGCTTCCTAAGGACTTTCTATCCTATTTTTCAGGCCCTAAGTTTGGGACTGAGGGAATTAAAAGGATGCTGGCATCCAAGGGTCCACTTCTTGGAGTTGTTATGAGGACAAGTCCCGATATCCTTCCAGCCACTCAAGCTAGGATATTTTACGATATTGCTATCTCTGGCATTGACGTCGGGGTTGATCCTCCGTACTTAACAAACCAGAATTTCAGCCCAATAGAGGCCAGAGCTTCGCATTTTGCGGATATGATCGATAGGGTGAGGGGGGAAACAGGTAGGAAGATAATGTACGCCATTAACATAACCTCGGGATGTGATAAGATACTGGAATTTGCTGAGAAAGCCGTTGAGAACGGTGCAACTGCATTAGAGGTAGATATTTCTAGTACTGGACTTTTTGTATTAGAAATGTTAGTTAAGGGAGGGCTTGAGGTCCCAATTTATGTAGTTGGTACATACGAACCGTCCTTCATAGCTTCAAATGGATCTCTTTCAGGAAGAGCAATAGCCTTCATGGCAAGGCTATTGGGTGGAGATCTTGTCGCCAGAGGAGCTATTTCAAGAGGAAAATATGAGTTAGAGGAGTTAAAAGAAATTGATGGTGTCTTGAGGAGAAAGCTGGATAATATACTCCCAGCAATGCCAACAGCATATGGAGGGGTCTTTCCTGGGAGTTTAGAGGCAAACATACTTACGTTTGGTCAAGATCAGGTCCTGATGGCGGATGAAGCCATTTTCTTCCATCCTTGGGGAATTCAAGCGGGTGCTAGGGCTTTAAGGGAGGCCATGGATGCTATAATGCGAGGGGAGGGAGTTTTAATGGCAGCTCAAACTCATGACGAACTCAAACAAGCAATTGAGAAATGGGGATACGGCCCGGCTTAACGCTAATTCAGGCCGTTTAGGTTTAGTTTATATCCGAAAGCGGCGATACATGCACTCCCTTTAGGAAGTCAGGGAGTGACGCCTTGGTGAACCAACCATATTCCTCTCTCAATATGATGATTGAAGCCTGAGGCGGTATCGCACCTTTTTCCGTGAATATGATGTCTATGTAAGCTGCCGGTGTCACGTCAAAGGCGGGGTTTAGAACTTCTATACCCGGGTTCTTGTTTAGGAAAGCTTTTTCCACTACCTCGGTCGGATCTCTGAATTCTATCGTTATCAGCCCTCCTAGCATACTCTCAGGGGAGAACTTGCAAGTCTCCGCAGCTACAAAGAAGTTAACCCTAGCTTCATGGGCTGCAAGAGCGATCATAGAAGTACCTATCTTGTTGACCACAGCTCCGTTGGCAGCCACAGCATCAGCTCCCACTATTACTTTGTCCACATCTTGCATGAAGAACCGGGCAGCCGAGTCAACTATCATCTTTACAGGGATTCCATAGCTTGCTAGGATGGAGGCAGTTATTCTACCCTGAAATCTGGGCCTCGTCTCCGTCGAAATTACTGTAAACCTTTTTCCTTCATCCCAAGCCCTCTTTAGAACAGCTACCGCTGTCGAGCTGTGGCAGTGGGTCATCACGACATCTCCGTCCTCTATCCTCATGGACCCAAACTCGGCTATCCTGTTTATCGCCTCAACGGAGTTTCTGATGAACTCGTCCGCTGCCTTAATTACCTCTTTCCTTATTTCTTCTAAAGCGACTCCTCTCTCATAAGCGGAATAGCATCGTATCATGACGTATCTCAAGGCGTTTGGCAATGAAACGGCTGTAGGTCTAGTTTCGTATAGAATCTTGGCGGCAGTTGTCAATTCATCGACAAAATCCTCTTCCTTCGAGGCAGTAGATTTTTGGGCAGTTATCTTCAAGGCTTCGGCGGTTCTCCTTGCTATTTTTCCGGCGCCCCTAATTGTCATGGTTTTGATCCCTTCAGCAATATCGTAAACCTCTTTAGGGAGTCTCAAATCAGACACCAACATTAGCATATGCTAAAAAGGACTTTTAACCTTATTGTAGATGTTATCCCTCAGAAAAAGTACCATCCTTCCATCTGTCTCCAGTCCCATTTGTAATCTTCTGCAAGATAATAGCCGTATACTATGGCCCCCCTCCAGACGCTAAACTGAGGATCACTCACCATTTTTGGCTCTGATGTTATTCCAATCCTCTCTAAAAGCAGTTTTATCTTTGTAGGCGAGTCAACTGCTATGTTCTCAAGCTCAGAAGGAACTTTCCAATAAAAGGCCCCGCCCGACAGTATCACACTCCTTAGAAGCTGTGGCTGTATTTCAACTGGCGTCTTTGAGACAGAAACACGTATTGCCTCGCCTAAATCAACATCTCCTCTAATTACCTCGCCTGCAACCAACGTGTCTTTAGGAGGGGAAAAACCACGGGAGTAATAGCTCTCAAAGATTTCATGCCTAGGATTAAAGTAAAACTCACCTATAAGAAACCTTAGCCAGCCCTTGTCTTCCATCTCTATCTTCACTGCGGTTTGAGGTATCTGGAAGCTTGAGACCAAAGCGCTTGGATTCTCCTTGGCCCAAGAGATTGCCTTGTCCAAATCCCTTGGCACGAGACCGGCTGCCTCTTTGAACAATCTGACAAATTTCTCCTCCTTGGCCAGATCTGAGTACCCCAGATCCTTGAGGATTTGAGCAGAAATTCTATCAGAATCAGATCCCCCTCTATTGAGTGGGATTAAGGCCCCACTAATTACATCCTTACTTATCGGAGTGATTTGCGTGTTTCCATGGCCAGCCTCTAGTACTGTGCATACCGTAGCCTTTTCAGCAATTGCAACTGCCAGAGGCTGAGGTATGATAGTTAGAGCTTTGACTAAACGTCCTTCCTCCTTGTTTATCTCCTCATGAAGCTGAAAGAATTTTTCATACATGTAGGTTGGGGCTTGAGCTGCCAAGGCGGTGACAGCATAGAAACCATCAAAGCCACCTGATTTCTCTGGTATGTATCTAAGAAGAGAATATCTTAGAAGCTCTTTTGCTGCACGCCATCCTCGTTCATCTCTTCTCTCTATGACTCCATTTCTCATGGGATAAACAAGCCTGCTCAAGTCTGCCTTAGATTCAAGATATTCAACTACCTCTGGACCAACCACTACCTCTTTGGCGACATACCCTCTTATCCTCTCTACCGCCTTCGATATCTTTGGAAAATACGCCCTATTTTCGATCATATCAGGAGTCTTCCCTATCCAAATGGGACCAAACTTGTAAAAAGCGGTCCCAAAATCTTCCCCAAAGACAGGGCGTCCTATTTCCTCCAAAACAACCCCTCCTATACTAAAACCCGAAGAGGAACGATCTTTAGCAGATCTTCATATTCTAGAACATCAGAGGGTGAGATCTTCCCAGTTTCTATATCTATATCTACACCCTCTCTTAAGAGGAGATTGCCCTTTATTAGCTGACCGTATGAATAGCCACCTAATGTCAGGTCGCTTTTAATCACTCGATGGCAAGGGATTATCAATGGAAAGGGATTCGAGGCTATATAGCCCCCTACCGCTCGAGGATGCATTTTAAGTAGGGTTCCAAGGGCTCGGTACGTAGTTACTTTACCCCTCGGGATATTTCTAATGGCTTTCAGGAGTAAGCCCTTTCTACCAGAAACAGGATACAGCCTTACAATATCACTTGTCATGGGGAATTTACCCTCAAAGAGATCAACTATAATGTGCGAGATTTCAAGATCTCCTTGTTCTACATCGTAGTCAAGACGTAGAACGACTCTTCCTCTACTCTTCAAACAAGTTTCATGAAGATCAGCAAGTGCAAACCTCCTAGTTTTAAGCGGTATGGTATTACAAAGCAAGGACTCTCCGATATACGCGAGACCTACATGATAATTGTCGACTTCAACTATTGTTGCCCTAGCAATAACGTCTCCTTTCAAGGTACCTTCCTCAAGGGAAACTAAGAGATCATATTTAAAGTGAATTCTCAATAAACCTTGAACGACTATGAAAGCCATCGTAATAGACGGAAGCTACGGAGAAGGAGGAGGATCGATTTTCCGCTATGCTTTGGCCTTATCCTCTGTTACTTTAAAGCCTATCGAGATCATCAAGATAAGGGCAAAGAGAAGCAACCCGGGGTTAAGGCCACAACACTTAACAGCTGCTAAGATATTGGCTGAAATGACTGAAGCAAAATTTGAGGGATTGAGGGTAGGATCCACCAGAGTACGTTTTGAACCAAAAAAGAGGAAAGGAGGAAAATTCACATTTGATGTGGGAACTGCTGGAAGCATATCGCTGATAATACAAGCTGTTCTTCCAGTTGCATTGTTTGCAGATAGAGAATCCACCGTGGAAATTAGAGGAGGTACGGACGTGAGGTTTGCACCACCAATAGACTACATGAAGAACGTATTTATCAGAAATCTATCTCTTATAGGTGTTGAGCAGATAGAGATAATTGTGAATAGAAGGGGACACTACCCAAGAGGCGGAGGCTTGGTCACCTTGAAGGTAACGCCTGTTGATAAAATATCAACGCTTAACATTGAACTAAGAGGACACGTCTCAAGGATCCTCGGCATAGCACATGCTGTAAAACTTCCAAAGCATGTTGTAGAGCGCATTGCGTCATCCGCAAAAGAAGTGCTACATCATTACGGATACAAAGAAGTTGAAATAACTGAGGAGTGGTCATCCAACGGTCATATGGGACCGGGAGCTGGAATAACATTATTCGCTGAAGCTAAAACGATCTTAGGGGCAGATTCTCTGGGAGAAAGGGGAAAACGGAGCGAGAAGGTTGGCAAAGAAGCTGCAGAAAGGCTAATCCATGAGTTGAAGACGAAAATGGCCTTTGACGCACATATGGGAGACATGGTGGTTCCGTATCTGGCCTTGGCTGGGGGTTCGTCCCTAATAGGGGTCAGTAAATATACCCTTCACACAGAGTCTAATCTCTGGCTGACTAAGCAGATATTGAATGCTGGTTATGAAGTAATCAAAAATGAAGATGGCTCCGCTAAAATTTCTGTTAGAGGAGTTGGAATCTGAGGGGTTTCCTGTTGTATAGCGAGGACGTCGAGAGAGGAATAGAGCGCCTCGCCCAGAAAACTGGGCTAAGTCCAGAGGAAATTAGGTCCAGGATGATGAAGAAGATGGAAGAGATGCAAGGTCTTCTAAAGCCGGATGGCGCACTTTACATCGTTGCAGCTGAGTTGGGAGCAGAAATAGAATCTTCTTTTGTCGAAGAAGAGGGTGAAATCACGATAGAAAAGCTCGTCCCAGGCATGCGCCACGTTCACATAAGAGGAAGGATAATCAGGATGTATGGTCCAATACTCTACAAGAGAAGGGACGGAACTAGGGGTGAAAGAGCGGAGTTCAAACTTTCAGATGGAACTGGAGTTATAGATGTTGTAATCTGGAGCGAGAGCCTCATTAACCTGATAAAAGAGGGAAAGATAAAGGAGGGGGACGTTATTGAGATAGATGGGGCAAGGACAGCCCTTCGCTTAGGAAGGCTTGCCCTGAACCTAGATTCCTCGAGAGGTACCATAAAGGTAATTGAAGGAACTTTCCCCGAATTTCCTGAACCTGAATTCGAAGTTTTTGAGGTTTCGGATTTAAGCCCCGAATTTAATGAAGTTGATGTTCGTGGAGTAGTTTCCAGGATCTTTCCTGTTAGAGAGTTCTCTAGAGAGGATGGAACTAAAGGACAAATGAGTGGTATTATACTCAAAGACAGGAATACTGACGACGAGATAAGAGTTGTATTGTGGGGATCTCTCTCAAGCATGGTTAACGATATTAATACAGGAGATTCGCTCCTTATCAAGGCTGCACGCGTAAGACCAAGCAGAGATGGCTGGATTGAGCTTCATTTAGATAATAGAAGCAGGATAATAGTGGAAAAAAGGTCTCAAGAAATAACATCCGTTTCGGAAGAGTTAGTAGGAAGAATTTTGTATGCTTTCAAGCCAGTTTACTACAAGTCCAAGGACGGTTTAGTAACTCTGAGAGACTGCATAATAGAAGTAGATGGAAAGCTAAGCCTGTGCAGATTATGGGAGCCAAGGTCAAAAGAGATAGAAGGAATAAAGTTACCAGCCCTGGTTAAACTTGAATATCCCTACATTAGAAGAGAGGGTTTTAGGGACATAATTAACGTGGGAAAGTTAGGAAAATGCGTTGTTCTTGAGGAAAATTCGGGAGAGATCCCTAAGGATATTGAAAAAATCGCAAGAAGGGTGAAATATCCAAGGGTTTGGCTAGATGAATCTGGCGAAGGCTTTAGAGAGGTTAGAGGAACTGTAATTAGAATAGATCCTTCAGCAACAATCTCTTGGTGGTGCAAGAGCTGCGGACGAAGGGTTTCTAAGGAATTTGGTAGATTTATATGCGAAACTTGTGGAGAAATAAGGGAAGCTGAGCCTGTTTTGGCGTTTTCAATTTATGTAGACGACAGCACAGGGATACTGAGGGCTACTTTCTTCAGAGAGGTTGCCGAGAAGATCATAGGAAAAAATGTTCAGGAAATAATGGAAGAGATAGAGGAAAAGGGGTATGAGGAAGACACATACATGTTAGAGGAGCTTGAATCAAGGCTACTTGGAAGGGCTGTTATACTTAGGGGAAGGATATCTTACGTTGAGGAGAGAGGCTTTTGGAGAATGGTTGTTGATGAAATGGAGTTTGCAGATCCCTTGGAAGAAGCTACTTTTCTGGAGGACGAGTTAGAATCTAAGTACTTATCAGAAATCAAGAAAAAATTGGAAGATCATTCTCTTTAAGGAATTGTTCTAGTCGGCGTTCTTGGAAAACCAATCGCATCTTTAATATGCCTGATCCCAGCGATCCAAGCCACTGTCCTTTCAACGCCCAGTCCAAATCCGGAGTGGGGCACGGAACCGTACTTGCGTAGATCCAAGTACCAAGTGTACCTACTGGGATCAAGACCAAATTCTCTTATCCTTTCAAGAAGTAAGTTATAATCGTGAATTCTTTGACCCCCTCCAACTATCTCTCCTTTTCCCTCTGGTGCGAGCAAGTCCGCACATAACAAGACTTCTGGCCGTTTAGGATCTGGCATGTGGTAAAATGCCCTAGCTTGTCTGGGATATCTATGAACGAAGAAGGGAGTCTCGAATTCCAACGATATCATTCTCTCCGATGGTGTGTCAAGGTCATCACCCCATTTTAGCTTAGAACCCTTCTTTTGAGCGATCTCAAGGGCTTCGTCATATGATATTCTTGGAAACATTCCCTCTGGAGGCTCAAATTTCCTCTTTAGATATTCTAACTCCTCAGACCTGCGCTCTACAACCTTCTCAGCTACATACTTTACCAATCCTTCAACAACATCCATCATATCGTCAAGGTCAGCCCAAGCCATCTCTGCTTCAGCATGCCAAAATTCCGTTAGATGACGCCATGTCCTGGATTTCTCCGCTCTAAAGCTTGGTTGTATCGTGTAAACTTTCTCAAAAGCCGTTATAAATGCCTCCAAGTAAAGCTGGGAGCTTTGAGTGAGATAGACTTTCTTTCCAAAATAGTTCAGCTCAAACAGCGTTGCTCCTCCCTCTACTACTTGCTCTATTATTGTTGGTGCCTCTGTTTCGATGAAGCCATTGTCGTAAAACCATTCATGCATGGATTTTATTGCCTCGGCCCTTATTTTTAGGACTGCTTGAAGTTTCCTGCTTCTGAGATAAAGGTGCCTGTGATCTAGGAGGAACTCCGGGCCCTCTTTTCCCTTGATGGGGAAATCTTCAGAGGGTCCTATAACTTCTAACTCCTCAAGTACTAACTCTACTCCTCCAGGAGCTCTTGGATCTTGTCTAACAATTCCTTTGGCCCTTAGAGAAGATTCTATCCCTGCCCTCTTCGCAGCTTGAAGGGTTGCCTCGCTGCACTCTCCTTCCTTTGCGACCATTTGAAGGATGCCTGTAGAATCTCTCAAGACTATAAACTGTACAGATCCGAGATCTCTTTTTCTATAAACCCATCCAGCGACCACAACTTCCTGACCCTGGAGTTCTGGGGTTATTTCCGAGATGTAGTGGGTCTTCCCGAACTTCAAGTCAATCCCTCTTTAATTCATTTATGACTTCGAACTCTAATGGACATCAAGTAGGGATTTAATTTTTCAGTAAAAATTTACATCCTTGATTTGGGAGGACCACAAAATGCAGAATTTCAGAGACGTTCTTGAAATCCTAGAACAAAAAGGACTGCTGTTGAACATAAAAGAGCCTAGATCCGTAATATACGAGATAGCTCGGGAATTAAAAGAAGAGGATGGTAATAAAGCAGTTCTCTTTGAGAAACCTTTGTTAAGCGATGGGCGTCAGAGCCCTATAAGAGTTTCTGGAGGAGTTTGTAGCAACATTAGGTTTATTCTGGAGGTTTTAGAGGTAAATACGCGTAAAGAACTGAGGGAACTACTCAGAAAAGCCATAAACAAACCAATCCTACCAGTAGAAACAGAAATCGCTCCAGTTAAGGAGATTGGTATGGAAGAGTTCGATTTGAGAAAGGACATACCCATATTGAAGCACTATTCGGGAGAACCGGGTCCATACATTACCACTGGCATAGTAATAGTCAAGGATGAGAAGGGAAAGTTCTCGGCATCTTATCACAGAATGACCCCTATATCAAAGGATAGGTTGGTTTTAAGGGCAGTTGAAGGGAGAAAGCTTCATAGGCTTATAACTAAAGCGGATCGCGAAGGAAAGGAGCTTGATGTGGCAGTAGCCATCGGTGTTGGTATGAATTTACTCATAGCTGGTGCTATACCAGCAGAAGACAGGGATAAACTTGGCATTGCAGGCGCGATCTCAGGAAGCCCTGTTGAACTTACTGACTGCGAGACAGTAGAAGCTAAGATGCCAGCAAATGCGGAGATAGTCTTTGAAGGTAAAATACTTCCTAGAATCAGGGAACAGGAGGGACCATTCTACGAGATTCTTGGAAAGGACATAGTGCGTAAACAGCCAGTTCTAGAAATTTCAAAGATTTGGATGAGAAGGGATGCAATATATCAGGCTCTTCTTCCTGCTGGAAAGGAACATGAGATACTCATGGGGCTTCCTGTTGAAGCTCTGCTAGAGGAATCTGTATCAAAAGTGGCCGAGGTCAGAAACCTGTGCATGACCCCCGCCGGAGGCATGTGGGTTGAGGTGGCTATCAGCATCAAGAAGGAAAGGGATGGGCAACCGATGCTCGTTGCACTAAACGCGATAGTTGCTCACAAAAGCTTGAAAAGGGTAATAATTGTGGACGAGGATGTGGATGTGGAGAACTATGAGGAATTAATGAAAGCCGTGATTCAAAGGGCAGATCCATCTAAAGACTACAAGGTGATAGCTGATATCTTAGGATCAAGCCTGGATCACAGCAACATAAGATTTTTAGAGGTCAAAGGGGAGAGGTTACCCATCAATTTTCCACAATCGAAAATTATAATAGACGCTACCATTAAAGGACCGAAAGAACTATTCGAAAGGCCGGAGATACCGCAATCCGGACGAAAATCGGAGGAGTGAAAGTGACTAAGAAAGTTGTAACTGGCATGCTGAAGACAAATGTTCACGATCACTGGCTCTACAAAGTCAGGATGCAAGAGCTGGAAAACTTGCTTTTAGCCTTGGGTTACAGCCCAGTTTATAGGGTGATTCAGACAAGAAAAACGCCAACTACTGCACATCTCTTCGGACTTGGGAAAGTTGATGAGATAAAGAGAAAGCTTGAAGCGTATGACGCAGACCTCTTCGCCGTTTACAACATCCTAACGAGCAAACAAAAGTGGAACCTTGAGAGAACTCTAGATGTAGAGGTCTTAGATAGGTACGAGATCACGCTAAAAATATTCGAGCAAGAGGCAAAAGACGTACTTTCAAACCTTCAGGTAAAACTCGCAATACTCCAGAAATCGTTTCCTTACATTAAGTACAGGGCATCAGTTAGGTACAAGAGGATGAGAGCAGGCTTCAGGGGGGGAGGAGAATACGCATATCATAAAGTCCTGAGAGCCGTTCAAAAGAGGATAAAGAAGACCAAAACCAAGATAGAAAGGCTCATGGAGCTAAAAGAGGAGAGAATCTTGAGGAGAAAAGAAGAAGGAAGTATTGTCGTTCTCTCTGGCTACTACAACGCAGGAAAAACGTCCTTGTTCAATGCCTTGACTGGTTTGGACAAACCGGTAAGTGATGCCCCATTTACGACGCTATCTAGCAAGTACTCTTCCATAATGGAAGGAAGAGTCTTTTTAGTCGACACGATAGGGTTTGTGTTGGACTTAGATCCAAGGTTGTTCCACTCCTTTAAGCTCAACCTGCTAGATCTGAAATATGCGGATGCTGTTATACTAGTTTTAGATGTTTCAGAAAAGGTAGAGCTGATAACATTGAAACTTAAGGAAGGTCTCTCTCTTATAAGAAGCCTCAGGGGAGAGACAGACTCTATTTTTCTAGCACTCAATAAAATTGATAAACTAAGCGAAGAGGAGTTATCCAGCAGAATTGAGAGCCTGGAAGATGATTTGGGAGATATACCATATTCTAAGGTCTCTGCCCTGACAGGAGAGGGCTTGGACGATCTTCTTAAGAAACTAGATAAGTTTCTGACTGCTACAAAAAGCAGAGCGCTTGTCTTTGAGGAATTATAATGCCTGTTTGTGGCCAGAAATTTAAACTCCTGTTCATTTCCTATCGAATAAAAAGGTAAGGGCAAATATTGAAAGAAAACATCAATTCAGGGTGTTGTAGGCATAGAGCTTTATGAATCCGCCGGTCCTACGCTTCTAGGATTGGGTTCCAAAATTAGATAATTTTTTAACCTTTCAATTTTCGGAACAGGCACAGCAAAAAATATAGGTTCGTATCAAAAATGAAACTCACAATCTGCGAAGGAGTAAGGATGGTTTGCCTAAGCTTCCGTTTTGTTCAGGAGAAAAGGTGACCGAAATGGAGAATAAGAGCATGTTTACCGCTCAAGTAGCGGTTTTCGGCGCGATGGCAGGTATGTTGTCCCTAATAAAGGCTGAAATTCCCTTTCCTCTCCTTCCCTACCTGAAATTTGACCTGGCCGAGATACCCGACATTCTAGCCTTCATGATCATGGGACCCGTTGGAGGAATGGTCACTTCCACGATTCACTGGCTAATCCTGACCTTCAGGGCCGGCTTTATTCTTGGACCTTTTTTGAAGTACGCTGCGGTAGCCTCGACAATTCTAGGTTTCTGGGCTGGCATAGCCCTCAGGCGCAGGCTACCAGGAAACCCTTCGCTAAAATCATTCATGGCTTTGGGTATGCTTTTTGGGGGAGTTCTGAGGATAATAGCCATGTCCATTGCTAATTTTCTCGTTCTTTACGTTTTCTTCCCCGAGTGGATGTCCTTCGCAAAGAGCTGCCTTCAGACCATAGGACTAGATGCGTCAAGCGATTTCTCTGCACTACTCTGGACTTTACTGTTAACAGCCGTATTCAACGCAATTCACATATTCGTCTCGGTGATTCCTTCCTACACTCTGATCAAAACGATATTGAGGCTCAAGACTACTTTAGGCAAGGCTTGGATAGACGAGATCATGGAATGAAACAAAAGGAATTATCTAAGCAAAACACACAGGATCTAATTATTAAACAGCTAAAGGAATACAAATACCTCAACAATAATTCAATTCGCCAAATCAACTTTATTGGAAGAGAGTCAAATATCCGATTGATTTGTAAATCAGCTTAGCCAAAAGATAAGCAGCGTCTTTCCTATTTACCACAGGACTGAACTCGACGAAATCCATCCCCACAATTCTTCTTGAAGATATGACTTTTCTAAGTAGCTTTGTAGTGGTATACCAATCAAAACCCCCGGGCTCGGGGGTTCCAGTACAAGGCATTATCGAAGGATCCAAGAAATCGACATCGAAACTTAAATAAACAGGAACTCCCTGAAATTTCTCCAAAACTTCTGTCAATTTCCCTTCAGGATCTTTTCTCGCTTCCAAAGCCGTTACCACGACGATATTCTCCTCTTTCCTGATAAAATCTACTTCCTCTTCCCCTAAAGATCTGACTCCAAAAACAATCGCTTTTCCTGTAATTTCATAACATCTCCTTATCGTGCAAGCATGGCTGTACTTGCTCCCCTCGTATTCATCGTATAAATCAGCATGCGCATCGAGGAAAAGACATAACAAGTCCTCATATTTCTGCTTGAAAGCCTCTACGCTTCCAACCGTTATAGTGTGATCTCCACCCAATATTATTGGAAACTTTCCCTCTGAGATTATCCAGCCTATAGTTTCTCTTATCCTCCATAATGTTTTTTCTGCCGAGGCTCTGACTGGTTCAATCTCTTCCATAGTCCAGATGTCACCAAAAGTTCTCTTCGATTCGATATCATAATGTTCAAGATATTTTGAGGCATCCATTACCTCTGAAGGGCCGAACCTGGCTCCTGGAAGCCATGTAGTTGATGAATCATATGGGATGGGAACAACCACGAATCTTGACTCCTCAAAAGAGGAATTTATTCCAGCAAATAGGCGGCTTGATCTTACAGGAACACGCGAACCCATGACTTCAATCCACCCCTTGAGCGTTTATTAAGGATTAAACTTGATATTTTAAGTATCCTGATGTCTGTCTAGAAACAAGAAGGGGCAATAGATCACTTAAAGCCTTTCTAAAGTACAAATTGCCTAAAGTGGTAAAGTTTTAAATTACTTCCAGAGAAGGAAGTTGGGCTCCAGTACTTAGCCCATGAACGAGGTGAAACGAAATGTCAGCCGGTCGTGTAGGAGTTCCCATGACAGATAGAATCCTAGAATTTCTAGAGGAGCGAAATCCAGGCTTTAAGGCAGCCGTATGGCGCATATTCTATCCAATGAGAGAAGACGAGCCTATAGAGGTCGCAGTTAAGCCGGGTACTCTCTCAGGAGAGGTACTCGAATTAACATTCGATGACAGGGCCATTGTTGTGAAAGAAGAGCCAAAACCAACCAGAAGAGGCGAGTGAGCACAAAGCTCCTAACGCCGGAGCCCTCGCTCCTCTTCTCTTTTTGATTTTTAGAATTAGTTAAAAATATTAAACATGTTTCGGATTGATACTTGGGTGTTTGCACTGACAGAAGTATCGGAAGAGAAAGTTCCTATAGTTATTCCTGTCTCAAAACCATCAAAAGGAGCGGCAGGGAAGACAGGCTTATGGAGGGTATTCAAACCCATCATAAACAAGGAAAAATGTACAAAATGCTTTATGTGCTGGCTTGTTTGCCCTGAGGAAGCCATTAAAGAGGGGAAGGATGGATTTCCAGAGATAGATTACACTTACTGCAAGGGTTGTGGTGTTTGTTCAGATAATTGTCCTGTAGGAGCTATTTCAATGGTTGAAGAGGAGGAATCAGGATGATTGCAAAAAGCAAAGATGAGAGAAAAAAAGCTGGTGAATGGAAGATTCTTACAGGAAATCATGCTGTGTCATATGCAGCAAAACTGGCAAGAGTCCAGGTAGTTCCAGCATATCCTATAACTCCTCAAACAACTATAGTGGAGCTTATTTCAGAGCTAATAGCTTCCGGGGAAATGAACGCTAGGATGATAAGAGTGGAAAGCGAGCACAGCGCAATGGCAGCTGCCATAGGAGCTTCGGCTGTCGGTGCAAGAGTTTTTACCGCTACCGCGAGTCAAGGACTACTCCTAATGCATGAGATGCTCCACTGGGCTACTGGCTCAAGGACCCCTGTTGGAATGGCCGTAGTCAACAGGGCATTAGGACCCCCTTGGAACATACACGTTGACCACCAAGATGCGATCTCTCAGAGAGATACAGGATGGATAATTTCTTTCGTCTCCTCTAATCAGGAGGCCCTAGATACAGTGATAACTCTCTATAAGGTTGCTGAGCATCCAGAGGTTCTCCTTCCCTTTATGGTCTGTCTCGATGGATTTGTGTTGAGCCACACCTATATGCCAGTTTACCTTCCTCCGCAAGATCAGGTCGATGAGTTCCTACCACCATATGATCCTCCGCATTGGAGGCTAGATCCGTCCAATCCAATCTCCTTCGGCCCTCTAGTACTTCCTAATCAGCCATACCAAGAAATGAGATGGTCTATACACAAATCCATGGAAAAAGCATTGAATCTATTCGAAAAATATAGTAGGGAGTATGGAGAACTCTTTGACCTCAGACATGGAGGAGCTGTCAAAAGATACGAAACTGAAGACGCTGATTACCTAATTATTACGGCTGGAACCCTGGCTTCAGAGGCAGAAGCTGCCGTGGATAAAATGAGAGATGACAGAATGAGAGTTGGACTCCTAAAAATAAGGATGTACAGGCCGTTTCCATCGGAAGACATTAAGAAGGAGTTAGAGGGCAAAAGAGGCGCCATAGTTATAGATAGGAGCATTTCCTTCGGCTTTTCAGGACCCCTCTCAGAAGACGTTAGAGCCACTCTTCACTCCTTTGGTCTAGATGTTCCAGTCGTCTCTTACATAACTGGGCTAGGAGGCAGGGATGTAACCTACTCTGACATTGAAAACATGGTTTCAAAGGGAGTTTCTTTGATCAACGAGGGGAAAACACCCCTGATCCTATGGCATAAAATGAGGGAGGGATTCTGAGGATGGTGGTAAAGATAACTGACCTAAGGAGAGAGGGAGAATACCTTCTGCCTGGTTCAGCAGCTTGCCCGGGGTGTGGTCTAGCAATAGCTTTTAGAATAGCGTCGAAGGTCCTTGGAAAAAACACCATATACTTCATACCAGCCTGCTGCACAAGCGTCATTCAAGCTCCTTATCCAAAAAGCGCCTTTAACGTTCCGGTATATAACGTTGCATTTATGGCCGCCGCCGCAGCCGCATCTGGTGCAGTTGAAGGATTGAGAGCATTGGGTAAAAAGGATATACAGGTAGTTGTGTGGGCTGGTGATGGAGGCACTGTTGACATAGGAATTCAAGCTCTCTCAGGAGCTTTTGAAAGGAATCACGATTTCATATACATATGTTATGATAATGAGGCTTACATGAATACTGGCATTCAAAAATCTGGATCCACACCTTTTGGTGCATGGACAACAACCACACCCAAAGGAAGGATTGGAATGAAGAAGAACATGCCCTTTATTGTGGCATCGCACGGTGCCCCCTACGTCGCAACTGCAAGTGTTGGTTATCCACTGGATCTAGCAAACAAGATTGAAAAAGCCAAGAGGATAAAGGGTCCAAAGTACATACATATACTCGCTCCATGCCCTCCGGGCTGGAGGTTTCCAATGGATAAGACTATAAAAGTAGGGAAACTAGCTGTAGATTCTTACATATGGCCTCTCTACGAGATAAAAAACGGAAAACTTCGAATAACCATGAAACCGAAGAGAGTTCCGATTGAAGAATACCTAAAGCTTCAGGGCAGGTTCAGGAATATTTCGACTGAAGAGATAGAAAAAATAAAGCAAATGGTAGAAGAACAGTGGGAAATATTGCAGAAGCTGGAGTCTATCGGAAAGATCTTTCTGTAAGGTTGTTGGGTTTGAAGCTTAACCTATCTCTACACCCATTATGGAAGGCGGCCCGATATCCTCCTTTTTTCTCCTGAACTTTTTTGATAGAAGGTTTAGAGCAAAACCTGCAAAAACCGATAAGATTACGATCAGAAAAATCGGCTGGAACGTTAATAAGAACTCCGCATCATCAATGCACCTAGTAGCCTCGCTTACCCTGCCCTCTTTAAATAGATTCCTGGCTCTTTTTAGTTGAATCCCAGCCATCCAATTGAACGGGTTGTATCTAAAGCCTTTATTTATCCTAGCCTTTAACTCCAATATCCTAGTTTCGATTGAAGGTCTGATGTCAAATCCCCATTGTTTAAACATTGGACTTAGATCTTTACCAGCGGCTTGGCTTAAGTAAAGCACGAAAAGATCCATAGTATCTATTTCAACGCCTTCTTCTGTAAAAGCCTCAAAGAACCTATCAAAAAGGCTTATCCCACCGTATTGCTCCCCTATTGTGTAGATCAGGTATAGACTGGCAGCGTAGTATGGCCTAGGATCAGGAGGGGGGCCTCCACCACGCCAACCTACTAAAAAGCCAAAATCTTCAAGCTGTTCTCCTACTTGCTTGGCAGTCTCTATCTCATCCAAGCCAAGCTTAACTCCCTTCTCTTTGAGGAGTTCAATGGCTAAATAGTTCGCCAAGCCCTCATGAGCCCAACGTAGCTGGGTGGACAGCCCCGCCTGTCCCATATACTGATGAAATAGTTCGTGCAGAAGAGTTTCTTCTAACGTCCCCTCGGGCATCCTAATGACTATCATGTTAATGTAGACTCGTTGGGGCTCAAACCTTTCTTCAGCCTTTAATCTCTCTCTCAATCGGGTATAACCAAGGGTATATAGCTCCTCTACATCTTCTGGAACAAATAACTCTAGAGTTATGTTTATTTCTGGTTGATTCGTGATGTCCATAATTCTTTGGATAAACATCTCATAAGCGGAAGTTATGTTTTCCGCCACATCGATGTACCTGCTCGGACACTTGATCTTAAGGCCACCCTCGGTTATTTCGACGAATTCGGCTGTTGGTACCTCGAATGAGATCAAAACCCTAACTAAGTGACCCTTATAATCCTCAGAATCGAAGAAGAGCAGCCTTCTGTCGTCAATCACCTTTTCTTGACGGAAGCTATTTTCTTGTACCTCTTGTTCAGTTGAAAGGAAAATGTTCTCTATTTGATAGCTAGCGGACATGTTAACAATTATCTCGGTATGATACGCCGGAGAATAACAAATTGCCGTTGAGAAGAAGACCCCCTTAGGTTCTACTATCAGAGCACCAAATCTATAACTCCAATTTATTTCTAAATAAGCGTTCGGGATGAAATCAAACGTAAAATTGTAGTAGAAGTAGTAAGTGGAATTCTGTATAGATGTGTTGGAAATTCCGATTAGCTTGCTGTCGTAATCGTGGAATTTAGGCACAAGCAGCCACGCATGACCCGCTTCCTCCGAAGTGAAGTTGACGTAGATGTCTATCCATCCATCTTCACGCACGGTAAAGAGATAAGTAAATCCACTTTTCTCCTGCTCCTTTGCTCTAATTGTCATAGTATTTGCTGTAACAATAAGCAAAATCAGGGCTAAAGTGATCAAAATCCTCCTCATATATCGCTCTTGCTTAGATGGGATATTCGTTATTAAACTCTTTGGCTGGCGGAGATATTAGATAAGCGTTGGCCATCTGTTCTCTCTGTAGCATCTCCCATATTGCTCTAGCGTATATCTCTGTCTTATCTTCTTCTGTGAGAATGGCCTTTCCAGCCATTATCTGCTCCTTAAGGTACTTTGCGGGATCCTCTCCCCTTGCTCTTATTATCTCCCTCAATATGTCCTCAAGAGTTGCTTTAGGTTTGGGAAATATCCTTAGGTTTGCCGCTGCATAGATGGAGCGCAGGAACCCGATCCCTTTCATCCGAGCGTCGTGGTAAGTGCTCAGCTTATAATCCATCATGTATTCATGTAGCGCGCGCTCTTTCTCAACCGACCGTAAGATGTCTATGTCCGCATTAGGAGAAACTTCTTTGATAGAAGGAGGTGGCAGATACTTGAGTTCAGTTTTTAATTTTAGGATTTATAAAACCGGATTCACTAAAGGTATGGAGCATTTCTAGATTTTTAAGTCCCTTTTTACAAAGAGAAGGCTTGTTGTCCTTTGCAAGGTTAATCTCATACAATACAACATCCGGTATGATTATCCTAAAATGATAGATGCTTATACACTCTTCAAGGGAGACAATTATCTCATTAATAGATACACATGCATCTTTCCCGCCACACAAAAGAAAAAGTATAGATTTAGAATTTAAATGTTAAAATCAGACTAATCTAGGATTGAAATGAGTCCAAGATGTTCTGGAAATCTATTTGATAGAGAGATGCCATAGTAATTTAGGAGAGTGTACCAAATGTTAGAGAACATTAAAGAAGCAGTTTTCTACTGTACTGAATGTAAAGCCTGTATGGATGTATGTTCTTTCTATCTTTCAAGCAAAGACGAAAACATAGGTCCTTGGGGTAAAATTAAAGCAGCCCAATTAGTTTTAAACGAAGAGAAAAATATTAGTGAGATCGTTAAAGAGCTATATACATGTACTTGTTGTGAAACTTGTGAACTAGTCTGTCCCATGAATATTCCTATTTCAGATGTTATTCGGAGCCTTAGAAGTCTTGCAGTTGAGGAAGGAAAAGTTCCGGAGCCCATTACAAATATTTGCAAAAACATTGTAAGTAGCGGATCGATGACTGGTGAAGGCCCAGAATACTGGAAGAAATGGATTCCTGACGGCATTAAGTTTCCGGAAAAGGCCGAGTATGTTTACCTTGTTGGATGTATGGTTCCGTTTAGACTACATGAAATAGGACACGCAACAGTAGATATTTTTAGTAAAGCTAATCTTGATTTTACGATTCTCGGCGAGCAGGAAAGATGTTGTGGACTTCTCCTTTTTGATCACGGATTTTTTGATAAGGCAAAAAAAGTAGCAGAAAGTAACATTGCAAAAATAGAGGAGAAAGGTATTGATAGGGTTGTGACGGCTTGCGCTGCATGTTATTACACATATAAGTATATATATCCACGTATATATGGAAAACCAGATTTCGAGGTTCTACATGTTGTCGAGGTTTTATCAGACCTTATTGACCAAGAAAAAATTAAATTTAAGCGAATAGAGGAGAAATTTGTGTTTTTAGACCCTTGCCATTTCGCTAAGACATCGGAAAAATATGAGGAGCCTCGGAAAATCATTGAGAGTATTCCTGGAATAGAGCTTTTAGAATTTTCAAAGAACAGGAATGAAGGTTACTGTTGTGGGGCTCCGGGTGGAATTAGACTATTATTTAGGGATATATCGAATTCTGTGGCGATGATGATAATAAGAGAAGCATTGGATCTTGGTGCTTCAAGAATTATAACGGCATGTCCACTGTGTATGTATCAACTTGCAAGCACGGTTAGAAAACAAGGAATAAAAAGCCTAAAGGTAATGGACATACCCATGCTTCTTCACGAAGCATATAGATCATCGAACCTGTAGGAACTATTTCTTTGAAAGAATTTGAAAAAGAGATGAACCTTTCATTGAGACAAATGGGAATTACCGTGAACATCTAAGAATGCTACTATTCGCACAATTATAACTTATCAAAGAGGATCTAAAAAGCTTCAAAAGACGAAATTCCACTAACGTATTGCGGATAAAAGAAGTTGCCGAAGGCAATTTGGGCGAAGCGTAGCGA
>CAYZRF010000025.1:0-25158 GCA_964480775.1 uncultured Nitrososphaerota archaeon
TGGGAGTCTTACTGAAGACGAAAAAGAGGAATGGAAAAAGCTAATCAAAGAGTTCAAATCAGATAGATGGACGTACAAGAAGGAATTTGAACATGAAAAGCTCTTAGAAATCATAACTGGAAAGTGCACTAAAGTTTCTGAGGATGTACAGGTTTGTGAGGTAACCTATAAAGCAGAGAAACTTCTTAGGATAATTATAGAGGTTTCTCAAGGTAGAATAACCGATGTAGTCATCTCTGGAGATTTCTTTATGGAGCCTTACACAGCATTGAGGCTATTGGAGAAAGAAATAGTTGGAGCTAAATTAGAAAGGAACGAGATCTCAGAAAGAGTAAAATCCTTCTTTGAGAAGGTTGGAGTAAGGTTGGTAGGGGCTAAACCTGAGGACTTAGTTGAGGCATTAATGAAAGCTAGCGAGAGACCTCACCTATAAAATCCATGCTTCGATCTCTTATATGCTAAAAGAAATTCATTGGCAAATCTGTTAGCGTGTTTTTCGGTTCCTCTGTGCTTACCAAACATTATTCTAATGTGATGGTAAAACTCGTGTAAGATCACGTAAGGATTAGTATATAAATCGCCATCGGACAAATATATGGTCCTATCTTTTGCTGAGTATACAGCAAGTGCCTTAGAATGGCCTTTAACATGTTTTATCTTTATCTTTGGCTTATCAACTTCAAACTCCATTGCAAGCATTCCTATCGCTTCCTCTGCCTTTCCCTCTAGAATTAACTCTACAATCCTAGCTCTGTATTCATCATCCATTTTAATTCTCCGAGCGTAATTTGTTGGTTATTCCAGTTCAATTCATAATAAATATCTTCAAACGATAAGGATGTTCATAGGTAGCGAGTTGATCTCTATATGGGTGGCTATTAGATCCTTTAATCTCCTGAGCCCGGAAGAAATATCTTGTTAATGAATCTAATGAGTTCTGGTCCTATTATGGAAAATAAAGCAGCATTTGAAAGCATGTGAACCAACGAAAAAGGAATTCCAGCTAGAAAAGTTGCACTTAGAGGCATGTTAAATGTCAGTGCAAATGCGATGTTTGTGATGAGGTCATAGAAAATGGTACAAGTCAAGCCAAGCAAAGCCAGTTCTGGCCTTCCTACTCGTGAAATATGTTTCTCAAGATTCCGCCCGAGATCCCATATACGGTTTCAGCTAGCGTAGTTGCTATCAAAATTGTGGGAATCCAACCTTAGGGGTTGAGAAAACCATATACAACCCAACTTAAAGCTCCCACCAAGGCCCCGTCCAAAGTTCCGGATATAAACCCTCCAATAAAGACTAGTAAGTCCATTAACTTGACATTAGGTATCCATACCATGGCATAATTGGAAGAAACTGAAAGAGCTACTAAAACGGCTATCAGTGAAGCCCTGATAGATGTGTTTATGGTTTTGGAAGAGGGCTTTGTGAAGTATCCTCGTAATACCAAAGCAAAACCTCCTTCTCGCTAACCACATACTTGTCAGCAGCTACCGGGCCTTCGACCCAACCCTCCCAATCTGTCCACATCCACCACATCCAATAGAACGGGTTTTCATTCTTTACACCATTTATTGACTCTACAAGAACGCCCATTCCGGGGTATACTGTGTAATTTACGTCTGCTATGCCTGTGGTCACGTCGAGTAATGTTGAACCAGAACGAACTTTGGTGTTGTTATACCATTTTGTGGTTCCATTCCAATACTTTATTCCTATGTTTACTTCGATAATTTTTCCTGACAAGGTTCTTTTAGCTTCTTTAAGCTGATAATGGGCATATATAGCTAGCAAACTTGAAGAAATAGCCCATATTAACAATAACGCGCTAAGTAGGGGTATTCTATTCATTGGTTGGATTATCCATCCAACATGTTTTAAAGTTTTTTCACGACCTATAGTCTTGCTAAGAATGGAAGATGTCTTCAAAGCAGTTAAGCAGCTTAGATATTTCCTAAAAGCTATTAAACCCGGGATTGGACCTTCTCCAAAATTCACACCCTCGCATGTGCTCATGTGCCTATACATTATTTCAGAAAAACAGCCGATCGGTAGGAAAAAGCTATCAGCCGAATTGGGAATCGGTGAAGGAAGCGCAAGAAGTCTGTTAGCTAAATTAAAGAATGCGGGACTGTTAGAAATATCTAAAAAAGGACTTAGGCTAAGTGAACAGGGAGAAGAATTTCTTAAGAGGCTTAAAATCATAATGAGCCCCCCAAAACGTGTTGACGTCAGGAGCATAGCTGTTGGTAGATCATCTGTAGCTATCTTGGTAAGAGGAGCAGCCAATAAGGTCAGTAATGGTATGAGAGTTAGAGATGCGGCAGTTAAACTTGGGGCTGCCGGCGCCACTACATTAGTATTTGTGGAAGGTAAACTAAGAATACCCGGAGTTAGTCAAAATGTCAAGATAGACTATCCTGAGGAAGCGGGACTTTTATTTGATGAATTAAGACCAAAAGAAGGAGATGTCATCATATTGGGAACAGCTGAGCGGCTGAGAGATGCTGGGCTCGGAGCCATAGCCGGTGCTCTTTCTTTATTGAACCTAAGTTGGTAAGACCTAAAATCATGACAGAATCTCACCTAAGAAGATGGAAACACCTTTCAATATTACCTATATTAAGTCCTTTCTAGCAAGAAATCATGACCAAGCTGTTAAAAGCTGATAACCATCCCTGATCTTGTCCTATGAACGACATCCGCAAAAGTAGACTTGAATATTCTTATCGCTTTCTCTCCTGTACAGTGACCTATGTAAAACTCCTCAATTCCAAGTTTAGCAAGTTCCTCTACCGTTCTTGAAATCCTCTTCTCACTAACTGCTATCAGATGAAGTCCTCCGATCAACGCTCTAACCCTTGAAATTCCAGTAACAGATATGGCGTTTTTAACGGTGTTTACAACTCCTCTATGTGAGCAACCGCTTATCACTATCAATTTTCCTCTTAAATTAATTATCAAAGACAGTTCTTCTTCCATTTCGTCCTGAACCATGCTAGGAGGGATTCTATACTTTGGAGGGGGGGCCTCGAACTCAGTAACTAAAGGGATCTTCCCTGAAAGAAAGATTCCTGGCGCAAACTCTATAGGAGCCCAGATAGGAGTTAACATGCCCTTTAACTCAGTAATCTTCCTTTTGAGGAACGGCATTCTTGTGGTGTGTCTTAGGTATGGATCAATAGCTATGCTTGGTTTAAAGAACTTTTGTCCATGTAATACGTATATCCAGTTATCTCTTGTCCTTAAGATCTCTAAAAGGCCACCAGTGTGATCCCAGTGCTTATGTGACAGGACTATGTACGAAAGCTTTGAGAGATCCAGATTCATCTTTTCTGCATTTGATAGAACCTTTTTTCCTGTAATTGATGTGTCAAATAGGATATTTAGGTCTCTTTTTGGATAGTGTGCCCTAACTAGAATAGATAGACCCTTTTCCTTTTGTAACTCGTGGGATTCGACTTCATCGTCCATAACTATGAAAATATCGACTCCTTCTAATTCAGGTTGCGAGGACACGATGAACAAACACATAGGTAAAATTTTAACCAATCGTTTTGGCAATTGTCAATTTAGGGATTCTTGAGCATTTAACTGGTGTTTGTATGAGACTAGATAACGAAATGAAAAGTGTTGTAGTTGCTTTAGGATCTACTAATCCTGTTAAGAAAGAGTCAACGGAAAGAGCCTTTAAGAAGGTTTTTGGTGATGTCAATATAATTCCTGTTGAGGTAGATCCTGGAGTACCACCTCAGCCAGTTGGGGAGCAGGCCGCAATTGGGGCTTTGAATAGGGCCTTAGCTGCCTTGAAATATGTTCCTGAGGCCAAATTTGGCGTTGGGATTGAAGGAGGTCTCTTCATTTTTTCAGAAAGATATTACCTTGCAGGGTTTGTTGCAATCATTGATAGATCTGCAAAAATATCAACAGGGATGTCTGGATGGTTTGAATGCCCAAAGGCCTTCGTTTCTAGGCTCTTGAAAGGTGAAGAGCTTGGAGACCTTATGGATGAGCTAACTGGTCTTAAAGATACAAAGAAGAAGGAGGGTGCTATAGGCTTCTTTACTCGAGGAATTGTAAACAGGAGCGATCTTTATGAGTATGGCGTTCTTATGGCTTTAACAAAATTTATTTCACCTATTTGGCCTGAGTAAGTTGAGTTTCGCAATTATTTCTCACCGATAAAAGGGATAATACTGCTTATTGAGAGTTATGTGTAGGTAATTTCAAGCCAAAAAGTCAGCTTTCCCTTAAGTTCACCTTTGATCTCGTCCTACAGCTCTCCAACCAATTGAACAAGTTTATTATCCTTATATCGCTCATTCCACTATTAATTTAGCTTTTGTAAAAGGATGTTTCTATTTGTTAATACTGAGCATTCCGCTAAAGCTATGAACACATTAACTCTTTAAGAGAACTTTTATCAAACTTTTGGATAATTTAATTGATAGCACCTTGGAAAAAATAGAACGCCTCTCTACTGGGATCAGAAAGCTAGATGAGATGCTAAGCGGAGGAATACCTAAAGGCTTTTTTGTAGCCGTTGCAGGCGAACCTGGAACAGGCAAAACTGTGTTAGGTCTTCATTTCTCTTGGCAAGGAGTTAAGGATGGAGATAAAGTCATTTATGTTACGACTGAGGAGTCAAGGGATTCCGTGATAAAGCAAGCATCTGAATTTGGGATGGATCTTGAGTCCGCAGTATCTGAGGGAGCGGCCATAGTCATAGACGCACTCATGGGTTCTGACAAGTGGACTCTTACGAGCTTGGATCCTGAACAACTTGTTCAGAAGGTAATTGAGGCAAAGAAAGTCTTAGGATATGGAAGAGCAAGACTTGTGGTTGATAGTATGAGCGCATTTTGGCTAGACAGACCAGCAATGGCCAGGAAATACAGTTATTACATGAAAAAGGTTCTCTACAAATGGGACTTCACAGTTCTAGCTACCACCCAATATGCAATTACAACGGCATCTGCCTTTGGATTTGGGCTGGAACACATCGCAGATGGGATAATAAGGTTTAGGAGAGCGGTAAGAAATGGCGTCTTGAAAAGATACCTTCTAATTGAGAAAATGAGGCAGACTCCTCATGACCTAAGGATGTACGAGATCATGATAGTCGATGGGAAAGGTTTGGTAATACTTAGACCTACATCAGAAAGGGTAGAAGATGTTGCTCTGCCAAGGAGTGTTACTAGGAGAATAGTTGAAGCTCAAAAAAGGGCTGAAGAAGAAATTCCAGATAGTAGTCAGGAATAAAGCTCCAGTCAAGACTCCAGTTTGAGGCGCTGTCCATATTCAATTTCCAAAAGATATCTTCCATGCGGCATAAAGAACTGATATTTTTATATCCTCGGAGGAAATTCCAGATTGAACCCTTATTCCATAGGTGATGAAAATGCAAGAACTTACTAAGGATACAGATGGATTTGTCTCTAGGCACATAAACAGAAAGTTTTCTACCAAGATAAGCCTCTTCCTAGTAAACTCTGGAGCTAGAATATCTCCTACTGGCATGACAGTGATAAGCTTCTTTATCTCAATTCTAAGCGCAGCCCTCTTTTGCTTAGATAAGCCTCTTCTTGGGGGAATTTCTGCTCAGCTCTCAAGCATCTTAGATGGCTGTGATGGAGAAATAGCTAGACTCACTAACAGAGCGTCTAGGAAAGGAGAGATACTGGATTCTATCCTAGACAGACTGGGTGACGGTGCGATAATCATGGGTATAACAGTGCTTGCATACAGGTACTCTCATCTCTGGAAAAACATACTTTATGGCATTGATTTCGGAATTATAGTAATAATCCTCGGCTTTCTAGCTCTAATGGGATCCTTTAACATAAGCTATTCAGCATCTAAGCTAAAAGCAAGTGCTGGTCTTGAATACAGAAGAATCTGGGCAGGAAGGGACATTAGATTGTTCTTAACGATGCTATCAGGGATTTTCGCAGAATTTTTCCCAAGGTCTTTGCTTATATTCCTTCTTCTGATGATTCTTCTTACATTCTATGAGTTGGCTTATAGAATCCATAAACTGGATTACGTGGAAGAACTCCTCAAGAGAGGTGAAAAAAGACTAGTTACTTAATGCTGAAGGTACGTCTTCTTTTTTCCTTTTATACTGATTAAGTGGTTTTCTCAACCTATTTTTATTAAATCCTCAATTTTTGACAAGGATTTCTCTATATCTTTCCAGTCCCATTCCTCGAACTTCAGATCTCCGAGTTTATTCCTAAGTTCTTCCATGAAGATCCCGCTTTTCTTTGCTTTATTGTACTCTTTAGCCTCATATGGGGGACCTATCCAGCTTTCTGAAGACCCTGATTCAGTAACCCCACAAGAAGGACTACCTTTTATGCCAATAATCCCGATTATATCATAACCATTTCTAATATATTCTCTAACAAGATTTTCAATCTCTGAAGCCAGTCTCCTACAATAATTCCTAAATCCAGGATTATCAAATTGTTCTCTTACCCCCCAAAATCTTCTTAAGCCATAATAACAAGTTTCGGGGCATGGTAGTTGAACGATGCCTATTCCTTCTCCAATGACAGCTTGTAGCAGCTCTTCAACTGGTCCTCTTCTTCTAGCTAGCCCCATAACCACAGAATTTTGATTTAACAAACAATGAGCGAGGAAAATGATCTTTTTAGATCTAAGATCTTTCATTGGAACTCAGAACTCACATACTTGTATAGAATAAAGCCATATCGCATGGACTCTTTTATAAAGGAAAACATGATGTTTTGATTTTGAAGGAAAGAATGCTAACGTATGGCGATGTTCTAAGGAAGGTAGTACACTTTTTGCTGATCGTTGCTTTAGCAATGCCACTATATTGGAGGGAGATTGTAGAAACAATCTTTCAAAAACCATACCCACCGGAAATAAGGGCTTTTGCAGATCCCGAGGTAATATATGCAACAGTAGTTATAGGTGCAGCATTCTTCAATGCATTCAGGATAAGAAGTCCCATTCCAAGGGAAAAGCTCCTCGAATTCAGAAAAAAGGCTGCTGAGATCGGACCCTTTGGGAAAAAAATAGAAGAACTCTTGGAAACAATGGACTCTCTTATCAACACAATGCAGCGAGAGTATGAAAAGAGAGCGGGCTATTTAGGCTTAGTTTATGGCACCATTGGAGTTTTTACTGCATACACCTTGTTTGGATACGAGGTTGTATACGGCATAGCCGCGATGGCCACGACGGATATTTTTTCTTCTTTGGTGGGAATGGCTTTCGGTAAAAGGAAGATTCCTTTCTCCAACGGCACACTAGAAGGCATGGTCGCTGGCTTTTTCTCGTTCTTCCTCCCCCTCCTTTTGGTTGAGCCCATGTGGCGAGCATTAATAATAGCTTTGTCCGCTTCTTTTGCTGAAATTTATGGAGTCGAGGATAATCTTTCAATTCCTGTTTTCGTATCCTTCGTATCTTGGCTTCTAAGGAATTTTTAGGATCAGAAATTGAACTTCGCTAATCAATATTTCTTTTTGATGTAACTGCCTACGTCAGACTTATTTTTTATTGAAGCGCGCTTAATGATTAGTAGGTGTACGTTTGAGAACTCCACCACATTTATTAATAAGAGGTCGTCGGGCAGAGCCCGAATTTGAATTAGCTACCTCTCTGGCATATGTTGCTTCTAAAAGAAAAAAATCAGGCTTCATAAGGAAAAGACCCGCTGAACAACTGGATTTTCTCATTAAAGTGTATTGGCCAATTAGAACCTTGACGTTTTACGGTAGAACCTATCTGTTTGATCCTTTAGGCTTATTTAGCATGACACTAGAGGTAGAACCATTGGAAAAAATAAGAGAAGTAATGCAACAAATTTCTGGACCCACATTCTCGCTAGAAGAATTTATGATAAAACTAGAAAAAGCTGAACAGCAGATTCCAGAACCAGAGTTACTATCCAAGATAGAGGGGCTTGTTCCTGCATCAATGGCTAAGGATATCTACAGAGAGCTTATTGAGGACGAAAATATACCTGGTATCAAACTGGAAGATAGAATGAGTGAGAGAGAGTTCTCAGAAGAACTTAGAGAAGCCATCAGACTGGTGGATCAACTAAAATGGGAGATCAATGAAATTGAAGGATATGTGAACTCGTTAACAAAGCTAAGAGATTCCTGGGAGAAGGAATTAAAGGAAAGGGAGGATGAGATTAGAAGAATCTACGAAACAAGAGTTGAGGATGCCAAGCGTTACTTGGGTTCGAAGGCCGAAAAAGAGGTGGAAAAGCTCATGGTAGAAATGGAAAATGAATTAGGAAAGTTAAAAAAATCCATTGAAGATCCGTTAAAAGTGCTAAAATCCCTAATAGAAAGGCTTGAAGCCGCCAAAAATAGGCGGGCTTTGTTCGTAAGGTCGTTAGAAGAAAATACTCCCAAGGGTCCCAATTTAGAGATACCGTTTATGGTAGCTTCTCTCTCAGGAAAAGCTGGAAGGAGATTTCTGGTAATTCCTCCTTCGAATCTATCAAGAGTAGGCATCGGAGGAAAGATTAAGAAAGCATTTGGAGCCATTGTAGTTCCTATAGAAACTAGGTCTTTGCTTTACGATAGAATGGCTGATCTATTAGAGAAAGAACTGCTCAATAACTTACAACTCTCTGCTTACGTTACAGAAAGAGGACAGGAAGCAAACCTCATCAAAAAGTACTCGGACTTGATCATGAGAGGCATTACTAGGCTAAGAGACATGGAGATCCTTGATGAAGACGATGCCACAGAAGTTATGTCAATGGTTCTCTAGCCTAAGAAGGAGAGGTACCTAAAACTACCTCTAGTTTTACAAGCTGGTTCCTTCTAACGACAGAAATATCAATTGTGCTACCTGGGAGCTCTTCCCAAAGCTGTCCTATTAGATCATCCATTCCTTTGACCTCAGCTCCCTTAATTGAAACTATAACGTCTCCTTTTCTTAGGCCAGCATGCCATGCAGGTCCTCCTCTTATCACATTTACAACAAGCGCACCTCTGCTTACATTCAGCCCATAATGTCTTGCCATCTTGGGATCGACGTCGATACCATTAATTCCGAGCCATGGTCTTCTAACTCTACCCAGCCTTATCAAATCCTCTGCTACTCTTGAAACCAAATTTATAGGAATGGCAAATCCGATTCCTTGAGCATAGGGGATTATCGCTGTATTCATGCCGACAACTCTTCCATCCAAGTCTACTAACGGTCCACCGCTGTTTCCAGGGTTTATAGCTGCATCTGTTTGAATTAGACCAGCAAGGAGAGGTCCTCTCTGGGTTTTTATGTGTCTCCCGAGTGCGCTTATTACCCCAAAAGTAACCGTAGGACCTCCTGCAAGACCAAATGAATTTCCTATAGCTATGACGAATTGTCCTACAGACAATTTGTCGGAATCGCCCAATTTGACTGGCTCTATATCATTCCTCTTTATTTTCATGACAGCCACGTCTGTCCATGGATCTCTTCCTATGAACTTTGCTTCCACCATGTCTCCGTTATTCAAATAGATTTCCGCTTTTCTTGCTTCAGCTAGGACATGAGCATTTGTAACAATATGCCCTTCTTTATCTATAATGAATCCAGTTCCAACTCCTTTTACAGGAACAGGAAGAAGGAATACGCTTGGCAAGAGACGCGTAGTGGTTATGTTAACTATGCTTCTCGTCAACCTATCAACGATTTTTGCCACCTGCTCCTGCATTTCACCTAATGTCGTCAACATCCCATGTGATTGAAACTTCTGCATCAAAAAAGTTAGTACCTCAGGCTTGGTCATGTGTTGTTTGAAGTAAGATCTTAAAGTAAACCTATATCTTTCAATTGCTTAAGTAATTGCGATGGCATCCTCGACTTACCAAATTCTTGAACACTACAAAAAGGGGGAAGTCAGAAGAGAAATAGCATATTTCTGTCGTAAGAGGTGGGTTGCCCTATTTGGAAAGAGAGTAGTTAGATATGACGAAAAAGGTGCCCCTCTATGCATCGAAAGACCTAATCAAGTCATTGAATTATTGAAACGTTTTTCCTTAATGGAGCCTAGATCCATTCATGCCACATCGGCCACGTTCCTTAATCTCTCCCAAAGAGAAGATGTGGAGTCTGAAACAAATGTTATTTCATACACTCCTTATTGGGATATAGATAACGATCGAACGAAGTGGAAAGCAACTGTTGAAATAGCGCAAGGTATCTTGGACAGCTTGGAGAGGGAAGGAATAAGCAACTCCGTGTATGTGATGTGGACGGGCAGGGGGATGCATGTTAATTTAAATCAAGGATCGATTTCCCCAGAAATTACAAGGAAATACGGCGCGCTTGATGCTGCTTGGGCTATAGTGGAGTATATCATTGGAAAGATTACTGATAAACTTCAGAACATACGAGAAAGGTACGAAGCTTTCGAGTTAAGAGTGGATAATGAAATTAAACCCAAGAATTTGTTTTCTGTTCCACTAAGTTTGCATAGGAAGGTAAATTCTGTGGTGATATGCATACGCCCAGATGATTTGAGTTCTTTCAATCCTTCATGGTCAAATCCTAGCTTTTTCAAGCATAGCACAGATTGGAGAATGTTTTCAATCGGAGAGGCAGATAATCTAGTTAAAAAAGCCATTAAGATATATGGGGGCTACCCGTACCCCAGAAGAAGGAGCTATCGTAGAAAAGAACCCAAAGTTGAGGATATGATTCGTAAATGGATGAAAAAGAATAACTTGTTATGATATCTTTAAACTGGAATTTGTTCTAAATTTTCCAGATCAAAGCTGAAGCTATAAGAGGTTCTAGATTGCCTCCACATCAAAGTTTTAGCTTTTAGCTGGGATGATATCCTAATGACCAAGCTCTGTCTAGTATTTGGCAAGGAACTTCTACTCTATTCCTTTGGTCCTGGACACCCCATGAGGTCTGATAGAATAGCCTATTTCTGGGAGGAACTTGAAAGAAGGGGTTTATTGAAAAACCGAGAAATAGAGGTTTGTACACCAATAATGGCCCAGAAGGAAGATCTTCTCCTGTTTCATGATGAAGATTATGTAAATTTTGTAAAAGTGGTTTCAAAAAGAGGGATTGGCGTCTTGGACTATGGAGACACGCCAGCTTTCCCAGGGGTTTTCGAAGCCTCATGCTATGTCGTAGGCTCAACTTTACTTGGCCTAGATAAAGTCATGAAAAAGGAGGCTATCCATGCCTTTAACCCCATGGGGGGTCTCCATCATGCGAGAAGGAATTCTGCGGGAGGTTTCTGTGTTTTTAATGATGTTGCTATCGCAATCTCTAAGGCAATAAGAGACTATGGCATTAAGAGAGTATTGTATGTAGACCTTGATGCTCATCACGGAGACGGGGTTCTGTATGGCTTCTACGATGATCCAAGGGTATATATTGCCGATATACATGAGAGTGGCCGTTTTCTATATCCGGGGACAGGATTCAGAGAGGAAAAGGGTACTGGAGAGGCAGAAGGAACGAAACTAAACATCACTCTTAACCCAGGAGAGGGAGATAAAGAGTTGCTTCTTGCCATAGATGAGGTAAAATCATTTGCGAGAAAAGCTAGACCTGAGCTAATTATAATTCAATGCGGAGCTGACGGGCTTTCTACTGACCCTTTAACTCATCTCCAGTATTCTCATGATGGACATCGTTTAGCAGTTGAAGCCGTCCATGAATTAGCCCATGAACTCTGCGAAGGAAGGCTTGTGGCCACAGGAGGAGGGGGATACAATAGGATAGACACAGCGATCGCTTGGGTAAACGTAATTGATATATTGACCTCCTGTTAATGAAAGCACTATCTTTTCTTCTTTAGAATGAAAAGGACAAGAGCAACTAAACTGATAGATGTCGCCAATAAAATAATGTACGTTGTCTTTCCACCAGCTAACTTCTTCGCTTGAATAAGCTCCTCCAAAACGACTGTCATGTTAGTTACCCAATCGACAGGGTTTTCTGAATTTTTTGCCCGTTCCAAAGCAGTATTTGCCTTGTCTATGTGTTCTCTTACCTCTATATTTTCTAAGGCGCCAATCTCTGTAATTTCTTTTTCAACCTCATTCATCAAAGGTTTCATCTGGTCTTTAATTGAATTGACTAATTGCATTCCCTTTTCAGCATGTTCAAGCGCCAATTTGTCGTCTCCAGTTAATAAAGCCCTTGTCCCTTGATCATATTCATCTTTTATTGACAATAGATCAATGTCCTTTATTTTGATCCCTACTTCTTTTGATAGGTTTACCAAGCCCTCTATTTCTTTTAAGAATCTGTCTATGAGATCCAGTTTCTCTTCTGCTTCCTCAGAATAGGATTTCAAAACTGTAAAATTCAGTATTTTTGTGTCTTGAGGAACCTGACCGCTTACTATCAAAAGGGTAATGTTATGGGATCCAAGCGAGTAGTTTTCTGGAATTTTCCAAAATAGTCTGACCCGCACACCTGAGGGAACGCCTTCGGAAAGGAAAAGCAAAGGGTAGGGTTGTATCATTCCGCTGTAAATATTAACAGGTTTTGTACCTGCTATGATCTCTCCAAGGTCGTTTCTTAGCAAAGCATGTATCGATGGAACATAATACTTACCTACGTTTCCTAAGTTAACCCACACAGTTAGAAACTCTCCTCTTCGCACCTTCTCTGTGTAATTGTACACATCCCAATACAAGATGGGGACATTCCCTTCTCCTATAGGATGTCCGATTGAAAGGAGGTACATCTCATGGCCGAACTCCCTCTGATCCATGGGGTCTGGTACTCTGATCCCTCCCTGAATCCACCTCCCTCCCAACTTCCCCGTATAATATACGGCCGCTGCATATCCATACCACCCAGCTTCAACGTTAGGTATCGTAAAGTTTAGGCTACCTACAACAACTGGTGTGTATTGGCTAACCGAAACGTTTAATCCAATCAAGCTAATCGATTCATTCTCATTCATCCAATCAAAATGAATGAAGATTGCTCCTATGTATAATGGAGCGTCAACCCAAGAGATGACCCATATCTTTACGTTTCCAGTTGAGTTTGGCTCATAATAGAACTTGTCGAACTGAAATCCAACAGCAAAGGGGTTTCTTGTTTTTTCTTGAGAACTAACTGTAGAAGCGGCGCTAGCAATTACAGCTACAATCAATAACAGCGTTGCTACCTTCTTCATATCGATCTTTATCCAAACATAAGATGACCAAAAAAAGGTTCACAATATAATGCTAAGGGGTCCCATGTATGACAAATGAAGATTCAAAACAAAAGAAAGAAAACGAATTGAGCCTTGAATCAATGAGAAATAGTGTACAAGAAGTTCTTTCTTATGTTTCTCTCATCTTATCAAAGTCTGCAATGAATCCTTTCATCTTAACAAGAATAGAAAGTGAAATTGGTCTGAACTTGCCAGCTGTGAGATCTATTCTTCAAAGGGTAGACGAGATCATAAAAATTACAATAGATGAGCGCACAAGATATAAGAAAGTTTCAATAAAAGAGGTTTTGTCTTGGATTCCTCTCTTAAAAAGATTTCATGTTGTATTAGAAAATCTGCCTATGGTTCTTGGACCTTACAGAGATTTAGAGATCTTTAATCGCTCTCTTTATGCTAAAGAGAACTTACTGAACATCATAGAGTTTCTAGAAGTTTTTGTTAAAAAAGCAACAAGGTAGATTAAGCGCCAAACCTTCTACTTCTCCTTTGGTAGTCCCTAATAGCCCTAAGAAGATCGATCTTCCTGAAGGCTGGCAAATAAGCTTCGCAGAAATAAAGCTCAGAATATGCAATGTGCCAAAGAAGGAAATTGCTAATTCTCTCCTCTCCTGAGGTTCTTATAATTAAATCTGGATCTGGAAGATCTTTAAGATATAAGTGGGATCTGAAAGCCTCTTCATCAATATCATCGGGTCTCATCTTTCCTTCTCGAACTTTTTCAGCTATTCTTTTTACTGCGTCCAAGATCTCCATTCTTCCTCCATAAGCGATCGCCAAATTGATAGTTTTTGGCCCAAAGTCTGCGGTTTTATGTTCTAACTCGCTAGCAAGCTCTCTAAGATCTTCAGGCAAGAGTTGCAGCCTACCAATAATCCTAACGCGAACTCCTCTACGTCTAAATTCATCTAAACTAGAAAGTGCCTCCTCTAGTTGGCTCTTTATCACTTTAAGGATAGTTTGCACTTGGTCTTGGGGTCTTCTAAAGTTCTCAGTGCTGAAGGAGTAAAGGGTTATGTGTTGAATGCCTAGTTCTTCACACCAGTCTAAAATCTGTTTCACTTTGTTTGCTCCTAGCATGTAGCCTTTCTCAATCGGAAGATTCTTTATTCTGGCAAAACGTCTGTTTCCATCAAGTATAATGGCTACATGTTTGGGAATGGGTCCTCTTCGCACAGTTCTCTCCAGATATTTTTGGTATACTGGTATCTGGATAGAAGAAGCCATCCCGTAAAGCAGATCACTAAGTTTGTCTATGAATCGATCCAGCAGTTGCATCGTGATGATACATTCTTCAATTTTAAAAAACACCGAATAAGTTGGCTTGTCTATAAGGTTAAACAAGAAACAGTAGAATGAACTTCCTTACAGTAGAAACGAATAAAAGCGGTCGGACAGAAATTGTATGAAATGACAAGACGTCTTTACTATGAAGATCAATATATGAAAGATTTTGAGGCTGTCGTCGTAGACCTCTTGGAATTTCCAGATAACCTTGGACTTGTCTTAGATAAAACTGCATTTTATCCAGAAGGTGGAGGACAGCCAGCAGACACGGGACTTATAGAGGCGAGGAAATTTAGGTTCAAAGTCGCTTGGGTCAAGGAAGAGGGTAAGGATATTATCCATCTTGGGAAAATGGAGGGTAAAATTTCGCCTGGCAGCATTGTAAAAGGCGCAATAGATTGGAACAGAAGATATAGGCTTATGAGAATGCATACAGCCGCACATCTTCTGGAAACAGCCGTGGAAAGAATTGTGGGTAGTGCAATCGTTTGGGGGAGCGGTATTAATGTGGATGACGCAAGGCTAGATTTTAAGGCCCGTATTTCATCTGATGAACTTCCGAGAATAGAAGAAGAGATTAACACGCTGGTTGAGATGGATGCTCCAGTTATGGCAAGGTTTGTTGAAAAAGAGGAGGCAGAGGATATCTTGAGAAAATATGGCTTAGAACTCGGCAAGCAGTATCTCGCCCTAGAGCAATTAAGAATCGTAGAGATTAAGGGAATTAGAGCTGATCCGTGTGGGGGGACTCATGTCTCTAAAACTAGTGAAATAGGCCAGATAAAACTTCTTGGCAGGAAGAGTAAAGGGGCAGGAATTACTAGAATACGATTTACAGTGGTTCCGTAAGAAGTTTATTTCTCTTCTTTTGATTCTTTCTCTGGTACTTTAACTTCCTCTATCTTCATCGGTAATGGTATTACTTCAGGTTTCTTCTTTATTGTATAGAATACGGCTCCAAAAGCCTTTACAAATAGCCCTAATACGGACAGGAGCAACCCAGCTACTATTGCCACAACAAAGATAGATAAGACAAGCACTAAAATTATTGGAAAGAATTTAATCAAGAACACAGCCGTTATGACGCCAATGGATGCTATAGTAATGAAAAATAAAAGAAGAGCAGCTATATCCTTATGACTCAGCCTAACCTCCTCCTAGGGAAACCGTAAAGCCACCTCTCCCAGAGCTTGAAGTATAGCGAGCAAGGGTATTGGCCAAGGCTCTTACGTTCATTGATTGAATTATTACCTTGCCTGGTCCTTTCATTTTAGCTAAGAAAATACCTTCACCAGCAAAGAGCATCGATCTGATACCTCCAATGCGCTCTATATCATACTCAACAGTAGATTCAAATCCAACGAGCTGACCAGTATCTACCTTTAGAACTTGTCCTGGCTTCAAATTATACTCTACAAAATCCCCTGCGGCATGAATAAAGACGGTACCTATTCCTGTAATCTTCTCTAATATTATCCCTTCGCCACCAAAGAGAGCTGCACCGAGCTTTTTTGTTAATCCAGGAGTAATATCGATGCCTTCTGTTGCTGCTAAGAAGGCACCTCTTTGAACATAGTATTCCTTTGATCCGTCTAGCTCAAGGGCGGTTATCTTTCCAGGAACTACTCCGCTGAAAGATACTATTCCAGATCCGCCGATTGGAGTGAATTCCGTCATAAAGAAGCTCTCTCCCGCTATTTTCCTGAGAAATCCTTTTGCAATGCCTCCTCTTGCCTTAGCCTCTATTTTTACGTTCCCTGACATGTGATTTAAGGCCCCTGCTTCTGCTATTATTTTTTCACCTGGATTTAGCTCGATCACTACAGTCTGAAGGTTGTCCCCAACTATTCTATATTTCATAACATATCAGATAGAGTTTCGCTAATTTAAACTAAACTCTTCGTCCAGGGCAACAGGGACATTTACAACACAAACTATTCCTCTTTAGGGATTAATTTTTGCATACGCCGGTATTATCAATTTCCAGCTGGAAGGTTCATAGTTCTTAGCTTATAAAGGAACACAATTTCCTATGCCATAGAATGGTAGCTCTGAATAAAACTCGCTTAGGAAATCTTCTGAAAAAAGAGCTGTATTGGATTCTCTTCAGAATATTGACAATAGCCCTCTTGCAAGCATTTATTTGGCTATTGATTTATGGAAATTGGCTATCTTTTCTCGGAAACTTACAGAATACTGTCCAAGATCTTTTGCAAAAGCTTGTCTATTCGCTCATTGTACTGTTTCTCTTACAGGCATTTAACAGATTTCTCGTATCATCAATAAGGAGGTTATTCTTTCCTATTGTCAAGGGCTTTACCAAGGAGCCTTTAGTTAGAAGAAGAATGCTCGGTCAGCTAGAACGCTACATAAGTTACTTCGGATATGTGCTTGCGTTACTAGGTATGATGATCATATGGTACTCAAAAGTGGGCCCATGGTTGGCTAGCTTTCTATCAAACATTTTTGTCTTGATAATGTCGTTTATGATCGGTCTATTTACATCAAGTGTTTTAGGCAATGTTTTAGCATACTGGACATTAAGCCATGTGGATGTCTTTAAGAAAGGTGACAGAATTCAAATAGGAAATGCTTTTGGAGATGTAATTGACTTTGGTTTCTTTTTTACTAAAATAAAGACATCGAAAAACGAGATCATAAGCCTACCTAATCTATATGTAGTCGAAAATGGATTGTCAAATTATAGTGCTCTCGACATGGTTCTGGTCCATGTCCCAATTACTCTAAATTATGACATAGATAAGGAGGTAGTAAAGGACATACTGATAAAAAGTGCGATGAAAACAGAGGGAATAATAAAGAAAGAGGACAAAAAGCCGTTTGTACTCTTCATAGATATTTCGTACTCAAAAGAAACAGGGAAAACCGCGATTACATATGAAATAAACGCTTACACTGATAGACCGAACGATCTTGCTAAAATTAGAAGCGAATTAATAGAAAATATGCTTGAGGGATTTAAAGAAGCTGGGATAGAGATATAACCGAAAGGATAGTTTTGAAAAGAAATTAGATTAATCAATATCTGAAATGGGGCTTCTATTAAGGTTCATCAAAAGGATCCTCTTTCATCTTAAAGAATAGCCAATAGTTTTCCCTTCCCTTCCAACCTGTTCTAATGAGAGCATATTTCCCTTTGAGTTTGATCCCGTTTATCTCAAATATGATTTTGTTCTCACTTACTTCCAGAGGCCTATACGTCCCCCTATCCCATATTTTCACGAGTCCAGCCCCATACTGGCCCTTAGGAATTGAGTTTGATACTAAGATTGATCCTGCAAAATAATTTTGATTTTGTTTAACCTCTATGTCATATCTCTGAATATTTTCGGTTTGTACCCTCCCAGTGTATTCAACTTTTGCCATTGAAATTTTATGTCCTACTACATCCTCTAATCTCGGTTTTATTAGTACATAGTCTCCTTTCCTAAGTTCTCTGGCCTTTTTCTTTCCAAAGGGAGTGTAGATAACATGATTTTGAGTTAAAATAATCTTTTTAGATGAAGAGTCACCCGAAATTGAAAGCTCCATGAAGTCGCTTGATACACCGTTTTTGAACCATCCTATAACTGGTTTCCACTCGATTTTTTCTTCTATCGTGTTATAAGAGAGGACATTTACTTTCAACCTGTTTTCTACGATTTCTCCTATGCTTAGTGGACCATTATCTGTGAGGATTATGGTCCCATACTCCAGGCATCCCTCAAAATAGGCATATTCCAAAGGATGGTCCTCCATTTGAATTGCTAGCCTTTTTATTCCGGGCTCAACTGAGGGCTCCTTTGGAATAGCCCAACTTCTTAAGACTCCTCCCATCTCTAACCTGAGATCATAGTGAAGCCTTCTTGCATGATGTTCTTGAATTACGTAGACTAGATCCTTCTCTTTTACTTTACTCTGCTCTGATCCAATAGGTTCTGGAGATTTTGAAAAGTCTCTCTTATCTCTATAATCTCTAAGGGACAATCCTAAGATTATTTCTCTAATATATGTACGTAAAAAATTGTAGCATCTTTTGGCATAACCCTTTTATGATCTGGTTAATAGCCTTTTTTGAGTTGGATATAAATAAGCTGGTTATCGGCGTTTCCCCTACCAATAAGCTGTACCTTGATGACCCTTACCTGAGGGCGTCAAAAGCTAGGGTGCTGATTTCAAAACGAGAGAAGAAGAATGCCTACATTGTACTTGATAGGAGCATATATCATCCCAAAGGAGGAGGGCAGCCCACAGATTTAGGCTATTTTAAAGGAGATGACTTTAATATAAGCCTAAAAAAGGTGATGGAAGTCAAAGGAGTTCTTGTTCACTTTGGAAAGCTAGATGGTAGGTTGCCGCTGCCTGGCGAGGAAATCGATTGTGTGTTGGACTGGGAGAGGCGTTATCTAACAATGAGATTGCACACGGCAGGGCATGTTCTCGATTATGCTCTGAAAGAGGTTTATGGTAAAGTTGTAAATACTCTAGGAGCTCTCCATGGACCGCCAGTCGCATTTACAGAGTACAAAGGTGAACTTCCAAACACTAAGCAGATTGAAGTGATCCAAAAGAGAGCAAACGAGATAGTCGAAGATAAAAGAGAGGTTAAGTTCGTTTATGTAACCGCAGATGAATTATTGACATCTGTAAAAGATGCGCCAAACATAGATAGACTGCCTAAAGCTGAGAGATACAGGCTTGTGGTTATAGAAGGAGTAAATGCAATTCCTTGTATGGGGACTCACGTAAAGAACACGATTGAAATAGGCCCGATTGATGTTAGGAAGGTCGAAGAAACTGAAAAGGGGTTCAAGCTGTACTACGCCGTTAAAGAATTCTAAGCTATGGGAGCCAAGACTTTTTCTCTAATCACCGCAAAGGCAACAAGATGTCTAGGGTAAAACCTGATGAGTCGAGAAAAAAGAACGAATATGAAAGGATAAGAATTTATTTAGATGCTTATATGGACGAAGCTTTCTCCTCGAGTCTTTATGCGAAGCTTTCAAAAATAACAGAAGGAGAACTCTCGAAAAGACTTGATGAGTTGGCTGAGATAGAGACCTCCCATGCAAGATTTTGGAAAGAAATCCTGGAAGAACAGGGATTTAAAGCGGGAGACATAAGAATCTCAAGAATCAAATTAATTCTCTTCGTATTAGGGGCAAGGATCTTAGGAACTCCGCTTATAATCAAACTTCTTGAGGCTGGAGAAGTTGCCGCTATCTCACTGTACTCTAAGATACTGAAGGAAGGATTGCTCTCAGAAGATAAAAGTGTCATTCTAAGATCTGTTCTAGAGGATGAGCTGTTGCATGAGTCATTATTTCGAAAAGAAGAAGAAAAGTTCAAAGGATTTCTTAACCATGTAAGAGATGCTGTTTTGGGAATGAGCGATGGTTTAGTTGAGGTTCTCTCAGTCACAGCTGGTCTCGCTGGAGCATATGGAGATCCTTTACACACAGCCCTTGGAGGTTTGATCGTTGGTTTCGGAGGGGCTACCTCCATGGCAATTGGATCGTATGTTTCGATAAAGTCTCAGAAGGAAGTTAAGGAAGGGCAGATTGAGAAAATACGAATGGAATCCATGGTAGCAAAAGAACATAGGCTTAGAAGGATAAGCGAGATTCTAGCAAGAAGGGGGCTTAGATCCAGAACTCTAAGCCTTTTACTAAAGGATCTTAGCGAAAATGAGGATGCTCTTGCCGAGATATCTCTTAGAGAAGATCTTGGGCTTAGTGAAGAGGTCTTAGAGGATCCAAAGAGGTCAGCAGCTTACACTGGTGTTTTCTATATTATTGGGGCTCTAGTTCCGACGATCCCTTATTTGTTTATAAGAGACATGAATATAGGCCTCTTTACGTCCCTATTCCTTACAGCATTAATGCTAGGAACCACTGGAGTTATAATTGGAATCTCTGCTGGTTTAAGTCCTTTGAAAAAGGCTTTTGAAATGATCTTTTCTGGATTAAGCGCGGCAGCCATAACTTTCGGGGTCGGAAGATTTGCTTCATCACTTCTTGGCGTGGAACTAGGAAAAAATCTATCAAAAAGTCGTAAATTTCCTAAAGTTAAGTGATGAAGCAACGACGAGTTTATCTGTTATTATTAAATTAGACAGAGGGTTGTTACTGTGAAAATAAGCAAAGTAGATTTTCTTTCTCTATCTTTGATCGTTGTTGTCCTAGTTCTCCTAATGGAGAGATTCAAGGTATTTCCCCTTTTTGTTGACATCTATTACCATCTAAGCGTTGTGAGAGGATTTGATTTGGCTGGAGGGATTGTTCTAAAAGATTTTTGGGAATTTGCACCGACAGGCAGGACCCATCTCTATCCTCCTTTGCTTCACATTATTATGCTACTATTACATAAAGGTGGAATGGATTTTCCTGTACTTGGAGCTTTCATTAGCATAGTAATGTTTCCTTTGTCTTTAATTACTAGCTGGTTTTCGATGAGAAAGGCCTTTGGAAGCAATGTTGCTTTCTTCTCACTTCTGATGCTAATGAGTCCACTTAGCTATCTAACTAGCCAATCAGTAGTTAGTGCAGCCACTTTGGTGTTAGTCCTGACGCCTCTTCTTTTCTACTTCTTTGAGAAAGATATGCTACTTGCAGCCATCACAACGATGACTGCTTGCCTTTACACGCATCTTAGTATGCCTCACGTAACAGCATTGGCTTTTGTGCTTTATGGAATATTCTCAAAGAGAATTGGAAAGGTGATCAAGTTCCTTGCCCCCTCCTACATTTTGTATCTTCCATGGGCTCTTCACATAGCACTTAACTCCGAGTATCTAGTTACAGGGAGGGTTTTCGGCAGGGATTTGGAGGCTCACATGCTGCTTGTGGTATTTGCTCTGCTGGGGGCTGCTGTTTCGATAAAAAAGAGGGGATCCTACCTTTTCCCACTTGCTTACTCCTTTGCAATGATTCCTATTGCATTTAAGTACCCTGCCAGATTTTCAGATCATTGTTTGCTCCCTCTATCTATGTTAGCAGGATTAGGCGCAGCTGAGGCTCTAAGATGGCTTAGATCAAGGAACATACCAAGCTTTGTTCTTCCATCGCTACTTCTCATATTGGTTGTTATCGTGGACCCCATCCTAATGATATCCATCAGAAGCCCTCCTGGGCCCCTTGGAGGAGGATCTTTACAACGTAAGACCGTTGTGCTTGTACCTCACGAGACTTTCATAACTAGCTTCATCTCTTTGGACCGTGCTATGAGGTCGTCTGAAAGGATGTTCTTTACAAATTGGATAACGGAGGAAAACATGAAAGTTGCAGAGCTGGTCTTAGAGAATTCTGAGTGGGATGAGATAGTATTCGTCGATAACGGACCCTATGGCTGTTTTATCACGTCTTTCACTGGAAGGGCTCAGACAGGAGGGATGTTTCATGAGGTCTCCCCAGAGGAGGTTAGGGCCCCTCCGAAGGTGGCAAGAGTGATTGTACTAACTGAAACTAAAAAGGGATCGAAGGCCTTGAACCTCTGGGAAAATCCGCCTCCCTTTTTGGTTAGAGTAGCCAAAATAGGCAAGGTATTGATTCTAAGGAGAGAAGGTTCCAAAACCGCCAGGATTTTGATTCCAAAGCCGATCATTCCCACCAATCTAGCTTTTATCTTGCTATTATCAATTCCTTCAGGTATTTTGATAGATATCTTGATTCAACGCAAGAAAGAAGTGGATATGCAGGCTACTTCTTCTCTAGAGTTGCTCGGGAACGACGTGGAACATGTTTCTTGAAGGCTGTTTGCTTCTCTCTTACAAGTTTTACTGGAGAAACAAGCCTACATGCACATTTTCTTCTTTTAGTGCTCAAGATTAGTGAGAGGAGGAAGGTTATAGAAGTTATCACTCCGATTACGGCACTCGTGGCAACGTTCGCTCTAATTGATATGAAAAAACCTGAGAGAGAGGAAATCACTGCAATAAGAACAGAGAGGGTTATCATTCTTTCTAGGCTGTGTGAGAACTCATATGCTGCCGCTGCAGGGGCTACAAGCATGACAACTGTGAGAATGGATCCTACAACCCTTAAGGCAACAACTGTTGCGACGGCTATGAGTAGAATCATGAAGTAATGGATGAATCTTACTCTAAGCCCCATTGCCTCTGCTCCTTCTTCATCAAAAGTGATGAACTTGAACTCCTTGTAAAATATCATAACAAGGCAAATGCTAGTTATTGTGAAAGCAAATAGAATCGCAAGTTCTCCTTCTGTGACTCCTAAAACATCTCCTATTAAGAAAGACCATGCCGCCACAGTATAGGCGCTTAACATAGATATGAACAGGATCGCGATAGAGGTAGAGAAACCAAAGCTTACCCCGAGGAGGATATCCATCCTACCTCCTCCTTCCTCACCCACATACGCTGTTGCTAAAGCGAACGCTATACTCAGGAGAAAGGCTCCTAGCACTGGTTCGATTCCAATTATTACTCCTAACACAGCTCCTGCAAGCGAAGCGTGGGCAATTGCGGCTCCCATAGTCGATAGTCCTCTAAGCACAGTGAATGTGCCTATAACAGCAGTCATTATGGAGGATATGACTAGGGCTAGCAGGGCCCTAAGAATGAGAGGGGATGAGAAAAACTCAAACATGATCATCACCAGATAAATTGGGTAACCCAAGAATAACGGGCATTCCATAAACGCTTTGAATTAGTTCTGGTTTGAGTACATCATCTTTACTTCCAAACGCCATAACTTCGACATTTAACAATAGTACAAGATCAGCTATTGAGGCCGGTTCAGGGTTATGAGAGACCACAATTGCTCCTACACCTTCTTTTACTTTGTCTCTGATAACATCCAATATTAAAGATCTAGAGGTTAAGTCTACACCAGCAAAGGGTTCATCGAGCAGTAAAAGCTTTGGGTTGGAAGCAAGAGCTCTAGCTATTAGAACTCTTTGTTGCTGACCTCCGGAAAGATGAATATAGGGTTCGTCCCAGTAATTTTCCATTCCAACCAGGCTTAGTGCTTCTTTTGCTGCTTCAAGATCTATAGTCCTAAACCAAGCACCTAGAGGTAATTTCGGAGTTCTCCCCATTAACACTACATCTTTGACGAGAACTGGCATTGTAGGATCTATTCTCTCCCTTTGCGGGACGTATCCAATTATCCTTCTTACTTTGGCTCCTTCCTTGAAGGGATTCATTCCTAAAATCTCAACAGTGCCAGAAATAGGTTTTAAGAGACCAAGCATGGTTTTGAGTAAAGTAGTTTTACCAGCGCCATTAGGACCTATAACTGCCAAAAGAGCAGGATTTTTCATTTCGAAGCTAACGTTTTGAAGAGCTATCCTCTCTGGATATGCAACTGTCAGATTGCTAACTTTTAGGACGACCACTTAAAACACCTCGCTAACAGGAAAGTTTGGAAAATCAAGAGAACTGCTAATATCAGAATTGCGATCCAATAAGGCCTTGTAGATATAGATTTAGAGCTTCCTCCAGCCGTCCTTCCTGCTTGGATTCCAGAAACAATTTGTAATATAGTATATTTTATGAATTCAACGTAAGTGTCTCCTTCATCGATGGTTACTCCATGAACATAAATTACTGGAATTCCTGTTTCCCTTGAGATTTGATCCGCAAGTCTCCCTTCATTGCCCTCTTTTTGCGTTGCAAGAGCAATTATCACTCTTGCTCTTCCCTCACTCGCTAGCTTTTCTATTTCTACTATCTCCGAAGGGCTTGGAAGCTTCTCTTCTCCCTTTATTATTATTCCGAGAACATTTAGCCCCAGAATCTCTGTTATAGGCTCAAAATGAGCGCCTCCTAGCAGGACCCTTTCGCCTTCTATGCTATATTGCGTTTTTACTAGGGAGATCCAACTCTTTAAGGAATCTATCTTCTCCTCGAAAGTAGCCAAATTTGAGGAGTAGTACTCACTATTTTCAGGATTCAGCAGAATCAAATTATTAGCAATGACCCTAGCAATAATCTTGGCGTTCTCTGGGTACATCCATAAGTAATGCGGATTTCCCCTCCTTATGTAAACACCAGCATTGATCCAGTCGCTCCAACCCAAGGATAATCCTAACTTGTTCTCAGGAAACTGACCAAGAAATGGTTCCTTTCCTATAGATATGAAGAGGTCACAGGTCCTTACAAGTTCTGCTTCCATTGGTTTTGGGGCATATTGGTGAGGATCACTTCCGCTTGGAACAAGAACCACTACGTTGGCTTTTTCTCCACAGATCTCCTTAGCAATAGATCCTAATGGAGCTATTGTTGCTACTATTGTTAATTTTTCTCCTTCGCAAGAGATTTTTAGGGCTGCTGTTAAGGAGAGCGATATTAGGATGAGTATCCCAAGTTTCAGTTTCATTACAACCGTACACCTTAATTCAACAGACCAAGATCTTAATGGTTAGCAAACAACAAGAAAAGTCATCTGATAATGAACCTTGGAGGTTCTATCCTTTCGCTCTTACACTTAGGGCACCTATGAGGTTGCCTGGCTCTTCTCATATTATTAAACACGTATCCACACTCTTTGCATCTTGGAGGCACCATAAGAAGTCTCTTTCCGTTAGATCTAACACTCTTAGCTACATGATCTAGGTGATTATATACCGTTTTTACTTCTTTTGCCTTCAATCCTAAATCTTGTGCTATTTCTTTGGCGCTTATAGGTTCTTTAACCTCAGACAGGAGCTTTATTATCTCTTTTCTTCTAGTT
>CAYZRF010000026.1:0-24812 GCA_964480775.1 uncultured Nitrososphaerota archaeon
ATCCCTCCGACGGTAGGAGCTGGGAAGGAAAGTATTCCTCTCACAGCATTTATCCTACCTAATGATCCAGCTCTACTCCTATCATCTGATCTCTCTGCTATGTAAGACATAAGGCTAGGAATCCACGTAGACATCGAGAGACCCCATATACCCTGAGCAATCAAAAGTTTCATGAGAGTGTGTGATTTAAGGAACAAGACCATGGCAGCCACACCAAGACCTTCAGAAAGGAGAAGAAAGTGTTTTGATCCGAATCTATCAATTAGTTTACCAACTGGCAGCTGACTGAGGGCCCATACAATCGAAAAGACCGTCAACATTATTCCTAATTCTAGATTAGATAAGCTATAGGCGTCTGTTAGCATTCCAGGGAGGATTGAAATTACCATTCCCCAAACGAAGGCATCTATAGCTATAAGGAGATAGAATCTTATCTCGGTTTTTGGTGGAATTAGAGATCTCTTTATGATCTCCGATATGCTAAGTCCTTCTTTCTTGGAACCTATTGTTTCTCTGAAAAGTAAAAGTAAAATCAGAAAGCATGAGAACTCTAACACAATGGATAACATGAAAATAGGGGTGTAACCGTGCTTATCTGCTATGTAGCCTCCTAGAGGTCTGGTAAATATCCCTGGCAGAGTTGAGAAGAACATCATGATGCTGTAAGCCGTTCCCCTTTCTCCTGGTTCAACGGATTCCGCGACGGTTGCATCCCAAACCGGCCAAGATATCGCTGAAATTCCCGCAAGTACCGTTGCAGGTAAAAGAAACAACCAATCGAGTGTTATTGAGGCGAGAAGGTACGAAAAAAGCCCCGCCAAAGTCAGAATTCTGGCCGTTATCAAAAACGGTTTTCTACCAATCGCGTCCGAAAGACTACCAGAGATTGGCTGTACTATTGTGGTAAGGATCCCTCCCATGCCTCCTATGCTCATTAATAGCCCTATGAAAGACATTGAGGCTCCTAGTTTTAGCATGAATGGTTGCTGAACTACCGTAAACATACCTAGGTAAAGTCCATTAATGAATGCAACCGATGCCATGACCCACAAGTTTTTTCTTCTGATCTTTTTTGTCAGTTGTTTACTGTCCATTTTAAGGTCCTGTTCATGCCTTGGCTTTTATCATTTTTACCCTAGAAACCAGTCCAGCCAGTCCTATAGTGGGAAATAATCGTTCAAAAGAACGAGCCTTATTTCGTGCCTATCTAACTAATAAGGAGGGCCACGTTATCTCCTCTTCTTACTCCTACGTCTTCTGCAACTGGATCGCACTTTGCTTTGAACAATATAAGAACTGGCTTGTCAATTTCCTGCTCTGTTATCGATTCATAACACCCCATTCCCTTTGCTATTATAACATCGCAAAGTTCCAATTCTGCTAAGAACTCCTCGGACACAGCGTTTAAAAAGAGACCTATGACATCTGAGCCCGTGGTTATTAACTTGTCCGCTACCTCATTCATTCCAACGGCGAACGCATCCTCAATAGTCGCATCATTCAATATTGGCTTCGCTTTGACGGCTACAACTACCTTACATCCCATCTCTTTGAGTTGTTCGACCAAGATTATGTCGAACGCTATTTCTCCAGCATTGTCCGCTATTATCATCACTTTTTTGCCCTGAACCAAGTAATATGCTTTCTTCGTGTGATCTATTGCGAAATCCTCGTGTGATAATAAACTAATAACGCTGGATACATCGTATTCGTGACCTAAGATATCTGGATCTGCGGCGTTTCCTATTACTGCTGCCTTACATGCTTCTCTAAATCTTTCGTAGCCTTCTGGTTTAGAGTTTACGGCAGTTCTAACAAGGGGGAGGAGCTTAAGAGCTCTTTCATTATCTTTTGCTTTAACTTCTATGTAAGGATCCGGATTCCCAGTTATTTCTCTTATCAACCTGTCTTTCTTACTTCCAATCCATGCAGGAACGGCTTCATCAGAAAATTCGTCGGCCAAAAAACGAAATAATTCGATTGCTGCTTTTATCCTAAGCTTTTCATCTTTAGTTGCTCTTTTTATCGTCTCCCAACCTCTTGAGAACTCACAAAGAGCACATTGAAATTTAGCTTTCATACCTTTGTTCTTTATAGTTTAATTTCTTAATGATGATGTTGTCGCTATCGGTCCACACTCTATGGGCTCAGAGAGATCCAGTAGCACGGGGAAAATATGTGGACCTAATTGATGTCTTTCCTCATTCATTCAATATCTACTACAGATGCCAAGTCATTGGATGCTGTGGTTAGCGCTAGAAATTTTACAATGTCTTTATTAATACATAAACACATAATCTCAATTACTGGTTCTTATAAAGATTTTTCTATTTTCCTTAATGCCATAAAAGTTATATTATCACCCTTTTTGCAACCAAAGGTGATTTGATGTACGTATCCCACATTAGCAAAATACGAAAAGAAGAAGTGGATATTGCTAAGAATGTATGGGTTCAATGGTTAATTACTAAGGAGCATGGTGCAAAGAACTTTGCCATGAGATTGTTTACGGTTGCGCCTAGGGCCTCAATACCAAAGCACCAGCACCCATGGGAGCATGAAATATTCGTCCTTAAAGGTCATGGGATAATAGGAGCGGGAAACGAGGAAAGGGAGGTCGGAGAAGGTAATTTTGCATATATTCAGCCCGATGTCCCACACTGGTACAGAAACATCGGCGATGAAGAATGGATCTTCTTGTGTATGATCCCATATCTTGAGGAATAGGGTATTAAGGATAGTTTGGTCTAAGGATCACTTGGCGATGAAGAAAGGTTTTGTTCTGAAAGAAATGGCGTATTCAAAATAGCAAGTAAGATAGGCAAGAAGAAAAGAGTTTCAACAAAGGTTTCGGTGATTCCATGGGTTTTAGGTCCTATTCCTCAAGCAAACTAGAGCTATATCGGCTTATGGCGGTTACTTTTACGTTTTCAATAGCTTTTATGATGATAAATCCTATTTTACCGCTCTACATAGTAGAACTTGGAGCATCAGAACTTGAACTTGGTTTGATAATGGCCATCTCCTCTTTTTCTGGAGTTGTACTCAGAATCCCTTTTGGTATGATTTCAGATAAGATAGGCAGGAAATTCGTAATGTTGTTCTCTTTGTTAACTTTCTCGATTGCACTAATCTTGATATCAATGGTTAGGAGCCTTTTTTGGCTCTATCCAGCGGCTCTTCTTCTCTCCATCCCTATGACATCATACATGCCTTCTTCAACAGCGGCAGTTATGGATCTTACACCATCTGAGGAGAGAGGGACGACCATGGGGATTTATTTCACATCCTTTGGGGGCGCGGCGATTCTTGGACCTCTTTTAACCAGTATTCTGGTTAAATTCATGCCCTACAGAAACCTCTTGCTGATTACGTCTTTGTTTCCAATGATAGCTCTCATAATTCTGATCCAGAGTGGTCTTTCTAAGGAACCGATGGAAAACATTGGTAAAAGGAATTCTTTAGGCATCCTGAAATCAATTAAACGATTGTTGTCTTCAAAGAGCCTAATTGGTCTAAGCCTTGGTAGGGTACTGTATTCGACACCAAACTTCGTCTTTGCAACACTCTTTCCAGTTTACGCAAATAAAGAACTGTTGATGACAGCATCCACAATTTCATTACTCTACTCTGCTAGAGGTACAGCAAATGCGCTAAGCAGGCTACCTTCAGGGAAACTGTGCGATATCATAAGGCCAAAGAAGTTGTTGCTTGTAGCTTATGCTATTTCGTCGATGTTCTATCTGATAGTTCCTAACTTGAAATTTTTCCATTTATTAGCCATTTTAATGGCTATTCATGGAATTGCTTGGGGTGTGAGGGTAGTATCAGATCAAACAATTGCTTCAGAGATCCTTGAACCTGAACTTAGAGGTCTTGGATCAGCTTTCTTAGGAACTATGTTTAGTATTGGCAGATTTTCAGGATCATTATTGGCTGGCATTTTCGCGACTTTAATGCCTGTGTCAAAAGTAATACGGCTTTTCGGAATTATGCCTGCTATTGGTTCACTAGTTATCCTCCTCCTGGTGCAAGAGGAAGATACGAAAGCAAGAACTCCTCAGTAAATTAGCTTGATATCGAAAATCAGAGATCTGCTCCAGTTAGAAATGTTAGATTACGTAGACAGACTTTGTCAAAGTTCTCATAACACGGAAACAATTTAAGAAATCCTTTCTGGCCTACAGATAGGTGATCGATGGTGTGTTCTTTTTACTTAGAGAGAAGACCCGAAGGAGAAGCCAAGGTTATTGCCTTAAAAGCATCTATGTTGATAGATGGTACTGGAGCAGATCCTATTAAGAACGGAGTCGTAGTTGTGGAGGGCGATAAGATATCCTCTGTCGGTAAGGAGGGAGAGGTACGGATACCAAGCGATGCGAAGGTAATTGACCTTGGACATAGGTGCATCCTTCCGGGTCTCATCGACGCTCACGTCCACATAATGGGCATAAGAGCTTACAGCTTATCCGATAGAATCGTGAATCCGCACGATTTTCTCGTGTTAAGGGCTGCCGAGGATTGTTTTAAGCTCTTGAAGGCAGGATTTACAACCGTTAGAGATTGTGGCTCCAAGACCGCTCTCTCATTGAAAAAGGCTACTGAGAAAGGAATAATACCAGGACCAAGGATCTACGCCGCCGGAAGGGTGATATCTCAGACGGGAGGGCACGGAGATGTTCACTACATCCCAAGGGAGGAGGCAATAAAAATGGGCTGTCTACTCGCCGACGGGCCTGATGATTGTAGGAGGGCTGCTAGAGAGGCACTAAGAGATGGAGCAGACTTCATTAAGATCTGCACAACCGGAGGCGTTGGGTCCGAGAAAGATCATCCTTGGACTCCTCAGTTCACAGTAAAGGAGATAAAGGCTATTACGGAAGAGGCGCACAGAGTGGGAAAAAGAGTTGCTACTCATGCGCAAGGAGCCGAAGGCGTAAAAAATGCCATCGAAGGAGGAGTCGATTCCGTGGAGCATGGTTACTTTTTGGATGAAGAAGCCGTGGAGATGATGCTGAGCAAGGGCGTGTTCTTCGTCCCAACAATAGCTCTCTTGGAAGTATACAAGAAGTCCCTAGAGAGATCCTATGATATGCCTCCTTGGAGGCTTAAGAAGCAAAAGATGTGCATAGATGCTATGCCGAAAAGCCTAATGATGGCATACAATGCTGGTGTGAAAATCGCTGCCGGATCAGACTACTTCGGTGCTCCCCTTAGAGAACATGGAAATAACGCCGACGATCCAATAACGATGGTTAAGGTTGGAATGAAACCCATGGACGCGATCATGGCAACAACAAAGGTTGCTGCAGAATGCATAGGCGCTGAGGATAAGATAGGCACTTTAGAAAAAGGAAAGCTTGCCGATGTGATAGCAGTAGATGGAGATCCATTAGAAGACATAACAGCACTAAAAAGGGTTTCATACGTCATGAAAGGCGGGTCTACATTTTATTACGGTTTATAATAGCACCATCCACGTAGTAGTAAGCTCGTTAATGACGAAAAAAGTATCTATATCACTAAACCAGCCCTTTCATTGACTTTCTTCCATTTTCTCTGGTAGAGCCAAGGTAGTTTTCCGGGCTTTAATTTTGCATGCCATCTCTCTAAGAGCCTTCTTTCTACCTCAAAAGCCCATTTCGTTATCTTAAAGAGCTCTTCTTTGGTAGTTTTGCCTTTCAAATAACTTTTTCTCACTTTGCGTTCTTTCTCAATGATTTCCTTCTGCAACTCATCCCTATCCTTAGAAAACTCTTTTATGTTCTCGTAGTTTGTCTGGAACTTTCTATGAAATTCCTCAAAGCGCCACCAGTATGTATTTGGATTGTACTTGTTTGTTGGCCTTTCTCCCATGTCTGGCAGGCCTGTTTCAACGTAAACTGGCTTAAAGATGCTTAAACAGGGCAGAGAGGTTCCAGTAAACCAGTGAACTTGAAACTCCTCGTCAAGCTCAGATATTTGTGATGAAGAGGTTTGGGAGGGTCTAGTTAAGCCCCCGAAGTGCATGCAAACGTCCCTCATTGAACCCTTTTCTGGACTAAATGGTTCCATTTGATGGGAACGAAGAATTTTCATAACATATTCGAAGTTTATCTCTCCTTCTTTTTCCTCAAGTTTAGCATAAGTAAAGGACCTTCTTTCCCTACCATGAGCGAAGTAGGTATAAAATCTATCAGAAAAGCGCTTCGCAAAGCTGAAATTCTTCTCTTTCTTTGCCATCTCTTCGATCCCTTTCGATGCCAAATCCCAGTCGTCGTCAATGGTCAGAGCATTTGATATAGAGTAAAAACGCTCAATTTTCTTTGCAACCCAGTACTTTCCAGCCGTTTCGAGAATCCATGCTTCTTTAGGGTCTGCAATTACAAAAGAGTTATGATAAAGGAGCTTGTGTTCATAGCTCCCGCTTCCACCTTGCCCATACTTCTCTATAAGCGAGATTATAAAATGCAACGCTTCCTTTGCACTTTTCTCTCTTTCTAAGGCTAAGCGTATCATGTCCATTCCAAGAATTCCTATCTTTTCATACCTTTCTTTCGTGAAAACAGCTGTGTTACCAATTGTCAGACTGAACTCGTTAGCCCCCATCTCGGCTCCCCAAATCCACCAAGGTCGTGAGAGGATTACCGCATAGGTCTCTCGAACTTGAGGGAACTCTACGTAAGTAAGCCTAACTTTTTCTTCATCGTGTATTTTTCTAGGAATAAATTCTATAACCTGAGCTTCATTAGGATCCCTGTCGCTGTTCTTTGCGAAGAGCATTATGCCATTTTCTGTAGCTCTGGGAGTCGCAACTAAAATATCACACATGTAAGCACCAGTTAGCAGTTCAACGGTAATTTATAAAAGCCAAATGGTTCTCTTAATTCACTTCACTCTACAGAATGGCGTGGAGATTAGCTTATTAGAGATGAGAGTTCCTTTCCGTATGCAAATAAGCCAGGCAAGCCACCGCTGTGTATGAAAAGTATGTTCTCATTCGTGTCAAAAAAGCCATTTTTTATTAGCTCTATGGTTCCCCCCATGGCTTTTGCCGTGTACACAGGGTCTAACATTATTCCTTCAGTTCTTGCTAAAGTTTTTATGGCTTCAACAACGTTTTTGGAAATCTTACCCTCTTCTCCAGCATAATCGTCTACTACTTTGATGTCCTCTGGGAATACTTGGATATTGGCACCTAAGAGATCCGCAATTCCTTTCGCTATCTTTAAGGATGAAGTTTTTAGGCTTTCTGCATCTGGACCCATGCTTATCCCTAGAACTTTAGAGTCCATTTTCATCAGCTTAGTTCCAAAGACCAAACCAGCCTGGGTTCCCCCCGAGCCAGCGGCGTGTACAATCCAGTCTATTTTTAGATCCCTCTCCTTTGCTTGGTTGAAGATTTCAACCATCGAGTTGACATAACCGATGGCTCCTATCGGAAAGGAGGCTCCCAAAGGTATTATGTAGGGTTTTTCTCCCTTTTTTCTGAGTTCGTCGGCAATTTCTTCCATTATTCCTGGGATTTCCTCCCTTTCAACTGGGAAGAACCTGACCTCTGCACCGAAGAGCCTGTCAAGAAGCAAGTTACCATTTGTTACGGAGGGTTCCCTCCCTCTTAACACTAAAACGGCTTTCAAACCCAATTTACTTGCTACTGCGGCTGTGGATCTAGCGTGGTTTGATTGAATGCCGCCTGTTGTAATGACAACGGTTGATCCTTTATTTATGGCATCTGCCATCACAAATTCCAGTTTTCTCACCTTATTTCCTCCAAAAGCTGGTCCTGTAAGGTCATCACGCTTAATCCAGATTTTTGGACCTTTTAAATGCTTGGATAGACGCGAAAGATGCTCTAATGGAGTTGGCAGATAGGCTAACCTTATCCTTGGTAAAGATATCTTCAAGTTCATCACGAGGCTTCCTTTTGCTGATAGCTTATTTTTTTGCACTCTTACGGATGTCTCCTAATATGTCTAACCATTCATCGAAAACTAAGATCTTTTACCTATTAGCTCACTGTAAATCTCTGTAGCTAGCTCTAGGACTTGTTTTCTGTTTCTCATCTTGCAACAAAGTTCCTTCAAGCCAAGCATTTTTGAGCGATGGGTTCTCGCTGTGGTTTGCCTGGGATCTAAGTTAACCCAGCCTAAGAACCTTTTCTTTGGAGTAAGTCAGGAGGTTAGCATAAGCAGCGCTACGATGCTTCCAAGGCTCCCGATTACAATGGCCCCAGTTATCTCAACGACCAGTTTATCGGAAAGCGAAGGCCCCAAGAGTTTCAAAATAGAATTCCCATTGTTCACGTACTGTCCACAACTGAACAACAAGGTTATTGCTTTGATCACTTACTTAAGAAGTTGGTGAAAGATAGATGGATGAGGAAGAGGGTAAGGATGTGGAGGAGTTAAGAGAAGTCCTGTCAATAGTCAGATCGGAGGTACCTGGGCTCTTAAAGGACTTGGTAGGTCCTTTAAAGGAACTTATGTCTCTTAGCATTAGTCCAGAAGAAGCAAGGGAAAGGGCAAGGGCATTGGCGGCCTTCTACAACGAACTAATTGAGCAGGGATTTCCAGCTGATCTGGCACTCGAACTTACTAGAGAAAACTTTGTGAACCCATATTCTCTGCTAAAAGAAGTGTTTTCTTCTAGTAGGAAGAAGGAGGAAAGGTAATTGGGGAAAATAAGGGCCCTCCTAGATATAATACTGTCAATTATGGTGCTAACCCTTGTAGGCATAGCGTTCTTACCGTACATAGGCTACATATTCCTGAAAGCAAGATGGATGAGGTGGAGGGCCCTTAGAGTAGTGAGGGCTGAACTTAAGAAAGCTGGATTCAGCGAAGAGGTGATAAAAGAGCTGGAAAACGTGGTTATCCCTCCTGTTCCTAGATTAGGGGGCGTCTTACGTTGGTTGACCTCGAGGAAGTGATGAATAAACTCGACGAACTAGCGTCGAAGATAGCGAAAATAGAAGAGGAGTTAAAAACCCTTAAGAGTTCTGAGATGGAGTTGTATAGCTCCCTTCAAATCGCCAAAGCGGTTCTTGAGTCTTACTCCAGGGTACTTGGGTTTACATTAAGGGTAGAAAGGCTTGCGATGAGCTTAGAAGGAGACATTGAGAAGCACATAGTTCAGATACTAGCGAGACAACCGATGAATGTAAGTCAGCTAACCGAGGCTCTCAGAAAAGCAAGAGGAACCGCTTCCAGGAGAATAGTCGCTGCGAAGCTTAAGAAATTAGAGGCAGCTGGGGTTGTAGAGAGAGTGAGAACCAATGGAAGAGGGAAGTTTTACAGGCTTGTAGGCAAGATCAAAGAGGAATCTACGTAAAATCTTGAGTTTGGAGAATCCCTTCTTTTTGGCTTTAAAACTCTCGAATTATTAGCCTGTAAATAGGTTCTTCTTTGATTTTCGATAGTTAGTCAAAGGTTATTAATCGCCATCCAGTGAGAAAACCCGAGATTATGGGAAGAATACTCCTTGGGACATCTGGCTGGAGCTACGATGAGTGGGTTGGCCCGTTCTATGAGCAAAGGAAGTGGATGTTCGACTACTACGTTAAGGTCTTTGACACAGTAGAGGTGAATTCCACTTTTTATTCCCTTCCCCCAGAATGGATGGTCCAGTTTTGGGCTAAAAAAGCTCCAAAAGACTTTGAGTTCTCAGCTAAAATTCCAAAGACAATAACCCATAAGAAGAAGCTTAAAAGTGCTGAGAAAGAGATGGAGACCTTTCTTGATCTAATGGAACCACTAAGGAAAGAGGGAAAATTAGGACCGTTGCTCTTTCAGCTTCCTCCAGGACTAAAGTTTTCCCCAGATCTCCTAAAGTCGCTTTTAGAAGGTCTTCCTTCCACACATAAGTTTGCAGTTGAGTTTAGAGACCCTTCTTGGCTCAACGAAGAAACTTGGAAGATATTGGAGGAACACAACGTGGCGAATGTTGTGGTAGATGAACCCCTCTTACCCCCAGAACTCGTGGTGACCTCAGACTTCATCTACATAAGGTGGCACGGCAGGGGTTCTAGACCTTGGTACAACTACCACTACTCGAAGGAAGAGCTAAAGGAATGGGTTCCCAAGGTAAAGGAAGCGGCCTCTAAAGGAAAGGTTTACGGTTACTTCAACAACCACTTCAAGGCCTTTGCTCCTAAGAACTGCTTAGAGCTAGCCGAAATGCTTGGTTTAGAGCTTAAACCTCAGGCCGTTGAGGCAAAAAGCAAGCTAGAGAATTGGTTCAGAGAAATATCACCAGAAGAAGTTCCTCCACCAATCTCTGAGCCCAAAGGGCTTTTAGAAACTCTTTCAGTTGAAGAGCTTTTAGAAAGCTTCATGGATAGACGAAGATTCGAGAGAGCTACGAAGATACCTGAATCAAGCGTGGAATTGCTTGAAGCCAGTCCTAAATTCATCAAAGCAAGGGTTAAGGATTATAGAGTTGAGCTTGATGTTTCAAAAAAGCTTATACTACATGATTGTGCAGACTGGGGTCGAGTTTGCGTTAAAAAACAGTTTTGCAAGCACCTGGGAAGGCTTTTCATGTCTTTACCTGAAGAGCTTGCTGCAGAGATCCTAAGAAAGATTTTGCGAGAAAAAGATGAGTGGAAGTTTAGACCGTTTACAGAGTGAGAGAAATGGGGCTAAAGCTCTCAAAATTGGTTGTAAAGCACGAGATTAAGCTAGAGTCGCTTAGAGGTAGAATAATTGCCATAGACGCCTATAACGCACTTTATCAGTTTTTAGCCTTAATAAGGCTTAGATATGGCGTCCCTCTAACTGATAAGCATGGTCGTGTCACTTCTCACCTAAATGGACTTCTCTTCAGAACTGTAAGATTGATTGAGGCTGGAATAAGGCCAGTTTATGTATATGACGGGAGACCTCCTCAGCTAAAAAGTAAAACGTTAGAAGAGAGGATTGAAAAGAAGAAAGAAGCGGAGGTCAAATGGAAAGAAGCTGTTGCAAGGGGAGACCTCAGAGATGCTTGGGCGAAAGCCGTTCAGACCTCGAGGGTCACTAAAAGCATGGCTGAAGATAGCAAGAAGCTACTAGAGTTTATGGGCATTCCGTGGGTTCAAGCTCCATCTGAGGGGGAGGCTCAGGCAGCTTACATGACTAAGGTTGGAGATGTTTGGGCTTCTGCTAGCCAAGATTATGATTCTCTCCTCTTTGGTTCCTTAAGGCTCGTGAGAAATCTAACGATAACAGGCAAGAAGTTTCTCAGAAAAACGCCAAGATATTACAGGCTAAAGCCGGAACTCATAAAACTTAATGAGACATTAAAGGAACTTGATCTGACACAAGAACAGTTAGTGGACATGTGCCTCCTTATGGGGACGGACTACAACGAGGGAATCAAAGGAATTGGCCCGATTAAGGCCTACAAGCTCATAAAGAAGTATGGAACCCTGGAAAAGGTGTTAGAAGGGGAAGATATATCTATTGATGCTGATATAGACGCTATCAGGAACATTTTCCTAAATCCTCCTGCTACTGCTGATTACGAGCTTAGATGGGAAGATGTCGATGAAGATGGCCTTATCGAGTTCTTGGTTGAAGAGAGAGGATTTCAGAGAGAAAGAGTTAGAAAAGCCATAGAAAGGCTAAGAAAAGCTATAATCAAAGGGAAACAGTCTACATTAGAGTTCTATTAACATTTTGGATAATCCAACAAGGTGATGGAGATAAAGGCAATATCAAATATTTATACCTTTAGTTACTGCTCAATAAATGCAAATAGTCGCAGTTATTAAGTCCCAAAAGACGAAAGGTGTGGGTCCCATGGCATCAGTACAGGCAGTATTTGTTGATAGATTGACAAAGAGATATGGGAAGATAAGGGCTTTAAGGGAGCTCTCCTTTAGAATAGAAAAAGGCGAAATATACGGATTGATAGGGCCAAACGGCGCTGGAAAGACCACTACCTTAAGAATTTTGGCGACTCTCATACAGCCAGACTCCGGAGATGCGAAGGTTTTCGGATATGACGTGGTCAATGATGCTCAGAAAGTTAGAACAATAATAAGCTATCTTCCTGAGGAGGCTGGAGCTTACAGAAACCTATCTGGTCTTGAATATCTCAAATTTATGGCTTCATTCTATGCAGAAAACGAATTCAAGCTTCACGAGATGGTTGAGGAGGGCGTTAGCATATCAGGGCTAGGAGAGAGAATAAAGGACAGGGTGAAGACTTACAGCCAAGGAATGAAAAGAAGATTGGCCCTAGCAAGAACTCTTATGGTTCAGCCAAAGCTTGCTATTTTGGACGAGCCTACAAGTGGATTAGACGTGATTCATGCCCATCACGTAAGAAGCGTCATTAGGAAGTACGTGGAAGAAAATGGTCTTACAGTTCTACTCTCTAGCCACAACATGCTGGAAGTCGAAACTTTGTGTGATCGGGTTGGTCTTTTGCATAAAGGCATGTTAGTGGAAGGAGGGCCTCCAGACGAACTAAAAAGAAGACATCGGGCAGCCAACTTGGAAGAAGTTTTCGTAGAGGTGACTGCTATTGCCTAAAGTGCTTGCTCCTCTCTTAAAGAAGGAAATTTTGGATCTTCTAAGAGATCCAAAGATTCTGATAGGAATGATAGTATTGCCAGCCGTACTATATCCAGTAATGGGAGCAGCTATGAAAGCATCTATGTCAGCAGCTGGAAAGGCCGCACTACAATTACCAGTAGCAATTCTTGATTTAGATGAGAGTTATGAGTCGAAAATCATAGTTTCAGCTTTGTCACAAAGCGGAAATGTAATTACGCTTGAAGTTGTGTCAGATGAGGCCCTAAACAAAGCCTTAGAAATGGGAGCTGGAGCTCTCGTCGTGATACCCGAGGGATTTGGGGAGAACCTTAGGGCTGGTAAACGAGCTTCCATAGAAATACGTGTTTTCTTTGAGAGTGGTGGATTTTCAACTCAAATGTTCGCAGGAAGACTTGAAAGTGCCCTTGAGTCTGCTTCTGAGCTGATATCAGCTCATCTAATCTCGATAACCTCTGAGATAAATCCTGAGGTAGTTTTAAACCCACTGATGCTTAATTATAGCTCTGTGTTTAGAGGAAAGGTTCTGGAGGTGCCCCCACAAGTTTTAGCTGGAGCCATAATGGGTCAGATGACGACCACTCCCATCGTTGCTATGCTCGTTCTGATGTTTGCTATGCAGATAGCAGCAACCTCTGTAGCTGTTGAGAAAGAAGAGAGAACTCTGGAGACCCTCCTCACTCTTCCAGCAAGTAGAAGAAACATTCTTCTTGCAAAATTGGTAGGGTCTGCTGTTGTGGCAGGCCTAGGGAGTATTGGGGTAATGGCTGGGTTATGGTATTACCTGAAGATGATGAGCGTTGCATTTGAATCCCAACCAATTGAGGGATTGGTGACAGTTTCCTCGAAGGATCTTGCTCTCTTGGCAGTTGCTCTTATGGCGGCTAACATGCTTGCTCTTACCATAGCGATAATTTTAGCTGTATTTGCTGAAGATGTCAGGTCTGCGCAAGCTTTAGTTGGAAATCTATACATCTTGATATTTATACCAGCGTTTATGCTCATGTTTGCAGACATAGATACCCTTCCAGTAGCTGCCAAATATGTATTGATGGCAGTTCCGTTTACCCATTTAGCCCTCGCTACGCAACACATAACCTGGGGAGAGTACGCAATGTTCGCTGTAAATGTGGTTTATTTGCTGATTTGGTCGGTTGCGTTTATGTTATTGGCAAACAGAATCTTCTCATCTGAAAAGATATTGACTGCGAGAATTAGATGGGGTTGGAAACGTAAGGGAGAAGGGGCTAGACATTAAGCGATCTGCTCATTTGAGCTTTGGATAAAAGAAAAAATGATGAAAGAAGAAATCAGCCCTTAGGTGGTTTCCAAGGCATTCCTCCCGGTAGTGGAATTCCAGGTGTTACTTTTGGAACTTTTATTGGTCTGAGTCCCCTCATTCTCTTTATTTCTTGCATATTCTCCCAAACTGTCTGCCTAAGCTGGTTGATAAGCTCTCTAGCTTGGTCATATTCTTTGTTTTGAATGAGTTGCTGTATTTCTTTCACAATTGCTATGGCCTCAGTTACGTTCGCGCCCTCTTCCTGAAATTCATTCAACATCTCTAAATATAGTTCTAGTTTCTGCTCCAAAAGAGTACTTAATTCAACTTGCCCTGTTGAGACCATTAAGCTAACCTTGTGAACTATCTCCTGCAACAAGTGTATGGCTGTCAGGACCTTTTCATAGGCCTGCTCATATTCATCATTGTTTATGCACTCAATTGCCTCGTCAAGCAAGGTCTTAACTGTTTCAATGTCTTGAGAGATTTCTTCGTCCACATCAATCAAATCGTCAGCAAGTTCCATCGTTCTTGTTAGCTCCCTCTTTGCTCTTTCAAGAGCCTTTATAGCTCTCTCCTTTATTGAAGAGAGGTTACGATAAACCACAACCTCTGGGGGAGCTGTGATATTGCATTGTAAAAACGCCTGAATAAATGATGCATTGATAAAGGTAGAATTTATGACTTCTACTTCTGGAGGAGCCATTCTTTCTATTAATTTGGTAATGTTTGCTATATTTTCGTCCTTTACTAGGAGCACAAGACGTTCTCCGCTTATTATTGATTCTATCATCTCCTCGAGTGCCACAAAATCTAGTCCATGGACAAGAGAGACTTTACTGGTCTTTATCTCTATGTTATTTGACAGCATCCAATTGAGGACAAGTTGGTTTGTCTCAAACCTGTCAGCTCCACCTATTCTTTCAACTGGGATGCCTAAGCCTTGGAGCGCCTCTACATAACTCTCAGGAACTGCTACTGATCCGCCAATGATTAGGACTTTATCTGGGAGTTCTCCAACAACATTTGCAACTACGGTCTCATTGAACAAACCCCACGGTGAAACGACCACTGTTGCATCAATTGATTTGGCCAAGGATATTGCAATTGCCAAATCTGCTGAATTATCGCTCACTAAAATCACTATGTTTCCCAACGGATCGGCTAATAGAACTGAAATAGGTGTAGAGAGCACAAGGATAAAAATCAATAGATAAACTGTTCCTTCATTCGATCTACTCTTCATTTTAACCTATATTATACCCCAACCTTGAATAAATATGGTTTTCCATTGAAACAGCTCGTTTCCTATCTTGTTCATTTGTAATCTCTAGGATAAGTGTAAATCACTTTGAAAAAATGTTCATAAAAGTTTATTATTGTTCAGAGCCCAAGTTCAGTTCGCTATCAGCCATGGTGACGATAAAGGTCTTTTTATACCTCTCTCGCCTTATTAAGCCCTCTTTTTCCATTCGATTGAGCAGTTTGCTTAATTTCGCCTTTGAAAAACCTAAAATCTGAGCTAGTTCTGCTTGGGTTACACTTTCTCTTTCCCTTAGAACGCGTATTATTCTTTCTTCATCCCCCAATACCACCTGCTTTGGAAGTCTTATGGTCTTTCTTCCAACAAACAATCCAGCTGTGAAAGCAGAAATCAGGCTTATGAAAGCATAAGGAACCCAGAAGAACCTGCCATAGTTCTCTCTAAATCCGAGGATGAGAAACTTCTCTTGTTTTGCCTTTACAGGACCGTACGACCAAACTATAATTATCTCCTTGCCGAGAGCAGATATCTTCTCTGGGGAAGGATAAACTGGAGAAAGTATGGAAAATTTGCTAGGTAGCACAACAGCTACACTCATATCACTTACATCATACGGAACTGAAAAGGATTGGGAGAATATGTACTTGTCTGAGGCTCTCTCTATCATGCCCTTTGCCTTGAATACAAGTCTAACATTTATGATTCCTCCCTCTATCGAGAGATTTCTGAAGGCCAGGATTATGAAATTCTTACCTCTAACGCTCTCCAATCTAACTGCTAATGGAAAGAGTTCTTCGTTGCAATATGCTTCTACTTGTAAGTCGCTAATGTCATAAGATATGGGAAATATTATAGAAGAGCAGTTTTCAATCTTTGCTGTGAATTCAATGATTTCCTCAACTTCTTCTGGAGATATCATTTTAATCGAGATTGAAAGAGAGGATATCTCCTGACACCTTGTCTGAGATGGTTCGAGCATCACAAGGATAAGTATTAGGGCGATAAGCACTGCCTCTTTGCGTAGCAATTGAGGTAACCAATTTGATTTGGTTGGTGATAAATAAAAAAGAGGAGATGTTGAATATGAAACCCCATTCTCATGTGGTTCTTGAAGTTAATTGGAGACTATATCAGTTGTTTTTAACTAAATCACAATGATTAAATTTGGCTTATTCTTCGGAGGCCCATCTTGGGAACAAGGCCACTGCTAGGGTTGTAAAGGCAACAGCAGATATCCCAAGGTATATTGATGGTCCGATTACTTGTGAGAGACCAGCTCCTCCGAGCAACACACCGCTTAAAGCTTCTGTTGCTTTTGTAAAAGGTAGAAGTTCTGAAAAAGTCCTAAGGGCTCCTGGGAGAAACTGAACTGGGAAGTATATGCCTATGAAGAATTGCAGAAGAACTCCAATTACAGTAGCTGCTTGTCCAGCAGCTCTTGGGCTTGGAGAGATCTCAGCTATCAATAGCCCCAGACTTATTCCACTCATATCGCCCATCAGCACAAGTGGAAAGATAGCTGGATCCCAGTTCACTTCTGGTCTAAGCACAAAAATGGTAGTCGCGATAAGCACCAGTTGGGAGAATGAAAGTGCTATCAGTGCTGAGAGAATCTTTCCGAAAAGCAAGCTCCATGTTGACGCCGTAGAGATTCTCAGCCTCTTTAGTGTTTTATTTTCTTTTTCTTCGACCAACGTCCATGTCGAGGATACCATGCCCGAGAACAAAAAGGAGTACACAAGCATAGTTGTTACCCATTGGCCTCTGTTCTCCCAGTAGGCAGCAGTATCTGAAGTCGCTTCGGGTTTTGATATTAACGCCATTGTAACGTTTATTGGCCTCGCAAATGCCATCATTCTCTCTGCCATCTCCTCCTTATTCATGACATATTCTTCAAAGCTCAGGTTTTCTGGCATGTATTCTAGAATTCTTTGCAAGATTCTACGCCTGAACTCCGAATTGAACTCCTCAACAAAACCAGATATGAAAGATGTGAGCGTTTGCTGAACTGTTGCGTCTCCTTCCTTCACGTAAAATTCTACGTTGCCAACAAAGCCAGAGGTCAAGTTCTCCGTGAATCCTTTGGGTATCACAAGAAGGCCGACTAAATCCTTTTCTCCAGCCTTAACGGCCCTAAATGCCTCTTCTTCGGATTCGATGGCGTGAAGAGAAACTACACTTGTCGAATTTAGAGCCTCTATTATTGCCTTGGCCATTTGTCCTTTGTCCTTGTTAACACAAGCAATGTCAAATTTAGCGCTCTCTGCACTGAATATGGTTGAAAAAAGAAGCATCATTACTATGGGAAAGGCTATCACCCAAAACAAAGTGGCTCTATCTCTTACAAATAATAGGAAATCCTTCTTAGCTATGCCCCAACAGGGTCTCATCTGATCGCCTCCATCAACCTCCTTCCTGTGAGGTTGAGAAACACGTCTTCCAGAGATGGTGATCTTATTTCGACGCTTTCTGGATCTATTCCTGCAGATTGGAGTTTTGCTATGAGATCTGGAACTAGCTCCTCAGGTTTTTCGGTTCTTATTTCCAACCATTCCAGAACCCTAGTTAGAGAGTAGTCCGATAGGATTTTCTCCGCAGTTTCTAGGTATCTCATCTTCACGTGGATTATTATCTTTGAAGATCCTCCATGCAGCCGTTTCAGCTCATCTGGCGAGCCTATGGTAACTATCTTTCCCGAGTCCATTATTGCAACCCTATCACAAAGTTCGTCTGCTTCTTCCATGTAGTGAGTGCTTAGTAGAATTGTTTTGCCATCTTTCTTCATTTTCTCTATGAACCTCCAGAACTCCCTCCTAGCATCTGGATCCAAGCCAACTGTAGGCTCATCCAACACAATTATGGGAGGATCATGCAAGAGCGATGCAGCTAGACTTGCCCTCCTCTTTTGACCTCCAGAAAGCTTTCCAGTCCTTCTTCTCAACAAATCATTTAATTCCAGCATTTCCGATAGAATTCTCAGTCTTTCCTCAAATTTCTCCTTCGAAGAGGAGTAAAGCGATGCGATAAACTCTAAGTTTTCTAGAACTGTGAGATTATCATAAAGCATCGTCTCTTGAGGGTTAAATCCTACAATTCGTCCTATTTCTTTGGATTTCTTCGCGATATCCATTCCTAGCAAGATCACTTTGCCTGAATCAGCTCTTCTCAGTCCTACTATGATCTCCATTAAAGTTGTTTTACCAGCACCATTAGGCCCAAGCAGACCAAATATTTCTCTTTCCTCAACATTAAGGCATACGCTGTCCAACGCTGTGATATCTCCATATTTTTTTGAGACTTTTTCGACGATTACGGCTTTCATTCCAAGTATCTCTGTTTGAACCTGATTTTAAGGGTTTTGAATAGAGAGCTATTGAATAGTACCTTTGACTTAGTAACAAAGCATGTCAGTTTCTAAAATTCCAAGTGAACAGAAGAACGTGCACATGTCTACCATCTTATAAGAATTCCCGGTAGAGATTATTTGTGGGGATGGCGATGAAAATAGTGAGTTTGGCTGAGGATCCTTACTGGGAGGAAAGAATAGTATGTGTCCTTAACAAGGGACTTGAGAGGGATTTCATATCTCCTCAAACCTATCAACATATTGTGAGGAGAGACCCGAACTTTGACCCTAACCTCATCTTACTTGCCATCCAAGAAGATGAACTCATGGGAGTTCTAATAGGAGTAAAAAGGACAAAAGCACCAGCTGAAGTGATTGATAAGCAGAAGAAGGTGGCTTGGATTAAAGCCATCGCAATTCCCCCAAAAAGAAGAGAGACAGCTGTTTTCAATGTTCTATGTTCCTATTTTGAGAAACTTATACGAGAAGATGGAAGAACAATCATTAGGTTCGGTGACTTTGCTAGTTGGTATTTCTTTCCTGGAGTAGATGTGCTTTACGATTATTACTTGGATAATCTATTGAATTTCGGCTTTAGAAAAGTCGGAGATTCGGTTAACTATGAAGTTGACATGAGAAGATTTTACATTCCTAAAAGAATCGTGAGAAAGGAGAAAAAGCTTCGACAAGAAGGCATCTCTTTTAGAAAGGCCTCTCTAAAAGAGAAAGAAGCTCTTGTGCAGTGGGTTAGAGAGAAATTTTCCCCTTTCTGGGCCTATGAGGTAAGCTTGGGCTTTTCCAATGAATCAACAGGTGTATGGCTAGCTAAGTACGAAGGAAGAGTTGTGGCCTTTTCTGGTTATAGCTTGCTTGAGCCCAACTGGTTTGGGCCTATCGGAGTAGAAGAAGAAATGAGAGGAAAGGGCATTGGGACGGTGCTCCTATACAAAGCAATAAATTCTCTTAGATTAAGTGGCCACCGCATTGTTATCATTCCATGGACAGATCTTCTCTTTTTTATACCCAGCTTCCCGGGATAATTGCTATTAGACATTTCTTCCGTGTCGTTAAAGAATTAAGGCTTTGAGTAGGCTATGAAATCAATGTTTTTTAATAAAAGATCGTTTGAAGGATCCTAGTAGCGCATTATAATGATCACTTCTGACAACTTTAGGATCATGCTTTTTCTTGTATATATCTGAACTTAGACTTGTGAATTTCGTTGAATTCCTTAGCAAGAATGTCCATTATTATGAAATCATGTCTGCCGTCTGGTTGAAGAATGGCTTCCCTTAGCCTACCAACTTCCCTAAAACCGACTTTTTTGTAGCAATTGATCGCTCGTTTGTTGAAGTCCTTAACAAAGAGCCAAACATGGTGCAACTTTAAGCAATTGAAAGCGTAATCAAGTACCAAGATTGTTGCCTCAGTACCATATCCCTTTCCCCAATACTCCTTTCTTCCAATGAAGATGCCAAAAGTCGCTGTTCCATCATATGGATCTATACGATCAAGGCCCGTAACTCCTATTACTTCCTCCTCGGGTAGAGCCACTATTGGGAAATGTCTGCAGTTTGGATCCTTCCTTACTCTCTCTATCCATTCTTCCTCTCCTTCTGGGGTGATAACCCTCCTCATTGGAAGATAAATGGTCACCTCTGGATCATTCAGCCACTTAACAAATAAGGGGATGTATTCCTTCGATAAAACGGATAGCGCTACCTTCTTACCCTTAAGGATGTAGCATCTCTTGGACATTATAGTATGGTGTAACTTTCCACTAAAAATTTTGTAATCTTATGGAAAGAAGAATAACTGAAGTTCAACCAAGACAATCTTGTTGAATTGGATTTCAAACGAAGACATATTTAGAGTTCCTCTCTTCAATCTCACAAATAACTGAGTTTGAAATACAGTTTCACAGAAGGTTCGAAGGATTTGACTTAAAGGCTTCCCATTTCCTATCTTCAAAGGTGTTGGTTGTGAAGATATACTTATCTGCAGATTTGGAGGGAGTATGCGGAGTAGTGGATGTTGAACATACCAGAAGAGATGGAAGAGAACACGATAGGGCTAGGAAGTGGATGGTTCAGGAAGTAAATGCAGCCGTTGAAGGTGCTTTGAAAGCAGGAGCAGAAAAAGTAGTTGTGAACGATTCTCATGGAACTATGAGAAATCTTTTGCCAGAAGAACTCCACCCAGAAGCAGAACTCATCATTGGATCTCCAAAGCCCATGAGTATGCTTCAAGGTCTTTCCAAGGATTTCGATGGAACCTTCTTCATAGGCTATCATGCTAGATCTGGAGCTTTCGGGGTTCTAAGCCATACATACTCAGGGAGCGTTGTCGCAGACCTAAAAGTGAATGGAAGATCTGTTGGAGAGCCTGGATTGAATGGTTTGGTCTCTAACTTTTATAGAGTTCCAGTTGCTCTAATCTCTGGAGACCAATTTGCAGTGGGAGAAGCCCAAGACCTTTTCCCTGGAATTGTTGGCGTAATAACCAAGGAAGCAATGGGGAGATATGTTGCTAAGTGTCCTTCCCCTCAGAAAGCTAGGAAGATGATAGAAGAAGGTGCTTTTAAAGCCGTAAATCGCCTCAAAGAGGGCGAAATAAAACCAATTCAAGTGCCATCGCCGATAGAAATTCAGCTTAAATTTCTGAACCCTGGTATGGCAGATCTTGCTCAGAATTTACCAGGATCCGAAAGAGTAGACCCACTTACGCTAAGATATGTAGCAAAAAACATGCTTGAGGCATACAAAGCAACGAGGGTAATGATCTACTTAGGATACTCGGCTGTAAAATGAAAAGTGTTAAAATTTACATTCATTTCTTAAGTAACTCGAGCGCAATCCCAACATAGGACCTGAATGCTTCCCTTAACCTTTCCAGACTGACGAACTCATCTGGACAATGAGCCATTTCTCCAGCTCCTATCAGAATAGTTGGTATCCCACTCATAGTGTAAAGAAGCTCGGCATCCGTATAGCCGGTTCCATATACGACTGGGGGGTTATCAAGGCCAGTAGCCTCCCTTACTACTTTAAAGGCGGCATCAAACAGCTCCTTTCCTCTTGGATTCTCCATTGGTAGCATATATGCTGGCCTGTTCATTCCATACTCTTCAGCCTTAGCATAAAGCTCATAACCAGAATCTGAAAGAAAAGCTTCATAGATCCTCTTGTGAGACTCATTTATTTCTTCAACTAAGCTCCAAATCCTCTTTCTGACTGCACCTATGTCCTCCCCATAAACTATCCTTCTGTCGAAGTATATCGTACACTCGGACGGGACTTGGTTTATCTTTTTCCCTGCTTCTATGATTGTTGCTGCCAAAGGTGGCTTAAATTTCATAGCGGGAGATACGTAAGGGATCTCTATTTCTCCTGAGGAGACCCACATTTCCTTTAGGGCGCTGATGAAGTCCATTGCCCTGTATATGGCATTTATCCCAGTCTCTGGCTTAGAACTATGTGTAGCGATCCCATTTACCTTTAGGACGAACCTAAGCTTTCCATTATGACCTATTCTTACCCCAACAACTTCTCTATTCCAAACTGAACCCTCTCCTACTACCGCGAAATCTGCTTTATTCTCGCTGAGGTAGCCCTGCTTGCACAAGTAATACGTACCCCTGATGTTCTCTGGTTCCTCAGTCCCTCCTTCCTCATTTACTACGGCTGTGAACACTACTTTTCCCTTCCACTGTGCTCTCACTTCCTTCAAAGCAAGAAGCGTCACAAGCGTCCCAACGAGAGAGCCCTTCATGTCGGAAGAAGCGAGGCCATAGAGTTTATTCTCTTCAATAACTGGTTTGTATGGATCCTTTTTCCACTCAGGAGTAGGAGGAACTGTATCCATGTGCCCATTAAACACTAGGGTCGGTCCCTCACCGTTTTCTAGGATCCCAATCACGTTACCAACCTCATCCATGAAGGAGTCAATCCCGCTTTCCTTCAAGAACGACAGAATCTTCTTGGCAAGCTCCTCTTCCTCTCCACTAACGCTTGGCGTGGATACGTACTCTTTTGTCAGCTCAACTACTTTTTCAAAGTAACTGTCAGCCAATTGGACAAATCCTAGCAAGGAATCACCCTCTCTGGAAGGGAGGGGTTGCTTTTAGTTTTTTGGCTGTTACCTTCATAGTTCCGTTCTTGAGGATCTGTTTCTCTTATTGCCGTGCTCTTCTTTGTAAGATCTTATATTTTCATGGGATGGATTCTATTGAGGAATTATGGCTGATAAAAAAGTAGTAAAAATGGATGGTAGCTTAGAGGACTTTGATCAAGCGAAGATAGAGAGATCTTGCGTAAATGCAGGCGCTCCTTCTGAAGTAGCAAAGGAGATAGCTGAAGAGGTAAGCAAAAAAGTCTATGACGGCATAACAACGAGAGAGATAAGGGCTATGGTTTTAGAGGAGCTTGAGAGGAGGAATCCAGAGTGGGCTGACAACTGGAAGTTCTATGACAGGATAGTTAAGAACAGAATTACGTTTGAGAAGGGAAAGTTTGCAGTAGTTGAGAAAGGAAGCTTATACCTCGGAAGGGAAGTTAGGGACGTAGGAGAAAGGGGTTTAAGCGACGTAGAGGAGGTAAAAGCTATAGTTAAGGAATTGAAGGAGGATTTAGAGCATGGTGTTCCTTCGAGAACCATACATAACAGGACTTACGTCCTCTTTATGGCGGTCTTAAGGTCCAGAAAGCTTGACAGAGATGAAAAACTGAAGTCCATAGAAGCGATCAATGAGTTCAGGAAAGAAATTGGTTGGAAGCCATTTGAGCTTAAGAAGCCACTTTAGGACATCCATAGATGGCTTAACGCTCTAAAATAGGTGTGAGGGATGAGAGTTGCAGTTCTGTTATTTCATGGAGTAGAAAAGCTGGACTTTGCCGGTATTTATGAGGTTCTCGCCAAGGCAAGACTTTATGGATGCGACACAGAAGTGAGAACAATAGCTAGGGAGAATCCAATAAAATGCGCTAACAGTCTAATTGTTGTTCCTCATGAGTCCCTTGAAGGTATTTACTCTTGTGACGTCCTTGTTATACCTGGAGGAAGAGGCATAAACTCTCTTATGGAAGATGAGGAGTTGTTAGAGCTTATCAAAACATTTAGTGAGGAGAAGATGGTGTGTTCTGTTTGCACAGGAGCTTTTTTGCTGGCCAAAGCGGGGATACTTGAAGGCAAGAGGGCAAGAACTCATCATGCTTACTTGGATATACTTGCCAAGCTCTGCCAAGTGGAGAACGATAGAGTGGTTGAAGATGGTAAAATCATGACTTCTGGGGGTGTCTCAGCATCGATAGACTTAGGTATCAAAATACTGGAGAGGTTTTGTGGATCCGAGGTAGCAAGAAAGGTGGCCGAAAGGATAGAGTGGCCTCTAGCTCAGAGTGACTGACTATCCAAGTTAGATTCAATTTTCATACTTCAATCTGGATTATTCATGGCTTGTCAAGGAAATGCTTATACAGTTATACTTAGAAGCAACCTAAGGATGGAAGAAAAAAAGAGGGGTCTTAGGAACGTTATAGCTCTAGGATTTGTGAGCTTTTTCACCGATGTCTCCACCGAGATGATACTAGGAGTACTTCCAACCTTCATTGTAGAGGAGTTGGGGGCTGGTAAGGCCGTACTTGGCCTAATAGACGGAATAGCGGATGTACTCAATTATGCCTTCAGGATAATATCCGGATTCATTTCAGACAAGCTTGGAGTCAGAAAAGTGGTTGTTCTAGCTGGATATGCCATCTCTACCTTCGCAAAGCCAGGATTTGCCCTTGTTAAAAGCTGGACTCAAGCTTTAGTGATTAGGATAACAGATAGAGTCGGTAAAGGCGTAAGAACTTCTGCAAGAGACGCTCTTCTGGCAGAATCCGTTGATGAAAAGTCTCTTGGCAAGGCATTTGGCCTCCACAGAACCTTAGACCAAATGGGTGCCATTATAGGACCTGGCTTGGCTGCCTTTCTTATCTCCTTCATAGGAATAAGGGGTATTTTCCTTTCTTCGTTTATTCCCGGTTTGATCGCTTTATTCATACTTCTATTCTTTGTCAAAGAGAAAAGAATAACCAAAAAGCGTCAAGAAGGAATAATGAAAGATGTCAACGTTGTCCTGACGCCGAACTTCACCTATTACTTAGTTGCTGTTGCTTTGTTCTCAATAGGCGCTTACAGTCCCTCTTTTGTGCTAGTCAGATCTAAAGAGCTGGGAATTCCATATGCGGCTATTCCTCTTGTTTATGCCGCAATTAACGTCGTGCATACGATAATAGCAATACCTGCGGGAGTTCTTTCAGATAAGATAGGTGGTGCCAAGACAATATCAATGGGCTATCTATTGTTCTCCCTAGCGTCACTTGCCCTTACAACCGTGTCAGGTATTAACGTCGTTAT
>CAYZRF010000027.1:0-22838 GCA_964480775.1 uncultured Nitrososphaerota archaeon
CATCATCCAAATCACTCGTAGCTAACTTAACTCTTTTACTAGAGTTTAGAAGCTATATTTCGATTGCATCATATGCCGTGGTTCCTATTCCCACCTCTTCTGCAAACCTCAAGTACCTTATATCCTTGGTACTCACATCTGTGAAATTGGGGTCTACTTCTTTCATTAACTCGAGACAAAAAGAATCAACAGAAACTGGGTCCTTTCCAGCCATCATGTAGCCCAAGAACTTTACTTTTCCCCCGTGTCTTCTCTCATCTGCTTTGACCATGACCTCTATCGCATCGACGATCGTTATTCTCGGTCTAACAATAAAATTCACTTCAGCGATGGTAGAATGAATGTCCTTTATCTTTGTATACAACCAAAACTTTTCTTTTACTGAAAGAAATCCTAACTGAATCTCCAATGCGCACGAAATCTTGCATGTTTTGTGTGCTTTGAGGACAGGTAACGATACGATGTTGACATCGTCATAGTTTATGTCAGCCAACTCAAAACTCATCCTTATGGCCTTCCTTTTACGGTGCCTCATGAGATTTAGGTTTCTTATATCCAGACCAAAATCCTTAGCAACCAACCTAAGTGGATGAGAGGATGGTATTTTTTCTCGTATTACGGAATCAATAGCTGGACTAGCAACAACAGACACATTTTTCCCTCTAAAAAAGGATAGAACTTCTAAAAGAACTTCTGGATGAGTAGTAGTGGGATAAGGCTCGTTAGAAGCTAAATTAAGGTTCACTATGGCGTTTTTGGTTTTATATGACTCGGATGAAAACATTTGGAGTATTTCCTTGATGAAAGACCTCCTGTCTTCCGTTTTTCTGTAGAATACTTTACCCATTCTTCTTTCTCCTCCAGCTGGCTGTAAAACACAATGAATTCTCCAAGATGTAAGGTTTTAGAATGTCTTCTTATCTATCGTTATATTATACGGAGAACATAAAAGGGATCCCACTCAGGGGGTGAGGTTGTGCTAAGAGAAACTATGCTCATGGGTGTTCTAACGGCTCTCCTTATAGCAATGGGGCTTGGTATAGGATATTATTTTGGGAATCCAACGGAATGGATGCTTGGAGGGCTCATAATCTCCGCATTTCTCAATATGTTTGCTTATGCCTATTCTGACAAGATAGTCCTAGCTATGACTGGAGCCAGGCTGGTACCAGAGGGCGAGATGCCTGTTTTGCACAGGATTGCTGAACGCCTCTCCCTTAAGGCTGGGATCCCAAAACCAAAAGTAGCTTTGGTACCAATACCCATACCTAATGCCTTTGCAACAGGAAGAGGCCCAAAAAAGGCAACTATAGCTGTGACAGAGGGCCTATTAGGAGTTTTGAATGAAGGGGAGATAGAAGCGGTACTTGGGCATGAGCTTGCTCATGTCTTGCACAGGGATACGCTTGTATCAGCCATGGCTGCCACGTTGGCTGGAGCAATAAGCTATTTAGCATATCTAGGAAGATGGGGGCTATTCTTCGGTAGAAGCAGGGATGATAGAGAATCAGTTCCCATTTTCGCGATTATTCTATCCTTAATTCTCATTCCAGTGGCTGCTGCCTTGATAAGATTGGCCATTTCAAGGGAAAGGGAATACAAAGCAGACGAAGAAGGAGCCAAATTAACTGGTAGACCAATTGCTCTCTCAAATGCTTTAATAAAGATAAGAAGGGCCGTGCTTCATTACCCATCCTTACCCATAAATCCAGGCACGACACATTTGTGGATAGTAAATCCACTTAAGGGAGAGTCTTTGCTCGAGCTTTTCTCAACACATCCTTCGGTGGAAAAAAGAGTTTCTAGGCTTAGAGAACTTGCAAATGAGATGGGAATTTGGGACGATAGACCAATTCCACTTGAAAGCACAGACTCCAAGCTCTTGATGTTCTTTTGGTGATGATGTAAAAACCTGGATGAGAAAAGAAATCAGGGTCGTACGTCGATAGACCCGTTTACTACATCAACCACTACCTTTATCTTTACCTGTGCTAAGGAATATCCCTCTGTTTTAGCCTTTAAACTCTTTTTATCCTCAGATCTTATCAAATCAAAGTCCTCTATACCCATATCTATCGATCCATGAATTGTGCCTATATCAAAATCGAATCCTTTGTTTAAGTCCAAATTACAGTCAATGGCAACATCTCCATTGATCACATCGATTGAATATTTGCCAGATTCATTACCAATTATTTCTAAGTAAACTTCTCCGTTTATTATTTCGTACTCCAAATCTTGGGAGGAAATGGAGCCTCTAATCTCTCCGTTGGTCACACTAACGTCAACTTTCTCGAAGTAGGCATCTGTGAATTCTACCCTTCCATTTGCAATTTCTGCTGAGAGTCCAGGGCCAGATATGCCCGAAATTTCCAACTTCCCGTTTAATGTAGAGTGAGTTATTTCACAAGATAAGGTTGAAGGAATATAAACCAATAGATCAACCTTGCTCCAAACTCTGTTAAGATCTGGACCTGAAACACCTATTTTCACCTTCAACACGTCTCCAACCTTACTGTCCGTAACATGCAGCTGTGTCTTATTCAAATTTTTGAAGGCTGCTGTAGTGGTAAGTCCTCTGGTCGTTATTTCGTATTGAATCACTATTTGAGAGGTATCCGAGCTTTTTAGCACCACGTCTCCGTTCACCAGGTCAATGTTAAGGCTTAGTTTTGAGACATTTCCTACAGAAACCGATGTTTGACCAGTTTTTGAGGCCTCTTCAGCCCCCGTCTGCATCATTAAGGCAAGAGGTGTGAGAAAGTAGGTAACGGAGAGCAATATCGTGAGAAAAGCTAAGATCGTAACAAAGGTATTAACTCCCCTTATTATCTCTCTTCCTAGCGAGCTCTTTACCCAGCCCAGAGCAAAATAACATCCAAGAAGTATAAGACCAGAAGAGATCAGTATTATCGCTCTATCCTCTGGCGTAAGAACTTCCCATGGCAGTAGCTGATACAGGAGGAAAAGCAGACCTATGGTAACTAGGAACCATCCCAAACCAACAGCAGTCTTATGGCTCAAATACAGCACCTCCTAAACAACTTTAATCCCTCTCCTCTCCTTCTTCGACAAGCCGTATGCTATGGCGGCAATTCCTACAAAGACGAGAGCTAAAGGAATTGTAATGGTTAAAGATGAGATTCCTTTGAGCGAAATGTACCACCCCAGTCCCAATGAGAGAAAGAAAATTGCTTTGAACAAGATCCAAGCCTTAGACACTTTTTTCACCCCTGACTGAATATCCAAGTACTATCAAGAGAATCCCTACTAGGATCAGGCTTACTGAGGCAGGTATTTTCTGGCCAAGCAGCTCCTGAACAAGCCAGTATCCTCCAGCAGTTACCATGATCGCTCCTATGATTATTATAAGACTCTCAGAATCAGCAGTGGTCTTTGATGGAATTATCTCCCCCTCTTTCATCCCCTTCGTCTTGTATACATAAGCTACCATCAGGATTACAAGGAGCGCAGCAATCCAGTGGAACATCAGTGCCAAGATGACCAGTATGAAAGCTACTGCCGAGTCGGCCAAATATTTCATTATAACTGCACCAAGATCCGCAAGTAAGTCTGTCAAACCCATTTTCGATCCAAAAAATTCAAGAAACCCCTCTTTCTTAACTACTTTGAATATTTCTCTATTGAATAGATTTCTTAACAGGTTTGAACCAGGATTATTTTCCTATAAGACAGCTCCTACGTCTCCTCTCATAAGATTCCTTCTGTCTCTTTCCTATATCTCTTCAAAAATTCGATCATAAACTTGTGTCTCGCCTCTGCTAACTTCCTTCCTTCTTTTGTGACGATTAAGTCCTTTATCCAAAGCAGTTTTGATGCAAAGTGGTATATTGCGCTTGGATCAGGCCCATTTAAATTCATCTTTAATTTAGGGGGCTTTTCAGGATCCCATTCAAGCTTTCCTAAGCCATTTGGGCATCTATATGCTCCTGCAAATGCAAACACCCTTGCTATGCCCCTTGCTCCAATCGCATCAAGCAAATCGGCGTCTCGAAGGACTTTAGCTTCAAGCAAATCAGGTTCAACGCCTTTCTCATATGCCTCATATGATGCTGTTAATATTGTTTTACTGATCAGTTCAATCTCCTCCTTTGAAAATCCAATTTTCTCCAAAAATTTCTGAGCTTCTTCAGCACTTGCCTCGCTGTGCCTGTAGTGTTCTGTTACGGACTTTCTGGGAACGATATCGTGAAAGTAGGCTGCAGGTACGAGGACCCTCATATTCGCACCTACTTTGGATCCAATCCTCTTGGCAATTTTGACTACACATTCAATATGATCCCAGCCATGTGCAACGTCGTTGAAGCGGGCCCTTTCCTTCACGAAATTCTTTATTTTCTCTTCATCTTCAGGCGTGATTTCTCTGAGTTCCATCGATTTTATGGGAGTCCTCTACTTAAAATGCCTTGTCTATGTTCCAAAAGACAAATCTTGGGCGAACATTCAAAGCCGGATTCGCTAGAATGTGAGTACATGGATCTCCTGGCTAAAATTGAGCAGTCTAGCTAACATCCTAAGGATAAGTACAGTAAGAATTATTACAACAAAGGATTTGCTCAAGTCAAGATCCGCTGATTCCCTTGTGCCAAACAAAAGTAAAATGAACATCCATAAAGCTAATGCTGGCTGTATGATGTATCTTATTCCTATCAACAACAAAGAATATTCTAATTCTCCAATCACAATTAGATTTAGGAAGAGCAAGCTTCTGATGAGCAGAAGAACTAATTCAGGGAGCTGGGCTCTGAGAAAGTTTATGATAAACGAGGTTAGTGATGCTCGAACTCCGTAGATACCTATGGATAAGCCGGCTGCTAAAAAAATAGTTCCTGTAAGCATAAAAGCGACCTCTAGTAGCGATTTCACCCCCAGAAAAGCCGATATTAAGAGTATCAGTGTGCCAACAACAAAAGAGGTAAGAACTCCTCCTTTTCCTTTGTAAGTGAAAGCTCTCCTCGGATTTGTAAATAGATCAATAAAACTTCTGCCTGCCTCCGAAAGAAAGGACCAAGGAGATAAAGAGGGCCTAATTAGGCTTTGTGGCCTTTTTATTTCCTCTTGAAGGAAATTGAGTAATCTATAGGCCAAGATTCCCTTGTTATTTAACGAATAGATGCCTTCTTGGTCTTTTTTCAATAGAGACTCCATTTTTGACAGGTGATAATTTAGTACGCCAGATTGAATGCCTATTTCTGCGAGGAGAGAGCTGTACTTCATTTGTCCTCTTTCTGCTAGCAGTATAATTATCTTCCTTCTTATCTCGTGGTTAATGCCGTCAATAACAGCGTCTATCTCCAAACCATACACCTACTTAACTGGACAAACGAAAAGAATTTGCTTATCAAGTAACCAATAGAGAATAAAAATAAAAACTCACGAAGCCGTTCTGCCAAATAACAGGAGAATGTCTGATAATTATATTGGAGGAAGGAGGTTTATAGCTAAAATGATTAGAAATAGCTTTACTCCCTGAGAGCCTAACAGAGATCTGGTATGAAAAAATTTTTATACATATCCTTCATTTTACACACCTCCCATTGATTCCTAATCCAATCTCTCTTCTGTGTAGTAGTTTAAGGCAGGTGATCCCTCTATGGAATTAACTTCGCTTGCAATTCTAGGAGCGCTGGCATTGATCGCCCCACTTATCGCAAAAGCCACTGGAATTCCTTGTGTTGTCATTGAAATGATAGCTGGTATAATCTTGGGAAGATCCTTTTTAGGTTTGATCCACGTAGAAGGGGGATGGGCCTCTTTTTTCTTTGAATTCGGCTTGATCTATCTGCTTTTTCTAGCTGGTCTGGAAATTGAGGCTAGGTTCCTGAAAGAGAACATTGTTGACTCCATGTTAATAGGGTCTCTCTCAACCGCAATCCCGTTTTCTCTTGGGTACTTAGTTGGCACATTTGCGGGCGTCAATCCTGTTCTTCTAGGAGTGATCTTTTCCACTACTTCAGTAGGAGTAGTTCTCCCTACTGCTAAAGAAATAGAACACCTATTCAAAGATCAAGGATCTAAGAAACCCTTTTCGAAGCTTTTGATAGGAGCTACTGCTGTATCTGATATGGAAAGTATGTTCGTTTTAACATTCTTGGTAGAGAGTGGAGCAAGGCTGGAAACTCTTGCAACAGTAGTAATTATGTTCCTCTTATTCTTAATCCCCTTGTATAGGGCAGCCAAGGCATACTCAAGGCTAATCCGCAAGATAAGGGATCTCGAAGAGAGATACCACTTCACCACTAGGCTGAGCATGGTCTTAATGATAATTTTCGCCGCTCTCGCAGAAGTGATAGGCATTCATGCGGTTGTTGGAGCCTTCTTCGCAGGAATACTGGTATCAGAGCTGGCTGGAGGTTACGAAAAGCTTGCTGATAACTTGGCTTCCTTTGGTTATGCTCTTTTCCTTCCCATGTTTTTCCTCATTACAGGGGCAAAGGCAGACATACCAGCCGTTATAGCGAGGGGCAATCTTTTGTTGCTACCACTTTTCTTATTTCTAAGCTATGCTGGAAAACTAGGAGGGGTATATGCCCCAGCTAAGGCCAGGGGGATGGATAATGGCTCTGCCATTACGATGGGAACGCTGATGTGGGCAAAATTAAGCCTAGTAATAGCTGCTGCTGAGGCTGGGCTTAGTTTGGGTTTCATAAAAGAAGAAATGTACTCCACCATAATCCTGTTCGCTCTACTCACAGTCCTTCTGGCTCCTCTATTCGCAAAACTCATAGTTTCTAGGTTCCTCAAAAAGGAAGTGGAAGTCAAACTCAGAAAAGAGATAATATATAGGCCTCCTGGGATTGAAAGGGGGCTCGTAGGGGATTAAATAAGAGCATAAGGATATATTCATCTGGACAAACCCAAACAAAGCGGTACCTCTTGAAGTCAATTTCCTAGGAATAGTCCCTAAAAGATAATGATTAAGAATCAATTGCAAACATCAACTACAATGCCCACAAGTTCAATGGCTAGAAACATTTCTACAATAGCAATAATAGGAGCTGGACAGGTAGGTGGGGCTGTAGCCCGAGTTCTTGCCGAAAACGGTAAATGGAGCATAATTGCTACAAGAAGACATCTGGAGACAATAAAGGATCTGGAGTCGATGGGAGTAAAACTTACTACTAACAACGTGGAGGCGGCGAGGAAAGCCGATGTCGTGATACTTGCTGTTAAGCCAAGTAAGGCTGTGAGTGTGTTGAAGGAAATATCTGACGAGCTTTCTGGGAAGCTGGTAATCTCGTTTGCCGCTGCAATAACTTTAGATGTGCTTAGATCGGTGGCTCCTGACGCAGAAATAATCAGAGCAATGCCTAACATTGCTTTAATTGTTAAAGAGTCCTTTACTGCATATTCGGCTCCAAAAGATATTAGTGAGGGCGCCAAAAATATAGCAGAGAGAATTCTAGCTGAGTTTGGAGAAGTAGTCAGGGTAGACGAATCTCTGATGGATGCTGTTACTGGCCTTAGCGGTAGCGGTCCAGCCTACGCTGCTATTTTCATAGAAGCACTAGCTTATGCTGGACTTAAAGTAGGTCTTTCCAGAGATATAGCACTAAGAAGTGCTGCCAGAACTCTGCTTGGCACGGCAAAACTTGTGCTGGACCTCAACCTTCATCCAGCAAGAGTTAAGGAGATGGTTATAACCCCTGGAGGAACGACCATAGAGGGTATTTACCATATAGAGGAGAGCGGAATAAGATCTTCTATAATGAGAGCAGTTGATGCAGCTTCTCGGAGATGCAAAGAAATTACAAGCGCGCTGGAAGAAGCATTTAACAAGCGTAAGATGGCTCATTAAGTTAATACAGACCAAGACTCTTCGCATCTTGCTTTACTAGATCTCGCAAGGACCTTTGGAAAAATACATAGTAGAACCAAATTAAAGCGTACAGCAAAACTAATTGCAGATGGTTGAGATAGCAAAGGTAAGGCTAGATCCCAAAAAATGCCATAACTGTGGGTTCTGCAGAACAGTCAGTTTGTGTCCCAGCCCCAAAGACTGCATCGGGTGTTTCGTCTGCGTTTGGTCCTGTCCATATGAAGCTAGAGTCCCTTACAAACATAAATCTGATGAAACTGTCGTGATAAAGATAGATGGCACTAAATATGAAGTCCCTAGATGGATCACGCTTAAGAGAGCCCTTGAAATTTCAGGCTATGAAATTGGTGCCTTTCCAGGAGAGGGCAAGGTTAGTGCTCCTTGCTCCCTAGGAGGCTGCTACTCCTGTCTTGTAGAGGCCGATGGAAGATTTGTCAGAGCCTGTATCGCTCCTGTAAGAGAAGGAATGGAGATCTTCACAAATAAAGAGTCTCCAGCCCTCAGAATAGTTCATGGCTCTGCCTCGCATTCCGTCGGAGGCAAAGCAACCCCTTGGTGGATTAAGGGAGATAGATACATAGAGGTGGCCATCTGGACGGCTGGCTGTAACCTTAGGTGTCCACAATGTCAAAACTATCACGTGACTTACGACAACTCAACAAAACCAATATCGCCAGAAAAAGCAGTATACGTCTTAACGAGAGATAGGAAGATCTATAGAGTAGATAGAATGGCTGTTTCTGGAGGAGAACCGACAACAAATAGAAAATGGCTTGTAAAGCTTTTCAAAGAGCTTAAAAAGTTGAATTCAGATGAGAAAGCCAGACTTCATTTGGATAGCAACGGTACGCTGCTTACCAAGGACTACATTGATAAGCTAATTGAAGTAGGGGTAACTGACATAGGGGTGGAACCAAAAGGCACCAGACTTGAAACTTTCATGAGGATTACTGGCGTTAAGGACAAAGAACTAGCTTCAAAATACCACAGAACTCAGTGGGAGGCTCTCAAGTATTTAGTTGATCAATATCAAGAAAAAGTCTTCATAGGAGTCGGTTTACCATATAACAGGGCTTTGATAAGCTGGGACGAGCTACTAGAGGTTGGTGATAAGATAGCATCCATAAAGTCTGACTTGCAGGTGGTTATATTGGACTACTTCCCAACTTTCAGGAACAGATCCTTAGTTAGACCCTCTACAGAGGAGATGCTGAAGGTTAAAGAAGCGTTAAATGCCGTTGGTCTGTCTACTGTAATAGTTCAAACTTCAGCAGGCCATTTTGGTCCCTAAATGGAAAGCGTTCAACATCAGTGGATGAGTTATTTACTGGCCAAAAAAAGAGGAGGAATGGACTAGATTATCCATCCCTCCCACAGGTAGAAGCCCCACCTCATCCTTATCACCCCCTTGCAGAGGGTTGATGAGATGGAGCCTCCATGAAATATTGTAATAATATAGGAAGGGTTATAAATATTTCGCCTTATTACATAGGCATGTCTATTTTCCATCGATGACTGTAGCATCGTTTTAAGATCAAACTCCATCCTCTTACTGGTGCTTCTGATAATGGATAGCAAGGAAATCAGGGATGTACGACTGAAAGCTGAAATAAGCGTCGCTGAGCTTGTTTCTCAGATGAGCAATGCTGGATTTCAGGGGACGGAATTAGGTAAGGCTGTAGAGGTAATTAAAAGGATGAAAAAGGAGAAAGCAACCGTTTTCCTCTGCTTTACGGCAAACATGGTTGCTTCTGGGCTCAGAGGGGTTTTTGCAGACCTTGCGAGAGTACATTTTATTGACGTCATAATTTCGACGGGCGGAGCAATAGATCACGATTTGATCAAGGCTTACAAACACTATGAGATTGGTAGCTTTGATTTAGATGACAAAGAACTTCACAAGGCGGGCATTAACAGACTGGGCAACATCTTGATATCAAACGACAGGTACGAACTTCTAGAGCAACTCGTTCAGCCAATTTTCCTTAACATAATGGAAAAAGGAGGTACTGTTTCTCCATCCGAATTATGCAGAGAAATTGGACTTAGCATTAAGGACGAAGGATCTTTTCTGTACTGGGCTTCAAAAAATAAAATTCCTGTTTTCTGCCCAGGAATCACGGACTCAGCAATAGGGATGCAGGCTTTCTTCTTTAAGCAGGACAACCCCGACTTCAGGATAGATGTTACGGCAGACATGAAACAACTTGCAGACATAGTTTTTGAGGCGGAAAAAACAGGTGCTATGATCTTGGGGGGAGGGATAGCGAAGCATTACGCCATTGGAGCCAACCTCCTGAGGGAAGGCTTGGACTATGCTGTCTATGTCACAACCGCAGTACATTGGGACGGCTCTCTGTCTGGGGCTAGAACAAGGGAGGCAATATCTTGGGGGAAAATCAGGGAGATAGCAAGTCACGTTACTGTGCACGGTGATGCTGTAATCATATTTCCACTGATGATGGCTAAGGTCTTCAGCGATCTAGGAATTCGGTTGTGAGGGAATGTAGTTGACAAAATTACCCTTGATTGTATTAACCGCCCCTTCCCTTGGATTCCTAACGAAGCTTGTGGACTTAGAGGTTGATGAAAACGTAGATCTCAAGGGATTGGGCAATTTATTTGCCCTACTTTATGGTTTAATTATGATATTCACCATTAGAATGCTGTCGGATCTATCTTCACTTATCTTTGCTGTTATAATTGCAGTCGTATCAGCAGGAAAAATAGACAACCTTTCGCATGGTATGGGGGTTGGCACAGCCTTGGCAGGAACGTTAGTTCTAGGTGTGCCATCAATAAACCGATTTCCTTTTTTGCTTTTCCTATCAACAGCACTTCTAGATGAGATTTCAAGTGATTTAGCTGATTTTGAATGGATAACTGGTCGTTTTAGCGCTTTTCTTAAGACTAGACCTTTTTTAGAGATTTCTACTATTGCTTACTCGATATATGCCGGGAACATAGGATTCTGGATCTTCATATTCATATACGACGTCTCTTATCAGATAACAAGCAAGATAGCCCGGTATAGGTTACCTAATAAAGTGAACTAAAATGCCTAAAATAGATTTGGCTGAGAGAGTCATTGCTAATATAGCCTTATATCCAAAAGAACGGATTCTGTTGGCAGAATCAAATGTAAAAATGATTTTCAGAGGCGGGATCAGGAGATATCCTAGGGGACCTCCTGAATTATCCACAAAACTTGAAGGGTGGACTATAAAACCCAACGGTGTGCTATTCTTGACAAACAAGAGGATAATATTTGCAATCGAAGGAAGGAAATTCTTGTTGCTTAGAGCCCCTGAGGTTCTTTTTGAGGCACCATTATCCAAGATTTACTCGGTTGGTATAGCCGAGGGTGAAATACGCGAGCTTGTAATTTCCCTTGAAACAGGAACTTGGCGCAAGGACAAGTTTTACTTCAGCGTAAAGGATCCTGACAGCTGGATTAAGAGCATTAATGAGCTTCTCTTTCGAGAGAAGAAAGAAAAGGATAATAAACAGGCCATTTCTCGATAATAGCGTACATTTAATGAGAGAAAAGTCTTCGAATGCTCAACTGGTATCATGAGGTTTGTTGGTAGTTGTTTGGGTCGAACGCAAAATATTATTTAGAATTTCGCGTTAACATTATAGGTCAATTATGGAGGAATTGAGAAAGATTTTATCGGATTTGAAATCTGTGGACGGGGTAACTGGTATTATACTGATTTCTCCAGAGGGCTTGGCGATGGCTAGCGACCTTCCTGAAGCCGTAGATCCAGATCTCTTTAGTGCAACTGCAGTAACAGTCTTTACCGCATGTGAAAAGACTATTGGTGGAATAGATTTTGGGAAGCCATCAATGATATCCATAGAGGCTGATGAGGGCAAAATATTCCTCATTAATTGCGGCGAGGGAATCCTAGGAGTTTTATCGGATAACAGGGTTAACCTTGGACTCCTTAGGATAATGCTGAACAAGACCTCTAGGAAAGTGATGGATACATTGAGCGGCGTTTTAGGTGAAGAGTTGAAAGAAAAGCTACCAGAGGAAGAAAAAGTATTAGAAGAGGAAAGAGAGGAAGAAGAAGGGGAAGAGGAAGGGGAAAGCTATCAACCTTCAGAGTACGGACCGACAGGCTTCTAGAACTTTGGTGCATGAGATCAATCTTCGTATCTACACCAACCCTATTGAGTACTCTAAATGGCTTTTGTTGGATTCGGTAGCTAAAGAGGTTAATGTTGAGATTGACCCTATAGGGAGATACGAAAGATCCTAACGCTTTATATGACTTGACAAAAAGCTTCTATCACTCCAAAATTGCTCTAAATTAAGTACTTGAGAACATGACATTTAAGGTTGCCGTATAGTACCTCTCTCCTTTCAAGAGGCTTTAGTTGAAATATCTTTTCAAACCAATTGTTTCCAACTATAAGAACAACCCAAGTCCCTTTTAGCTTTCTAATTCGCTCTGAAAATCCTTCATAAAGCCTTAAAGTAGCCCTTTTATTTGCTATTCTTAACCCATATGGCGGATTTGTTACAATGAACTCTGGTTTTGGTACGTAATCCCATTTTGTCGCATCACCCTGTAAGATCTTTATCGTATCTATGACCCCAGCACTTTTTGCGTTCATAACAGCCCCTTCAACATGTTTCCGGTATTTTTCAAGCCCCCATATATCGTACTTATTTCCATTCACGTTTGATAAAGCAGCTTCCTTTACCTCTGAAATAACCGAGGGGTCCAAAAAGTGAAGTTTTTCAAAGGCAAATCTTCTTCGAAAGCTACCTGGAGGAATGTTTCTAGCCATAAGGGCGGCTTCTATAACAATGGTGCCTCCTCCACACATTGGATCCAATAGAAACCTATCTGGTTTCCAGCTGGATAGTTTTAGAAGACAACAAGCCATTGTTGGTTTAATCGGGGCCGGATGTTGATATATTCTATATCCTCTCTTAGCTAAGGCTTCACCTGACGTATTAATTCCTAAAATAATCTCGTTTTCTCTCACTAGTGCTTGAACTTCTACATCTGGGTGCTCTAGGTCTACTTTTAGTCTAAAGCCCTTATGTTCCAAGTAAGAATCTATTATCGCCTTTCCCACTACTCTTGCTACGTCCAGGCTGGTGAAATCGTGAATTCCATGTCTCGTAGCCTTTACAGCAAATGTCTGCTCTGGTCTTATGTAGTCCGAAATCTCTACACTCTTAGAGTAAGAATATATATCGCGGAGATCATCAAATTTCTCTTTCAAGAGAAGGATAAAGATCCTATTTGCACATCTAGAAAGGTAATTGAGTTTCGGTATTAGTTCAGGATCCCCCTCAAAGAAAACCTTGTTCACATCAACTTTGCATCTCACGCCTGCAAGCTCCTCTATCTCTCTAGCAACAATATCTTCAAGGCCTAAAGTCGCTGTAGCGTAGAAGTGCATTCCCTTATTTAAATAACTCAGGAGCTGAAAAAATTTAATAAATGGAGAAATCATTCTATTAATAGGAGAGGTAGGTAAGACAAAATAGATCAACTCACTTTTTAGACGCGTGAAAAACACGCGTCTATTCAAAAAACCCAACTCTACGTTAATTACACAAAAATCCTATCTCTTGTCAATTTTCGAGGTGATAAAAAATGAAAATAAAAGAGGGTGTCATTATTGCGGCTGGTTTGGGAAAACGTTTGGGCCTTGGAATTCCCAAAGCTCTCGTAAGGGTGGCTGGAGCGCCACTTCTTTCATGGACTCTGTGGACGTTTAAGAAGCTTGGAATAAAGAAAGCCTTTATCGTAGTCGGATACAAGGCTCACAAAATAAAGTCTCTATTCTCCCACCCTAAAAACGCGCACGGATTAGATGTGGAGTTTATTTACAATCCCTACTTTAGAAACGGGAACGGGTTCTCTGTCTTAAGAGCAGAAGGATATGTCGACGGCAAATTCCTGTTGTCTGTTGTCGATCATATATTTGACCCGAGGAGTCTTAGGGGGCTCTTACACTCTTACGGTAGCGACTTAGTCATAGCAGTTGATTCAAAACCTAAGCATATAGATCCTCGAGAGGCTACAAAGGTTAGGCTTGTAGGCAAAAGGGTGTTAGAAATAGGGAAGGAAATTTGGCCTTATGACGCCGTCGACTGCGGCATATTTGCATGCACTTCTGCCATCTTCCCAGTAGTAGCCGAGGCCATTGAGCTAGGAATGGAGGAATGGAACGATGCGAAACAGATTTTGGCCAATAAGAAGAGAGTAACATCTTATGACATTAAGGGATCGTTCTGGCTTGATGTAGATGTACCTTCAGATTTAAAGCGAGCGAGGAATCTTGTCAGAAGGGTCTTGGGCACGATTCCAATACCAAAATATGTAGAGACCGAGAGTTCGATAGAAGAAATAGAAAAGATTTAAGGGAAAAACTAACCCCCTTTCTTGTTTTGAATATCTGATTAAATTCCAATCTTCCAAGGTATTTGAGCATCATAATAGAAAAAGAGAGGATAACCCCTCTTGCTCTTACAGAATAGAACGCTTATAGGGTTATCTCATAGGTTTCTTTATACTTAATATGAAGTAACAAGCTCTAATTTTTAATGAGTAAAAACGACGAAATACTCAGCGAGTTACCACCAGAATTGGAAGAATTCTTAGGAGGAGAACCAGTAACACTTCTAATAAAAGGGGCGCCAGGAACAGGCAAAACCACCCTGGCTCTTGAGATACTAAAAAAATTTTCTAAAGAAGATGAAAGCACGTACATCTCCACTAGATTATCACTAGAAAAGATTCTGAGGCAGTTTCCATGGGTAAAAGAAGAACTTTCCTTTGAAAAACTTGGATTTGAACTACTAAGTGATGCTAGACTAACTACTCCAAATCTATTCATTACGACACTAGGCAGAATAATCAAAAAAACTAAAGGATGCATAGTTTTAGATTCTTGGGACGCAATAGCAAACGATCTTAGCCCAAAAGAGAGACTAAAGGTGGAAAAAGCCCTAATAAGTATGGCTGACTCTTCAAAAGCTAGACTAATCTTCATAAGCGAGGAGTTTAACCACCAATCCCTGGAGTTCGTGGCAGACGGCGTGATTACGCTGCGTCACATTTGGGTTTTCGGAGATAGTACGGGAGAGGCCCCTAATCCTTTTATCAGAAGGAGAAGTGCAAGAGAAATCGAACTTGAGAAATTGCGTGGGGTGCCCATCTACCAGAGAACTTACCTTTTTACTCTAAGCAAAGGAAGGTTCACTTGTCTATTACCATACAAACCCCGAATTATAAAGAAATCAATGGAAACACTACCGGATTTAGATACGTGGCGTATATCAACAGGTATCCCGGGATTAGATAAAATAAGCAGAGGTTTACTGAAAAAGAGATTTTTTCTGATAGAAATCGGTAGAAGAGTTGGGCTTCGCTTTTATCCAATGTTATTTACAATGATTCAGAACGCACTTTTGTCAGGAAGGGGAGCAATAATGCTCTCTAGCTTTCTCCCATCTTCTGAGTTTAGAGAAAACATGGAATCCTCTCAAGAGGAAGGGAGTTTCAAATCAATTGAAAGAAATCTTGGGACATTCAAGGTGATTTTTCTAGGTCAAACCTATGAGGAAACGGCATTGAATTATATAAGAGAGTACGAGCGCCTTAGGCACAGACACCAAGAGGTAATTGAGTTTATAGATCTTAATGCTATTGAAAGTAAATTTGGTCTTAAGGAGACAGTATCTTTTCTCTCAGATACGGCACTCAGGGCCTTCGAGTCTAATATGCCATCAGTCCTTCTTGCAAGGGAAGGCATGGCTGCTTTGGATCTTACATCTAGGCTTGTGGCTGCGCACATTGTTATTGACGATATAAATGGAGCCCTGGTTACTTATGGTATTTCACCAAGAAGCGGATTATACGGGATCATTACTAAAGAAGACATGCATCATCTGATTGAGATGATGTAACATGAGCTATATTAGCTGATTTAAACCCCTAGAGAAACACTTTTTTTACATTATTTTCAAGTTAAATTCGCAGAATGGTGATTGTAGAGCTATGCACTTATTTTCGGTTACCTCAACGATTTTTCTTAATGCAAGCGTCATGTAACCAGCCAATATTCCTCTGACAAATTGGCTAGCGGGCTTATCAACATGTCCTTTCATGATTTCACATTCCCAAAGATCATGGAACCTTATCGTTATCGAGCGCTCGGTCATGCGTACAATCTCCGATCTACCCCAGCCAGCTCCCACGAAAAAGGCTTGCAAGAGTTCAAGAGCCTCTCTTCCTGTTAGATCTGGGATTTTCGATACATAAACCGTGAACAACCTAGTTCCTACAGCATAACCACTATGATACATCAAGGAATCAAAGGAACCCGGACTAAACACCTTCCTTGCTTCTACAAGAAGTACTGAAAGGCTTGCTAAGCCAAACAAAATGACTCTACTCTCGCTGAAGACTAAAGGGAAGAAGTGATCATCAACTAACACATTACCCTTCGCTTTTGGTGAGATTAACTGTACATCAATTACGCCAGGAGTGTTCTTTAAATCACTCAAAAAGTCAGTAGGACTTACTACCTTTCCGTAAAAGTCCACAGCCAAGAAGATACTAGCAGTCTCTGCTTCTTGACCACTAATTGAAGGTATAAAACTTACTATGTTAACCTCTCTTTTAAAGGCAGCTTGAGATATCTTAGCCGCAACTCCTGGAACATTTTCCACCCTTATGTGAAAGCCGTATATGCCCTTTCCTACTATCATATTGTTAAGTACCAACTCGTCAAGTTCGTGGATCATCGAAAAAGATCTCCCTGTAGAAGCTTTAATTCTTTCTGGAACTTCCCACCAATTTGGTCGGTTGAAGAACCAAGATAATACGAGAAATTGTAATTGCCACTCATGTATGCTTAGAGCTAAGCGAGACGACAGTCTTTGCCATCTGTCCAAGGGTTTAACAGACCTATTATGTTAGAAACCGTTTGCTAAAGATAAATAGGAGAGATTTCTAACAAAGAGAATGTATGAGCAAATATGATGTCTTGGCCGTCGTACTTTCTCCTACAGCCGTAGCAGCTTTTACGATCTTTATGATACTGAGAGGGCATAGCGAGCTTGTTGAGTGGACAGCAGCAACTCTCAGTGTAGTAGTTGGACCTGTGCTACCAGTTATATTACTGGCGGCTTCTAAGAAAACAGATCTAAGTGTAAGCGATCAATCTCAAAGAACACCGCTTTTGGCGGTAGCTATTCTAAGCTATTTTATGGGCTTTACCTTCTTTCACTTGAGAAATTTCTGGGACATGGAGTTCGTTACTCTATCATATGGAATGGTTACAATGGGTGTTGCGTTAGTTAATGCCTTCTATACTAAAGGAAGCATTCACATGGCAGGGATTACAGGTCCTAGCGTGATATTAATTCTTTTGGGGCGGAAGGAGGGGATATATCTGCTCTCATTAATTCCTCTAGTAGCTTGGATCAGGCTGAAGGTAGGAGCACACAGCTGGTCTCAGATTGTTGTAGGAGGTGCCGTGGCCGTGATTCTAACTCTCTTCACTTACTTTATCTGCTTTGTCTCAATTAAGAACATGATATAGATTGGAGTTCAACTGTAGTAATTTTGAGTTTTCATACTTCCCCTTACAACAGGCCTATAACGCGTCAAGCTTAAGATATCGTCTCCTAAAACCCAGGAGATTTAGAAAGACTTGTGTTAAACACGACACACAGCCATGGTATGATGAAGAGAATATTAACCAAAGACGCTTTCAATATCCCAAGAGATGAGATGCAAAATGAAAGATGTGAAGTTTGGTTGGAGGATACCAAGCTTTCCAGTTGACGGGAGTAAAGGGAAGGGCTTTGTTGATGATATATTGAGAAGTTTAAGAGAAGTAGAAGAAGATTTTGATTCAGCATGGATCTCTGACCACTTTTTTCCTTGGGCAAACTTTGTACCTCAAAAAACAGATACTCTGGAATGCTGGACTACTCTATCTTACTTAGCTGGCATGTTCCATAAAATTAACTTTGGAACGATTGTGCTGTGCAACTCCTACCGCAATCCAGCGTTGCTAGCAAAGATGGGAGCGACCCTTCAGGTTCTGTCAGGTGGCAGATTTATCTTAGGTATAGGAGCTGGCTGGAAAGAGGACGAATATCTTGCTTATGGATATGAGTTTCCTAAAGCTTCAATTAGAATCAAACAGCTCGAAGAAGGTGTCCAAATAATCAAAAAAATGTGGTATGAGGATGTTGTAACTTTCGAAGGCAAATTTTACAAAGTTAAAGGAGCGTACTGCGAGCCTAAACCAAAACCCCCGCCTCCAATTATGATAGGAGGAGGTGGAGAGAAGCTCACCCTAAGAGTCGTAGCCCTATACGCAGACTGGTGGAATATTCCCAATAAAACACCGAAATTTTATCGACAAAAGGCTGAGATTCTTAAAAAGCACTGCTCTAAAGTAGGAAGAGACTTTTATGATATTAAGAAAACATGGGTGGGATGTGTAGCCATAGCAAAGAACAAGAACGATGCCCTAAAAATAGCTAAAGAAAGTCCATTTACAAAAGCGATAGGAATAGAGGAAATGGTTGTCGGCTCACCAGAACAAGTCATAAGAAAGTTGAAGGAATATATTGACATAGGGGTTGAACACATAATTCTAAGGTTTCTTGATTTTCCGAACACCGAAGGTGCTAGGTTATTTGCGAGAGAAGTCATCCCAAAACTCAAATAGAACTGCTCCAGTTGATCTGATTGCTTTTCATAATGTGAGTTCCTTTGATCTTTGATAAACATCCTACCTCAAGTTTAGCCTTAATATTCTGTAGCTTTTAGCACAATGCCGTTTTCAGCGTTTATGTAAACCTTGTACTTTTTGCCAGGACCTCCAGTAGAGAACACGACTATCCAAACATAATCGGATGTAACAGAACTTACATCTCCTTCTGGTATCATTCTATGATGGACAGCCAGTTCTCTGCTTGAAAGGTGCATCGTAACTCGGACTGGCTTGGATTGGCTTTCAATGAATGCTCTTCCTCCCGCATCTAAAGCGATAGATATTGCTTGAGCGGGAGAAATATTCCACCTCAATTCTAATGGGGTGAATTCAGGAAGGAACATAACCTCTCCAGGGGGATCCTCAAATGAGATCTCCCCCGATTTCCACGAGTATTGGTAGGTAGTATCCCTCCAAGGGCAATAGAACCTGATTAACCAATTATCAATGGCTTCTGGCTGAAAAGTGTCATAGGGCCAGGGGCCAGTTGAAACCATTATAGGATAGGCTTGAAAGCACTTCCCTTTAGCGATCGCGGTTATAGAGGCAATCACATCATGTAGAGGGACTCCCTGTGGAGGCGGTGGTGTTGGCTGTGTGGTGGGACTTGGTGTTGGAGACGGAGATTGTGTGGGAGAAGGACTCGGAATTGGAGTAGTAGTAGGTGTTTGAATAGGATGCTTCATTTCTCCAAGAAAATAGAAACCAGCAATTCCTACCGCTGCAACAAGAGCTATAGCAATTACTACCATCTTTAGCGGGAACTTTTTCTTTTTCTCTACTTTTGATAGTTCTTTGATCTTCGGAGCCTTCTTTAGCGCTTGAAGAGCTTCTGTATATTTCTTCTTCAGGTCTAAGTAGGTAGACTCGCTTATTTTTCCTTTAGAGTAGAGATCCTCAAGCTTCTGAAGCTTTATCCTCAACTCTTCCTCAGATTCAAACTCCATTGTTCTCCTCAAAGTTAACAACGGCTTATCTTAAATTCTTGGACTAGACAACTTGACTTTTGTATATATTCTCTTTGAAGTTCTATGTTCTTAGTGGCCTCTTGGAGGCGAAAAGAGTCAGAGAAATTAATACTCTCGCAATGAGCGCCCCTATGCTCTGGGTATATTATTAGCGGTAATACATCAATCCTATAACAAAGAGGAGGGATATGGAAGTATGAAACTTGTGCTTCTTGGATCTGGAGGATCAACGACAACTCCTAGACCTGGGTGCCAATGTAGGGTTTGCGTCGAAGCAAGGAAAAAGGGGGTTCCCTACGCAAGGTATGGTCCATCTATGTTCATCTCGGACATCAACCTTCTCTTTGATACTCCGGAAGAGATTGCAATGCAACTGAACAGAGAGGGAATTAACTCAATAGACTACATATTCTACACACATTGGCATCCAGATCATACGCTTGGCATGAGAATAGTTGAGAGGATGTACATGTCCTGGCTTGACAGGTTTGTTAAGGAGAAAGGACCTCCAAAGAAGGTCAAGATCTACGCCTTAGATGAAGTAATGGAGGATTTATTGGCTATTAGAAATAAACATGGATCCTTTTTCAGCTTCTATGAGAGGCTAGGTCTAATAGAAACATTTTTGCTAGAGAATGAGAAACCAGTTGAAATTCAAGGCTTCACAATAACTCCTGTTAAGGTTAAGACTGGATGGAACGAAATTTCTACAGTCTATATCATTGAAGAAGGTGCTAAAAAGGTGATTTATGCTCCCTGCGACTCAAAACCTTTCCCAAGGAGTAAGCTGCTAAAGAAGCCAGATATATTGATCATAGGGAATGTCTTCCCCCTAGGTCCTTTGAAGGGAGGAATTACAATTCCAGAAGATAACGTGTTGAGAAGGGAACTTTTCTCGTTAGAAGAGGTTTTGGAACTTGCTAAAGAACTGGAAGCAAAGAAATTGATAGTTACTCATATTGAGGAAGAGTGGGGTAAGAGTTACGATGAGTACAAGGAGCTAGAGCTAAGATATCGGGAGTATAATTTGTGTTTTGCTTATGACGGGATGAATGTTATAGTATAAAAAACCAATAAAGGGATTCTCTAAGAGAGATAGTCTCTAAGAATGTTCTATCAACTCACTAATGGAGATAGAAAGTCGTAGAATGTTATTTCATTTGAGAAGAGATCTCATCTAAACTTCCAAAAGCTGCATGTGTTAAATACGATCTTTGAGTTTAAACAGGATCCTCTATAATTACCCCCCACCCACAGGTGGAAATATAACAATAAGATCTCCTTCTCTCACCTTCTCGTCTGGTTTTGGCCATCGTTGGTCCTTCATTAGATGAAATCCCCTTTTCAAAGAACCATCTCCATTAAGCAATCTTTCCTTTAGCCTTGGTCTAACTCTTGCTAGCTCTCTTACGGCATCAAGTATCGTTGCTCCATCATGAACTTCCACTTCTACCTCTGAAGCACCTGCTTCCTCTCTGAAGATGGAGAACAGTTTGAACCTTACTTTCATCTCAATATTAATCTCTATCAGATGTTTAAATATGTTTCATCCTGCCTCGACAAATATCTCATTAACTTCCTGTTTTTCCAGCGTTTTTTCCTTTACAGCGTAATGTTCCGTATGTTTCAAGCCCGTTCCTTCAAAAACCAAGAGCCTCATAGCGTTTAAGGTTACCACCAAGGATAGACCTACATCTCCAACTCCAACGGCGACCCAAAGAGGAACTTTTCCTAAGACTGCGAGAAGGGCAAGAGCAAGCTTAACTGAAACCGCGGTTAGGATATTCTGCTTAACCACACTCATAGTTTTCTTGCTTAAGTCTATTAGATAAGAGAGCTTCCCTATGCTGTCTTTTAGTAAGACGATATCCCCAGCCTCTATGGCCGCATCGCTACCTATTCCTCCCATTACGACACCAACTGAAGACCTTGCTAATGCTGGAGCATCGTTAATACCGTCTCCAACCATTGTGGTCACGATTCCAGATTTTGTAAGCTCTTCGACAACGTAAACTTTGTCTTCAGGCAACAGATTTGCTTTATAGGTCTCTATTCCGATCTCCTTAGCAATGGCTTTGGCAGTGTTCTCGTCGTCGCCCGTCAGCATAAGCGTCTTAAGTCCAAGCTTCTTAAGTCTCATGAGTAATGGAATGATCTCAGCTCTTGGTACATCTCTAAGAGCTATAACACTGAGTACACCCTCTTTATCCATCAAGAAAACGCAAGTCTTGCCCTCTGATCTCAACCCAGAAACGACTTCCTCATACTCCAAGCGAGACCCGTTAGCCATCGTTTCAGATCCTATTGCATACCATTTTCCATCTATGTTACCGGAGACACCGATTCCTATGTGTACTGAGAAGTTCCTGGGCTGAACGATCTCTATTCCTTCTTTCTTCGCTTTTTCTACAATTGCTTTTGCAATAGGGTGTTCAGACCTTGTTTCTAGCGAGGCAGCTATCCTTAGCAGGGCTTTAGGAGAAACTTCACTCCTAATAGGTATCACATCGGTTACCTCTAACTCACCCTTTGTCAACGTTCCTGTCTTATCAAATGCGAAGACCTCGCTTGAAGCAATTGCCTCCAGATATCTGCTTCCTTTAACCAAAACACCGCTTCTTGCTGCATTTGTTAACGCAGAAACCATAGATACTGGAATTGAAATGGCAAGAGCACAAGGACAAGAAATAACCAGGAATGAGAGGGACCTATAAATCCAGCTTGTCTGAAGTGTTCCATATCTCAGAGCAGGAACAGCTATGGAGAGTATTGAGAGCGCCAAAACGGTAGGAGTATAGTACATAGAGAATTTCTCTGTGAACCTCTCGTATCTAGACTTACTCTTGCTGTAATGCTCAACTAACTCGAGTACTCTGGCTAAGACGGTATCTTGCTTTTTCTTTGTAACCTTGATCTCCAAATAACCATCTAAATTCAAGGTTCCAGCATAGGCCATGTCACCAGGTTTCTTCTCAACAGGAATGGATTCCCCTGTAAGAGGAGCCTCGTTAACCGTGGACCTACCTTCTGTCACAATTCCGTCCAATGGGATCTTATCCCCTGGTCTGCAGACGACTATATCCCCTAGTTCAACTTCCTCCACTGGCAAAATAGCTTCAATACCGCCCTTCTTGACAACCGCCTTCTCAGGCGATGTTTCCATCAGATCCCTAATCGATTTCCTTGCCTTGTAAGTTGCGTACTCCTCTAGAAAGTTTGCTATATAGAATAGAAAGACTACAGCAGCCCCTTCTTCTACT
>CAYZRF010000028.1:0-20540 GCA_964480775.1 uncultured Nitrososphaerota archaeon
GGTTTAGATCATGCAATGCTCCTTCACAAGGAGAGAGGGATTCCTTTAAAGGGAGTAATTGCTCCTGGACACGTCTCTTCAATCATCGGAGCCAAAGCTTGGAGTTATTTGGCTGATCATTATGGTCTTCCTGTAGTTGTAGCGGGCTTTGAGCCGTTAGATTACGTTCTTGCAGTTCTAGAAATATTGAGGCAGATAAAGGAAGGAGATGCAAGGTTAGTGAACGAGTACAGAAGGGTAGTAACATGGGAGGGAAATGTTAAGGCTTGGAACTACGTTATGAAAGCTTTCTCAGTAGTTGATGCATATTGGAGGGGAATTGGTGTGCTCAAAAACAGCGGTCTTAACCTAAGGAGAGAATTCTCCCCCTTAGACGCTGTGAAGAAGTACTCCCTAAGCCTAAGAGATAAGCAAAATGATCTACCTACAGGTTGTAGGTGTGCTGAGATAACCTTGGGACTCGCTGTCCCAACAGATTGCCCCCATTTTAACAAGAGTTGCACCACATCACATCCCCTAGGTCCCTGTATGGTAAGCAGAGAGGGAACCTGTAATGTTTGGGCTAGACACGGAGGGTATGGGTTGATAAATGAGTTATTAGAGGAGATGAACCTTGAAAAAGGCCGATACAACCGTTAAAGCGCTGAACATCTATATTTCCGGAATTGTACAAGGTGTTGGCTTTAGACCGTTCATTCACAGGATAGCTAGGAAGTCAGGGGTAAGGGGAACTGTAAGGAACATGGGTGGAAGCGAAGTTGAAATTCACGTTGAAGGAACTAATGAGGAAATAAACTCTTTTCTTCAGCTTCTTGAAAAAGAAAAACCTCCTCCAGCAATAATTGAAGAAATAAGGTTAGAAGAGAGCTCATTTATGGGATTAAAGGGGTTCTCGATACTCAAAAGTGGCAAGTCTCGTGTTAGGCCATCAATGATTCCTCCAGATATAGGGATTTGTGATTACTGCTTAGAGGAAATTAAGAACCCAAAGGACAGGAGATTCCGCTATGCATTCAACAGCTGTGCCTGGTGTGGTCCCCGGTTCTCATTGATAGAAAAGATTCCATACGATAGAGAAAACACTACAATGAGGGATTTTCCACTCTGCGATTATTGTAAATCCGAATATTACGACGAGGACGATCTCAGAAGATTTGATGCTCAGGGGATATGTTGTCCTTTATGTGGACCCAAATTATGGTTAGTTAATGCGTCTGGAGAGACACTCGATTCCCAAGATCCCATAACAGAAGCAGCTAAACTTCTATCAGAGGGTAAAATTCTAGCTATAAAGGGGATAGGGGGTTTTCATATAGCCTCCTTAGCCACTGATGATTCTGTTGTACTTGAACTTAGAAAAAGGAAGAAAAGGCCACAGAAGCCGTTCGCTCTAATGGCGTTGGATATTAAAACGGTCAAGAAAATAGTTTATTTGAGCGAAGAGGCTGAGAGTTTACTAAAAAGCCCCCAAAAGCCGATTCTTCTCCTTGATGAGAGGGAGGGTAGCCCTGTCTCAAGGCACGTCGCGCCCGGACTAGACAAGCAAGGTGTGATGCTCCCATATACTGGCTTGCATTACCTACTTCTTGAAGAAGTTGAAGACGGTTTCCTAATAATGACAAGTGGGAATCCTCCAGGGAAACCCATGTGCCTAGATGAGTCGTGCGCCTTAACAGAGCTGAAGGACATAGTAGATTACTATCTCATGCATAACAGGAGGATCATCAATAGGGTAGATGACAGCGTCTTAAGATTTACAGATGGGAACTTGATGTTTCTAAGGAGGTCTCGAGGGTATGCTCCTTCATGGATAAAGCTGCCCTTCAGCTTAAGACGTCCTGTTGTTGCTTTTGGAGCGGAACTTCAAAATGCAGGGGCTGTGGCCTTCGAAGACAAGGTGATTCTAACCCAGTACATAGGAGATACTGATGAATTTGAGGATTTACAGGAACTAGAGAAAAGTCTGACCTTCTTCCTGAAGACCTATGGTGTTGACGTTAGGGAGTCCATCTTAGTGGCCGATATGCATCCCTCTTACTCTAGCGTCAGGCTAGCTGAGGCCTGGTCCGAGGAGCTAGGAGTTTCTCTAATCAAGGTTCAGCACCATCATGCTCACGCCGCTTCAGTTATGGCTGATTGGGGGATCAGGATGGAAGAGAAGGCGGTTTCTATTCTAATGGATGGAGTTGGCTACGGTCTTGATGGATCCATATGGGGAGGAGAGGTTTTCTTAGCCAATTACAGCGGGTTTGAGAGGGTTGGCAGGCTCAAATATATACCAATGCCTGGGGGAGATTTAGCAACTAAGTTTCCCGTTAGGATGTTAATAGGAGCTCTTTCGGTCTTCTCTAAGCAGGAAGAATTAGAGAAGGTAATTGTTGAGAGGGGGCTTGTTCAAGGGTTAAAGAGGGGAATGTCTGAGTTGGAAATAGCGATTAAACAGGCAATAGAAGGGAGAACCATCAAAACGTGCAGTGTAGGGAGATTTCTGGATGCCATCTCAGCTCTCCTTGGAATATGCTTAGAGAGGACGTATGAGGGAGAACCTGCAATCAAGCTAGAAGCTTCTGCCAAAGGAGGTAAAATAAGGGATGTTGAGAGTATCTTAACCAAGGAGGGCGATCTCTTAGTCGTTGATACTACCAAATTGCTACTATGGACCCTAGAGCACTTAGACTTGCCACTTAGCGACCTCTCTGCAACTGTACTTTATGCTTTAGGAAAAGCACTGGGTGAAATTGCGGTAAGATATAGTTCAAGGGCAACTTTAAACGAAGTATTTGTTAGTGGGGGGGCTGCTGTTAACAATTACATCTTTAGAGGTCTAAAAGACGTCTTGGCAGAAGAAGACTTAGTGGCTAGGCTCCCGAAAAGGATTCCAGCAGGGGACGGAGGAATCGCCTTAGGTCAAGCAGCGATTGCAACGGCTAACGACGTCAACTTTGAGGGGTAATGCCAGAGCATACAGATTGGTTAAATATCATTACTCTTTAAATGGAATCTAAAATAGGCCCCATGAACTGAACCTTGAGAAACTCCAAAGAATCTTAGAAGGTTGAGAAAGTAAAATGTACGATATACTTATAGTTGGATGCGGACCAGCTGGAGCTTCTCTGGCTTCGCTTGTTGCTAAAGAAGGATTTAAAGTGCTTGTTATTGAGAGAAAAAGGGAAATCGAAGAACCTACAATTTGCGGTGAGTTCCTTCCGGATTTCTCACTAATTAGAAAGGCATTCCCTGATGAATTCCGCTCAGCTACTGAGTTTATGAGAAGAAGCTTTTACAGCGATGAATTCACTCTTAACGAGACGGATTGGGTGGTAATTGATTTAAGTGGCAAGGAAAAAACATTGAATCTCAAAGGAAAGATTATATCTAGAAAAAAGGCTGTTTCTCAATTAATTGAAACGGCCAAGAATCATGGAGCTGAGATATATCTATCAACTAGCTATGTTGGAAGCAAAATTTCCAATGGTAGGGTCATTTCCTCATTAAAAGGAAAGATAAAGTCTTTAGAGGAGTCTCGCATCGTTGTAGGCGCTGACGGATTTCCATCTAGGGTTGCTAGATCCATGGATCTCAAGAACACAGTAAAAAATGAGGATTTAGCTCACGTCACCGTTCAGTTGGCAGAAGGGAGCTATTCAGAGAGGTCTATCTACATGGGTTTCTATATGGATTTTTCGCCAGGAGGGTATGCTTGGGTGATACCAAAGGGGAATGGTATCTTTAGCGTAGGAGTTGGAGCAAGAGATAGTTATAGAGTTAATTTAAGGGATTGTCACGACAAATTCTTGAGAAAAATGGGCTTAAAGGGCGTAGGGCAAATTTTCGGGAAGGCATTACCTGTTGGTGGAATATTCAAGAACATAGCAAACAGCTTTTCCTTGTTAATAGGTGATGCTGCTGGTCTAGTAATGCCAGTAAATGGAGGGGGGATTCCTACCGCGGCGGTCTCTTCTTTTATTGCCGCTATGACATTAAAAAAGTGGTTTGAAGGCCCTCAAGAAGCCAGCAAATTGTTCAAAAATTCAATGATTAACTGTTTTGAGAGAACTTTCAACGTTGCGCTAAGGGCGAGGAAAATAGTGGATTTACTTATGAGACATGAGTTGCTCTCACTTCTATGGATAATTCCTCCAGGAATGTTAAGAGGAGTTATTGCCTTGGATAAATCCTCGTTTGGCTATAAACTCCTTGATCTTCCCTCGAAGGTGCTTGTATGAGGATTTTAGTATATGGGGCTGGTCCTGCAGGGCTGAACTGTGCATATTGGGCAGCAAAAGAAGGTCATTTTGTGAGAGTTTACGAAAAAAAGGGTGAACTTGGTGTTAAACCATGTGGGGAGGCTATTCCTGAGGAAGCTCTCCTTCTTACTCCTCTGAAAGAGGGGGATTTTATACGCAACAAAATCAAGAGATGCTCTTTCTATCTTAAATGGAATTTTGTAAGGGAAGTTCAGGGATTTTTAACAGGATACATCATTGACAAGAAAGCATTCCTAAAGGCACTCATGGAGAGGGCAGAAGCAGAAGGAGCGGAAGTAGTTCTCGGAAAGGCACCAAATCCTAAGGACTATGACTTGCTAGTAGATGCAACTGGAAATCCGGGAAGCATTGGAAGGTCCTTTTTTGATTATTCTGGCTACAGGTCTGCACCCGCCTTACAATGTTACTGTAATTGTGCTGAAGCCCTGCCCGGGGACGCGATAAATTTAGTTATATTGCCATATGGGTATGCTTGGATCTTTCCGAAAGGTAATGTGTATAATGTTGGAGTGGGCGGTTTTGCGGGAACTGAAACTCTAAGGAAAGACTTGGATATTCTCCTCAAGAAGTTCAAATTGAGGGTTATTGCTAGAATAAGAAAAGGGATTTTCTCCACAGGAGGTCCCCTTCCGAAAATTCAAAGAGGAAACGTTGTTGTGGCTGGTGAAGCTGCTGGAATGGTGATGCCATTCACCGGAGAAGGCATCCGATATGCCCTTTACTCGGGCTCAATATGCTATAAGCCGAACTACCAGATACTTTGGGATAGAAAATATGGAAGCAGGTTGAAAAGAGGAAGAAGATGGCTCAATAAAATTCTATCTCTACCGGTTGACATGAGAATGAGGATAATTAAGGAGGCTCCTGTTAGCCTCCTTCTTTCATTGTTCCAGGGAGCCAAGCCAAAAGCTAATGACTTGCTCTTCTTGGTTAATTTTTTTGTAAGCTCATCAGTTAAACGTAAAGTATTGCGACGTTGAAAGCTCCCCTGCTTTTTCATAAGAAAAAGGCATTACCATCAAGATCTCGGAACATTTGATGGACCATAAATTGCATGGAGTGAAGTAGAAAGTAAAGTATATGGAAAGAACATCGTTTAAGAAACGAGATTTGGTGTTATACCAGCTGCTGTTGCAAGAACTGAGCTGAATTAACCCTATAATAATTTATTTTAAGATCCAAATAACAGATGGGTTCGATTTCCTGATAGAGGAAAACTTATGAATTAGATTATTGAATATCGGTAAGCCATGATTGAACTGAAACGAGAACTAGACCCATACATAAACAAAGCCGAAACAGCCCTTTCAGAAGTTCTATCGGCATATTCGGACTCTATTTTCTATAAGCCACTTGTAGAAGCCCTAAAGGGTGGCAAAAGGATAAGACCTATGATTCTTCTGTTAGTTAATGAGGCAAGCGGTGGTGGCGGGAATCCAGAACCCGCGGCTGCTGCTATAGAACTAATGCACAATCTTTCCTTAATACATGATGACTTGATAGATAAAGACATTTATCGGCGAGGGAAACCAGCATTCCAAAGGAGATTTGGAGAAGAGATAGCTGTGTTAATGGCTGATTATGTCATGTCTGTTGCAGTTGATATTTGTTCAAGGTATAAAGATAGAAGGGTGTTGCTGACGCTCTCTTGGACGGCAATAAAAATGAGCGAAGGGGAAATGGAGGAATTTCTGGTTAGAAAGAAGGGCGGGTCGATAAACATCAATTCATATATAGATATACTTTACAAGAAGACAGCAGCAATATTTGAGGCCGCTGCTAGAATGGGTGCAATAATAGCTGGTGCCTCAGAAGAGTTGGTGGAGCAAATAGGCAGATATGGTAAGTATATAGGGCTTGCTTATCAGGTCAAGGACGATCTGATAGATTGGGGGAAGTCTGGAGAGATCTCATCGCTAGTTAAAGGAAAAGATCCAAAAGCCAAGCTGAATGAGTTGGTAAACGAGTTGGTGGGTAAAGCAATTGAGTCTTTAAAACCATTCCCAGAGAGCAAGGCAAAGGAATTACTTCGAAGAATAGCTCAATATATCGCAAATCGAAAATCTTAGACGAGTTTTTTATGCGTTTCAATTGCTTTCAGGAGTTTTTAGAAGGTCTGATATGGAAGCCCTTTTTGAACGAATTTTACATATGAGGAAAATTAGTAGATATCCTGAAATGATCTTTAAGTTCTTTTAAACGCTCCATTAATACGAAGCTAAATGACACCTAGATATCCACTTTTTAGCTATTGTTTTAAGGAGTTGAGGAAATAGTAAAGATTATCCTTATCCTAAGGATCAGATGTAGACCCCAGTTAAATGCAATAAAAGGGACGGTAGATATGCCTTCATACGATGTGGCATTAATTCACGCTCCAAGCGTGTACGATTTCAGGGAAAGAACGGTTTTTCCAGGACCAGTTAGTGAAGTAGTTCCCTCCCTCTATGTTTTTGACATGTATCCAATAGGTTTCTTCACACTTGCTTCTTTCCTTGAAGAAAAGGGATTTCGAGTGGCTATCTTCAATCTAGCCTCGAAAATGTTATCAGACAAAGACTTTAATGTTCCCAATTTTCTTGAGCGGTTAGACGCAGAGATTTATGGTATTGATCTGCACTGGTTAGTTCACGCCCATGGAGCAATAGAAATCGCTAGAATGATAAAACAGTTTCATCCTAACTCTCGCATAGTGCTTGGGGGAATATCTTCTTCTTATTTTTGGGATGAGATAATGAGGGGCTATGACTTCGTAGACTACATTCTAAGAGGTGATTCTACAGAAGATCCCTTCGCTAACTTGGCAGAAAAGGTGATTAAAGGTGATAAAGACTTCTCCACAGTTCCAAATCTAGTATGGAGAGAAAAGAGTAGAATACGTGTTAATCCACTTTCCTATGTTCCTCAGTCTCTTGACTACACAAGTCCAAGCTATGATTTCATGATCAGGCAGATCTTAAGAACCAAAGACTTGGCTCTATCCGCCCCCTTTGCTTCCTTTCTGAAGAATCCAATAACAGCAGTACTAACGGCAAAAGGATGCGTTTTCAATTGTGTGGGCTGCGGAGGATCCAAGAGTTTTTACTCCAACTTCCTGAACAGATCTTGTCTTGCATTGAAAAGCCCAGAAAGAATCGCACAAGAGGTAGACTCAATAGCTGAGAAGCTAAAGGCTCCTATATTCATCTTGGCTGACATTAGGCTTGGTGGCAGAGAGAGAGCAGAGAGGATAATTCAGGAGCTTAAGGCTATTGACGTCGGAAACGATCTAATGCTTGAATTCTTCTTCCCAGTCAATCGATCGCTCTTACAGCAACTTTCAAGGCTTGGAGATAACGTTTACATTCAGATATCTCCTGAGACTCAAATTGAGAGGGTGCGATACAATTATGGAAGGCTATACAAGAACAAATCGTTGGAAAAAATGGTGAATAACTCTATTAGACTTGGCATAAAGAGAGTAGATCTTTACTTTATGACAGGTTTACCTCTACAAACAGCAGAAGATGCGGCTGGCGTAGCGAAGTACTTTGAATACTTGCTAAATGAAAACGATGCTGTAGGAAAGCTAGAGGCATTTACAGCACCTTTAGCTCCCTTCATTGATCCTGGAAGCGTTGCTTTTGAAAATCCCGAGAAATTTGGTTACAACATCATCTATCGAACGTTTTTAGAACACAGAAGTGCGTTATTGGAGCCTCACTGGAAATATATCTTAAATTACTGTACAAATTGGATGGATAGAGGAGAAATCGTTGAGGCTAGCCTGAATGCTGCTGAAAAGTTGGCAGAAATAAAGCAAAAATACGGGATTATTGATGGAGAAACACTTGCTGCAGTAAAGGAAAGAACTTCATTTAGCAGAGAGTGCCTGACTTTGATCGAAAATGCTGTAAACAGAGGAGAGGATAAATGCTATGTGCTTGATTCTCTTAAGGCTAAGATTGCTGAGCTAATGGAAGAAAGGGAATATCTCCTTAAAAGGGAGTTATATCCAAGAATAGGTTTGATAAGTTCTCTGAGACCCCTAGGAATAATTAAAGGCTTGATAAGAACCTTATTTTGAAAAGTTATTGGCGTTTTGAGAAGATTAATACTATACTTTTATTGTATGGCTCATTATGAATTAAGCTAAACCTAATTAGGACTATCTAATCAATTGTCTTAGTAAGTATTTAGTTCTCAGAATAGATTGACTTCTTAGGATAAAGCTAGTCTTGAATAAGAGCTTATTGTTTTACATAACGCTTTTTGTAGGATGTTAAAATTTTTAATAAATCTGATCAACTCGTTAGGGGAGGAGGTTCATGCCTTACGATCAAGGAATGCAAATTCTGCTTACGTTCTCGACCGCCCTGATTATCGGAGTTGGTATAGGCATACTGGGATTCATTCTTGGAAGGTTACTGGCACCATCACGCAGTCTAGAGAGAAAACGATTGAGATATGAATGCGGTAATCCTCCTAGAGGAAGAGCAAGAGGCCTTTTTATGATGCAATATTATCCTTACCTAATCGTTTTCTTGACCGTCGAACCAGTCATGATTTACTCATTTCTCCTTCTGATGAAGGCTCATAATAGCCCATACAGAGTTCTGTTATTATTCCTGATGATTCTTGGTATTATAACTCCGCCTCTTGTTTTTGGTCTTAATTCTGCACGGAGGTTGAAGTTATGGTCTGCGGAATGAATGGAGTCACCTTAATCGGAAATCTGGAGGAATCTGCAAGAAAGGCAGTCCAGTGGTTGGTAAATAAAACACCTATCAGAAGTATTAGGGATTGGGGAATTGCTTTCTCACTATGGCCTGTACACTTCACTACCGCTTGTTGTGGAGCTGAGTTTGCTGCTACCTCTGCTCCGAGGTTTGACGTTGAGAGAATGGGTTTCCTTCCTTTTGTGGCTCCGAGACAAACTAATCTAATGCTCATAGAAGGAACCCTGAGTCGCAAAATGGCTAAGGCAGCTGTATGGGTATATGAGCAGATGCCAGATCCAAAATTCGTCATGGCCATGGGTGCATGTGCCATAGACGGTGGGATCTTCTGGAACAGCTACAACATAGTAAGGCCGAAGGATATACTTCCCGTGGAAATATACATCCCAGGATGCCCACCAAGGCCTGAAGCTGTTGCTAGAGCAATTCTCATGTTACAAAAGAGGATAAGGGAGGGGAAGGCTGTTGGGCTCAAGGTCTGAGGTTAAAATAGAGGATATCACGAAAAAGGTCTCCCAATCGCTGCAAGGACTCTCAATTGAAGTCAGCACTAAGGAGGAAATAGTCACTGTAAACGTCAAACCTGAAAATCTAGTTGAAGTCGCTAAAAAGCTAAAAGACATGGGATTTGATCATGTTAAGTCTGTAACAGCAACAGATTTTCCTGAGCAAAAGGAGTTAGAAGTTACTTACCACATCTCTTCCCTTGGGAACTTAGATCTTGCAAAGGTCATAGTAATCCTGAAGACAAGAGTAGCAAGCGATGATCCTCGCATACCTTCCCTTGTCGAGATATGGCCCAGCTCCAAATACCCTGAGAGAGAAGAGCACGAAATGCTCGGCATAGTTTTTGAGGGACATCCAGAGCTTGAGAGGTTGTTGTTGCCAGAGGATTATGAAGGTCCTCCTCCCCTTAGGAAGGAATTCAAGGTAAAAACGGAGGGGATTCAAGGTTGAGCGAAGAAAGGACAATGGAGCTGCTGATTGGTCCTCAGCATCCATCTTCAGGCCATATGAGATTGTATGCTGAAGTCGACGGCGATATAGTAGTCAGACTTAAGCCAAACATAGGATATGTCCACCGGACCGTGGAGAAACTTGCAGAAACAAAGAAATACATCCAGATAATACCTCTAGTTGAGAGACCATCTCTTGCGGACGCCGCAAACCACAATCTTGGATATGTGCTCGCATTAGAAAGGCTTCTAGGGATAGAAGCTCCCCCAAGAGCCCAGTATCTTAGGACTATTCTTGCAGAGATGAACAGGATTCACAGCCACTTCTATGGATTGGGGATACATGGGATCATGCTGGGGTCCTCTACAATATTCATGTGGGGTTTCGCAGATAGGGAAATAATGATTGAGATGGCTCAACGGCTGACGGGTGCCAGATTAACATATTCCTACATTATCCCTGGCGGCGTAAGACGAGATTTGCCCCAAGGCTTCGAGGAAGAGATGGAAAAAGCTCTGCGGTATATAGAGAGGAGACTGAAGGATTATGGCAAGCTATTCCTCCGTAATCCGGTTACGCGTGCAAGATTGGAAGGAGTAGGGGTGCTCAAAAAGGAGGATGCTATAAAACTAGGAATTGTGGGACCTAATCTAAGGGCTTCAGGGGTCCCCTACGACGTGAGAAAGGTCCAACCTTACTGCGCATATCCTGATCTAGAGTTTGATGTTGCTGTAAGGGAAGAAGGAGATTCGATGGCCAGAGTATTGGTTAGAGTCGAAGAGATAAGGCAAAGTATGAGGATCATAAGACAGGCTCTTAAGCAAATTCCTGATGGCCCGATTCTCAGTGAGAATTATCTGAAGATGATACCACCGAAGTGGAAGGAGTTTGTGGAGAAAAAAGGTAGAATAAAGTTCCCAGCCATCATGGCTAATTTGAGACCTCCTAAAGGAGAGGCCTTCTCTAGGGTAGAGGCCGCCAGAGGAGAGTTAGTGTACTACATCGTAAGCGATGGAGGCGTAACTCCATATCGACTTAGAATGGTTACTCCTTCCTTCAGAAACGTTGTGCTGTTCGAGCACCTTATACAAGGGTGCAGAGTTGCTGATATCCCAGCAATTTACGGTAGTATAGATTACTTCCCTCCGGAGGCTGATCGATGATGAACCTGATGGATCTTTTGAGGTGGATTTTAGATCTCTTGTTTTCTCCCTGGCTGTTCGTACCTCTGATATTCCCTGGACTCATAACAGTCTTTGCTATCCTACTTTTCATAATCTGGTTCGAAAGGAAACTTGCAGCAAAGGTTCAACTCAGATATGGGCCCCTCTATGTATTGAAACAGCTAGGAGGAGCCATACAGCTGGTCGCTGACCTTCTTAGGTATCTCTTTGCTGAACCAATAGTCCCAGAACAGACTGACAAGTTAGCGTTTGTGTTAGGACCCATCTTCCTCTTCGCTGCTTCTTTCATCCCCTGCGTTATTATCCCGGTGAGTTCCTCTTTCTATTCTATTAGAAGCGATATTGGGCTTCTCATATCCCTTGGATTGTTGACATTTGGACCTGCCATAATCCTAATCATAGGATGGGCAAGTAATAACAAGTTTTCACTCATAGGAGGATTAAGAGAGGGATATTTAACAATGGCATACGAGATACCGCTATTCATATCTGCGCTCTCAATGGCTGCTCTCTACGGAACTATGGATCTCATTGAAATGGTAGAGGCACAATCCGGAGGGACTTGGGGTATAATACTGAATCCACTCGCCGCCTTTACGTTCCTAATACTTGCATTCATGTCCACTTCCAGATTCCCATTCGAAATAGTTGAGGCTGAGAGCGAGATTGTGATGGGTCCTTTCACTGAGTATAGCGGAATTCTCTACGGTCTCACTATGGGGGCCTCTTATGTCAAGTTCTACGTGCTTTGCCTCCTGTTCTCAATAATGTTCCTTGGAGGATGGCAGCCTGTGCCTAGCTTCCTCAGCTGGAGCCCACTATTCTCAAGAATTGTTTTGCCAGGAGTTATTCTCCTACTAAAATCCCTCGTTATAATGATCTTTGGAGTCTTCCTTAGATCAGTGTATCCTCGCTACAGGATAGACCAGGCTCTAAAGATTGGATGGCACATGATCCTGCCACTGTCCATTGGATCGGTGTTTCTCTCCTTGGGTCTTATCCTGCTGGGGGTGGTACCATGAGTAAAGGAAAATCTACTCCAATAGGTAGGCTGATTAATCACCTTGAGGCTATAGAGACAGGAATCAAGTATCTGTTCATTCCTAGAATGACCGTGATGTATCCAGAGGAAGTAATGGAACTTCCTGAAGGATATAGAGGGATGATTAAGTATCATAAGGAACTATGCATCAGCTGCGGGCTCTGTGCTCAAATATGTCCCGCAAATGCCATGAAAATGTACTTGGATGACTCTGACTCGAAGAAAGAAGGTGGGCAGGGGCAGGCGAAGGCAAAAAGACGCCCTGGCATCAACTACACAAGGTGCATCTTTTGTGGTTTCTGCGTTGATATATGTCCAACAGGAGCTCTGGAGCATGTTGATGTGCATGATGTCGCCTTTGATTCTTTTGAAGCTCAGTTATTCAAGCCTAAGGATTTCGAGAAGGGTCCACCCAAGGTAGAGTTTGAGAAGCCGCCTAAGAAGCTTAAACCCAAGATGGATTCCGAAAGGGGGATAATATATGAACCTGCAGATTGATCCGTATGCGATAGTTTTCTTTATAGCGTCTATAGGAGCGCTTATCTCTGCGCTCCTAGTGGTAGAGCATAAATCGATTGTTTATGCTTCATTCTTCTTAGCCCTACTGGGAACCTCAAACGCTGCCCTCTTTGTCTTGCTTGGCTATCCGATAATTTCGATTTTCCACTTAGCGGTTTATGTGGGGGCTGCGGTGACATTCATTTTGTTCTCAGTAGTATTGCTTAAAGAAGCTCCACTTGTTGAGCCAGTCGCCAGAGGTATTGCAATAATCGCTGCTCTTGAAGTTTTACTGCTGTTTTCAGTGGGATTCCGACCTTTACTAGGGTCTGAACCTGTTGGAGGTGTCGTTAGTCTTGGAGATATCTCAAGCCTCTTAATAGACAAGTACAGCTTTGCACTCATAGTTGCTGCGATTGCACTAGCCACCACTATGATAGAGGCAATCACTCTTGCTAGAAGGGAGGTGTCTGAGTGATGACAATCTATTGGTTTCTAATAACATCCATAATCATGTTTTGTATCGGCCTCTATGGTCTGCTTACAAGAAGAAGCCTAATCAGAATGCTCCTAGCTACCGAAGTAATCTTCAATGCCGCTCTACTGGCTCTCTTAAGCACAGCCTCTCTATCACAAACCTTTAGACCAGCTGGTGGGGCGCTGACGCTCTTGGCGATATCGCTTGCAGCTGCAGAGGTTGGAGTTATAGTTTCCGTGGCCATACTGATGTTTAGGCTCAGAGAGAGCTTGGATGTTTACGAGTTGAGGGAGTTAAGAGGGTGAATGGGATGATCTTGAATATTCCTCTTTTGTTGTCTGGAGTACTCGTACCAATAGTCCTGTCGGTACTCCTTCCGTTTCTAGGGAGGAGTTTAGGGAAAAAGTCTATAGCAGCAATAGCCTTCATTCTTCTACTATACCCACTGGCCTTAACCGTATTCCTAGTTATCCAGACGGGTTTAAGAGAACCCATAGTAGATCCAGTATTCTTCCAAAGTGATTCTCTAGGCTCATTTAGCGCCCTACTAGATCCTCTAAGTGCACCCCTAGCGATATCAATAGGATTAGTCACAACTCTGATAGCCGCATTCTCACTCCCATACATGGAGCACAGGTTCGAGGAAATGGAGAAGGAAGGAGTCTCTGCTCCTGGATGGGGAACCTACTACATGCTTTACGTAATGTTCTCGGCCGCTATGATGGGAACTGTCCTATCCACAAACCTAGTTGAGTTTTACCTATTCCTTGAACTCTCGCTCTTGCCTAGCTTCTTACTCATTGCGTTCTATGGATATGGCAACAGGGAAAGAATAGCTCTCATGTACCTGATATGGACTCATGTAGGAGCTCTTTTCTTCCTGATAGGGTCCCTTGTCGTGGGTCTTAGCGCTGGTACCTTTGATTTCTACAATCCCTTAACTTTACAGCCAAATATGGATCTAGGAAGCGCTGTAGCACCTGCTCTAAGATTACCAGTCGCCGTAGTAATGGTTATTGGTCTATTTGTGAAGCTTGCTATCTTTGGAGTGCATATCTGGCTACCATATGCGCATGCAGAGGCACCGACTCCCGTGTCAGCCTTGCTTTCTCCAAATCTAATTGGTATAGCGGGCTATGCGCTCATAAGAATCGCTTATACGCTATTTCCCGAGGAATTCTCCAATCTATCAAATTACATGCTTCCACTAGCACTATTGACCATAATCTACGGTGGACTCATGGCTCTATCCCAAGATGATTTCAAGAGACTTCTTGCTTACTCAAGCATCTCTCAGATGGGATATCTCCTGCTGGGGATCTCGACGCTTACAACCGCAGGGATAACTGGGGCTTTGGTGCACTATGCTGCTCACGCTGTTGGGAAAGCCCTTCTCTTCACCACAGCGGGCGTCCTGATAGTTCAACTACACGGGTTGAGAAGCATAAGTAAAATGGGTGGAATAGCTCCAAAGATGCCTCTTACGGCTTCTCTAGCTCTTATAGGCTTTATGCATATCACCGGAATTCCACCCTCTCTTGGACTGTGGAGTGAGGTTCTCATTGTCAGCGGAGCTGCTAATAGCATCCTCAGCAAAAGTGCTCTAGCTTTCATAGGGTTGTTAGTAGCGTTGCTCATAGGAATAGGTCTGTCAACAGCATACGCCTTCCTGACCATGAAAAGGATCTTCTTTGGACAGCCCTCAGAAGCTACCATGAAGGCCAAAGAAGCAGGAGCAGGTCTCCTAGCTCCTATGATTATAGTGGCAGCAGTGGGCGTACTTTTGTTCATCTGGCCAAGCATCCTGATAGATCCATTGGTCTCAGCTTTGAACACCCTGCTTGGATAGGGTGGTGATTTCTTATGGAGTTAGCGCAGATCCTTGCAGTCGCCACGTGGATGTTGCCCTATGCTGGAGCCTTGGCTTCATTAATGCTCTCGCGATTAGGTAGGATTAGAGACTTCTTGGCTGCCTCCGCGCTTGGAGCATCAGCTATCTTCATGACACTACTGCTCCGAGAAGTTCTGACGTCCAAAGAAGGGGTGGTCTCTTGGTCTGTTCCTTGGATTCCAGAACTCGGTGTGAATGTTGGAGTCTATGCTGATACCCTTTCTGCGTTCATGGCGCTCGTAGTAGCTTGGCTAAGCTTTCTTATTGGAGTTTATAGCCTCAAGTACATGGAGGGAGATCCCGGTCTTACTAGATATTGGTTCTTCTTTGACTTCTTTGTAGGAAGCATGCTGCTCTTAGTGTTGGCAGACAACCTTCTGTTGATGTTCCTTGGCTGGGAAGGTACTGGGCTAGCCTCATATGCTCTAATTGGTCACTGGTATACTGATGAGGAAGAAAGAGGGGTTGGAGATCCAGGAAGAACGGCACTAGGAGTCTCCATGTTCTTCACCCCAAGCCATAGTGGTCTGAGAGCTCTAACATTCACTAGGCTAGGAGATGTTGGTTTTCTAACTGGCATAGGTGTTCTCTACGCCCTTACTGGAACCTTCAGTATCCCGGAGATTGCAGAACGTTCTGGAGAGTGGGCGGGTTGGCTAGCGTCTAAAGGATTGCTTCTACCATTCCTCTTAGCCTTCACTCTCGGAGCTTTAGCTAAAAGCGCTCAGTTTCCCTTCCATGAATGGCTCGTTACAGCAATGACTGGTCCTACCTCTGTTAGCGCCTTGATACACGCTGCCACTATGGTAAAGGCTGGAGTGTACTTCCTGCTTAGATTCTCACCCATATTCAAGCTGGCTTCTCATGAAATAGCCCACACAATGCCTATGGCTGCGTCCACTATAGAGACTTATTTCGCAATCATTGCAATGATAGGTGGTTTTACTGCCTTTTTCATGGCCACTCAAGCTCTTGTTGCTAGAGAGCTAAAGTTGATACTTGCTTTCTCGACAGCATCCCAGTTAGGCTACATGGTAATGGTATTAGGATGCTCTGGTCTCGTCGAAGAGTTTGCAAACGGGATATTGGCTGGTTTTAGCCACTTTATGAGCCATGCAATCTTTAAGGCTGCGCTGTTCCTTGGAGCTGGTGCAGTAATCCATACAGTTCATTCGAAGTATATAGATGACATGGGCGGGCTTTCAGGTCACATGAAGATTACGTTCTATTCCATGTTAATAGCTGCTCTAAGCCTATCTGGAGTACCTCCTCTCATGGGGTTCTGGAGTAAAGATTCTGTAGTGGAGATCGCTAGAGAGTCGGGGCTTTCAATAGTATACGCTTTGGGAGTTATCACTGCGGCAATGACCGCCTTCTACTCAACTAGACTTATAATTAGGGCGTTTCTTGGCGAGAAATCCCACAATGTGGAGCATATAGAGGAAGAGCACAAGCTTCATGAAGCCCACCCCATCATGGCTTGTCCCTATCTGCTTCTAGCTGTAGCTTCGCTTCTATTAGGTCTCCTATGGCCTCTAATTGGTCCGAAGTTCTATGAGGCTCTATCAGGACACATTCTAGCACTAGAAGAAGTGCCAGCTCACTTTAAGGTGCATCTTGATCCAACTTTGTTGGCGACCTCCCTAGCAATGGTGCTTTGTGGTATTGGGATTGGAGTCTTCTCTTACACTACAAAACCTGGTAAGAACCTACTCTTAGCAATTTCAAACTCTGGACCTCTTTCAGCGATTCAATCTCTGCTCTACGACAGGTGGTACATCAACTCAATTTACTACAGAGCGATCGTTGGAGGCTTTTCCTGGCTTTCCAGGTTTGGATCTAAGTGGTTTGATGCCTTTATCATCGACGGGTTCTACCATAGATTTATCCCAGGAACCTTCAACCTGGCTAGCGTACTAGGATTCAAATATGTAGAGACGGATGTTGTTGACGACGGCTATCATAAGGGACTTGTGAGGATTTTGACAGGCATAGGAAGCGAGCTGAGAAAACTTCAGACGGGCATAGTCAACCATTACCTCATCATATTCTTTGCAGGGCTAGGAATCCTAGCATACTTCCTCATATGGGTGGTGTGAAAGATGAACGATCCTATTCTTTTGTTTGAAGACATCCTGCTTCTGCTTGTAGTCCCTGGACTTATCCTTCCTCTTCTTAACGGAAGAAAAAGAGTTGAAAGAAAAGTTTGTCTATACATGAGCGCCTGCTGCCTTCTTGGGGCTCTAATTATCTCAGCGCTTCTTACCTTAAAACTCTCGCGCTCTCAAGAACCTATTTTTGCTTTTAATGAGGCCCTACGATTAGATTCATACTCTGCCTACTTAGCCTTGCTCGTTAACTTTGGAGCACTTTTAGTGGTAATTGCATCATCAGCAGAGATAACTAATTGGTCAACAGCCATAAGTTCATATTCTTTGATGATGTTAGCTCTGACTGGAGTTTACATAATGCTCTTCGTTAACGATGCTTCAGTTCTCCTTGGAGCATGGGCCTTGGTCGCAGTAGCTTCCTATGTACTCGCTGGAATTAAGAAAGACCTAAACTCTTTAGAAGGGGCAGCTAAGTACGGGATCATGGGTGCTGCATCATCCTCTCTGCTAGTGTATGGACTGGGGCTCGTCCTAGGAATTGCGGGCACCAGTCAGCTCGTGTTTAACCTTGACCCCGCAACTACAGAGATGAGAATACTCTTTATTGGCTTCATACTTCTCATTGCTTCATTTGGATTCAAACTAGGAGTTTTTCCGTTCCACGGATGGCTACCAGACGTATATGGAGAGGTTGATCCCATACTAGTCTCTTACATAGCTGGCGTCGTTAAGATGGCTGGTATAGCTGGACTATTGAGAGTTGTAGTCCCGCTACACGTAGTGCTAGGCGAAAAATGGCTACCAATCATGGCATTGTTCTCAATAGCAACTATGACGTTCGGAAACTTCGTTGCCTTGCTTCAGAAAAATGTGCAGAGGATGATGGCCTATAGCAGCATTGCTCACGCTGGTTACATTTTGATAGGTTTTTCGGCTCTTGCTGGTCCCGAGGCTGATTTAGCTCTCCAAGGAATAGCACTTCACCTGACAACCTATGTCTTGGCTAAGATAGGGATTTTCGTAGCACTAGCCTACATGATAAGGAAGGGTATAGCTCCTACCTTGGATGAGATAAGTGGGCTTGGGAGGAAAATGCCGGTAATCTCAGCGTCCTTAACTATTCTCGTCTTAAGCTTGATGGGCTTTCCACCTCTGCTGGGTTTCTGGAGTAAGTTCATGTACCTGTTCCTTTCCGCTACGGAGGTGGCACCATGGCTTGTATTGGCTGGTGTGCTCAACAGTGGGATCTCCGTAGGATATTACGCTCAGATAATAAGATACCTTTACTTTAGAGAAGCTACTAGAGAATTCGAAGAAGGAAAGGCGGATCCTGAGGTGTTAATCGTTCTAATAGCTGCAATAATTACAATAATTCTGGGGTTGGGAACATTCTCCCTCATTCTTTCTATATTTTAGAGAATTGGAACATACTCCAGTTAGCTTAGCATCAATCATAATTCTAGTAAAGATCAGCGCATTTGAAAAGGTTGCTTAGCGGAATAGAAATTAAGAAAACACGATATACTAGATCGTGTAGGTGCAATGATAATTCCGTTCTTACACATTTAGCATTAAGGTTAAGAATGTGGTGAGAGGTTTTTGGAAAGAGTATTCGTTAGAGACATCTTTGCTAAATCCATCCTATCAAAAAGCGGAATCATTGGGGTTGACTACGCTATCAACCCTTATTTGGGTTGTTCTCATGGATGTGTTTACTGCTATGCAAGACTTTACACGGCTAGATTTTGGAAGGATCTAGCGGGAGATTATAAGTGGGGTGATTTCGTTTTTCCTAAGGTCAATGCAGCGCAGCTCCTTAGAAAGGAACTTAAGAGAAAGGAGGTCGGATTAATCCTCTTGAGTAGCGTGACTGATCCATATCTTCCACAAGAGGGAACATACAAACTTTCAAGGAAAATTCTCAAGGTTATTAGTGATTATGAATTTCCTGTCTCAATTCTAACGAAGTCTCCCTTAGTCTTACGGGATTTAGATGTTATATCTGACCTTAAAGATGTGGAGGTCGGGTTTTCAATAAGCGGATTAGACTCTGTTTGGTTATCTCATTTTGAGCCTCGAGCTCCAAGCATTAAATCGAGATTGGCAGCGTTAAGAAGATTGTCCGAAGAGGGTATAAGGACCTACGCTTTTATCTCTCCAATACTTCCTGGAATAACTGATACCCATCTTGATTCCTTGTTTAAACAAATAAAAAAAGCAAATCCGGATAGAATAATGGTAGATTTATTGAGAATTAGGCCTCAACTGTGGCAGTTCGTTAAAAAGGCTGTAGAAAAAGCTCTTCCTAGTCATCTCCAAGTCTATAACAAGATAAGGTTTGATCTCTCTTACTTTTTCGAAATAAGGGAGAGATTTGAAGAGGTAGCCGCAAAATATGGTTATGAACTTGAATGGATGTATTAGTTAGAGGTCAGCTTAGATAGGCATCAAGGTATTGTCTTTTCGAAATATCCCTCAAGGTAACACTTATTCTCTCCCAATGTTTCAAGGATATGTTTAGAAACGAACCAACTAATTCCAAAGCCTCTCTAAGGTTTTGAGCTTTCACAGGTTTTCTTCTTAACGCAGCTCTAACGCTCTCCCTCACAAGCCACACTCCCAATGGTAGAAGGCTGTCTTTGTGTATTTCCCTTAGCACTAAAACAGTTGCCTGTCTGCCTTCTTCATTTAACTTTTCCAAGACGGCCAATCTGGCGGCGTAATAGCACCCTCCCATAGCTGCATATCCTTTCCTTCCCCAGTGCTCCTCATAATCTGCTATGAACGCAATGTTCTTTCCATCAGGATTCCAGGTAGTGCCAGGATACCAAGCTTCAATGGATTCATACCTCCAAGGTCCCGGAATCATAATTAATGCCCATTTGTTACCATATGCTTCCAAAAGATAGACTCTATACTTGTCGAGGAAGGGCTTGTCCTTCACATATCTTTCTCTAAGCCACACTCCAAGCATATCATCCACTGCGGTGATGCTCCATCTAGTAGGAACAAGTCTCCTTTGGGTTTTAAGGCCAAATGCACCTACACTAAAAGCTCTCTGTATTTTGCTTACCTCTACACCGTTTCTGTATAGCTCAACTACGGCAGTTTGAGCCTTCAAGTCCGTGTCCTCGAAAGCCTTCTCCATCCTCGGATCAGATCGAATTGAGTATATTTTCATGTCTTCAAGGGGAGCTAGCGGGCCCATCGGCTGAATTTCATCGTCTAGCAGGAATATTTTCTTTGGCTTTTTCTTGAACTTAGTTTCAGAGTCAACCGATATCTCAGAGAGGGCCATCTCAAGGGTGCCTTCCATCAAACGTCCAGCTTTCTCAGGCCTTCTGACGTCAACGGGGAAGGTTCCTCTCACCAATCCAAGCCTAAACTCTAAGA
>CAYZRF010000029.1:0-19594 GCA_964480775.1 uncultured Nitrososphaerota archaeon
CTTTAGCTTCGATTCATCACAAACAGTAAGGGAGACAGGAGTCAAAGTTAAAGTTCGCGATACCGATAACTGGCATTACTTCCTTCTCCTTAGAGATATTTTATCTTCTCCGCTAAATCCCGATGCTGGAGATACTATCACCATAACCTATGTTATTCAAATGAATGGTTGAGCAAATTGAGCAGGGCTAAGAAGATAGCCGTAATTCTTGTGCTATCTGTCTTAGCCTTTACCGTTTCCTTTTTTCTAACCTTGGATTATAGTGAAGAATTCCTCGTCCGCATCGTATCGAATCTTCTGATTGGATCTGATGTAATAAAAGCCGGAAATATCACTTCTTCTTTCTCGACTGATAGTTATGTATTGCCAGAAGCTTGTAGTCCCTTCATTAACGCTGTTTTAGCAAGGAATAAGAGATTTATCCATGCTGTAAGGAATTACATCGAGACTCAGCCAGATTTGACCAAAGATGGCTTGGTGTTTGAAAACGTAGAGACAGATACCAAGCTTGCTGGAAGCCCAAAGATTACCGTACTTATGTCAGCTACCCTACAACAGCAAGTTTCTCTTTCTTTAGATGCTGTTCTTGTAACTGACACCTCTAACAACTCAGTATCGACTTTGGATGTCAACACAGAGTTCTGGATCTACATCAACATAACCTGCACTTCTGGGCTTGATGATCTGGCAAATATAACGGTGTGGCTCTATCACTCGGATCACTACTCCAGTCCTCCTTCTCAGCACCATCTTAACTCAAGCTATAAGTGGGCTTGGGTAAACGGAGAGGGATGGCAAGAAAAGGGACCTGATGGAACGGGAACGCCAGATAACACCAACCCATCAGGCTATAAGCACATTCCCGGAACGTGCCATACTCCTTCCCTTACTGACACTTATGGTGTCTGGAAGCTCTCATTCAACTTATCAAAGATAGCAGAAGATACAGGGACGACGAATGATTGGATCCTGAACGTAACGGTTTACAATAGTAGCGCCAACACATGGGACAGCACGACGCTCACTCTCGATCTTAACTTCTATCAAGAGATCTCAGTTAATGCTACTATGGTAACTTGGGACGGGCTTCCGGGCTATGCAGGAGTAGCTCCAAACGGAACAACGACCTATACTTTCATCTGTAATGACGCCTACAACATAACGGCTAAAGGAACCGATTTTACCTCTGGATCCTATACGATAGGAGTTGGGAACTTTACCGTTGACGATGATTCAACGCCAGATGAGGCGACGGAAACAGGCGCAGATGAGCTACAACTTACGACCGTCTATCAAGATTTCATTACCAACAACCCCGTAACTACGACCGAAGCGGGAGATAATAAGGACTTCTGGTGGTTTGCAGATATTCCATCAGCAGCACCGCCTACAACCTATACTGGAACGCTTTACATATCGGTTAATGACTGCAATCCAGACTCATAGTTTAAGGAAGCCCAGCAATAACTTCTGAGACTATTACAGCAAGATAGATTGTAAGAAAGAGAAAACAGTATATGAAAAGAAACTTGTTGGTTCGCTCCAGTTCTTTAAGGAGAGCTCTTATGAACCTAAAATACACATACAAAACAACGATCACATAGTTTAGAACGAATACAAGGGCTTGGAATAAGCCTAAGCTTTCAAGAATTTGAATAAGTCTGCTTACCTCGTAAGAGAGAAAAACAAAGCTCAGAGCTATTATTCCTCCAAGCGCTATCCACAGAGCCATTTCATCAAAGAGCGCGAGAGCCTCTTTGATCTTCAACTCAACCTATCTCCTTCAACCTCTTGATTTCCTCGTCTATGATCTGAGGCTTGTTCAGAACTATGTATCTAATGACCTTTCTCATGCCATCTTCTGTTAGTTTCAGCCCCCCCTCCCAGTCTATACCAGATTCCCTTAAGCGGAAGAAGGACACAATTATTTCTCTTATCGCCTCGGATTTATTTGGGATTCCCCTCTCCCTCATAAAGTTCTCTATTTTCCTTTTGGTTTCGTTTCCATGAGCAAAGGCTGTTCTATGAGGCAGGGTTGACTTCCTACGCATGGCTACCACCCTTTAGCTCCACCAATTTTTCAAGAGCCCAATCTCTCTCATCCTCATCAACAGGAACCGAGGCTACTCTTGCCAGAAAGGCTTTCTTCGCCCTTTTAGTGAGCTGACAATAACAATAACCACAACTGGGACATACGAGAGTATTACAGATTGGACAGACCTTTGCCTCTGTTGGATCAAAGGGCTCCAGACAATGGAAGCAGATAGCGACTTTCAGCTTGGGCTTTGCGATCATAAAACCCCTTGTATTTAGTAAAATAGTTTCTTATAAAATTATACTTTATCTAAATAAGATCTTGAGTGAGGTCTTCAACTAAATTACTTTCCTTGCCTTGCTCTTGCATTTCCTTTTGGTATCTGACTCCCTTCATCACCTTGGTGAGGGATCTTCTAAACATAATTTTAAATTAAATAAAAGCCATTTTCCAAGGTAGGCACATGAAAAAACTGGCGCTCATTTTAGTAGCTTTGCTTTTGATTCCTACCATAGCCCTCGTGAGAGTTGCGAGTGAGCAAGCCGTCTCTGGTCAACTGACTGTTGGGAACACGGCGCCTACAATAAACGGCATAGATATAACTGATACAAGCAACGTTTCGGTCTCCTCCATCAATGCGAACACAGAATATTGGATCTACATCTCTATATCCGACTCCAACACCCTTGCGGACATCAAGAACATCACGGTTTATCTGTTCCACGGAGACAAATACACAGATCCTCCCGGATCTTATGCTTTAAACAATAGCTATGCCTTCGCTTGGGTAAACGGAAGCGGTTGGAAAGAGCTCGGACCCGATAGCACGGGAACCCCAAGCGATACTACTCCATCAGGCTATGACCACATTCCCGGAACCTGCGCCGTTCCATCAGATTTCAGCGCTTCTACTGGACAATGGAAACTTTCATTCAAAGTCAGCAAGATAGCGGAAGACACGGGGGCAACGAACACTTGGTATGTGAACGTAACGGTCTATGATAATGCGAGCACTCCAAACACCGATAACATCGAGAGCACGTTTGACGTGAACTTCTACTCAGAGATCTCCGTTAACGCCACTTTGGTTACATGGGCTGGATCTCCGGGAGCTACTGGTCTATCTCCAAACGGAACAACGACCTATACTTTCATCTGTAATGACGCCTACAATATAACGGCTAAGGGGACTGATTTCACTTCAGGAACCAACGTCATTGGAGTCGGGAACTTTACTGTCGATGACGATTCAACGCCAGATGAGGGAACCGAAACTGGCGTTGCTGAGCTCCAGCTTTCAACTACATATCAGACCTTCATAGAGAATGTTGGAGTCAGCACGACAGAGACGGGCGATGACAAAGATTTCTGGTGGTTTGCGGACATTCCAGCAACCGTAGCAGAAGGAACTTATACTGGAACGCTTTACATATCGGTTAATGACTACAATCCTAACTCTTAGGAGAGTAAAATGAAGCGCTTGATTCCTCTACTCGTACTGCTTTCAGTAGGAGCGTTTAGTGTCTTTGCAGGTCCCTCAATAGGTCTGAGCTCGCCTTCCTATATTTTCGAGGTGGTTCCCAGCACTACCATAAAGACGTATTTTCTTGTCTATAACCCAAGCAACAGCACGGTTACGATACATATAGAAGCAGAGGGTTTAGAGGTTTCATTCTCTCAAAACGATTTTGAGCTTAAAGGAGGAGAGAACCAGAAGGTCTACGTCTATATAACCGTTCCTCAAAGCCTACCTGCTTCAGGGCTAATAGACATACAGCCCATCGGTGCAGGCAACATAATGGTCGGGGCTTCAAAGCAGATTTTCCTATCCCAGAAGGATCCATTCGTCGAGGTTAGCACAGATGTTGTTACGGTTGTTGAAGGAAAGTCCTTCTGTCTTAGGGTTACTCCTAATTTCCGATCTACAATCTCCATTTCTTATGATGATAGCTACTTGATCTTTGGAGAAACTCAGAAGGAGGCTTATGCCTGCGAAACTATAACATTCAGGGGAAGAGCCCTACGAGCTGGAACCACGAGAGTTAGTGTCAGAGCCGTTGGAGAAGGGCATGACGTCTCAAAGGAATTGGAGATAGAGATTGGGGGGTATAGTGGGCAGTTCTACGTTACATACCCTGATAAAATCTCGATCAGAGTTGGGGAGGTAAAGAAAGTAGAGTTTTGGGCTTCAAAATACTGTTCTCTTTTTGTTGATGAATATGATGATTCTATCATTTCTGTCAACGCTCCAAGCTTTCTAAATGCTGGGAGCAACTTCATCAAAATCGAGGGTTTGAAGAGAGGATCCACTACCCTGAAGATGCACGTTACCTATGAGAACATAACTGGATACATAACGATCAACGTCAAAGTTGGGGGGATTGGCGGGCTCAACCTTCCCAGCGTTGGTGAGACAAGAGATTACCTTATTTTCGGTGGAATAATAAGTCTTTTTGCTCTTGGAATCGTATTAAAGAAGAGAAAGCAGGAGTATTATGGGTATTAGTTCATAAGCTTTTTTAGGTATCGGGCTCTTTTTAGAGGGATGAAACGGGGCTTAGCACTACTGCTACTTCTCTTTCTGCCGTGCATTGCTATCATAGCAGACGAAGAATCCGTGAGTGGAGAGGTTGGTGTCGGTCAATTCTATAATCTTACGATCTCTTCTTCAGGCATTTCTGAAATAGAGGGAAGAGCCCTCGTAAAAATAGATGGGAATGCTGTAGGTGAAGTCTACGACGGCTCTTCAATCACAGTTGAAGTTAAAGAAGGAACGCATAGTGTTTGGGTAGAGGAGCAAACTACTGGTGTTGAATATACATACTCTTTCGATCATTGGGAAGGAGGCTCTTCAGACGATCCGATAACGATTAATGTTGTTTCTGATATGGAGCTCGTCGCCTATTACATAAAGACACCAATAACTACGCCCAGTCCACCACCTGTTCCCCCTCCCGGCACAAGACCTCCTACAACAACGGCTCCCCCTCCCGTTACAACCGCTCCCCCGAAGGTTATCATTATAACTCCAAGCAGAGGCGCCTCTTTCTTCATTATTCTAATTATACTTATTCTTCTGATAGTGGGCTTGATTCTTGTTCTATACTATAAAAAAGAGAAGGGGGAGAGCGCTCCTTCGTCTCAACTCAAAGGTTTTATTTTTCCCTTAATTAAATAAAGGGATGCAAAGGAAATCTCTGCCTCTCGCTTTCGCTTTTGCCTTCATTGTAATTATGGTTCTCTTCAGTCCTATAAAAGAATACAGCGCTCAGAACGAGCCTCCAAACAAACCAGAACTCTATGAACCAAGCCCTAGTGGAACTTATGTTACTACGATAACTCCTTGGTTGAACTGCACCTTCATCGATCCTGATGGAGATTCCATGAATGCAACGTGGTATTGGGCTAATGGAACGAAAATAGGAGAGGTTCTCAATATTCCTAACGGAACTACGACAGGAATTCAGGTAAATGTTGCTTGGGATTCTTCCTATAGCTGGTATGTCGTCGTTACAGATGGAACCTCTAACAATCAATCAGATACTTGGTCCTTTACAACATGGGCGCCGGGTTGCCTGTTATGGTACCCCTTGGATAGAGATGAGGTTCATGGAACCACAGTCTATGATAGGTCTGGAGCAGGAAATAATGGTTTAAGAGATTCTACTGACAATGTTGTTCCCTATTTTTGGAATTATCCCGAAAACTACGTTTTCTGGCACAAGGGTGGCTCAACAAATGCCATACATTTTGATAGCTTAAAAAATGAATTTTTAGCCAATGATTTCTGTGTCTTCGCTTGGACTTGGTTTTATGAGCTGGCTCCCGCAGGTCAGCATGGAATTTTTGCAACCCTTGGAAATAAGAAGGTTCGTCTCTATTCAAAAGATTATTACACTGGTAAGATAAAATTCTATGTTACATACACGAATGGGAGTTCTAAAGAATATGAAGCCAGCGAGGCTATAGATGTTAAGAAATGGGTTGCTCTGGTGTATCAAAGAAAGGGTTCTAGACTTGAGATCTTTAAGAATACAACAAAAATTTTAGATCAGGACATAGGAAATGAGGACTTTTTCATAGATTCGATTGATGATCATAGAATTGGCTATTACACGAATTGGTACGGGATGCCTAAGTTCTATGGAAAGGATTATCGGATTTACAGTCGAGCCTTGACCTCAGAGGAAATTACTCAAGCGGAGTATTTGCTGCGTAACATAATTCCTGCTGGCTATCTTCAGATAAATTGGTCTTCTTGGGAATTTGCTGAGAAATATTACTATATTGTCTACAAAGGAGACTTTAATACTGTTTACGCTTCTGGATCAACTACCAATACCTTCTTTAACATAAGCTATGAACCGGGGTTCCAATACTTTGTTAAGATCATCGCAGAAGATACCTCGCAGAGCAAAAACACGACATGGCTTGTTGAGAGCTTCATGACAGATGGTGCACCTCCATTAGAGGGCTGCTTTGGTTGGTGGACTTTAGATGAAGGATCTGGATCTATCGCCTATGACTATTCTGGTTGGGGAAACAATGGAACAATTACTGGCGCTATTTGGAAATACATAAACGAGAGCTGGGGCTATGCTCTTAGCTTTGATGGAGGAGGATATTACGTTGATTGTGGGTTTGGAGACCTTCTAAACCCGAAAGGAGATCCCTTTACTATTGTAGCTCTAGTTTCGACCAATTACACAAACCTTGGTGGAATGTTTGGAAAGGTTATGTATGGAATGGGTACCAGCACAGAGTTTGGATTCTTCTACTATCAGCATAAATGGTATTTTACCGTAGGACCTCCGAGAGCTAATCTTTATTCGGATGAATATGACACGGGATCTTGGTACCTTATTCAGGGATTAAGAAAGAGCGATGACTACATATATTTCTATGTAAATGGAATAAAACAGGCTGGAACTGCTCAGGTGACAGGAATAACTGGTTTTGAGGACTTCCCCTTCTACATAGGAAGGGCAGCTACTGGGATTTATCCGGGCGCAGCTATTCAGGATGAGCATCGGTATTATAGAAGGGCTTTAACTGATTCTGAGCTCAATCAGACTGCATATCTTCTATCGCACATAATTCCTGCTGGCTATCTTCAGATAAATTGGTCTTCTTGGAGTTATGCTGATAAATACTACTATGAGGTATGGCAAGATAACTTCAGCACGTTATATGCTTCAGGAGTAACAACGGATACATATGTAAATTTGAGTTACGATCCCTCGCACAAGTATTATGTAAGAATAATAGCGGAAAATTCTTCTTATAATCTGAACTTAACTTGGCTCGTCGAAGATTTCTATGTGAAGAACAACTGTCCTCAAGCTTCCTTGGCTTCTCCCTTACCGAACGGGACGATAATAAACAGCATTAATCCTTGGTTAAATAGCACATTTATCGATTTGGATCTTCATTTGATGAATGCAACGTGGTATTGGGCTAATGGAACGAAAATAGGAGAGGTTCTCAATATTCCTAACGGAACTACGACAGGAATTCAAGTGAACTTGCAAAGAGGAAGATGGTACTATTTCTATATCAATACGACTGATGGATGGGATATCAACCAAACAAAGATCTTTGCATTCTATGTAAACGCCCTTCCAGAGATCCACAGTATAAACGTTAACTCCTCCTCCATCTTTAGAGGAAAGGCTTTGAACATAACGGCAAACATAGATGACCTTGAGGACATTCCTGAAGTCTATATTTCTATAGGAAAAGATGGCTCTTGGTTCGTGGTCAATCAGTCTATGACCTACCTTGGATCAAATGTGTTTTCCTACATCTACAGTCCAGCTTTCTCAGATGCCATCGGTTCATACGACATAAAGATATACTCCAACGATAGCAACGGAGGAGAGAATACTCTACTCATCAATTCTGCCTTTAATGTCAAGAATAATCCTCCAGCAATTCTAGAAATTAACATTCCTACTCCAACAGAAGGGAAGCTATCTACTATTACGATAAACGTAACTGATCTTGAGACTTCCACCGATCTTCTCCGTGTTCATGTCGAAATAGAGAAGAAGGGTTCTACTCTGGCTTCTGGAGAAGCAACCTACAAGGACGGAGTCTTTGTCTTTAGCTGGACTCCTCCCGCTGGCAGTAGCGATCCGACGGCTATAATAACAGTTACAGACAAGGATGGTAACTCTACAACAACCTCTGTTGATTTCAACGTTCAGAGCCCATCGAGCACGGGCGGAGGCACACCAAGCGGGGGTGGGACACCTTCGTCCTCGGGTTGGAGTCCACCTCGAACCTTCCCAGCACCGCCGGGCGACGAGGATGTTATTGTTGTTCCAACAGAAGGAGAAGGAACCTCTGTAAAGATTCCTATAATACTTGCGATCGTATGTGCAGCAGTCGGCATAACTTATGGATTTGCAAGAAAAAGGGAATAGTTTTCGAAGGTATAACTTTATAAGAAGTTGATATACTTCATACATGGTGATGAAGTGCCAAGAGTAGGACCAATATGGTTCGATGTAGCTGAAGCCAGAGACTTCTTAGTGATGAAGGGAATGGTCTCTACCCTTAGACCAAGAAAGAGAACTGAAGGAATAACGATAGCCATGTTCCATGGAAAAGATGGAGTAGTGAAAATAGGGCGTGTCGTCGTTCGATTCATAGCTGAGATAGATGATCCTGAAGAAGATCTCATGGAGCTCGTGCCTTTTTCAGGCTTCAAGTCTTTGGAAGCTTGGTTGAAAGCTGCCAAAGGATCCAGATTCCTCTACCTTGTCTTCTTGATAGAGCCCTTGGATCTCAAGAAAAGATTTGAGATACTCTCTCAGGGGAAAGGTAGCAGAGATCTTGAGATCCTTAGGAAGATGATCGAGGAAGGGAATGAAAAAGACTTTACTCACGCTGGGTTGCCGTGCCACATTCATAGAACTCAACAGGGCTTCCTTTGTGGATATGTGGGTGTTCCAAGTAGCCATCCACTCTATGGAGTTGGATTGGATATCTTAGAAGAGATCCCCCTTGACATCGTTCATGGAGGCGTAACTTGGGCTGGTCGAGCTCATTGGAAGGAGGATGAGTTCTGGTATTTTGGATTTGACTGTGGTCACTATGGGGATTATGCCCCCTTCTTTATAGCTAATGCGCCAGACGCCAAATATAGAGATATGGAATATGTAGAGAAGGAGTGCAGGCGGTTAGCTGAGTTATTATCAAATGTGAGGTGGTTGGGTGCCAGACTTGAACGTGAAAGTTCCTGAAAAGAGAGAAGAGATAGCTATTGTCGCCTGTGTGAAGGCTGTTCCAGTTCAGAAAGAGATCGTAATAGAGCACGGAGTTGCGAGGGAGGACATCTGCGTTGAATGCCCAATCAGCGGGATATGCGTAAAGATAGGAGAATGCCTTTCATGCCCCCACTTCGTCTCTCTCACAAAGGTCAGGAAGAGCAAGATAAAGCGCCACAGGCTGGGGTGGTTCGACGTTGACCTTCCTCTCTGAGGAAGAGATCAGAGCTTTCTATGAGAAGCAGGACTTTAGTCCGCTCTTTAAGCTCGATCCGAAGTTCTTCAAATGGAGACAAATTCGCTTAATGCTAAGCAATGGAAAGTTTCTAAAGATCAGAAGGAATGTCTCTTCACCTCAAGCACTTCAGAAGATTCTGCTGAAATTTCTGCCTGTGAAGGCATACTACATGGTGGCTCGTTTCTCTCAGCCAAGGAGCGTTGGAGCAAGAGATGGTCCCAAAGGTGCTGGATATGTCGTTGCCGATAACTGCTTTCTGTTTCAGGATGAATTTGTCTTTGACGTCGATGAGGATCCAGAGAAGAATCTTCCAGCATTAATCTCCTATCTACGAGAGAAGGGCTTCCCCATAAAATACATCTGCTTTTCAGGGAAGAGAGGCTACCATGTGTGTATAAAAAGACCGATTCGGCTTCGGATAGAGGATCCAAGGTCGAGGGAACAGCTTACGTTAGCCCACAACAAAGCATTGATAGAGGACGTTCTTAGCAGAGGCATAGCCGTCGACGATACATCGAACACAAGACAGATCGTCAAGATTCCGCTATCTTTAGATGCAACAACAGGTAATGAATGTTTTTTAGTTAGGAACCCGTTTGGGTTCATAGGGCTAGGGAACCTCAGAAGAGGTGATGACAGAGAGCCGTTTGCCGAGTGCAACACCGAGGACGGCGGGGGAGCTAGCCCTACCCCCCGTCCTCAGTTTAATCTCCTTCTCTGCGTTTCAAACAACGTCTTGGGAACGAGAGGTCAGTATGTCCCCTTCCTGAAGTTTGAAGGAGCTAAGAAAGAAAGAGTTAGAGCCATTCTCAAGAAGATAAGAGAGCGCTATGGAATAGGATCCTTCTATGTATTTGAAGATGAGGAGGTTTTTGTGGCTGTCTCTTTAGAGATTGTTTCTTTTGAAAGGTTGATGAAAATCCTAAGATTTGCTAAGCAATGGGGCTATCTCAACGCCTTAAGAAAATACAAGCACAACCTTTTAGAGCTCTCTTTCTTCAAGAAACCCGTAGCATATACGCCAAGAGGTGGTAGGAGCATATCTAAAGGGCACCTACATCTTCTCAGGGTGTATGGCGTTCCAAATCTCCCATCAGGAGATCTGAATTTTGCAGGAAATGGAAAGGTGAGGATTGGTCTCTATGCCTCGAAGTGATTACATGAAGTTATGGGGCTGGATTACAAGGAACTTCGACTTCAGCGAATATATGAGTCCAGAAGAGGCTAGGGCTGCTCTTGAGGATTACTTCGCAAGAGAGGGGAGTATCGGAGCTCTTATGGCTTTAGGCACAGGTTATTTTGATGACTTGATAGCAAGAGAAGTCATCAGACAGGCTATTCCTGAGTATCTTCCAGAATGGTACGAGTCCACAGAGAGAGAAAGCCTTGAAGAATGGACATAGTTTTTATTTTTTGAGGAGGTAAAAAGGAAGAATGCCCCAAGAATCGACTGCTAAAATACTCAACTGCTTACTTCTTGCAAAGAACGCTCTAACTCCTAAAGAGATTAGTGAGAGAACGGGGGTTTCTCATCTTTATGTAAAAAAGCGTCTCCGTGAGTTAGAGGCTGATGGGAAAGTTGTCAGGCTTGAGAGGGGGAGATACCTAATTAGTGACCTTGGGGTAACTTTCGTAAAACCAGTCGAAGAATCGCCCATAGAACTTTTGATAAAAAAGATAAATGAGATAAATCAGAAATTGGATCTCATACTTCAAGGAAAGGTCGATTTGACCATAAATAAGGAATCTCTTAAGCAAGAAGTTAGGGAGACCATGCCAGAGATTAGAAGAGAGGTTGCAAAGCCTGTAGAGAGACCTAAGATACAGAAGCCGAAGATGAAACTACCCGCAGGAATCCCTGATTTTGTAGCAGACAATCCTTGGGGCGAGATAATTAGTGAAAAAGGCAGAAGATAGGCAAAAAAAGGGCAGGCATCATCTGGATGACCACCCAGCCGCTATCCCGACTAGATTGCTCCCGCTCCGAGGGAGGAGGTGAGTCCGCCTGCCCAGAATATTGTTCTCTTTTTTCTTAAAAAGATTTCTTAACGCACCAAATACGCTAAAAGCAGGATTAACCAGTATCCTATGAGCCAGAAGCCAAAGAACTTTCCTATCAGCCTTAGCTTTTTAGATTGCCACGTCGCTCCTAAAGCATAGCAACCCAAAGCACCTATGAACAGCATTATGGATCCATACACCAAGCCGACTAGAGTCAGGGCTATCAACGCTATTAGGGCTCCTATGCCTCCAAGCAGACCTAGTTCGGGTATTTGGGGGAGTTGCGGGTTTATAACAAGGAATATGGGAAGTCCCAGCGTGGCTAGCAGTCCTATAAAACCTATTACAGCAAACACTAATCCTATAAGTGCCTGATACCAGCGCATTATTTCTTTTTGTTGTTTTTTCTTAAAAAGCCTTACGCCATGAGTGCTAAGAAAACAAGAACAAAGATCCCTACCATCCCACCAAAAGCTCTCCATTGAGTAGATATTGCTCTCCTTCTTGGAGTCATTTCCCTTTTTATTCTGCTCCAAACGTTTGCTCTTTTAAGATTGAGTTCGTATAGCTCTTCTGAGAGCTTTCTAGCTTCGAATGGAAGTCCTTTCTTTAAAGCTTCTCCTAACTCGCTTTCTTTTTCTTTGATCATTCGTTCTACTGTTTCCAGCTCTATCGAAAGAGGTTCGAGGGGCATCGTGAATCTTAGTGGGAAAATAATAAAAGTTTTCTTAAAACTTCTTTCTTCTCGATAAAATGTAAAAAGTCAGAAGGGATAGAGAAAGACCAAAGATTACAAAATTCGGATTAAAAGAAAGGATGGAGAGCATAGCTCCTATCAAAAGGATTAGGAGAGGCTTCCTATCCTTTTCTTTTTTGATCCCAAACCTCTTTTTGAAAAGATCTACTCGCCTACTTATAAGACGCCTCTCCTTTTTCAGGCTCATACAGAAAAAAGTAAAGGATCCTTTTCTTAAAAGCGCTTCGTTACTTGTGCCAAGTCTCATAAATTTCTCGAAAATCGGGATGTTTTTGGGAATCTTTTTTAAAAAGTAATGTGCAGTATTTTGTGCAGAAAATGCCTTCAAAGACGTCCTTCATTGTCCTCTTGTTGCTCCTTCTTTCAGCGCTATCTGTTCATGTTAGTTGTCAACCAAGATGCAATTGGATTGGAATCAAAGTAGCGGATGGTGAGACGTTCCATGTCGGGGATTACGCTATAACTCCAACGATTATCAGAAAATTGGGACAGTTTCTCATAAGTATTGAGAAGAATGGATTTCTCTACGCTCAACTCCAATATTTTCCGAACCCTTACCCTATCAGAATGACCTCGGTCAGGGAGCGTGGAAACTACTCTCATATCATTTTCTATGTTCTTTTTGACAGAGACAGATCTTCGACAGAGTACGCATACATAGAGATAAGGGATAGCGAGATCTTTCCTCCATACGCCCTCTTAACTCTTGAACCTCTTGGACTGAACATCTCTCATGCCAGAGAGAAAAACATAGAAGGAAGGCAAGAGGATGTTGTCAAGGTTTGGATTAGAAATCTTGGAGGCGCTGACACGAATGTAAGCATAAAGGTTCTCTATGAAGCAAAGGAGGGAGATTTCGAGGGAAACTTCACTCCCGTTGCAATTAATCTGTCTTATCCTAAACAACTTTTCATAAAAGCAAAGAAGGGCGCTCTTCTTCCTATTACGATTAAAGTAAATAGGACGAAGTGGTGTGTTGCCATTAAGATCACGGTTATAGCTAACTATACCTCGCCTTGGCTTACTGATGACCAAGTTACCTTCAGATATAGCGATGGAGAGAACATGACAGCAAGCACGAGCTTCTATGTTAACTTCTTTGAAAAGCAGAGGATAGAGACGCCTTCATGGGAAGGACGACCAATACCCTCAGCGCTCCCAGCTTTCATCTGTTCCGAGAAGGGAACTGGTGCTCTTCTCATAACTCTGGCTTTGTTCATAGGAGGAATAATCCTGAGAAAAAGGGGTTAGAGCTTTCTCCTATAGAATACGGCTCCATCCTCAATAAACCCTATGTCTTGGTGCTTGAGTATATTGTCCAAAACCCTCTTTATTTGGTAGGTTGAAATTCCAAGCTCATTAGCTACTTCCATTACGCTAACTTCAGATCTAGTTGATAACATCTCCCTAATCTTGGCAACAATCTCGTTGGTTAGAGCCCATGCTTCTTTCTTCCTATTCTCACGCTTTTCCTTTGGACTTCGTTTATTTCTTCTTTTTTTAGTAGCTCTTTCCTTTTCACGCTCCCTCATTGCTTCCAGAGCTCGGAGGTATCTTATAGTAAAATCCTCGGTCATCTTTCTCAACCAATATAGCTGGTTGACTCTTTCTTCTCCTTATCTCCCGGTAGTTTTATTTCTCCAAACTGCTCTTCATAGCTTTTTATATTGGCTTCTAACTCCTTCAAGAAGCGTTTTGCGTGTTTGGGCGTCAGGGTGATGATTGCTTTAGCAACTGGTTTCCTGCCGGGAGCTGATCTAATAAAGATAAGGGAAAATTCGTCCCATCTGTTCATAATTAGAACTCCGTTGCTAAAGACTGGCTCCAGATTCTCTGGAACATCTACTTTTATTTTGTTTTTTCCTATCTGTATCTCGATTGCGCCCATTACCTTTACCTCTTGCTCTTTTTCATAGATATGTAGGATACCAAGATGGCTAAGAATAAGAGAGCTATGACCAGCTCTTTCCTAACGCTACTTACACCGCCAAGCTTTATGGCTAAATACCAGCCTCCTAAAACAACTCCGGGTAGAAGCATAGATTTCAATTGAAGGAAGGTCATAATCGTCCTTCCGATGTCTGATGCTGTTTTTAGAGCCGTCATTGCAGAGAAGCTTTCTCCCCTTAATTTCTTAAGAATGCTTTCTCTTTCAGCCTTTAACCTCTCTAACTCTTGTTTATAGAGGAATGGGCTTCTCTTTTCCGCTATCTCTGTTTGAACGGCTTGTTCATATCGTCCTATCTGATGTTCGAGGAACCGTAGCTTGTCCTCTAAAACCCTTCTGTCCTCTGACATCATACTAATTTATAGACAAAATTTAAAAAACTAAGCGGTAGAATATCTTTGGGGCGGGTATGTCCCATGTGAAGGTGCGCCCACGTATCTCCGATGAGGACAGCCCCCTAAACCCGCCCCGCTAATTAAAAAAAGAAATGGGTTTGAGCACCCTGTTTTATAGAACTCCTGCTTTATGAAGATTCATTCTGAACCTTCGTATCTGATGTTTTAGAAGATTGGGAGATTTTCCTACAGTTATAGCTATGTCCTTTATCCTTATTCTTTCTTTCGGAATCGTGTTCTCTGCTATGTTTTTTGGTTTTATCTTTGTTTGAGACAGATCCATCTCAACAAGCCCTTCTTTTTCCATATCCAGAAGAGTGGTTATTATGGTCTTTGTAGAAAATGATTCCCATCCCTCATAAAGACACCAAAGGTTCATTAGCTTCAGCAACTCTTCCAAAGTCATGTTCTCGTTTTTTAGCATATTTTTTGGAGTCTCAGTAAGAATCGTGAAGATTATCTGTTTGATTGGTGGTCTTGGGATCTTAGAGAAAGTTTCCATCGAGGAGCCCCCTCCTAATGAGAGCCTTCTTTATAGTGCTCCAAAGCAAGCCTACTCTTGTTATGAGTTCTTGTTCATCTATCGGGTTTTCCTTTGTTCCTATAGGGATTATCCTGCGGTAGCGTTCTGGAACAATTCTTACCAGCACATGAATAACAGAGTCTTCGTTTATTTCCCCGAACTCCTTTTTTGCCCTTTCTAAAACCTCTTTGAAGAACTCTTCTGTAACCACATAGCCCAGCCCCTTCTCAAAGTCATGGATAATCCTAACCATACCGAGCTCAGCCATTTCTTCGATGATTAGCCGTGTTTCTTCGTAGCTTGGCTCTTTCTTCCGTCGTCTAACCACATAGATTTTATCCACCATACAGAACCTCCCACCAGTCGAATTCATCTGGAAAGACGTTGATAGCCTCGAAAATGCTCTCGAACTCGTGTTCATACACAAAGTAATTGTCAAAGTATGGGTTATCCCACCAGACAATGCTATATGTCGTTGGTTCTACGGGCATCCATCTATTCGGACTTGTTTCTACAAGTAGCCAAGCGTGCTTTCCTCCTCCAAAAGGAGCTCTGCCCGTTACAATAATGGTGTGGTAGCCCTCATTTTCCAATCTCCATTCGAGATATGCTGCCATTTCAGAGCAGTCAAAAACATCCTTTGTATAGGCTCCCTCAGTCCACTCCCATCTCTCCAGATAGTCTGCTAAGTCATAAACCCCGTATCTCTGGCTGGATAGTGAGCAGTAGTAGAAGAAGAACTTCTCTTCCTCCAACCTTTGCTGTAAAGTCTGTATTTCGCTTCTAAGCTGTCTATTTTCCGATTGAAGCTTCTCTATGTATCTGGAAGCGTAGGTAATACTTGTGTTGAGCTCATTTAAGATCTCTGTCATCTCTTTAATCTCTCGCTCTCTTAAGAGCAGACCGAAGCCTATCCCGCCTGTAAATATGATAGCAACAAGGATTAGGAGAGCAGGATAGGATATTGACATCTTTTCCATGGCTTACACCTCTATTACGGGTTTCTCAGAAACAGCTTTGAGGAAATCGTTGTTCAGCTCAGCGATCTTTTGATTAAATTCCTCCTCGCTTAGAACTTCGCAGACAGGCTCCAGCCCCCGCTCACAATCCCTATAAAATGGAAGCACGCACCATCTCTTCTTATACTCGCACCATACCAGCACGTTTCTCACCTCCCTTCAAATCTTCTTGCATTTTCGTAAGACCTTCGAGAAACGCAACGACAAGGGCATCCTCTGGTTTGTGCCCCATCTTCCTGCTCCATCTTATTAAGAGATAGAATTCGTTCTTATCGAGCTCAATATTGGCAAAAGCTCTATCAGGAATCTTTCTGAAGAAAGAAACCTTCATTTCTTTCCCCTCTTTACCTTCTTTATGTCCACCCTCTCTCCGCAGTTCAAGCAATTGACGAATTTGTCGTATCCCTTGGGAATCCTTATGCTCTTCCCACACTTCGGGCAATTTATGGTCTCGTAATAGGATTCCCAGTCCATTAGACCACCCCTTCTCTCTTAAGCTCCCGCAAGACCTCCCGTGCACCAGCTACTCTACCCCTGTAGAACTCAATCAGTTTCTCGTCCTTTTCTTCTTCCATCTTCGTGACTAATTCAGCCTCAAAATCTTCGATCAGCCCTTCTATTATCTGCTGGATCCTATCTCTTTTCAACCTTATCCCCCCCGAATTCTTTATCGTAATCTATACCTAAACGCTCTGCGTATCTTCTGGCTACTTCCTCCCCCTCGATTTGCCTGAGAAGAGAAATCATAGCAAGATGGAAGCCGTTCATATAGTTTGTGTTGATCCTATGGATTATCTCTGCCATGTACTCACCTCACTCGCTTATTTCTATGGTAACTTTGTCTGTGGGCTTCAATTCAAGCCTCTCTCTGATAATGCGCTTCATGTGTTTTATCAGTAGCTCTTTCGGTAAGTTCTTTGCATATCTCGGAAAATCTTCAGAAAGGCTGGCTTTAATTATGACCTCCACCATCATCCTCCCTCCCAAATCCCTAAAACAACAGTTCCGTTCTCGAAGATCAAAAGAACCTCGACTCTATAGACCAGATCCCCTGTCTTTGCATCATGAAAGCTTATTGCATCCCCTTCTGCCAAAAGCAAGGGCTTATATCTTGATGACTCGCCTTCCCAAGCAGAACTAAAGATTTGGAGTTTTACTTCTTTCGTTTGAAACCAGAACCAGCCAGACCTCCTTATCCCTAAGTTTCTGATGAAGATGGGCTCTTCTATTGATTCTCCCACATCCAAATTTACTTTTGTAAAGTTTTCGAGTGTTCCTTGCTTCAATCTTGACGCTGGCGTTGAGAGCAGTATAAGAGTCATACTTAGAATCAGCACGCCGATGGCAACAAACGAGAGAATTTTATTCATATCATCTCCCCCATACTCATTTTAGCAAGAAAACTGCTGAGAGAAACAGGAGCACAGCGGACTGACTTATTATTGTAAGAAGATAGAATTGCAGATCCTTCTCACGCCATTTTATCTTGATGAACCCCCCTTTAGATCTCATGGTTTGGATTTCTTTCTTTGCTTTCCTATACAAGAGAATGAAGTTTATTAGAAATGAAGCTACAGAGCCTAGAATAAGTATTTCCCAAAGATTTAAGCTCATTGCCCGACCTCCCTAAGCCTTTTTATCTCATCGTCCAAGATCTCCTTTTTCTCTAATAGAATCCATCGTATGACTGTTCTGGCTCCATCATCTGTCAGGCTGAGACCGTTGTCCCACGTGATTCCATGTTCTTTTAGGCTGTAGAAGCGCTTTATGATCTCCCTTATGGCTTCTGATCTGTTGTTTAGCCCCTTTTCATTGAGAAAGGAGTCTATTTTCTCCATAGTTTTACCATCGCAAGCGAACGTGAGCCTATGAACAAACCCCCTCTCCAACTCCATTATGAAGATAGTAAACCAAATTCATATAAAGTTTTACCTTAGTATGAAAGTCTTTAATAAAGCTCGGTGAACATCTCTGGACGCAAGAAAAATGACCTTATTGCTACATAGAAGACGAAAGAGCAGATCATTAGCCATATTGCGATCATCATGGCTCTTTTTATGTCTCCCGCTGTCCAATGAGAAGCTCTATGGATAAAGTGAATGGAGATGCCATAGAATAGCAGTATGAGTCCAACGGAAAGGTCAAAATAGCTTGTAAGAATCGCTACCGCTGATATTGCGCTTGCTAAAAGGACTGTCCAATGAGATGGCTTATCTAAACTATAGAGGATCTCTTTTAGATGGATTAGAGAAAGGAGGGCTAAGACTATGGAGAAGCCGAGAGCTACTACTGGAAGCTGAAGGATTCTTATCATAGCCATAAAGACAAAGGTAGGGCGAATTAAATTGCGCAGATACATTTTAGCTCGCCTCTTCAGATTTTAGGTATTCCTCTACTCTTTTTTTTAGCTTCAATAACTCAGTCTTTAGATCTGTTACAGCAAATATGAGCGCTAACAAAAGGATCCATTGAATTATCTCATTTATCATCTTTCTTAGCTCTCCCGTCAGGATCAACAGAGATTGGAGGTCTAACCAGCTCTCTCGCCAGCTCTTGGTAATCCTCTGCCTCTTCCTTTACCTTCTTGATTATTCTTACGCTCTTCTGCCTTGCGATCTCCTCGATGACATAAACTTCTTTGCCATTCTCGTCAATAGCTTTCCAGAGCGCAACGTATATGGCGTTTGGAAATAGATTGCCTATATAAATTCTCTTATCTCTACCGACACGCCTAATTATGGGAAATTCTATTTTCTCCTCAGCCATCCTTTTTCCCCTCCTTGCTATCATAGGCTAATAATGCGAGATCCATTAGGAGCTTTTTTAATTTCTTTCCTTTTCTTGTTAGCACAAAAATTTTGAAATCGCCATATTCGAGAGTAGGCTTTAGGAAGCCAAGGTGCTCAAGCATAGTGATTTCCCCGCAGAATTTTGTATCATAGGTGAGCTCACCTTTTTCAGCGAGTTCTATAGCTTCCAAAACCTTCGGTCTAACAAGAGCTCTCACAAAAGTGAGCATTTCGGGTTTAAATTCTTCATTTTCCATAAGATCACCCCAATTTCGAATAAATTCGAATCATTTTTCAACCACCGTATTTCTCACCGCAATAATAGTGTTTCTCAATCAACTCTTCAAGTTCATTTACCACTTCGATGATTTTTTGCCAATCACTATTTTCTTCGTTGCAAAATCCATGAAATTGCGCATATGGACATTCAATTTCGTCGCAATAAATCGGAAATCCTTTTTTCCGTGCTTCAAGATTTCGCAAAACGCAAAAATAGCAGGCGTCGCCAGATATTGGAAATTTTCCAAGCCAAGCAAGCAGTATTTGTTGTTTAAGACTCATTATCTCCTCAACAGTTTTGGCTTTTTTCATCAATTCCAACAGATGCATAACTTC
>CAYZRF010000030.1:0-17689 GCA_964480775.1 uncultured Nitrososphaerota archaeon
CACCCTGGAAATGTTGTCAACAATGCCCCCTTCTTTAACTGCAGAGATCGTACCCAAAGGTATTGCCAATAGTATGGCGATGAGCTCTGCTGTAAGAACCAACTTCACTGTATTTGGAACTCTGATCATTATGGCATCACTAACTGCTCTATGAGTGATAAAAGAGTATCCCATGTTGCCTGAGAGAAGCATCTTAAGCCAAGAAATGTATTGAACCCATATAGGGTCGTTTAGATGATATTTCTCTCTTAAGAACTCGATTGTCTCCATAGAAACTCTGGGATTGAACCCTAAGAAGAATTGGAAAGGGTCTCCAGGAGCTGCGTGAATTATAGTAAAAACTATCACTGAAATGGCAAACAAAGTAGGTAAAGCTATGAACGTTCTCCTTACTACATAATCCTTCAGGGCCATTATCATGGGCACAATTCATAATAATAAAAAAATAACTGATTGAGCTCTCTTTATCTCTCAGACTCCAGCCCTCGGCCATCTATAAAGTTTAGACTTGAATGCAGGTGGTCTAATTAGGATTTCTTAGCCATACAGCACAAAAGAAAAATTCCCAACTCAAACTCACGAGATTCTCTTCTATTCTTTTATCAATCTGTAAAGGTAGTATCCAAGAGGCAGTAGGACAACTCCTATTATGATCCACAAAATAGATCCTCTTAGGCTTTCTCCCTTAATGTAATTCCATATCGTAAACAAGATCCCGATGGATAGGCTGAGAACAATTGTTAGTAGTACTAAGTGAAATGCGAGATAAATTCCTAATGCAATGAACAAGGCATATATGTCTTTTTTATCCAGTTTCATCTCAAACACTGGCTTAACCTAATGCTTTTATTTTAGACTTTGTTCTGGCATTGGATGTGTAAATGAATTTAGGCCTTCTCATTGAAGAGATTCTAAGGAATGTTCCTGATTATCGGAAGTTCAAAACAGTAGAGGAACTTAACGAGTCTTCTAGAAAGCTCGCAGAAGAATACCGCGAGATAGTTGAGTTAAAGGAGATAGGCAAATCAAGAGACGGAAACCCCATATTATCCCTGAAGATTGGAAAAGGTCGACTTAATGCTGTCCTTTTTGCGTTTCCTCATCCTAATGAACCTATAGGTAGCATGATGCTGGATTACTTATCTATCGTATATGCAGAAAACGAAGAGTTAAGGAAGGCTCTGAATTTTACCCTTCATATCGTTAAAGTGTCAGATCCTGACGGAGCTATGTTAAATGAAAATTGGTTCAAAGGACCTTTCACTCCTCTTAACTATGCTTTGAATTTTTACAGACCTGCTGGAAACCAGCAAGTCGAGTGGACTTTCCCTATTAAATACAAAAATCTGAATTTCAACAAGCCAATCCCAGAAACAAAGGCATTGATGACCCTAATAGATGAAACAAAGCCGGATTTCATCTATTCTCTTCACAACGCTGGGTTTGGAGGGGTCTATTATTACCTAAGCCGTGACATACCACTTCTATACCCGATTTACCAGTACATGGCCTACAAGCAGGAATTGCCCTTAAGCCTTGGAGAACCAGAGATGCCATATGCCGTTAAGTTCGCAGACGCCGTATACTCCTTGCCAAGCACTAAAGATAGATACGACTATTTAGAGGAGCATTCAGACAAAGATCCAGCAGAAATAATCAAGAGCGGGACATCGAGCGTAGATTATGCCAAAAGAGTTAATCCAAATGTCACTGAACTTGTTTGCGAAGTACCTTATTACTATGATCCTAGAATAGATGATCTCTCTGAATCTGATGTTATAAGAAAAGAGGCTATACTATCAAAGCTCGAATTTAGAGAAGAGCTCTACAAATTTCTCTATGATAGGTTTAAGAAGGTACAGAATCTCCTAACAAGACCATCAAAGTTCAAAGAATCCATAGAATACTTCCTTGAGGTTGGATTGGAGTCTATTAAGGCAGAAAGAAATTGGGCTGAGAGCAATCCAGAGTTAGAAAGATCTGCAACAGTAGCAGAGAAATTTGACAACGAATTAGTGAGCAAGTTTTATTCAATGCTAATCACGGGTCTCTTTCTGAGAATGATAGAACATCAATTGGAGGAAAGTCAGAACAAGGTGTTGAAAGATTTGGCTGAAGAAATAAAGGGAAAGCTCTTAGAACTAAATGAGATTGTTGAGGAAGGAATGAATTACCAAGTAATTCCGATAAAGAAGCTTGTAACAGTACAGCTGGCTGCAGGCCTCTACACAATGCTTCATATAAAAGAAGTGAGTCTCAAGGATTAATCTTTCGTGATCTCGCCATCTTATCTGCAGAAGTACTCTGCTGCTAAATATAGTGCGTGAGCAGCCGCAACCGCTCTTTCAGGGGATGAAAAGACTGGTATTCCCTCTTTTTCAAGCTCTCGGGATTGGTTTTTAGTGAAAGGCCCCCCAGCTGCTACCGCTAAGATAGGTTTACCATAATTCTTCATCTTTGGAACCACTCTAACGATCTCTTCCTCTAGAGGGGTATCTTGGAATACAAAAAACACCATTAGGATATCAACATTCAAGTCCTCTAGAAGGAGCTTCATGGCTGTCTCATAATCCCTCATGGTTGCGCTTCCAGTTAGATCAACTGGATTTCCTACTATAGCATAGGAAGGTAATTGTCTTCTTAACTCGCTCCTTGTTCTTTCTGAGTATTCTGAAAGCTCCAAACCCCTTTCAACAATCTCATCCGTGGCCATTACACATGGACCCGCGCCGTTTGTTACCATTGCAATTCTAGGGCCAGCAGCCAATGGTAACATCGAAAGGGCCTTTGACACACCGTAGAGTTCTTCAAATGTTCTGGCCTCAATAGCACCACATTGTTTGAATGCTGCTGACACTACTCTGTATGATCCCGCGATGGATCCGGTGTGAGAAACTGCAGCCATGGATCCCCTTCTTGTCCTGCCTGATTTCAAGACAACAATTGGTTTGCGCATAGATACCTCTTTGCATGCATCCATGAACTTTCTTCCATTCGTGATGCTTTCAGCGTATATTGCTATTACCTTGGTTTCGGGATCCTGCCCTAAATACCTTATCAGGTCAGCTTCATCCACATCGGCTTTGTTACCATAGCTTACAAATTTGCTAATTCCAATTCCGTCTTCTGCTGCCCATTCCAAGAAGGCACAGCCAAAGGTTCCGCTCTGAGTGAGGAATGCGATGTTCCCCTTAGGAGGTCTCAGCATTCTCTCTCTAGATTGAAAGAAAGTATCAAGCCTGGTATTTCCATCGAAAATTCCTATACAGTTTGGGCCTATTATTCTCATTCCGTATTTTCTAGCTATTTCAATACATTTCCTTTCTATTTCGGCTCCTTCTGGTCCGACCTCTTTAAATCCTCCTGAAACGATAACTATTGCTTTTATTCTCTTTTTCCCACATTCTTCTATAACTTCTGGCACAGCTTTTGGAGGGATAGAGAGGACTGCTAAATCTACCTCTCCAGGAATCTCCAATACGCTTTTGTAGCACTTAAGTCCTAGAATTTTTTCAGCCCTTGGGTTTACAGGGTAAATGTTTCCTCTGTAATTCCCTTCAACAAGACTTCTCAAGATTTCGTGTCCTATTTTACCAATTTTTGTTGATGCCCCAACTACTGCCACAGATCTAGCTTTAAAGAAGTAGTCAAGATCTTTCATACGATTTCCACACTATATGTTCATGTTCACTTATCAAGTTGAGCAATATGTTGTGTTGACTTCCACCCCTATTTCCAATAGATGCAAGGATATTTTGTCGGAAGTTGATCAGTCTTTTTATCTATTTCCTATACCTTCAATTAGGTGATGACGCATTGACCTTTGAGTTTAAAACCATTAAGGAAGCTGAGAAGGCCCTAGAAAGAATAGAGGAAGACCTTATTATGGGAAAAATTAACGAAGAAGATTACAAAAATCAAAAAAGAAAGATCAAGGCCTATATCTCTCTTCTCGAGTTAGAAGACCTGCTTATTGAAGGGAAAATTACTGAAGAGGAGTACAAGCAGAAGAAAGCGGAATATCAAGCCATAATTTCAGGAGAAGCTGTTGTTGAGGAGGCAATGGCTCCACTTGCCAAGGAAATAAAGGATGTCGTGTCTAAAATAAAGGAGATAAAGAGCAAGAGGGAAAAATTAAGAGACTTATTGATGAACAAGGAGATAAGCGAGAAAACTTTCAACAAGATAGACTCCGAATATGAAGAGAAGGAGAAGGACCTTACTAGTGAATTATCCGAGAAAAAGGAGGAACTTGAAGAGAGAATTTCTGAAATAGAAGAGGAACTCGAGAAGGTTAGGCTTCAGTTAGAGGAACTTAGGGCAAGACTTGCTCTTGAAGAGATAAGTGGCTCTGAGTATGATGCAAAGAAATCAGACCTGGAGAAAAAGGAGAGAGAATTATCCAATGAGATGATATCATTAAAAGATGCTCTCGAACTGTTGGAATAATTTCCTTGAAACAATCAATACTTACTCTTTTTCTGCTTTTGTCAAAGCGATACATCCGGAGAATAAGCAAATTAACATGTCTGGGAAAAGATTACGAAAATCAAATAGTTTGGCTCGACAACTCCAAAGAGAGAGTAGTTTAGAGTATTCCATTTTATTTCGGCCTTTTCCCCGAAAGTATTATTACGACAGGGTGTATATTTGATTCGAAATTCGTTCTCTGTAAGTACAAGGCGAATAAAATGCAAAACGATTTAGTGAGAACGAGGATATTCCCTGCTGCTATTTTACTATTAGTAGGGGTTATTATTGAGCTTGTTGAATATAAAATAAGGCATAGAAAAGGAAGAAGAATATCTATTGATCTAATCCCCGGATGGTTAGCAAAATTAGAAGGAAGAATTCTTTTAAGGTTGAATGACATCTTTCGAGAGCCATTTCTAGGGAAATATCTCAAAATAGCCTCTATAATGGGAGAAGAGATGACGATCATAAGTTTGAGTGCGATTTTGTGCGTTTTTGGAGCAATAACTCAGGGGATTCTTCTCTTCTCGTCTTTTGTAGGGGGTACTTTCGTTGTTCTTCCTCTTAAAGCATTGTTTTCAAGACCACGACCCTATCAAACTCATAGCTCTGTTAGACGTTTAGCAGATGAGATAGGCGGTGGATTTCCAAGCGGCCACTCAATGAATGCATTTATCATCGCCAGAATACTAACTAACTTTTACCCAGCGCTAGGACTTGTGTTATATGCAATTGCGGTTTCAACTGCTGTCAGTAGAGTTTACCTTGGGCTCCATTATCCAACTGATGTGATGTTTGGTTCGCTTATTGGATGGACTGTGGCCGGTGGGGCAATATGCCACCAAGATTTGGTGATATCACTTATCTACTCGGCAATCAATCTCATCAAAATATGAATCATTTCTTCTGCCAATATGTCTGCACACTTGTGGTTTCCACTGTAATGGCTATTTCTTTGTAGTAGAGTTTATAAGAAGAGCCTCGTGTCCTCCAAGAAGGAGGATGGAAGTGAGAAATCAGCTATACAATGAATCTCAAAGGCTTCTGAACGTCCTCCGAGAAGAAATGAGAGTTTCTGGTCCCGTATTGCCCTTACAGACCTTATTTATTCAACAAACGTATTTTTCTGTCCAGGAGGCTCATCTTTCAAGCGTGAATATTTTTAACTAATAGTTGGTGGGGAGGTTGAAGAGTCAGATGCCCGCTGGTAGCAAGCTTCTACCGAGCCAAAAGCTCAAGATTTCAAGAGGAAAAGTCCATATTATCGAAGAAAGGTGCAAAGGGTGCGGTTTGTGCATTGATTTCTGCCCTAGAGAGGTCTTACATAGATCTGAAAGGGTTAACGAGAAGGGATACCATCTTGTTGAAGCCATAGAGGAGCCTGAAAAGGGAAAGGTCTGTGTGGCCTGCGGCTTCTGCCAAGTTATTTGTCCTGAATATGCAATTTGGGTTGAGAAGAGGGAGGAAGACCTTTGATTTTGGAGGCGATATAGTTGGGAAAGGCTGTTTTGACTGGAAGGCACTTCTGGTACGGGAACATTGCAATAGCTGAGGGAGCTATAGCTGCAGGCTGTAGGTTTTTCGCAGGCTACCCCATAACCCCAGCCAGCGAGATAGCAGAGCACATTTCAAGGAGATTTCCGGATGTAGGAGGGATTTTCGTTCAGTTTGAGGATGAACTCGCTTCAATGGCAGCCATCTTGGGGGCATCCTGGGCAGGAGTAAAGTCCATGACAGCCACCTCTGGACCAGGCTTCAGCTTAATGATGGAGAATATAGGACTTGGTGTCATGATGGAAGTTCCAGTAGTCATTGTGGATGTCCAGCGAGGTGCACCTAGCACAGGTCTTCCTACTCTTACAGCTCAGGGAGATATCATGCAGGCGAAGTGGGGTAGCCATGGACAGTATGAAATTATCGCATTATCTCCTGAGTCCCCGCAGGAAGCTTTTGACCTTACAATACGCTGTTTCAACCTTGCTGAAAAGTATAGAGTCCCAACGATTTTGCTTGCAAGCGAATCTGTCTGTCATAGTGCAGGAAAAGTGGTAGTTCCAGCTGAGGAAGAAATAGAGATCATTTATAGGAAGAAACCAAAGGTTCCACCTGAGGAATACCTGCCCTATAAGCCAGACGAGGACCTTATTCCTCCCATGGCATGTGCAGGAGAAGGATATTCCATTAAGACCACCGGTCTTACCCACAATGAGAGAGGCTATCCGGATACTACTCCAGAGGCCCAAGAAAAGTTAGTAAAACGTCTTAACGACAAAATCAGGATGCATAGAGAGGAGATCGTAGAAGTAGAAGAGGATTTCATGGACGATGCTGAAATTGCAGTCGTGTCTTATGGTCAGGTCTCTCGTCCAGCTAAAAGAGCTGTTAGAATGGCTAGAGAAGAAGGAATAAAGGCTGGAAGCATAAGATTGATAACTGTTTGGCCTTTTGCTGAACATATAATACGAAAATGGGCAAGACAAGTGGATTTCTTCATAGTTCCTGAGCTAAACTATGGTCAGATATACTTAGAGGTAAAAAGAGAAGCAAACGGAAACGCAGCGACTATCCTAGTTCCGAGAATGGGAGGTAGACTGATTACACCAGGGGAGATATATCATGAGATCAAAAAGGTTATTGGGAGGTGAAATTGTTGGAAGAAGCTTATGAGTTGTCGCATCCAATAGACAAGTGGCTTAAGACCGATAGAATGCCCCACATATGGTGTCCTGGATGTGGTGTGGGTCCCACAATTCATGCTTGGATAAGAGCCCTTGAGAGAGTGGGAATTGAGAAAGAAAAGGTCGTTTATGTTTCTGGTATAGGCTGCTGCGGGAGAGGCTCAGGCTATCTTGATATAGATGGTTTTCATACCACTCACGGAAGAGCCATTCCATTTGCAGTTGGGCTAAAGCTTGCAAAGCCAGAGCTTTGCGTCACGGTAATATCGGGTGACGGAGATCTTTTTGCTATAGGAGGAAATCACTTCATACACGCCTGCAGGAGAAACAATGACCTGCTGGTTATTTGCGTTAACAATTTCATCTACGGAATGACAGGAGGGCAGCTTGCTCCTACCACCCCTCACGGTGGTTATTCAACCACAAGTCCGTATGGTAACATTGAGCATCCGTTTAACACACCACATCTTGCTGATGCGGCTGGGGCTGTCTTTGTGGCCAGGTGGACAAGCGTTCATGTTAGGGAGCTAGAGCTGTCTATAGCTGAGGCTCTTAGAATGAAGGGATTCAAGTATATAGAGGTTCTATCACCTTGCCCTGTGAATTTTGGTAGGAGGAACAACTTCCCCCAGCCTGATGATATGGCTAAGTGGTTTGCTCAATCTTCAATCATCAGACATGGGGCTGACACAAGCAAGGTAGCTATCAGCATGGGTAAACCTTTGATTTTAGGCAATTTTGTAAAGAGAGAGGAGAAACCCACCTATTATGAGCTCCTTAGGAAATTAGAGGAGATGAGGCGGGGGAGATGAGTCGCAGAGGCAGAAGAGAGGTTATGTTCGCTGGCTTTGGTGGTCAAGGAATAATAACAGCTGGTTATATAGTTGGTAGGGCTGCCGCCGTTTATGATAACAAAGAAGCTACTTTGACACAATCTTATGGGCCAGAAGCCAGGGGATCGACGTGTTATAGTGGTGTGGTGATAGACGAGGAGGAGATAGATTATCCATACCTTCTAAATCCAGAGGTCATAGTGTTGATGAGCAAGGACGCTTATGAGAAGTTTCTGCCAAGGCTTAGAGAGGGAGGAATTTTGATAGTAGATAGCTCGATTGTCAAACCGGATGAAAGAGCCAGTAATTACATCGTTTACGAGGTTCCGGCTACAGAAGAGGCCGAGGAAATGGGAGCGAGAATTGTAGCAAACGTCATCATGCTCGGCTTTCTTGGAAAGGTATGGGATGCAGTAAGCGTCGACGCTCTAAGAGAGTCTGTTAAGTCTACTGTTCCAAGAAAGTACCTCGATCTTAATCTCAGAGCTTTTGAGAGGGGAGTTGAGCTTGGAGAGAAAGCCCTGAAGAAAAGAGAAGAGGGGTGATCAAGAAATGGAGAGCGTAACATCGGCGTCCTATTCAGATTCTAGCGGAGAGAGATATAAGAAGGAAAGGATAGGCGTGTTTGTGTGCCACTGTGGTAGAAATATCGCAGCAACCGTTGACGTTAAGAAAGTTGTTGAGGAGATTTCAAAGCATCCAGCAGTGGTACACGCAGAGGACTACGATTATATGTGCAGCAAGCCAGGTCAAGAGCTAATAGAAAAGGCCATTAAAGAAAAGGGATTAACTGGGGTTGTGGTTGCTGCTTGCTCTCCATCGATTCACGAAACAACCTTCAGAGAGACGGTAGAACACGCTGGTCTAAACCCTTACAGATGTGAGATGGCAAATATAAGGGAACAATGTAGCTGGGTTCATGAAGATATGGATATGGCAACAGAAAAGGCTATAAGACTAATCAAAAGCGTCATCGAAAAGGTTGTCAGGAACGAGGAGCTTGAACCTGTCAAGGTTGGCCTGCACAAGAAGGCTTTAGTTATTGGAGGAGGAATTGCTGGAATTAGGGCAGCTCTGGATATTGCAAACGCTGGTTTTCAAGTCATTTTAGTCGAGAAAAAACCGACCATTGGAGGACACATGTCTCAGTTGGCAGAGACTTTCCCAACTCTTGACTGCGCCCAGTGCATCCTAACCCCGCTAATGAGCGAGGTTGCCAATCATCCAAACATTAAGCTGTTAACCCTTTCAGAAGTTATTGATGTTGAGGGATATGTGGGGAACTTCCACGTTCGCATAAAGAAGAATCCAAGGTATGTGGATCCAGATAAGTGTAACCTTTGTGATAATTGCACAGAGGTCTGTCCTGTAGTTGTTCCCTCTGAGTTTGACGAGGGATTAAGCCTTAGAAAGGCCATTTATATACCGTTTCCACAAGCCGTGCCATCCTCCTACGTTATCGATCCAGATGCTTGTCTTGGTATGAATCCCATAATTTGTGGTAAATGCGCAGAACCTGATGTTTGTGGTCCTGGCGCAATTAATTTCTATGATCAGCCCGAAATAATAGAGGAAGATGTCGGGGTCATAATTGTAGCAACCGGTTACGAGCTTTATAACCCCGAAAAAATCAGCGAGTACGGAGCTGATAAGTATCCGGATATAATAACCTCCCTTCAGTTTGAACGCCTGCTTTCTCCAAATGGTCCCACGGGAGGAATACCGAAGAGGCCTAGTGACGAGAAGATCCCGAAGAGAATAGCCTTCATTCACTGCGCTGGTTCCAGAGACGAGAAGCATCGACCTTACTGCAGTCACATTTGTTGTACTTACTGTTCGAAACATGGCTTACTGTTCAAAGAGCTTGTGCCTGATGCCGAAGTTTATTCTTTTTACATAGACATCAGGGCCGTAGGAAAGAACTATGAGGATTTCGTTAAAAGAGCCCAAGAGGAAGCTGGTATTCAATTTATCAGGGGAAAGGTCTCCAAAATTTACGAGGAAGACGGAAAAGTGAAGATATTTGCCGTTGATACCTTGTTGAACAGAAGGATAGAGGTTGAGGTCGACATGGCTGTCTTGGCCTTGCCAATAGTGCCAGCTCAGGGAATTGCTGATTTGGCAAGCAAGATGCGAATTCAGATTGATAACTACGGCTTCCTTCAGGAACGTCACCCGAAGCTACATCCGGTAGAATCTGCAACACCTGGTATCTTTTTGGCTGGTGCCGCACAATCTCCAAAGGACATACAAGACACAGTGGCTCAAGCTAGCGCTGCTGCAAGTAAAGCATTAGAGATCCTTACACAGGATGAAATAAGCCATACACCAACGGTCGCCAGTGTGGACAGAGACCTTTGCAGTGGATGTCGTCTTTGCCTTTCCGTATGCCCATACGGAGCCATAAAGATAGTAGACGGTAAGGCTGAAGTCAATGAGATAATTTGTGAGGGATGTGGAGCATGCGTTTCTACGTGTGCTTCTGGCGCAATAAGCCTTAGGAACTTTACAGATGAACAGATTGATGCCATGATCGAGGCAGTTGTGGGAGGGATCTAAGATGAGCGAAGAGTTTGAGCCCAAGATCATTGCGTTTCTCTGTAGATGGTGTGGTTATGCTGGAGCAGACATGGCTGGGACTTCCCGATTAAAGTATCCTCCCACGATTACGCCAATCCGAGTTCCATGCACCGGAAGAATTGATATGGAACACGTCTTAAGGGCCTTAAAGATATCTGATGGTGTCTTAATTGCAGGGTGCCATACTCCAGGAGACTGTCACTACGTCCGAGGGAACTTCCAATGCTTTAAGCGTGTTACCCTCCTAAAGAAGTTCCTAAAACAAATGGGGATAAACCCAGCACGTGTCAGATTAGAATGGATTTCAGCAACAGAGGGAAGGAAATTCGCCAGGGTGATAAAGGAGTTTACTGAAGAATTGAAGGAATTAGGTCCGTTGAGGGGAGTGGAATGAGAAAGATAAAGCTGGCTGTAGATTACGGCTCGATATGTGGCGGCTGTGATGTCGCATTTATTGATGCTGGTGAAAAGTTAATAGAACTGGCTAATGCTGCCGAAATAGTCTTTTGGCCAGCTGTTGTGGATGGCAAAGAAGAGGACCTAAGGAAAACTAGAGAAATAGATGTGGGCATATTCTTTGGTGCAATTCGTACTGAAAGACATAAAGAGGCTCTTGAACAGCTAAGGGATAAATCCCGTATATTGGTAGCATTTGGAACTTGTGCATGTTATGGTGGAATTCCAGGTCTTGCAAATTCAGTTGAAAGCCGAGTTCTGCTTAAAAAAGGATATGTGACTACAAAGAGCACGGACAATCCTGATGGCAAGCTGCCAGGATTTGAAGAATTTAAAGAGGCTGCTTTAAAACTTCCAAGACTTAGATCTTTAGTTTCACCCATTTGCGACTTTGTGGACGTGGATATTTGGGTGCCAGGTTGCCCCCCACCAGTTGAATCTGTGAACAAGCTGATAGATGTAGTTAAAGACTTACAAAAAGGCAGTGTTCCTCCAAAAGGACTTTTTATCGCAGAAGGAACGAGTTTATGTGATTTCTGTGAGCGTGAAAAGCCAGAGGTGCTACATATAAAGAGATTTAGGAGGGTTCACGAGGGCGAGATCAGAAGGGATGAATGTTTCTTAAAACAAGGAATTATTTGCCTGGGGCCTGTAACGAGGGGGGGCTGCGGGGCAAGGTGCATTGATTCGAATATGCCATGTAGAGGGTGTTTCGGACCTGTTCCAAACATTGAAGATCAAGGGACTAGGTTCCTAAGTGCAGTTGCTTCAGCACTCATGGCTGAAGAGGAGCGAGAGGTGGGGGAGGAGGAGTTAAGAAAACTGTTAGATGAATTACCGGACCCGCTAGGGCTCTTTTACATGTATTCCCTTGCTGCAGCCATAATAAACAGGAGGTACTTGGATTTGGAGGGAGATTAAGGATGGGTGAGAAAGAGAGAAAGATCATAACGATTGAGCCGGTTACTAGGCTTGAGGGAGAGGCTAAGATCAATATAATATTGGATGAAGAGGGAAATGTTAAGGAAGCTTACTTCCAAGTGATGGACTACAGGGCCTTTGAAGTCCTCTCGGTTGGAAGACAGGCAGAAGAAATGCCGAGAATAGCAAATCGTATTTGCGGGGTTTGCTCCTGGGCTCACCACATGGCAGCTGTAAAGGCCTTAGACCAACTTTTTGGAAGAGATCCTCCTCCAACTGCAAAGAAGTTGAGGGAGCTTTCATACTGTGCCCACACCATCCACAGTCATATAATTCATTTCTTCCTCTTCGCGTCTCCAGATCTCTTCCTCTCGCCAGATGCAGAACCATCAGTAAGAAACTTCATTGGTCTTCTTCAGAAGCATCCTGAGCTCACTAAAAGGGCTCTCAAGTGGCATACAGAATCAGAGAGGGTACAGGAGATCATTGGAGGGAAGGCGGTTCACCCTCCGTTTGCAATTCCAGGAGGAGTGAGTAAACCCTTAACTGAAGAGGAAAGGGTAAAGGTCATAGAAAAGGCAAAGGGATTGCTGGACTTCTCCCTAGACTCCCTTTCCTTCTTCAAGAAGAACATTGTTGAAAACGAAAAGTATAGGGACCTGTTTTTTGGCGATCTTTATCGTCTGGAGACCTATTACATGGGATTAGTGGATTCAAATAACCAGATCAACTTCTATGATGGAAAAATAAAGGTCATAAACCCTGAAGGTCATGAAACCTTCAAATTTGATTGCTCTGACTATCTTGATTATATAGCAGAGAGAGTTGAGCCTTGGACTTATACCAAATTTCCATATTTGAAGAAGATCGGGTGGAAAGGACTTGTAGATGGAAAAGGAAGTGGAGTCTATAGAGTAAATTCACTCCCACGCTTAAATGTATCCGAAGGTATGCCAACACCTAAGGCACAAGAGGCTTACGAGGATTACATGGATGCCTTGGGCAGGCCAGCTCACGCTACTCTAGCCTTTCATTGGGCGAGATTGATAGAGATGATCTATTGTTCTGAAAGAATGCTTGAGCTTTTGGAAGATCCAGAAATCACCAGCAAAGAGGTCATGAATTACACGGGTGATTACAAGGGAGAAGGGATAGGAGTAGTAGAAGCTCCCCGCGGTACGCTAATCCACCACTACGAAGCTGATGAGAATGGAATAATCAAGAATAGCAACTTAATAGTGCCAACTACAATGAACAATGCTGCTATATGCATGGAGATTAGGAACTCGGCTAGGAAACTTATTAGAGGAGGAAATGTGCCAGAAGGAGTCTTAAATCGAGTAGAGATGGCTTTCAGAGCATACGACCCATGTTTATCTTGTTCTACCCATTCTTTGCCGGGAGAAATGCCTCTTGAGGTCGTAATAATGAATGAAGAAGGAAAGGTGCTGAGGAGGCTGAGGAGAAGTTGAATTCTACCCTCATATTGGGATGGGGTAATCCTTTATTTGGCGATGACGGCTTTGGAGTTAAAGTAGTTGAAAAACTGACGAAAATGAAGCTTCCAAAGGACATAAGGGTCGAATCCTGTTCTTCTTCCCCTCTCTCAGTTGCGAGAAAGATGCTCAATTATAGGAAAGTTATAATAATTGACACACTTCAGATCCCGCACGCAAAAGAGGGAAGTGTATTAAAACTTAGCCTGAAGGAGCTTTGTGACTCGCCAAACCTAATTAATCCACACAGCCTGAGTCTTCCGGCTGTCTTGGAAATTTATAGAACTTTGTACCCAGATCAGGTTCCTGAGGAGGTACTCGTCGTAGGTGTGTGTGTTGGACCTCCCAAAGTCAGCGAGAGGCTATCAGAAAAGGTTGAGGCAAAAATCGACGAGGTTGTTGAGCTAGTTGTAAGAGAGGTAGGAGGTAAGGGAAATGAATGAGCTAGCAAAGAAAGTAATGGAGATTAGCGGACAAAATGTCTATGCTTGCTATCAGTGTGGTTGTTGTAGTGCTGGATGTATGTTTACTGAAAAAATGGATATCTTGCCGAACCAGGCAATTGCACTCGTTCAAAGGGGAGACAAGTGCGTCCTTGAGAAAGAGACGCCTTGGATATGCGCATCTTGCTTTGTCTGCACTGTCAGGTGCCCGAGAGGATTGGATGTAGCGGCAATTATGGAAGCCTTAAGAGAGATCAAAATCAGAGAAAGGAACTTCACAAGAGTTGACTTAAGAAAGATCGAGAACATGGAGAAATTACCACAAATAGCAATAACAGCTGTAGCTCAGAAGTTTACGTGGTGATAGAGATGAAACTTCTGTTTTATCCCGGTTGTTCTCTTAAGAATAACTATCCTGAGTTCGAAAAGACCTCCATAGAGGTCTGTAAAAAACTTGGAATTGATCTGATAGAGATTCCTAAATGGACATGTTGTGGAGTTAACTTCAGCCTTGCTACTGATAACGTAATGCGACACTTAGGAGCAGTGCGGTCCTTCATTAATGCTCAAAAGAAAATAGAGGAGATGGACTCCAATAAGGTGGTTACAGCCTGCTCAATGTGCTATAACGTATTGAAAAGGGTTAATCTAACGCTAAAAGAGGATTCAGACAAGTTGGGGACCATAAACTCTTTCATTGACGATGAGCCAGATTACGTACCAGAACTGGAGATAACCCATCTTATCACCCTATTCAAAGAGTTTGGGTTTGAAAAGATCAAGAGTAAAGTCATCAAACCTTTGAATGGGTTAAAAGTCGCATCTTACTATGGATGCGCCATTCTTAGGCCCAATAAACCAAAGGGAATTCCAATTGATAATCCAGATAGTCCAACGATATTTGAAGATCTTATTAGAAGTATAGGAGCTGAGCCTGTAGACTTTCCCTTCAAAACAGAATGTTGTGGGAATTATCATATTGTGTTTAGACCCGACATCGTGGAAATGAGAGCCGAGAAAATTATCAGCTCTGCTAAGTCTAGGGGGGCAGATGTTATTGTCTCTACTTGTCCTCTCTGCTTGTACAACCTTCAAAGGGGAAATGAAGTCTTCGAAGAGGAAAATAAAATTCCAATTGTCTTCTTCACTCAATTAATGGCCTTGGCTCTGGGAACCGATCCGCATTTAAGTGATGAAATCAGAGAGAAAATCTTGAAGAATGTAGAATAGAAGTAGAAGGAAGTTCTCCATAAGGGAATATTCCGCTCTCCAAGCTCAAGAGATCGAAGATGCAAAGGTAAATGAGCAATGATATCGCTTGAGCTACACTATCAAAGCTACATAAACAAGGGAACTTTTAGTTAGAAGAAACATCACAAGCTGACAAGTCCAAAAGTTATGACCTCTATCCCTTTCTTTTTGAGTTCTCTTATGAAAGGATTTATTCCAACACAGTCAGATGCGATATGACCGGTCACTAACAGGTTTCCATCTAATTCTAAGCTCGCTAAGATTTCCAAATCCCTTGGTTCTATGTGAATATATATCAGAGTATTAACCCCATACTCGAAATATGCTCTAGCAACGTCACTGCCACCATTTGTAAGAGCTCCGTGTGCTACAACTGCCTTACCAATTCTGTTATCCTCGTCTCCTAGAACAAGCATTATAGGAGTTTTCGCTAAACTAAATTCTCTTAGACCCATGAATGCTGACATAAGATCTCTTACTTTAGCGTCACTACCAACCTTATCAACTACTTCCTGCATAATCCTTCTTCCTATTTCGTCCAATGGGTTGTGAATGTTCATATAACCTAAGTCCAAAGCTCTAGCGACACTAGGGGCCAAGTCATAATTTCTTTGATGTGACTTTACCATTAGAGCCCTCATCTTTCTTTCAACAGCTTCTTCGGCAACATCTCTAGGCACCCCGTTCTTGATCATCAGATCAACATGCTTTCTAAACACCTTGAAGCCTTCGATGGCCGCCATTCCCCCTTCCGGATGATGTGCTATTGCCGCATCACACCCAAGCATTTTCGCTAATAATAAACCTGGGACTCCAACATCTATAGCAAAAAGTACTTTGTTAACATCATTTTTTGAGTTATATATCTCGCTATCTGCAGGAATTGAATCGAATCCAGCCATTTTTAAGGCTAAACCCATTATCTCCTCGGTACTCATCCCCATGCTAATCAAAGTCTAACATAGCAACCTATCCTTAATTAACGCACAGGTCATTCAAGCAAATTGCTTACCAAACTGGAGGTATTCTCTTCCCTGTCTGAAGATCGATTAAACCTTTAGCCGTTAGCATTATTTTTCTTGGATAGCAAGTCAGAAACATGAAGGTTTGAGTATCTATTGGATGCGGATCTAAGGAAGGATCGGGTTTAAGCGTTTTAGCCTTTTCATTGATGTCCTCCAGTTCCTTTACTACTTCTTCCAATGGTCTGTCTGTCATAAGACCCCCAATCGGGAGGGAGATCTCTGCGAGGACTTTGTTCCCCTTTACCACGACAATTCCGCCCTTAAGATCGAAAACTCTGTTGACTGCTAGCGTCATCTCCTCATCTGTAGCCCCTATTACTGATATATTGTGAGAATCATGTAGTATGCTCATAGCCACGGCTCCTTCCTTATATCCTACCTTCCAGAAGGAGATTCCTATGCTTCTACCGAACCTGTCAACGATGGCAACCTTGTTTATACCCCTTCCGAGATCTCTTTGAACAACTCCGTTTCTAACCTCAAGCTCCTCTGTTAGCTCATCTAAATCCGCTCCGAAGTATCTGGGCCTCAGAACAACTGCTCTCACAACTTTCTTATCAGGAGATACCCTTATCTCAAAGTTCTCTGGCTTTAAAGCTCTTGGGAGGCGTAGGCTTTTCCTAACGTAATCTGGAGCTGGTTTCACCGGTATATCAACGATAAGCCTTCCTCTCTCAGCCACCATCTGACCGTTTGCCATAACCTCGATTATCTCGACTCTCTCCAAGTCGGAGATAAAGAGAATGTCCGCATAACGACCTGGTGCTATTAGCCCGACTTCGCCTTCTAACCTCCAATGCCTAGCGTTGTTTATAGTTGCAAGTTGATAAGCTATCAAAGGGTCGAGCCCTGCCTTTATGGCCTCTCTCACCTCGTGATCGATGTGCCCAATTTTCGCTAGAAGTTCTGCAGGACGGTCGTCAACGCAAATTCCAACCATCTGCCAGTCTATGCCAGCCTCTACAAGGCCTGATATTGCTTCCTTACAGGCACTAGCCTTAAGTTCAAGAAAAGCCCCTCTCTGAAGGAGTTCTAAGGCTTGATGAACGTTTCCATAGAAATGAGTTGAGGAAACTCCGGAACAAAGCCAAGCATCAGCCTCTGGTGGAAGGGGAACTCCATGGCCCTCTACTACCTTTCCAGCATTCAGGCCCGCCTGAATGACCTCCCATAACCTCTCTCCCCTGTTGAATAGCTGGACGTAGTCCATGACCTCCCCTATGCCTACTACTCTATCCAGTTTTAGTGCCTCCTCGGCCTCTTTTCCACCTATGTAGCCTCCTGTTTCCTCATATGGCGTTGGAGGGGTTGCTGAAGATAGAGAGACATATACCTTCTGGAATAGACCTTCTGTTTCCTCAAGGAGATATGAGATCCCTTTCAAGCCTAGAGCATTGCATATCTCGTGGGAGTCCTCAATTATTGTAGTTGTTCCCCTTGGAAGCGTTATCTGAGCGTGTCTTCTAGGGCTAAGCCTCGAACTCTCTATATGATAATGGGAGTCAACAAACCCTGGCATAAGATACGACCCTT
>CAYZRF010000031.1:0-16895 GCA_964480775.1 uncultured Nitrososphaerota archaeon
TGTCAAATACACGCTGCCAGTAATCTCGCCATTCTTCTTTATCGTGAGTGCGAGATATTAGGATGATTTCTGCAATTGCAGGGCCAAACAGTCCAAGGGCACCGAGAATTATTGCTGGAAATGTAAAGACATTCCAGCCTAGCAATATAACCCATATCCAGAAAAACCATGAAATACCAAGAGCAAGAGCAAAAAACCGCCATGGATTTGCTTTTGAAATTGTTTTCATGCTATTTACCCTTTTCGTTTGTTGGTCTCATATTAAGTGCGGGAGCCAGAATTTCATATATAAACGCTGTTAAGCGAAGTGCCTATTTTTCCTTGTTCTCCTTAACATTTTTAAAGCATTTCTGTACCTTTAATAAGCATTTTATTTTTTGTGCAAGAAACATCGATGTCAGCGATATGGTTCAATGTTGTTAAGCAATCAATATAATGTATTGGCTTTGGATCTCCTCCCAGCTTAGTAACATACTAAGCACAGCAGCGTAGCAATTTAATCGCCAGCCAGTGCATTAAGTAATAATTTGCATTTATCATTCTCTCTTATTTGCAGATAGCACTTCGCCTAACGTTTTGCGGATAAAAAAGTTGCCAAAGGCAATTTGGGGAAATTTTCGATTTCTCCTTTATCCCGCTGTTATACGCAGCGAACGCAGTGAGTGTAGTCGGCGCAAGGGACATTGATTTAATCTTTTTGAAATAAACCAACAATTCCAATTATTAGTCCTATCAAAACGATAAGGAATTCAATGCCTCCCAAGTTACTTGATTGATCTACCATAATAAATCCACCAAATAGCATTATCATAATTCCTAAAATCATTGTCTTAATTGGTTTGAGATTCATTTTTTATTACCTCTTTTCATAAATTAATTATCATTTCTTTTTAAATCTTCTTATTTTGTTTGCGTCCTGAAGCCGATTGGGTATAAGGTTTCGGGGATATGTGAAGTTTGCCGTAAGGCGAAACTTGGGCGTAGCCGAAGGCAAAGCCACATATCCTCCTGTTGTCCTAGTGCGATAGCACCGAAGCGAAGCTGAGAGTTTGGCTCGGCGGGACATTGAAATCTTAAATTGCCTTTTTCTAGTTCTTTCTTTCTCGACCTCTTCCGGTATTATTACTGTTCGAGCAATAAGCTCTTCATCGTTCCTTGTTTTCACATATTTCAAAATGACTGCATTGATACTAACTCCATAATTATTTGAGAGCCATTCAATCATCCTTTGAAGTGACTCTTCAATCGAAAAACCAACAAGGAGAATTCTCTGAGTTTTATTAATGGTCAAATCTTCTAGATCAATTTCTTCAAATTTCTCACTTAAGTAGTCTTCCGAACCTTGGTTAGTGTATCTGGTACATATTTCGCTGAGCTTATCAACATCCCACGAAGAAACATCTGAAGCATAATCAATGGCTTGAGTTAATACATCTCTTGGGAGTTTATCTCTTTTCAATTCAACTACAACAAGATTTCCTGATTTATCTATAAGATTTATTAAACGAAGCTTCAAGTTGTTCGTATGTGAATGCATTTGGACCCCCTTAATGAAGTAAGAAGAGCTTTCGCTGATAACTTATCGAAAGTGATCAAGAACCTGTATTCTTTTGACATCAAAGTAACCGTCTCAAGAGTTCCAAATCTGAATTTTGGGGATCTTGGTTCTCCTGTGGCTTTCGAACTAGCAAAAATCCTGAAAAAGGAGCCAAATGAGATATCTAATCAACTTTCTGCATCTTTAGACGTTTCTTCCATACCTTATGCCCATTCTTCTGATGCAAAGGGTGGATTTGTTAACCTAAAGCTTAACAGAAAGGATTTTGCAAAGGCTGTAATAGACTCTACTATCAAAGTTGGGCCTGATTTCGGCTCCTCACTAATCGAGAGAAGTAGGGTCATGGTGGAGCACACTAGTGCCAATCCAGTTCATCCACTTCACGTTGGTAGTGGTAGGAATGCTGTAATCGGGGACACTTTTGCTAACATCCTTGAGAAACTTGGCTTTGAGGTTTCAAGGCACTACTTAGTTAATGACAGCGGAAGACAGGCCTCACTTCTCGTCTATGCCAGATCAAAGCTACCAGATGCCAAGGTTGAGGGCAAGCCAGACCACTGGTACGGCGTCCTTTATGCCGCTTGCAACTGCATAATCGAACTCAAGAAAAGAAGAGGGAAAGAGGCTGAGGAATGGAAAGAAGCCCTTGAAGAGCTTAGAAAAAGGGCACCTGATTTAGTAAACAAACTTGAGGAGGAAATAAACAAGGATGAGAACCCTGAAGCCTCTGTTGCAGAACTCAACAAGAAATACCAAGAGGGAAAGGATGAGGTCGTGAAAGCCATGTTTCGCGAAGTCACTGAGGCTGTTATGGAGGGGTTCAAGCAGACTCTAAAGAGGCTAGGGATAAGGCACGATGCTTATGACTGGGAGAGCGATCTTATTTGGGGAGGATGGATAGACAAAGCTTTGGAGAGGGTGAAAAAGACGGGCTACCTTGAGAAAGAGGATGGCGCATACTACGTAAACCTGCTTAAGGCTGCTGAGGAGCGGGAAGACATAAGGAAAGTCCTTGGAGGAGATCTTGAAGAGATAAGGACGAAAATGCCTCCAGTCTACTATCTGAGCAGGTCTGACGGGACCTGGCTTTACACTGGGACGGATGTTGGTTATTCCCTGTATAAGTTCGAGGGATTGAAGGAGGATAAGGTCTACAACGTGATAGGAGTAGATCAGAAGATGGCTCAGCTCCAGCTTAGAGCTACAGTAGCTCTGATGGACATTGATCCAAACAAGCTGGTGCACTTCAGTTATGAGTTTGTGGATCTTCCAGAGGTAAAAATGAGCGGAAGGAGAGGAAGATACGTAACTATTGACGAGCTTTTGGATGAGGCAAAGAAAAGGGTCAAAGATCTATTGAAGGAAAGGCCTGGGATAGATAAGAAGGAGATAGAAGAAATAGCTGAAAAAGTAGCTGTTGGAGCCATAAGATACGCCTTAATAGATGTTGTGCCCACAAAGAAGGTTATCTTCAAATGGGATAGGGTTCTAGACCTTCAGGAGAACAGCGGGCCCTTCATCCAGTATGCATATACCAGAACAAGGGGAATCCTTAGGAAGGCTGGAAACGTCCCAGAGGAATTTGATGCCTCTCATTTGAAGGATGAGATTGAAATAGAGCTTATCTATAAGATTGCTGAGCTTCCAGAAACCCTAAGAAATTGTCACTGGCTGATGCGTCCTGATATACTTGCGCAATACGCCAATGATCTTGCTATGTTGATAAACAAATTTTATGAGAGGTGTCCCGTAATTTCAGCTCCAGAAGAGACGAAGAAGGCAAGGATTTCTTTAGTAAAAGCCGCTTCTATTGCTTTAGGCAATGCGATGGATATTTTGGGTATACCCAAGTTAGAGAGAATGTGAAAACCATAAGATCCCGTCGTGCCCTTGGAGATCTTATTTTAATTTAACAGAAGGAGCTACATTGAAAGATGCAATTTAGACGAAAGCGATCGAAAAGAGGGTGAAAGCTTTGGATTACGACATAATGATTAGAGGTGGAATTCTGATAGACGGTACTGGTAACCCGTGGATAAAGGCTGATGTAGGCATAAAAAACGGAAAGATACTTAAGATTGGTAGAATTGAAGGCGAAGCTGATATCTGTATAGATGCAGAAGGAAAAATAGTAGCCCCTGGGTTCATAGACATGCACTCTCACGACGATCTAATCTTCTTCAGGGATGTATATAACAGACCAAAGCTTCTACAGGGCGTAACAACCGTGGTCATGGGTAACTGCGGTCTGAGTCCAGCTCCCTTAAGTTCAGAGACAATTGGGGACCTTAAGGCCTACCTCTCTATTTTGTGTGAAGAAGTAGATTTGAACTGGAGATCATATGGTGAGTTTCTAAGTAGGTTGGAGGCTATTCAGCCCTTAGGGACGAATGCGTTGGGTCTTGTAGGACATGGAACTGTGAGGATAGCTGTTATGGGGATGGACGCAAGGGATCCAAATAAAGAGGAACTCGAAGAAATGAAGAAACTGATATCCCTCTCAATACAAGAAGGAGCTTTTGGTATGTCATCCGGTTTGATATACCCCCCCGGGACTTATGCTAAGACCGAGGAGCTAATCGAACTAGCCAAAGTGGTCGCTAAGTTTGGAGGAATTTACTCCTCTCACATCAGAAACGAGGGAAAGAAGCTCATAGAGGCCGTTACTGAAGCGATAAGAATTGGTGAGAAAGCAGGAGTTCCTGTAGAGATATCTCATCATAAAGCCGCTGGGAAGGATAATTGGGGAAAGACTGTAGAAACGCTGAAAATCATTGAAGAAGCAAGGCAACGAGGTGTAGAGGTAACAGCAGATGCATATCCCTATTCCGCTGGGAGCACTTACCTTGCTGCCTTGCTTCCTCCTTGGGCTCACGAGGGTGGGGTTGAAAAGCTCATTAAGAGGATGAAAAGCAAGGAAGAAAGGCTAAGAATAAGAAAAGCCATGGAAGAGGGAGAAGAATGGGAAAATATGTTCAAAGAGACTGGGTGGGAAGGAGTAGTGTTATCATACTCCCCAAGTTTCAGCGAGTTTGAAGGGAGAAGCTTGCTTGAGATCTCAGAAGATCTAGGAACCGACCCATTTGATCTGTTCTTTTCGATCTTAGAAAAAGACGGGACTAATTCCATGATAATCATTCATTCAATGAGTGAGGAAGATGTAACGAGGGTTATATCTCATCCATATGTCATGATAGGAACAGATGGCTTAGATATAGGCGTTGGAAAGCCACATCCAAGGGCGTATGGAACTTTCCCCAGGATAATAAGGAAATATGTACGAGAAAAGAGGGTTTTGACCATAGAGGAGGCCATAAGAAAAATGTCCTCGATGCCAGCCCATAAGCTTAGACTCAAGAGAAAAGGACTAATTAAAGAGGGATATGACGCAGACATAGTTGTATTCAGTTCAGATATAGTTGATCAAGCCACCTACTCAAATCCACGAATTCCCCCAGGGGGCATTGAATTCGTGGTAGTGAACGGCGTCTTGAGTGTTGAAAGAGGGGACCTTTTGGAAAGAGGAGGCAAAATCATAAGATCAAAAGAGAACGAGCGTGTTGCTCCTTAAGGATAGTGTTCAATTTTTCAAAGTTCTTTAGCGACGCTTGCTACCTAAAAGGAGATCTCTCAGTTTAATAGGCTTATTGAATTGACGGTTTTTATTGTACAGAAGTAGTGGATAATTATGAGCCAAAGCGACATTTCATATGAATTCGAGATGAACCTAGTCGGGTTCTGTGGAATATATTGCAGAGAATGCAAATACTACAAGAACATTTTTGGAATTAAGGCAAAGGACCTTCTTGCCGAGATAGAAGAAAGCGATTGGATTAAGACTGTTTGGGAAAGCCTTGATGCTCCCTTTGACATAGACCAATTCATTGCTGGACTAAAGTGGATATCATCATCAAGTGGCTGCCTTGGATGCCTTGCTGGAGCCGGATGGCTGATTGTCCAATAAGAAAATGTGCCCGCGATAAAGGAGTTAGAGGATGTTTCGAGTGTGAAGACTACCCATGCGATATAGTATTGGTGGAGGAGGCAGAGACTCAAAGAGAACTTATTGAGCAAATCAAAACAAGAGGACTAAGGGGTTACGTTAGGATGAAGAGAGGAGAAGCCAGAATAGATTAGTTTTGACGTCTAGAATATGTCAAATCCTTGTACAAGATTCATAGATGCTATCTGAGGGTGTTTGTTGAACTATGCAAAATCAGCTATTTTTATGATTACCCTTATTTCCACTTTTGGGAATATCTCCATGCTGTTTCAAAGGTCTTTCCCATGCATTTAACGCAAAAACTATATTCTACGGTCGAAATTTCAAGAATTTCGTTCTTAAGCCATATTACATTAAAAAGGATAGTTGAAAACCAGATCGAGCCTGTGTTTGCTTCATTACCCTTAAAATCAACATATATCCTTGATTTTGTTGTCGCTACCTCCCCAAGCCTCTTAAACTCTTCGTTCGGTTTCTCTCCAAGAGGCAATATTATCTTTAGATCTTTGTCGACCAAAAGAGGCTTCAATTCATCCAAAAGTTTCATCGGAATGTTATTTATCCTTACTTTCCTGGATCTTCTAAGTTTATTCTTGATCTCTTCTATTCCCTCCTCAACAGTACTAAAGGTAGTAGAGATTTTAGCTTCATATCTCCCTTCAACAATTGGCATCTTACCTCAACCTTCCTCGATTGAATTCCAGCTCATGGAATACCAGTCTAAGAAGCACTTCGTACAATCCTCATACAACATCTCATCCACGATGTAGTTTCGAGCCATTGGATCCCAGAAAACTGTAAATACCCTTTCTTCGTCTAAAATTAGGGATATTGAGGGGACCTCTCTTCCCCTAACCACGCAAACTATCTCAACATCGGCCTCTTTGAATTTCACATACTTTACGTTTATCTTCTTTTCTCCAGGAAAAAGAAGAACCTTCACCTCCGCGTTTTCGCTGAATGTATCTTTTATTCTTTCTAGGAAGTCAGTCGTAGCATTGCTTATCCATATGGTTTTTGCCTTTCTCAACTCTCCCTTTAAATCCTTAAGCCCCAAATCAAACTTCTTTATCACAAACTTTTCCTTCATATTCCCAACCTCCCCACTAAGCGCCGTCTCAATCGAATCGAGAAACTCCTCGAAATCTTTTCTGATTTTATCAAAGACTTCGCTGGGGTTAACTGCTCTGAACAGGAGAGGTATTCCTGAGTAAATCTTCACCCATCCTTTTTGTTGCAATGATCTCAAAACTGAGTAAATCTTTGTTCTAGGAACCCCAGATTTCTTTGAAAGCTTTGTTGCGCTATTTAAGTGATCCATTAGAAGGCTTAGGTAAACTCTGGCTTCATATTCCGTAAGTCCTAATTTTTTGAGTTTATCGACGACGCTTTCTGTCATTAAGTCTAAGGGAAACGCCGAAATAAATAGTTAATGTAACTCAAATGGGTTAATAGTTATTTTAAGGCCAAAAGATTCGCGTATTTGACGATCACACATTCTTGAGAGTTAATTGGGGTTGATCGCTCGAAAAAGTAAAGTTCAATAGGCGGAATCTCTCATCTTGCTCTATGGATAAGTATAAAGAAATTCTAAGAAGATGTAATGCAGCGCTTTATGGCATAGCTGTCGGCGATGCTATGGGAAAGATGACCGAAGGGTACTGGCCTTCAGAGATCAGGCAACGCTATGGTAAGTTCATTGACGGTTTCATGAAGCCAATTCAACCTCATAGCCGCCTATCGTGGAGCATTGCGGAGATTACTGACGATACAAGGCTTACTATTCTGTTGGCCGAGTCTATTTTATCCTGCAATGGCGTAGATGAAATTGATCTCACACGTAGAATCTTAGAAAAACCCGTAAAAGGGTGGCCTGGGTGGAGCGAGTTTAAAGAAGCAGTTCTTAAAGGAAAGCGTGCAAAAAGAACTGGAAATGGAGGTCCTACCCGCGTTGCCCCTCTAGGAATAATTTATCCTCCCAACAGGTTAGAGGTCCTAGTTAAGGATGTCGATAGAGCTTGCGGTATTACCCATAATACTAGATCCGCTTTATCTGCTGGTTGTGCAATTGCGGCTGCTTTTTCAGCAGCTATAGAGGGTTGGTCCGTTGAGAAAATAATTGATCTTGCCATAAAGGGAGCAGAACTAGGCAGAAAGTTAGGTGAGGATGATCTTGCTCCAGATGTAGCTCGTAGATTGCGATGGTTAAAGAGAATGGTTTCGAATTCTGGAATTACAATCCTAGATCTTCGAATAAAGGGGTTAAACCCAGGATTTCAAGCTTGGGAAGGTGCTACTTTTGCCCTGGCCTTGGTTATGCTATATGAAAATGCAAAGGATGCCATATTATGTGCAGTAAACATGGGTGGTGATGCAGATTCCATCGCTGCTATGGCTGGAGGCATATTGGCAGCTAGATACCCCACAACATTGCCAAAAAAATGGATAGAGGCCGTAAGACATACAAATAATTTGAAAATAGAAGAGCTGGCTGAAGGACTGGCTGCCATAAGATTGTCTAAAATTTGATTTGGCAAATCAATTTTCACAGATATTATATCCGAGTCGTAAGCACTTTGCTCTGTAGCGATTACTTCTTTCCCAACTCTTTTATGGGAATGGGTAATTTTATGTCCTCTGGAACAACAGAGGCTCTTTCTTCAATGGTTTCTAAGATTAATGAAGTGTTTGTCTCTTTAACACCAGGTACTGATTGTATTTTGGCAAGTAAATCCGTCAATTCGTCGCCCTCGCTAGCTATAAGCTTGATAATGATATCATACACCCCTGTAATCCTATGAATCTCAAGTATGCTGCTCCCAAGTACTTCTTTTAGCTTTCTAGCGACTGAAGCTGTTTTTCCTGCCTCTCCTTTTAAGAAAATCATATATTTGTATGGTTTTCCAAGTTTTGAGTGGTCTACAAGCGCTGTATATCCAGTTACTATTCCTGCTTCCTCTAGCTTCTTGACCTTCTTCATGACGCCTGCGGGGCTCATATCAAGTCTCTTTGCTATTTCTGTGTAGGTAACCCTTCCGTTTTCGACCAACATTTTCAAGACATTTATCTCCTTCTCGCCTATTCCTCTCCTCCTCTGCATTTTATCACCAGACGTCCATGAGATGTGTTTTTATTTGTTAAAAAGTTTTACACTTTCAAGACATGTTGGTCGTTGTGTCTCAAGTTAAACGATGTAATTATTGCTGCAATCTAAGCTCAGTAACTCTTTCATTTTGAGAGCATTTCTTACGGCATAGGCATTAGGATCATTGTTGAAGTACATGAAAACATCACATCCTTCATCATGTATTTTTGAAACTATCTCTGCCCAGTTTCTCAGCTCTTCATCTAAGTAAAAATAGTCATACCACCTTTTCTTGCCGTGCATCCTTATGTAAGAAAAATTTGCAGTCACTTTAACAATATTGGGGAGTTTTGGAGAGCTAACAATGCAAAAGGCAAGTTTGTATCTTTCCAAGACAGTAAATACCTCTTCCCTTAGCCATGATTTGTGTCTGAATTCTATAGCAAATCTGTAGCCGTCAGGAAGTGAAGAAAGGAAGCTCTCAAGGAGTTCTAAGTCGAAGTGTAAGCCTGGAGGAAGTTGAAATAACAGAGGCCCTAGTAATTCCTCTTTTTTAAGAGGATCCAATCTTTCTAAGAAGTTTTCTAAGTCTTCTTCAACATTCCTTAGCCTCTTGAGGTGAGTAATCCTCCTGTTAACCTTTATAGCATAAAGAAACCCTTTAGGGGCTTTCTTAGCCCAGCCCAGGACGAAATTCCTAAAAGGTAGTCTGTAAAATGTAGAATTTATCTCCACAGTATCAAAGTACTTGCTGTAATAGGAGAAGTAGTCCTTCTTTTTCGTCTCTTCTGGGTAGAATATTCCAACCCAGTGGTTGTAGCTCCATCCACTGCAACCTATCTTTATCAAGGAGATCCCTTTGTAAATAATGATCTCTTACATAGAAGCACACATGGTTGAAAAAGATTAAGTCTGGCATAAGCGTCAAACACTGAAATCAGAGGGGAATAATGATGCGAACCGCGATAATATTGGCTGGCGGCAAGGGAAACAGATTCCAAAAAACTCTTCAAAAGGACAAACTCCTCGTCGAGGTCGAAGGAGAGGCTGTCTTAAGAAAAATAGCAAAAGTGGTTTCGAATATAGCTGATGAGCTTATTTTAGCTGTTGATAAAGAAAACAGGGGGAAGAAGTACGCAAAACTGCTTGAGGACATTGCAGAATTCAGAATCGTTGCTGATATGGTACCAGAACTGAATACTCCTTTGAACGGTTTTATTTCAGGGATTTTAGCCTCTAAAGGGAGCTATTTGCTTGTAGTTCCAGGAGATGCTGCATACATCGGACAAGATGAGCTGAAACTATTGTTACAAAAAGTTGAAGCTGAGGGTTTCGAGTGCTGTGTTCCTTTTTATGAAAGATACGTTCAAACTCTTTTTCAAGCTCTTCTTGCAGAGAAAGCAAAAAGAATTGCGAGACTTTTATTTAGATACAATTGGAGGAAGCCCGATGGATTCATAAGAGGATCTTCCAAAACAGCCTATCTCAGCTTTTATCCTTCTTCTAATGGGCTTTCTCCCTTCAAGACAATTAATGCTCCGGATGATATCCTTAGTTCGAAGAAAGCTAGTCTTCTGTTGAGAGAAGAAGTGCACATGCAGTTAACCGACTGTATAAATCTTGTTGAAACTTCTATTAAATCTGAAAAAGAAAGTTTGTGGGTTTATAAAGAGTTAATGGAGAAAAACAGCTTCTTTTGGGCGGGAATGGTCACCTCTCCTTGGGAAGGCCTCAAGAATATTTCGGCTAAAGCGTTTTTAATGGAAAGAGACTTCTTGAGGAGAAAGGGGTTGACCTCCTTAGCTATTCATGCTGAGAAAGATGCTGAGAGGGTGATGGCCAAAGGACAAGGTAGTTCTTTTTACTGAAAGAACTCTTCTCTATGGATTTAGAGAAAGGGGAATTTCTTTTAGTTTGTAGAGTGTTCTTTTTGTTGATGTCTCATGAGAATAGGCATAGTTTCTAGAAATCCAAGATCTTGGTCCGCACAACGGCTGGACAAGGCTTTTAGGGACATCGGATCAGAGCCCATATTCTTTAGGTTCAGGGACTTCGTTGCCTTGATAGGTTTTGGTTCGAAGGTGATAGCAAAGGATTATGACGTTATTGAAGATCTGAATGCCCTCCTTATCAGACCTATCGGCAAGGGATCTTTGGAAGAAATAATATTTCGAATGGATATGCTCCATAAGCTTGCTAGAGAGGGATTTCCCGTCATAAATCATCCTTCAGCCATAGAGAAATGTGTGGATAAGTACTATGCCTTGTTTCTACTTGAGGAAAGTGGTTTACCTGTACCGAAAACCGTAGTTACAGAGAATATCAACAAAGCCATGAGGTTAATGAGAGAATTGGGCTCTGAAGTGGTTCTAAAGCCTCTTTTTGGATCTAGAGGACATGGAATAACTAAGCTTATCGATGTAGATGCTTCAAGGACTATTTTCATGGGCCTTAGACTTGTCAAAAGCGTCATTTATTTGCAAGAATTCATTCCACATGGTACTAGAGACATTAGAGTGTTTATAGTAGGAGATAAGATTGTAGCAGCAATGTACAGGGAGTCTAGCTCTTGGAAAACAAATGTTGCTCAGGGAGCAATGCCGCGACCCCTTAAACCAACTAAAGAAATCGAAGACATATCCTTAAGAGCTGTAAAAGTCTTAGGGTGTGAAATTGCTGGAATAGACATCATGGAAGGACCCCGGGGGTTTGTGATAAGCGAAGTTAATAGCCAACCAGGTTGGAAAGGGATTCAAATGGTCACTAAGGTGGACATAGCTAAGGAAATAGCCAAATACGTTGTCCAAAGGGCGAAGCGATGAATACCAGGGGAAGAGAGGGCGTCTGGACCTATGGACAAATAATTTATTTTTTGTACTTTTGCATATCGTCCGGTCAGAATGAAGCTAGGTTCTGTTGAAATTGAAGATACGTTCGCAGAAGCGTTTCCTATGTACGTTTCCCGGATTTTGATAACGGCTTTGGACGAGGAATGGTGTCTAACCGCTGCTAGAACTGCCACGGGATTTGCATCCTCCATTATAATGTCCCCTGCAGAAGCTGGAATCGAAAGGCTTGTTCCAAAGGAAAAAACGCCAGACGGTCGTCCAGGAGTTCTAATACACATATACCAAAGATCTGCTCCCGAACTTAAGTTTCAAGTTATTGCAAGGATAGGACAATGTGTCTTAACATGTGCAACCACGGCTGTATTTGATGGACTTCCTAAATCTAAGAGGAAGATCAGGATAGGTTCTGCTTTAGCGAAATTTGGCGATGGCTTCGAGGTTGAGGCAGAAGTAGACGGCAGAAAGGTATGGCGCATTCCTGTAATGGAAGGCATATTCGTCCTTGAGGATACTTTAGGCTTTAAGAAAGGAGTTGCAGGAGGAAATCTGATAATACTGGCTGATAGCTTAGATTCAGGCTTGAAAGCAGCTAAAGCAGCTGTCAACGCCATGAAAAAAGTAGAAGGGGTTGTTCTTCCATTTCCAGGAGGAATCGTCAGGTCTGGCTCTAAAGTGGGCTCTATGAAATATCCAAAACTCGGAGCTACTACGAATCACCTCTTTTGCCCCGCAATAAGGGATAAAGTTCCAGATACGCTGGTTCCACCGGATGTAAAGTGCGTTTATGAGATAGTAATCAATGGGCTAAACGTTAAGGCGGTAGAAAAAGCCATGGGAGCTGGCATCTTGAGTGCTTCGAAGGTCGAGGGGGTAAAGAAGATAACAGCTGCAAACTACGGAGGCAAACTCGGGCCTTACAAGATGAATCTCTTTGATGCGATAGAAAAGGCCAAGGAAATGGGTGATTTCTCTTGAATCCCCTCAAAGTCGTGCTGGTCACAGGGAGAACTGTGGATCAAGGGATAGAAGGTGAAGCTGGCAAGCTAAGGGAGGAGTACGCAAAAAAAGTTGCAGTAGTAGAGCTCGATTCAAACGACCTGAAATTCTTAGGAATAAAAGATGGAAATCCAGTTCTAATCAGAACATCGTACGGAGAAGTGGTGCTAAAAGCAATCACTTCAAAGGGAAAGCATCCAGGCATAGCCTTCGCCCCAATGAGTCCTTGGATAAACATCGTCATAGATACAGAAACCGATGGATCTGGCATGCCAACGTACAAAGGTATAGAAGCCGAGATATTTCCCACAGATGGGAGGGTTTTGTCCATAAAGGAGCTACTTAAGAAATATTATGGCTACGAAATTAACTTTTCCGAACTTACTGGACGAGATATAGAGTCTAAAAAAGGAAATGGAGAGGAGCGGCTGTTTGAGGACGTAGTTTGTCCGTTTTGCGGATGCTTATGCGACGATGTTGAGATATTAGTAAGAGATGGGGCGATTGTTGAAGTAAAGAAGGCATGCGCTATTGGATCAGCAAAGTTCTTGGGGCACAGGAAAGAGAGAGCTTTACATCCAATGGTAAGAAAGAACGCAAGTTTCGTAAAAGTAGGTCTAGATGAGGCAATTGAGGAAGCCTCCAAGATCCTTGCTAACTCAAAGTATCCCTTGCTTTACGGTTGGAGTTCTACCTCTATTCAAGCTAATGCCTTGGGTATAGAGCTTGCCGAGCTTCTTGGAGGAGTTATAGATAATACTACATCTGTTTGTCACGGTCCAACGGTCTTAGGCGTACAGGGGGTGGGAACTGTCAGAGCAACTTTAGGACAGATAAGGAATAGAGCAGACCTCATAGTATATTGGGGGAGTAACCCCCTAAACGCCCATCTTAGACATCTAATGAGATACAGCGCTCTTTCCAAGGGGGTTTATATTCCGGGAAGAAAGCAAAGGAAGGTTGTGATAGTAGATGTAAGAGAGACACCAATGGCAAAGATGGCAGATCTTTTCATCAAGGTAAAGCCAGGTCATGACTACGAGCTAATCTCAGCTTTAAGGATGGTAGTAAATGAGCTAGATATCGAGGCAGATGAAGTTGCAGGTGTTCCTATAGAGAAGATCTACCAATTTGCAGAGATTATGAGAACCGCCAAGTTTGGGGCTGTCTTCTTTGGTGTTGGGGTTACCATGAGTCCAGGAAAGGATGAGACCATGGAAAACATCATAAGGCTTGTTCAAGATCTAAATGAATGGACCAAATTCGTCCTTTGCCCGATGAGGGGTCACTTCAATGTCACTGGAGCCTGTAACGTTAGTTTATGGATGACTGGATATGCTTTTGGCATTGATTACATGAGAAGGTATCCAAGGCACGATCCTGCTATTTGGACGGTAACTGAACTCTTGTCGAACGGAGATGTGGATTCAGCTCTCATTGTTGCTTCTGATCCCCTTGCACATTTGCCGAAGGAAGCCGCCAAGAAATTGACTAAAATACCTTTGATAGTGATAGATCCTAAATTTAACGTCACTGCCGCAGCAGCCCAGGTATTCATACCATCTTCCTTCGTTGGTATAGAAAAAGAGGGAACGGCTTACAGAATGGACGGTGTCTCACTTAGGTTGAAGAAAGTAGTAGATCCTCCAGAAGGCATACTTAGCGACGAAGAAATTCTCTCTATGCTTTTAGAAAAAGTTAAGGAGCTAAGAGGTGTTTGATATGGAGATTATCATAAAGGGTGGTTATGTTTACGACCCACTTAATGGAGTAAATGGAGAAAAGCTTGATATCGGAGTAAAGGACGGCAAGGTGGTCGATCCAAGCAAGATAAATGAAAGAAATGCAAAGATCATAGATGCAAGCGGTAAGGTAGTGATGCCTGGAGGCGTGGATCTTCACTCTCACATTGCTGGAGCCAAAGTTAACGTCGGTAGATTGCTAAGGCCTGAAGATCACTATGTGAGCTTCATTAAGGCAATTACTGGTTTAAAGAGGTCTGGAAGTGGAAAAACTACTCCTACCGTTGCCACAATAGGTTACAAATATGCAAGAATGGGATGGACCACAGTAATTGAGCCGGCTACACCTCCTTTAAAAACTAGACACACTCACGAGGAGTTGAACGACGTCCCTATTTTGGATAAAGCTTGTTTTCCACTCGTAGACTCAAACTGGTTCGTCTTAGACTATCTTAGTAAGGGCGAGGTCGAAAAATGTGCGGCCTTCATAGCATGGCTGCTGAATGCCCTTAAGGGATACGCTCTTAAGCTTGTTGATCCAGGAGTTGCAGAGTTGTGGAGCTTAGGGAAGGGATATGGCTTAGATTTTGACGATGAAATTCCAAGCTTTGGTATTACTCCAAGGGAAATAGTTACTGGACTATGCAAGGTAAACAGAATGCTGAAGCTTCCTCACTCGATTCACTTACATTGCAACAAACTTGGAATACCTGGCAACTATTCCACAACTCTGGAAACGATGAAAGCTTTGGAAGGAATGGGAGACGGAATTTCAGTTCATGTTACACATGCTCAGTTTAACTCCTATAAAGGGGACAATTGGCCTGCTTTGAGAAGTGCGGCAAGCGAGATAGCTGAATACGTGAATGGTCATAGCCATGTTAGCATCGACATCGGGCAGATAATCTTTGGAGGGGCCACCACCATGACCGCGGATGCTCCCTTTGAGTTCGCTCTCTTCCACATGACTCCAATAAGGAAGTGGGCTGGATCTGAGGTAGAGGTAGAATCTGCCTCTGGCATAGTTCCCTTCAAATACAAGAAGAAATCTATCGTAAATGCAGTACAATGGTGCATAGGTTTAGAATTGGCTTTGCTGGTTAAAGATCCGTGGAGAGTTATTCCAACCACAGACCATCCCAACGGCGGGCCTTTCACAAGATATCCAAGGCTCATTTCGTGGCTTATGAGCAAGAAAGCAAGAGAAGCTGTCTTAGAAAAGATAAATAAGACTGCGCTTAGAAGATCTGTTCTTCCAGATATAGAGAGGGAATACACTTTATATGAAGTTGCAATTGCAACCAGGGCTGCGCCTGCAAAACTACTGGGTTTAGAGGATAGAAAAGGCCATCTTGGTGAGGGAGCTGATGGTGACGTTGCCGTATATGATTTGGATCCAAGCAAGAACCTAACTGATCCCGAGAAGATAGTAAAGGCGTTCAAGCATGCTTATTGCACGATAAAAGATGGAGAGATTGTAGTAATGAATGGGAAAATCACCAAGACTAGATATGGAAGAACATTCTACGTAAAGAGTGAGGGATTGGACAAAGAGCTAGTGGAAGAAGTAGAGAAGGAAATCAAACAGAAGTTCAAGCAGTGGTATACAATTCAATTCTCGAACTACATCATAGATGAGAGGGAGATAAGGCATCCTGAACCAATTATTGTGGGAGGTTGATCATGATGACCATTACTTTAATCCCTAAGAGGCCTTTTGAGGTTTTGGTTGATGCTAAGTGTATAACTCCGGAGGAATTTGCTGGAAAGAGCTTAGAGGAGATAGGTGCTTTGGAGATCTATGAAGGGAGTGCCGTAAAGAAGCTCAGTGATCTATTCGAGATAAGAGGGGAATCGAGCGAAAGCGTAGAAGAAACCCAAATAACGATAGAAGGAGACATGTGGAAGGTTTGCAGGATAGGAGAGAAGATGAGTGGTGGAACAATAATAATCAAGGGTTCTGCTGGCCATTATCTCGGAAGATGGATGAAGGGTGGGCGAATAGAAGTTCATGGAAATGTCAGGTCTTGGCTCGGAGCTGAGATGCAGAACGGAACAATAGAGGTATTTGGAAACGCTGGCTCATTCGTTGGAGGAAGGCTTAGAGGAAAAGTTGGAAAGAAAGGGATGAAAAAGGGCCTCATAATAATCCATGGTTCTGTCGGTGCACGCACTGGTCACGGAATGGTGAAAGGGAACATCATCGTTGACGGAAACTCTGGACCCTTTCCAGGCTCAGAGATGATGGGAGGAAAAATACTCATACGTGGAGACTGCGAAGGCAAGGCAGGAGCAAACATGACAGGGGGTTCTATAATCATCTGTGGGAAACTACCAAGTGTCTTACCAGGATTTTACATAGACGATATTGCTTCTAAGGCGAAAATAAAAAAGGAGAAGGTTGAAGGACCATTTTACGTATTTGTTGGAGATGCTCTCGCTTCAAGAAGCTGCGGGGGGAGGCTTTACATTCATAAGGCTTCTAACCCGCATTTGAAGGTTTATGAGGAGTTGTTGGAGGAGGTTTAGATGTCGGGGATAAGTGTCAATAGGCAGACTATGAGGATAGTAGATAAGTTGTTGAGTGATCCGGAGTACTATAGGATATCGGTAGAGCACCTGCCATGTGGAGCTACTGTAATAGACACTGGTTTGAAAGTTG
>CAYZRF010000032.1:0-15825 GCA_964480775.1 uncultured Nitrososphaerota archaeon
TAGTCGACGATTACGGAAGAACCAATGATCCCGACGTGTTTGCTGTAGGAGATTGTGTTGAAAGGAGAGATTTCATCACAGGAAGCTGCAGAAGTGTAATGCTTGCTTCATTAGCATGCAGGGATGCAAGAGTAGTGGGAAGTAATCTTTTTGAGATGAAAAGACTAAGGAGAATAGTTGGTGACTACCCGATTTTTTCAACGATAATCGGTGACACAGCGTTTGGGTGTGCAGGGTTAACTGAAAGACAGACAAAGGAGATGAAAATAGAAGTTGTGAGTGGTGAATTCTTAACAGTGAATCGACACCCTGGTTGTCTCTCTGACGCAAAACAGATTAAAATCAAACTTTTGTTCGATAAGAAATCTCATCTGCTTTTAGGTGGTCAAGTGAGTGGAGACAAAGCCGTGGCAGAGATAACTAACTTAATAGGTGTTGCATTACAGGCAAAGTTCACTTGTGAGGACATCTATTTGATGGAAGTAGGAACACACCCCATGCTAACTTCTTCGCCCATCGTTTATCCCGTCATTAAGGCTGCAGAGGACGCTTTAATGAAACTTAGCGCCTAATTCTCTAATTTTTCTTTTTTTTCTTTTTCAAACCAGCCTACTTCCCTCATGATTTTTGAAGCAGCTCTATTGCTTGGTCCATCTCCCCTTGCGACGTTTACAGACACACCTTCTCCAACGGCTTCTACTATTCGAGCTACCGATTTATGCGTGAAACCTGGGCATAAGATAAATGCGTGAACTCCTTCTTTTTGAGCAAGTTCCTTGCATACCTCAACTGCTTCATCATCATCTTTAACTAAAACGCTTGTAAGTTCGTAGAGAGAAGTCCTAATAACACACCAGTGTTTAGCTGGATCAGCATCTGGAACATGTGCTATAAAGGCAGCCCTAAATACTCCAACCATAATGATCCCATGTTTAGGGCATGAGTCTCGTTAAAAAGTTCGGTTTTGAAATCTCTTAGCTCTCCATCTTCCCTTTCCTCCATTAATCTACAGGGTATTAGCGGACCTGTCCTTCTAGAGCGCAAGAAGATGAGGGGAAGAAGAGAATATTGGGGCTATAAGGAGTTCTCTCTAATTTGGAACTCCTTATGGAGGTCTTCAAAGAACTAGGAAGTTAGAGAGGTAGGAAACTTTAGGAGGAGGCTTGGAAGCCTGCAGGAAAAGAAGATACCTATAAACATTGAAAGATTCTCCAATCTTCAGGAGGGAAAGGGCTGCCTACTCAAGCATGTCCTAACATGAATGCTTGATCCTTACTTAGGCTCCTCTTCCTTGCTTCTCGCCAGCTCTATAAGCCTCCTTATTATGTCATCGTAGGTCTCCCCCTTCTTTCCAAGCTCCTTCAGTATCTCCCTAGTCTCCTTCGATATCTGGATTGTCGTGAGTTCCTTCCTGTCCTTGGGCATCATGGCTATATGACAAGCATGGATTTTAAATCTAATTATGTGAAAAGTTTTCTTATTAATGATATTTATATATAGTTATATGCTATTAAATAATATTAGAGATGGGGCTAATGCCTGAAAGCCTCAAGGACCCAAAGACCACGCCTGGAGGTAGAAGGATACCACATGACCTCCGAGTAGAGCTTTACCATTTCGTTAGAGAGCTAAACAAAAGCGGGATCGGCTACAGAAGGATCCAGAAGATCGTGGTGGAAAGGTATGGGGTCTGGATAAGCAGATCTAACATCTCCTACTGGGTTAGGGGCATGCACACTCCAGAAAGGGAGCCGTACAACAAGCCAGACTTCTCAAAGCCGGAGATGGCTTGGATAGCTGGCATGCTTGCTGGAGATGGATCAATAAAGGTGAACAAGATTCATAGGAACTTTTCCAATGAAGTTGTTTTCTTATATCGTGTGCCTTTTTTTCTTTGTGCTAGTCTTCCTCTTCGTTTAAGTTCAAGTTCTGCACTCTTCCGGATAAAAAAACCTAGGAAATCTGGTGCTCGTATGTACTTCTTAGGATTAAGGAAAATTTGATTCCTTCCTTTGTCCCATTTTAGAATTTTTAGGTCTTCTAAAAAAACCAGGGCTTTATTTAATTCACCTTTTGTTAATTGAGCTCTATCTTCAGACCCTTTAGCCAATCCAGCTATCCAAGGGGGATATAATGAGTTGAAGGCTTCTAAAATTATATCATAGTTAATAGGACTTTTGGGAGACAGTGGATCTTGCAATGCTAGAATTATTTGATATACTCTTACCACAAGATAAGGAAGGGGTGGCCTACTACGAACTAACTGATATTTGAACACATCATCAGGAAGAGGTTCGTTATTTGCTTCCAATAGTTGCATTAATCTTCCGTCAGAAATTTTTCCATAGATTTTTTTAGAAGAAACGTGCTCGTTCAGACTGTACTTATAGAGGGCCAAAGAACCTTCTTTAGGTGTTATTGATGCTATTAATTTGACGAAGATCTTCGAAGAACTCTCATGAACAAGGCCAACAACTTCTACAAAGACTTGCTTATCTTGATTTGGTAGGGTATAATCGCCTAAATATCCAAGTATATCTTCAAGCTCTTTTTTGAGAACAAATGTATCTTTGCTTCTTGTTCCTTTATGTTCAATAGCTGTAAAAAGGTTTTCTTTAAAGTTCTGGACAAAAATATCTGGTTCCTTTTTATCGCCTTCTACTTTTGTAATTTTTGGCTCTATTCCTACTACAAAATCCTTGTTCTTCTCAATTTTTTTCTTAAAGAAGAAGAATAATCTTACTTTCTCCTGATACTGCTGACATTTTTTTCTTATTCTTTCAATTTCCTCATTGAGTAGATCCCGTGACACCTTCTGACCACCCATGTTCAATTTTCGCCTGAGGAAATGTAGTTGTTATGATTTCGTCCAAAAGAGATAAGCTCATTGGGGTTGCTCTAAGAAACGGAATGATTTTTATTTCATCTTCATATATGAAGATGTCATATGTGCTTCTATCTTTTTTATCGGTAATAGCTAACCAAGCCCAAGGGTTTTCTCCAAATTTTGACATTATCCAGAAGTTACTTTTGAGAAAGTTAACAAAAGTCCTAATATTATCGCTAGACAGCTGAAAATCTCTTATTTTGTATGTAATAGGGAATATTTGAACTTCTTCTCTAATGATCTTTCTTTCTTTATTAGAAAATCCTATCATGTTTTGGTATGCTATTTTGAGATAAGAATCTATAAGAAGCCTAATGACCTCGAACAAACACTCTTGAGAACCCCCGTAAACAGTTATACTACCATCACGCCTTATTCTAACCTCGAATAGAACTTTTCCTTCGCTCAAATAATCAAATAATAGAGCTTTTAGGCCAGCTTTCTCTCTATTTAATAATTCCTGCATCTCTTTCCGTGAGTATTCTTTTCGACCCCATTTTCTTGTTGTTTCCTTCCTTGCATAGGAAAAGAGAGTAAATTCTCTAATAAGAACTTTTGCAGCGTTTTCTGTCAACTGATCAATAAGAGAAAGAAGTTGTGGGGTCTTAATTCTAGCTCTTGCAAGAAGCGGGTACGAGTTGTATAAAAAGGAGGATGCAATGCTTCTTATATTTTCCTGTTGTCCCGTTCTTTTTGGTAAAAAGAAGCGCCAATGTGTTTCATAAGGTATCAGGTAACCACTAATTTCTCGTACGTATCCTCGTAGTTTTACTTCATAGGTTTCTTCCGCAATTTGTAGATAGTTAAACCTGTCTCCTTTTTCAAGTGCTGATTCTAATAATTCATGAAATGTCTTTACGTTGTTACCTATTCTTTTATGTGGAAAGGCAAGAAAAATATGAACAGAAGACAAACTTCCTGTTATTAGACCAGCGTTAAGATCGCTTAGTACTTGCCATGGAGTAGGGCTCATTTTTGTGATTCATATAATACGAAATGTTAATACTAAAAATTACTGATGAAATGAAAATTGGCCTGCCTCTTCTTTGGAGATAAAGACACCTTAAGTATGGCGCAGCCACACATAGAGAACCTAAATCAATTTAGTTATCTCAGTTTTCAACAGGCTATAATCTCTTTCTAGAATCCTAGTAGTCCGCTCCTAAAGTATCCAGACCATCCTAATTTGTTCTTTATGAAGCTAAGCTTAGGCACCAAAGGCTTAAACTCCAGATACTTCTTCTCCCAAAAGGGCTTAAGCCTAACCCTATTTGGGTATAAGCGGTCCTTGAATATCCTCTCGCTACTCGTAAACGGATCCGATACAACCTCAAAAAGCCCTACAATTCTGATTGGAATCTTCTTATCCTTAATACCTCCTGCATTAGGTAAATGAAGGCCTTAGTTCTCCTTAAGACTCCTTGAACCATCAAAATCTAGCTCTAAAATCTTTAGAACCGTAAATAGGGTGTTAATGATTAAAGAATATTAACTTCAGATAAAAAAGATGAACTACGAAAATCACAAGGAGGAAATCAGCAAGACCCGAGAGCCTAGATGGCTAAGATTTGATGAGAGGGGCTTAAGAATCCTTGTTTATGGTTCATCGCTGCTTTGGTTCCTTCTAGTGATTTTGATTTGGAGGATAAGGCTGTCATTCAGTCTTAGTAAGGACGACTTAGGAGTAATAAGCCAGGTAACGGGCGGTTTTGCTGCCATATGTTTTGGCTTAATAGGTTTGGATATCATAAAGAGGGATAAATATGGCTTGCTTAGTTCCCTGATCCTTTCTGCTTCGTTCTCCATGACCTCATTCCTCTCGCTTCTGACTGAGCTCAGGTTTTCTCCAGGAGGATTGGCTATCATAGACTTTGAAGCTGTCTTAATAGTTGGGATATGGTCGCTCGTTTGCTTAGTTCTGGATGCAGTTTCTCGGATCTTTAGAAGACGAAGGACAACGAGGATCCGAGAACCACCTGTTGTCTGGATGCTTCAGCCAATACTCGTTGGAATATCGCTAATAAAGCAAAGAACCCTTCTTCAAGGGGTTCTAACCCTATTGGTTGGATCAATCTCGTACTTCATAGGTTCTATCTTGGTTCTCTCTTGGCTTCTATGGAGAACAGCTGGTATGGATCTGGCGGGCAAAGTGTTAGATATTTTGAGCGAAGGATGGAGAAAACCAATGAGAGCAGGAGATATATTTGCTGAACTCCAGTTGAGGGGAATAACCACGACACAGGAGAAAGTGCTCGAGGCTTTGGAGGTTCTAGTTGAGGAAGGAATAGTGACTGAGATTAGACGGGGAGAGTATGCAATAGCGCCAGACCTACATTTCCTTAGGAGATCGTTTGAAAACGACGTTATCATTATGCCAGCTGAGTACGATGATGAAATGATTGCAAATCTATTGAAAATTGATGTTCTTTTGTTTAAGAGATATATAAGTCCAGCATTAAACGAGGTTTTTAGATCGCGCAGAAGCAGGAATTACTACTGTTTCTTGGGCGTCAAAGTAGCCAATCTTCCTCCAAGAGAAAGACTTAGAAGAGCAAAGTACACAGTTGCCCTTTCAGAGTCAGAGATCTTCTATGGCTCACCATGGGATATGGAAAGCAAGTTCCTTGAAAAGGTATTGAAGTTTGAGATCCCAGAGGAACTAGATTCCATATCCAAAGTTGTTGAAGAGATTGGTAAGTTTCTCGAGAAAGAGGTGAAGCACGATCCGAACGAAGGTCCTGTTACGTGCATCTGTTCACCAAAAAAGCATTTCTTACTCATGGATGATTCAAATATGCTTACTGTCGAATTTATGCTCTTATTGCTCCCTTTCAATGTTCTCTTAAAATCTGAAAAGATCGCTTCACTCCTCCTTAAAGAGGAGCCAGCCTATAGACTTCTAGAATTTGTATTTGAATATTTTCATAAAAACAACATCATGCTACTTGAGATTAAATGGACAAGAAGTTTATATGAACCAGAATATAACAGAGTAACCGTTGGTCTAGTGGAAGATATCCATAATCCTCCTGTTAGAGCAAGAGAGATTTCCTGCAAGGGGGTTCCTAGCAACTGCGAGATTAGATTAAGGGAGATACTACTGGAAGTTATTAGGGAAGAGTCAACGGCGCCAGATCCATGAACTTGTTATTTTATGGCCCATTCTCTTCTTCGGAAACTCCCCAGGGGCCAGGAAGTGTAGCTAGTCATCAATTCTTTGTCTGTGTTCAGCAGGACATCAATCCACTCAGCGATCGTGAACTTCCTCCTTCTATCAGCAAACTCATCTAAGATCTCTTCCTAAAAAGCTCATATGTATTGGAATAGATGAGTTTGTGAAAGAGAGCATTAGTTAGAGTTAAGGATTTTTATCAATAAGAATTCTTCTTTGCTAGCTAACTTAAAGACCCTGCGATTGACCATTCAGCATCGAATTTCCGTTCAAAGTCTTCTATCTCCTTTTTTCGGTATAGTAAACTATATCTCGATATTTTCTTTCCCATATCTTTGAAGGAATGGCCGAAGTGGTAATACTCACATCTATTGACCACGATAAATCGGTCATGGTAAGCCCAACTAAACTTTATCTCTAGCTTATTTGAGACTCTTCTTATTTCGCTAAGTTTTCTTTTATACTCTGGCTTCATTCTTGGGCTAGTTAGAACCTTAACCGATGTTCTCGGAGATGTGTATGAAATTAGTTGGAGCAAGGTGTCTGGATCCAAGTATGGATCTATGAGAATGAGCTCCCTGTCAGCTCTTCCTATCAAGGACTTTAGAGAAATTTGCCCTTCGGTCGGGATTAAAGACGAAGATACTAATTTTTCTGTGAGTCTTACTCTGGGAGCTTCGCCTCGTAATACATTGAAGGTCTTTCTGAAGATCGACTCCTCATCAAAGTAAACGATAATCTCAAATTTTCCATATTCTTGGAATAGCCAACGTATTGGAATGGCTACTACAAACATCTTATCTTTGTCTATCTCTCCTTCGATCTCTAGAGTAAACTTCTTGTCCTCTATTATTCTGTCGTTTTGATCTCTATATATAAGACGAATGGAGGTTCTCTTCAGCTCCCTGATACCAAAACTTCCCTCCATCACGATGTGTGTTTCCAATGTGTAGGATGTCTTATCAATTGCTATTTGATCTCCTGGATTATAGCCAATTAAGGTGAGTTTGTTGTACTGGCTTAGTTCAATCTCATCGCACAGATAGATTCTATGAACTTCCACTTTATTCTCAAGAAAATGTAGTTGTGATAATTGGTTAAAAACACGTTTGTTGTTTTGATTTTCTAATATCTCAGCAGGTTTTTAGGACTCGCGCGCTTATGCCCTTTACTGTAAGCTCTCTGATGGTGACTTCGAAAAAATCATGAAAATCTTTTAGATGATCTCCTTTAAGGATTTCCAGAAAAATGAAAGGAAAAAGTAGGTTCCAGGACCAACATATGAAATATAATTTTCTGATCATATTAAGCCTGACGTTCATAGCTCGTAACTTCTGGCCTCCAGTTCCCAGTCCAATATGCCGGATAGTAAGCTATACAAGCACAGCAATTCTTTTCCTCATCTTATCATCACCTCAAAAAATACCTTAAATATATTTAAGGTATTGAATTCCGAAAAACTTTTATAGGTATAGATGTTGTGTTGCAGGATGTGAAATGGACTCGAGCATAAGATGGGATCTGGTCAGTAAGCTAGATGATTGGGTGAGAAAGCGCTATCTAGTGCTTATTAAGGAGCTTGGAGGCGAGAAATTTACGGTAGAAGAAGCCGAAGAGGTGTTAAGGAGGCGAGATCTGGAGATAGAGAACATTAACAAGTTGATCTCGGCGCTCGTTAAGGCGAGACTTGTTAGGACAGAGATGGACCCGAGGGATTCAAGAAGAAGGATCTATAGCTTCATTTTGCCCACAACCCTCTCTGTCGAGACTAAAGCCCCAGGAAGGGATGAGTTGATAAGGCTCCTAAAGAGCGGCGCGGACCTAATTAGGACCGCTGTCGATTATAAGGTCCTCCTCCTCTTCCTCTTCTACAAAGTCGTAAGTGATAAGTGGAACAGGATAGTGGAGAAATATGAGAGAGAGGGTTTCTCAAAAGAAGAAGCTTATCTCCTAGCAAATAGCGAGTACTTGATCCTTTACGATGAGAAAGAGGGTAAATTATACAGTTGGGATGAGGTCACGAGGAGCAGGGAGACGATCAAGGAGATAGCTAACGCGATAATCAAGATATCAAGGATGAACGAGGGTCTCGGAGACTTGCAGAAGCTCGTCGAGGTCCTAGGGTTCCTAGGGTTCATAACCGAGGACAACATGCACTTATTGGAGGGTCTGGTTCAGCTCTTCAACAAGTATGACTTCGTAGATGTGGATTACGACGCAATTGGAGACGCTTATCAATGGATTCTTTCTTATTTTGCACCAGAGAGGGCAAAGGAAGGGGAGACTTACACTCCAAGAGAGGTAATTAGGCTCATAGTTAAACTGCTTGACGCAGAAGATGGGAGCAGGGTACTTGATCCTGCATGTGGATCAGGAGCAATGCTCATAGAAACTTATAACCATGTTAGGGAAAAGCTAGGGGGCAGAAAGCCTTCTTTAGAACTGGTTGGACAAGAGAGAAATGAGATTATGGCCATCATAGCTAAGATGAACCTAATTCTTCACGGAATCGATGGCTACGAGATTCATCTGGGAGACAGTCTTACTAACCCTAGGTTCGGGAAGGCCGATTATGTGATAGCTAACCCTCCGTGGAACCAAGACGGCTATAGCGAGAGCAACTTGGGAGATCCTACGGTTAGGAGAATCTATACAAGCTTTGTTTCCAACGGCTTCCCTCCAAAGAGCAGTGCAGACTGGGCCTGGGTTCAGCTGATGCTATATCACACTGAGAAAAAGGTTGGAATTGTGTTGGATCAGGGAGCCCTTTTCAGAGGAGGAAGGGAGAAGAGGATAAGGAGAGCAATTGTAGAGAAAGATCTCATCGAAGCCGTGATTCTGTTGCCTGAAAAGCTCTTCTACAATGTGCAGGCTCCTGGAATAGTTATGATTCTGAACAGAAATAAGCCCGAAGAGAGAAAGAATAAGGTTCTCTTCATAAATGCATCCCAGGAATATGAGAAGCATCCAGAGATAAGAAGACTGAACATACTTGGCGAAAAGAACATAGAACGAATCGTTGACGTCTATAAGAATTTCAAGGACGTGGAAGGATTTGCAAAAGTTGTCCCCATTGAGGAGATAAAGGAGAAAGACTACAACCTGAACGTAACTCTTTACGCGTTTCCTGTTGAGGAAATTGAAGAGATCGATTTAGCTGAGGAGCTTAAGGAGTTTCAAGAAATTGAGCAAAGAGAGAAGGAAGCCATAGAAAGAGCAGTAAGGTATGTGAGGGAGATCTTGGAGGTGATAGGAGATGAGTAGGTTCTACAGAGAGACAGGATTCAAGAAAACAGAGATAGGAGAGATCCCTAAAGAGTGGGAGGTTGTTAGACTCAAAGAAGTCGCAAGGATAAGAAGAGGGAGAGTTCCTAGCAATGTCAGCAAGATAGCCTTCATTCCAATGGAGTTAATCCCAGACGATCATATCTATGTGAGTTTTAGAATGCGAGAGATAAAGGATGTAAGTAGTTATACATACTGTGAAGCAGGAGATTTGCTATTGGCCAAAATTACGCCTTGTTTGGAGAATGGAAAGCAAGGAATAGTCCCTGAGGATGTACCTCATGGTTTTGCACTCGCTACCACAGAAGTCTATCCGCTAGTTAGTAATGTACAGAAAATTCACAAGTTATTCCTATTTTATACACTAAAATTTTCCAAATATAGAAGAATATTGGAATTTTCAATGAGAGGAACAACAGGCAGGCAGAGAGTTCCAAGAAGCGCTGTTGAAAACTTAATCATCGGCCTTCCCCCTCTTCAAGAACAGAAGAAGATAGCTGAAGTGCTCTCAGCCTTAGATGAAGCCATCCAAACGATTGATGAGGCTATAGCGAGGACAGAGCGCCTGAAGAAGGGCTTGATGCAGGAGCTTCTAACAAAAGGGATAGGGCATAGGGAATTCAAGGAGACGGAGATAGGAAGGATACCAAAGGAGTGGGAGGTTGCTAAAGTCAAAGATAAGTTTTACGTTGAAACCGGTACCACACCTTCCACAAAGAGGAAGGAGTATTGGGAAAATGGGGTAATAAATTGGTTCACACCAATTGATTTGAGTAAGTTAAACGGAAAGATGTTCTTAGAGGAAAGTGAGAGAAAAATAACTAGAAAAGCTTTAGAGGATGCTCACTTGACGGTCATTCCTAGAGGATCTATCTTAATTTCTACCCGAGCACCAGTTGGGTATGTAGCTGTACTGAAGAAAGAAGGCGCCTTTAATCAAGGCTGCAAGGGATTAGTACCTAAAAACCCACAAGAAATATGCTCTGAGTTCTATAGTTATTATTTTACCAGTATAAGGCGTATACTAGAGAGCTTAAGCGGCGGTAGCACCTTTAAAGAACTTTCAAAGAAAATGCTTGAAAACCTCGTCATCCCACTCCCACCAATCAGAGAGCAGAAGAAGATAGCTGAGATTCTCCTGACAATTGATGCAGTCTTAGAAAATAAGAGAAGGAAGAAAGAGAAGCTTGGGAGAATGAAGAGAGCGTTGATGAACCTCTTATTGACCGGGAAGGTGAGAGTAAGAACATGAGTTACGCTCCATATCTTAATGACATAAGACCTTTGCTCCCTGAATGGCCTGACGCAAAAAAGCTTGAAGAAAAACTCAGAGAACTCGGATGGGAAGATGGGAAGAAATACAGTTTAGAGGAACACATGCTTCTAGAAGATCCGATCCACGATGAGATCTTTGAAGAAACATTTGAGAGGATAAATGAGCACTCCCTAATGGATCTAACTCCAGCTGAGAAAAGAGAGGTACTAGATCAGGTGAAGAGTCTCCTCAGGAATGCCAGCGAGGAGGCCCTTCTCGACTACCTTAAGCACGGTGTTGACGTGACCGTAAAGAGGGAGAGGAGAACCTTTATCCTAATAGATTTCGAGAATTTGAGAGAGAACAAGTTCATTTACGCCCACGAGCTAAAGTTTCCAGGCTCGCCAGAGAACGTAAAACCAGATTTCACCCTGTTTGTGAATGGGATACCCCTAGCAGTTATAGAGGTCGAGCCGTCAACCAAGCTGGGCTCAGTTGAGGAGGGAATAAAGCAGATAAGGAGGTACGAGCAGCAGTCTCCTGATCTCTTCAGATTCGTTCAGCTCGGAGTAGCCTATGCCGACGATAAGCTGTTCATTCCTACTTTCCCTAACTGGGAGAAGAGAAAGAGGTTCCTTCCAGGCAACCCTTGGAAGGTGGAGAGGAAGATAAACGGAAAGACGGTTAAGGAGGAGGACATCCATCACCTATTAAGGCCAGGTACCATCTTGAATGTTGTTAGATGGTTTACCTTCTTCAGGGATAAAAACGGACTCAAGGAGAAGCTCATAGGCAGGTATAACCAATACTCGGCAACAGAGAAGATCCTTAGAAGGATTCACGAGTATCTAAGCGGTGGAGAGAGGAGAAGGGGACTCATATGGCACTGGCAGGGGAGCGGTAAGACCTACACCATGTTCTTCGCAGCAAATAGGTTTTTCGAGGAATTTTTCGGTGAGGATCCACTCATCTTCTTTGTTGTTGATAGAAGAGATCTCCAGAGACAACTCAGAGATTTTCTAAATGGGTTGAGGGCCTTAAAATTCAAGAGCTACCTCCACATCGTAGATAACATCGATAAGCTGAAAGAAGCCATATCGGAAATAAAGAGGAGCGAGTACAAGAAGGGGATAATAGCTAGGGGGATCTACATAGTTCTCATACAGAAATTTAGAAGAGAGGATTTTGAGGACCTGCTTGAAGCCCTTGGAAGGGAATATCTCGACCACGTAAAGCAGGTTGATCCAGAGAAGTATGAATGGATCATTGATGAACTAGAAAAACTACCTCCAGAGGAGAGCAGGATAAGACTAATAGATCTTGGTGGAATAAAGAAGAAGGAGATACTCCTGTTGATAGACGAGGCTCATAGGAGCCAGTATGGTCTTTTGGCGTCGGTAATGAAGAACGTCTTCCCCAACGCCATGAGGGTAGCTTTCACCGGCACCCCCGTGTTCAAGTTCGAGAGGAACACGTTCGAGGAGTTCGCTTATCCACCAAAGGAGTATTACTTAGATGTTTACTTTATAAGAGATTCAATAAGGGACAAGTTCACGCTACCAATAGCCTACGATGTAGTTCAGGAGGGAGAACCCCTATTCGAAGGCGTCAAGATACTTCTAAGCGATGAAGATGTTAAGAATTACATAGAGGAGTGGATCGAGGCTTCGGAGGAGGAGGGTGGAAGCATAGCTGACGATGTGGAGAGCGTACTGGATGCATGGGAGGAAGTACCTGCAACCATCCCGTTTGTGACGAAGAGTGAGATAAGGCGTTATCTCAACAAGGTTAAGGTCTTCCTGACAAATGAGAAGAGGTTAGAGAAGCTAGCTGAGTACATAGCAAGGAGAATGGAGGAGGATACTGAGGGCTTCAGGTTCAAGGCAATGGTGGTGGCAGCCAACAGGGAGGCCTGCGTCATCCTGAAGAGGTACTTGGATGAGAAGTTGCTCGAAATATATAGGCCTAAGTACGGCGAGGAGGTAAAGGAATGGACAGAAGTCGTGATGACGTACGATCAGAACGATAAGGACGAGGTCCTCAGATATAAGGAGGAGCTGATCAGGAGGAGGGGGAAGAGAGACACCAGTGAGATAAATTCCGACATACAAAGGGAGTTCAAGGAGGAGGAAAACCCAAAGATCCTGATAGTCACGGATATGTTGATAACTGGATTCGATGCTCCTAGGCTCAAGGTTATGTACCTTGATAAGCCCCTTTACGAGCACAGGCTCCTCCAAGCCATCGCTAGGGTGAACAGGCCATACGAGGATGGCGTCGTTAAGAAGGAAATGGGTCTTATAGTCGACTCTGTAGGACTCTTAAGACATGTCAGGGAGAGCCTCAGGAAGTTCGAACTCATAGCTGAAGGGGAAATTGCATCGGACTTGGAGGAGAACCTACTTAGCAAGGTTGAAGAGAGGTTCGAGGAGTTCAAGAAGATGTTGAAGGACACTAAGGGGCTGCTAAGGACCCTGAATGTTGAGGGTAGAGAACTAACGATAGACATTGATCGCATAAAGGAAGCAATTGAGTCTGACAAGAGGATAGCCTTGGAACTCATGGATGAGTTAGATAGAAAGCTAAGGGTAATAGCGTTGTTCTGGGACAGAGCTGAAGTTCAGAGGATCCTTAGCTTAATGAGGGAAGTGATACAGCAGTACAGGGCTCTTGGATCCCACAGGGGAAAGATGCATTATGCCACGGACATCAAGATCCTAGCATACGCATACGGCAAGCTGCTCCACTATATAAGGGGGAAGAGAGCACCAAAGGAGTTCTGGGAGGGTCTGATAGAGATCATACATGAGAAGACCTTAGTTGAAGACTTCAGAAAGGTTACCTCAGCTAGGATTACCGAAGAGGATTTGAGGGAATTGCTGAGTAGGTTAGAGAAGATCAGGGCAAGCGAACTAATTCCTGAGAGGGAGGTTGCTGATGCATACAGGATTATCAGAAGCCTACTCGACGAACTCCCGCAAAACCCAATTTACAAGGAGATAAGGGATAGGATAGAGAGGGCCAGGAGGGACTGGATCGCCAGGAACATAGGGGTAGAGGAGTTCCTTAACCTGTTGATGAGCTCCATTAATGACAAGTTGGTGTATGATGAGAAGGTTGCCTCCATGGCGACAGAAGATAGGATAGCTGAGACCGTAAGGACGCTGATAGCGCGGAAGTATGGAGTAGGGAAGGAGGTAAAGCTAGAACTTCCGAACTTTAGAAGGAGCCTCTCAGAAGCGTGTATGGCCGCTAAAATCGTAACTCTTCACGAGAAGCGTATTAGAACCGCTCTTATGAGGGACCTGTTCAAGGAGTTGAAAAGGGAGGGTTTCGAAATTTCAGAGTTAAAGAGGTTCGCGGAAGAAGTCACTAGGGATTATGTTTTAAAGGAACTCGCCAGATCAAAGGGAGTGGCGCGCTAGATGAACAGAGAACACATAACAAGGATGCTAGAGGAGCTCAAGACTATGCTAGGTATAAAGGAGAAGGTGAAGTTAGAGCTGAGACCTCTTAAGACGAAAGCAGCTTCGGTTTCCTTAAAGAGGAACGTCATCAGGCTGAGCAAGGGTGTAGTTTCAGGGCTAGATGAGAAACCGGTGAGGTACTTGATACTGCACGAGCTAGTTCATCTTAAGCTGAGGTCGATTCACCACACAAATGATTTCTACAGGATGGTCCACAGCATAGTTAAGGAGGAGGAAGTTAAGGAATTCGAGGAAGATATAATAGCAAAGCTCATAGAGTTGAATAGTAGAGGAATCAAGGCAGTAATTGATCGCTCAGGTACACCTTTTTGACATAGGTCGATGAAGTGTTTCTCAAAAGGATTTCAGAATTGCAAGGGCTGAGAGTACTTCCATCATATTCTTCTCAACAATCGATTGCTTTTTCTCAGATTCCTTTTCTTGACCTTTTCAGCATAATTTGGCTTTAATTATTAGAATCCAGAAAAATCTTAAATGAATTCAGAACACAGTGAATGAGATGTCTTACTGGATCTTCGTAACCAACGAGCAGAACTGGAAGGTCGTAAAGGAGAAGAACGTATGGGGCCTGCCAAAGGGAAGGGAGAACTCTATAAAGAGGGTGAAGAAGGGGGATAAGGCCTTCATCTACCTAATGCAGGAAGCAACAAAGGATAGGACTATTCCAACGAGAATAGTTGGTCTTTTTGAGGTCGAATCGGATCCATTTACGAGTAGCGAGAGGATATTCAAGGATCGCCTATATCCGAATAGAGTTAGGCTTAAGCCAATTTTGGTTTTGGAGAGGAAGTATTTGGAATTTAAGCCTTTGGTGCCTAAGCTTAGCTTCATAAAGAACAAGTTAAGATGGTCTGGGTACTTTAGAAGTGGGCTTGTAAAGATTCCAGAGAGAGATTACAATCTGATTAAAACCAAGATATCTGAATTAGTCTAAGATCCTTTTAGCGCGTTAGATTCAATTTTGCGTTATATTCTTATCCCTTCTTCGATTTTAGTCCCTTCTCACCGGTCTTCTCCTTGAAAACTTCTCTTATTAGATAATTTACCATGAGATAAACTAAAGGAGCTGTGATGAACCATAGAAGGGGAAACTTCATAGGAAGGAGATAATCTTTTAGACCTTCAATGCTGGCCACTATCTCATCATCGCTCCAAAAGAATGAATTCCAGGAAATAGTGCTAAATAAGGATGAGACTGAGAGAATTAGCTTCAGTCCTCTCTTAACAGAAATTTTTGGTATTGAAAGGGTATGGAGAAAGCAAAGAAAGAGAGTAATTCCTGCTGCAATGAACCATCTGATCCTTAGAGAGTCATATCTGCCGAAAGCTACTCTGAAAAGCAGAACTTTGTTGGGAAAGAGGTCCTTTCTTCTGAAAAAGTAGATATTTTCAGATTCTCTAAAGAATGGCATGATATCTTGGCTCTTGATATTTCTACCCTCGATCTCGAAAACCGTCGGAGTGAAGGTTCCATTGTACAGAAGCTTGAAGTTCTTAGGCAATTCAACCTTCAAAATTCCGACGCTGCCATTAAAATGAGGAATAATGAATGAGTAGTAGTATATTTGAAAGGGAAATTTGTTCATAGTGTTCTGCTTCTTCAAAGGATAAGAAGCGGGCGCTACCTTAACCATAAAGCAAAATTCAGAGATATTTCCACTCTCTGATGGCTCTGGTTCTACTGCTACATTGACATAATACAATCCTGTCTCTTTATCAAGTGTAATATTACAGTTCT
>CAYZRF010000033.1:0-15471 GCA_964480775.1 uncultured Nitrososphaerota archaeon
ATCACGTTATCACTTCAAATAGTTGAAATTAAGATTCATTAAAAAAGCGAAAGTTATTTCCTATCTCCTCTTATTCTCACATTGATAAACATGTATGAGTTAAGCCAGAAGGAATATGAATTCAGGAGGGAAAAAGTAAGGACTGAACTATTAAGGAGAAATCTGGACGTCTTAATTTTCTTTAGCCCCTTACGGATATTTTACCTGACAGGTTACCATCTTCTTGCCACGGAAAGACCTTTGGCAATGATATTTCCCAAGGACGATGAACCACTCTTCTTCGTACCTAAGCTAGAAGAGGAGCACATTAAGTACAGAATTCCTTGGGTTGACAAGCTTTTCACTTACTTCGAATATCCTGGAACCAGTCACCCTCTAAAAGAACTTCTAAAAGTTCTAAAAAAAGAAAAAATCTTAGATAGGAAGATAGGGGTGGATTCTGACGGTTATCTTGGAAAGTACGGCTATAAGGGCCCTGCTTTTAGTGAGGTGATTGGTAAAAGGGTTCAAGTAGTGCCCGAAATAGTGGATAACATGAGACTCGTGAAATCTGAAGAAGAAATATCTCTTTTGAAGGAAAGCTCCAAGTGGTGTACTCTTGCCCTCAGGTACCTACAGGAATACTCCCTTCAGGGCACTTCTGAAGTTGAGGCCTCGCTGTTGGCCTCTATAGAAGCCTCAAGTGCTATGATAAGAACCATGGGGCGTACTACCTTTGCGTGGATTCCTCCAGCGAAGGCTTACTTTAGGGGACAGGTTGGAAGCTTCTCGTTCTACCCACATATGATGTACAACAATGTCTTGATAAATGAGGGAGATGTGTTAATTGGGGAGGCATCTGCATATGTAGGAGGATACAGTGCTGAGCTAGAAAGAACTATGATCGTGGGAAATCCAAGCGAAGATCAAATAAAGTACTTTAGAGCAATGATGAAAGCAAGAAGCGAGGCATTGAAGGAGTATAAGCCAGGAAATCCATGTTATGCCCCTAACAAAGCTGCTTTTAAGGTATTTAGGGAAGAGGGGTTATTAGAAAAGGCATTACATAGAACTGGTCACGGAATAGGGCTCGAAGGCCATGAACCGCCGTGGATTGAGGATGGAGATGCTAGGGAAATGGTGCCTGGCATGGTCTTCAGCTGTGAACCCGGATTATATGTACCGGGTTTAGGGGGCTTTAGACACTCAGATACGGTAGTTATCACAGAAGATGGTGCCGAAATAATAACAAGATACCCTACAGAGCTTGAGGAGCTCATCATAGGGTGAAAGATCCCCGAATAAATGTTTGCTTAGGTTTAAACTATTCCCTTAATATGGTCAGGTGAACCGATATGTTCTCGCCAGAAGAAATAAGGAAGATAAGGGAAGATTTTCCCGTTCTCAAGGAAGTTGTGCATTTAGCCTCAGCAGCAACCACTCCCATGCCTCTTTCTTCAATTAAGGCCATTCAAGAGGCAATTGAAAAGATGTACTGGAAGTGGGATCGATCTTGGGCAAAGGACCTGCAAGAAGAGTGCAAGAAATCAATAGGACATCTCATAAACGCAGATTCCGATGAGATAGCCCTGATATCGAGTACAACTCAGGGAATAAATGCTATTGCTTCAGGGATTTCTTGGAGAAAAGGAGGTAACTTGGTAATAGATGATCTAGAGTATCCAGCAAATGCTCTTCCTTGGTATCACCAGGCGAAGAGACATGGAGTAGAAGTGAGGGTTGTAAAAAATAGAGACCATGTTCTGCGCTTGGAGGACTTCAACAAATTAATTGACCAAAACACAAGAGTGGTGGCCGTCAGCCATGTGCAATTTGTAAATGGTTTCAAAATCGATCTAAAAGAGCTATCTAAGATGACTCACGAGGTAGGAGCTCTTCTTTTTGTGGACGCTATTCAGTCGTTAGGAGCAGTTAAAGTGGATGTCAAGGAGTTGGGTGTGGATGCGATGTCCGCTGGGGCCTACAAGTGGCTTTGTGGACCCATTGGTACCGGGCTCCTTTATGCAAAGGAGGACCTCATAGAGCAGATAAACCCCGGATACATTGGCTTCGATGGTATTGAGGACAAGGAGAGAAAGGATCTATGGTCTAAGGTTGTATGCGACCTTGGATACGTTAGAGATTACGAAAACCTTTCAAAAAAAGCAAAAAGATTTGAGTACGGTTACAAGAACCCTGCATTAGTGGCAGCTCTGAAATCATCTATAGATTACTTATTAGGAGTAGGAATTGAGAGGATTGAATCGAGAATTGCTGAGTTGGTGGATTACCTTATGAAAAGGGTAGAGGAATATGGATTCAGAACAATTACTCCGAAAGAAAAGAAAAATAGGGCTGGTATTGTGAATTTCAACCCTGGATTGGATCTCAGCACTGAAGAAAAAGCAGAAAAAGTGACGACAGAACTAAGGAAAGAAGGGATAGTTGTTACGGTGAGAGGAGGAGGAATTAGGGTTTGTTGTCATTTCTTCAACACGATTGAGGACATTGACAAATTCTTTAAAGCATTTAGAAAGATTTTCCATTAAGAGAGGAATCCTTAGGAGATAGGCAGCAGATAAGATGATATTTTACTCTTCACTGGTGCTTTTAGACTTAGCTAAGAAAAGCACGAAAGTTATTCTTTTGGATACCCACAATTAAGTTTGAAGATTCAGTACTTTACCTGGCAGCTTCCTAGTATGTACGCCTTTTTCGACCACAATCTCACCGTTAACCAATACATACTCGATTCCTTCTGGAAATTGGTGTGGTTTCATGTAGGTTGCTTTGTCTATTACAGTCTTTGGATCAAAAATCACTATGTCTGCTACCATTCCTTCCTTTATCAATCCTCTGTCTTTAAATCCTAGCTTGCTGGCAGGTAAAGAAGTCATCTTCCTAATTGCTTCTTCCAAACTCATCAACCTTTCTTCTCTGACGTACCTACCTAGAATCCTCGGAAACGTACCATAACTCCTAGGATGAGCAACTCCCTTTGCCAAGACCCCCTCTGGCTTTAGAGCATAGCCATCAGTACCTACCATGACCCAAGGCTTGCTCATTATCTTCTTTACGTTTTCTTCAGACTGATTGAAGTTCACTATGCCTATACCCTTCTTTTCATTTGCAGCAATCTCTACAAGTTTTATGGCCGCTTCTATAACAGATAGATTCAATTCCTTGGCTACATCTGCTAGAGTTCTTCCTTCGAAGTTTGGGTTTGGCTCAAATCTAGAGATAAGAGCATTTTCACCTCCTCCTCTTATTTCAATAACCTTAGCTAGCTCTTCTTTTATCTTCTCTCTTGTTTCTGGGTTTTTTAGCCTCTCAACCAACTTTTCATTTCCGCCTTCCCTAGCCCACTTTGGGATCCAAGCCATAAGTGAGGTCCCGCTCGCTCTGTAGGGGTACTGATCTGCCGATACATCGATGCCCTCTTTCCTTGCGCTTTCTATCATATCTAGCATCTCGTCACAGAGGTTCCAAAGAGGCTTCGCAAGTATCTTCAGGTGAGATATCTCTACGGAGACCCCTGACTCCCTTCCTATTCGTATTGCCTCCTCAATTGCCTCAATTAACCTTCCGCCATCCCCCTCATCCCTTATGTGTGATGAGTAGATTCCCCCTTTTTTAGCCACAACTTTTGAGATTTCTATGACTTCTTCTGTTTTAGCATAGGATTGAGGAACGTATCTCAAGCCTGTAGACATGCCAACGGCTCCTTCATCTAATGATCTAGCCACTAGGAATTTCATTTGATCAAGTTCTTCATTTGTGGGCTCTCTGGCCTCATATCCCATTACACTCAGTCTAATTGTTCCAAATCCAACAAGAGGAGCCACATTTATTGAAGTTCCCTTCCTTTGCAACTTTTCAACGTATTCATCCATGTATGTCCAGTCTATGTCCAAATCATACCTTTTAGCTATCCTTTCAGCTTCTTCCCTTGCCTCTCCAAGTATAGGTGCTGCCGATTGTCCGCAATTCCCAATTACCTCAGTGGTTATGCCTTGTCTAATCTTGCTATCTGCAAATGGGTTTACCAGAAGAGTATAGTCAGAGTGCCCATGCATATCAATGAACCCAGGTGAAATAACAAAATTGGAGGCGTCTATCTCTAGATCTGGTTTTGACTCAATTTCCTTGCCTATTTTAGTTATTCTGCCATTTTTTATGTATACGTCTCCTCTGTAGATAGGGTTACCTGATCCATCTGCTATCAGACCCCCTTTTATCAGGATTTCCTTATCTCTCAGTCTAACCCTCGAAGTTGTTCCAAGAATAAGATATAAGTCTCAAACAAAGCGGATCAACCGCCAGAGACCTCTGATTAAAAGGAAATTTTAACTAAGAACTCATATATCTTAAAATTATTGAATTATACTTCAGAACTTTAGGTCTATTTTCTTATCAGGATAAGTCTCATTCCAGCTAATGATCTTGCTCTTTCCAAGCTCGCATCCACCAAATTTCTTAAAGCATTTCTCACAATCTTTTGGAGTTATCAACCATTGATACAATGGATTTGCTTTTTTCTTGCTTCTCGGATTATCGTCTTTGACAAAATATTCTGTAGGACAAATATATCTAAACGGTTGTTTATCCTCGCTCATCGTTCAGGTCCCGTTGAATAAGGCAGTCCAACTTCTAAAAAAAGTTTGGCAGATAGAACCCCTTCCCCTGTTAAAATTTTTAACAGTTATGTATGTTCTTCTCGTGCTGGCTGTTCCGTTGCTGCTGACTGTTACCAATGGGTCCCTATCGATCCTCGCTATTAGGTTTGCCTCTACCAAATATGATATGAAATATCTTCCTCAATTGCGGCATAAGAGTTCCTAATAAGCTGCCAATGAACGTACTAGCCATAACGGCCAAAGTGGCACCTAAGGATCTCTTTTCGGAGCGAGGAAATACTATGAGCACTAATATGATGATCGTTCCAATTCCAACTTTTATACCTTCAAATATAGGTTTTTCGGTGGGTTTTCTTCTTACAATAATGTAAGAGGCTATTGCACCTCCCAACATATAGACGATGAATGAGAAAAGCACCAACATAGCCATCGTTCTTTCTGGTAATTCTGGAATTCTACCAAGAATAATTCCCCAAATCCAGACAAAAGCACAAGCAAATGTGGATGCTGCAAGATAATCATAAAAAGATAAACTGTTGTCTTGGCTCAATTTGAACACTCTAGGAAGTTTTTGGTTCAATAAAAATTTTTATAGATATCCTCCGAGGGATACTGGGATTCCTTGATGCCCAAAATTTCACTAGATCAGATGAAATTCATTCTAGCGACTGATGTTGGTAGTACAACTACTAAAGCCAGGTTCTTTAAGAAGACAGAAGAAGGATGGAGGTACGTTATAAGTGGAGAGGCCCCAACAACCGTTGAGAAGCCATACGAAGACGTAACACTTGGTGTGAGAAACGCGGTAAGAGAAGTGGAGGAGCTTACTGGACACAAACTGCTTGCTCCTGGAGGGAAGGGCATTCTAATGCCATCTAGGAGTAATGAAGGAGTAGACCTCTACGTGACAACGAGTAGCGCTGGCGGAGGACTTCAAATGATGGTGGCTGGACTCATAAGGAGCATGACTGCTGAGAGTGCAGAGAGGGCAGCACTTGGCGCTGGTGCGATAGTAATGGACGTTATTGCAATAGATGATGGGAGGGAAGTCTACCAGAAAATAGAGAGGATAAGGCACCTGAGACCAGATATGGTTCTACTGGCCGGAGGTACGGATGGAGGAAATATTAAGGATGTAGTAGAAATGGCCGAGATCCTGAAAGCTGCCCAGCCAAAGCCCAGGTTTGGAATAAGTTATCAACTACCAATTGTTTATGCAGGGAATAAAGACGCTAGAGACCATGTTAAGGAGCTCTTAGGTGAAATTTTCGCGCTAACAGTAGTTGATAACTTGAGACCTACGTTAGAAGAGGAAAATACAGAACCAGCAAGGAGAGCAATACACGAACTTTTCATGGAACACGTAATGGCTCATGCTCCTGGCTATGACAAGCTTATGAAGTGGACCGAAGTTCCGATCATGCCAACGCCAGCAGGTGAAGGAATGATGATGCAACTTATCGCAAAAGTCTTCAATTGTAACGTGCTAGGCGTCGGACTTGGAGGAGCTACTACTAACATCTATTCCATATACGATGGAAAGTTTGTCCGAAGTGTTAGTGCTAATCTAGGTATGAGCTACAGCATCTGCAATGTGATGAAGGAGGCAGGGATAGAGAACATAATGAGGTGGCTACCTTTCGAGAAGAGCGAGGACGACATAAGAAACAGGCTAAGGAACAAGATGATAAGACCTACGACAATTCCCCAAACTCTTGAAGAACTAATGATAGAACACGCTGTGGCAAGAGAGGCGATAAGGTTGGGATTTGAGCATCATAAGACTTTAGCAAGGCCTCTCAAAGGGGCAAAGAGGAGAAAGGGCGCTCTTTGGGAAGGAGCAGAAATATCTGACGTATTTGCCCTCGAAGTCGTGTTTGGAACCTATATACAAATGATGAACGTCAAGATAATAGCGGGAACAGGAGGTCTTTTGTCACATGCTCCTAGAAGGGTCCAATCTATGCTTGTTCTCGCAGACGGATTTAGACCTGAAGGAGTGACGAGGATGTTCCAAGATAGCGTGTTCATGATGCCTCATTTAGGGGTACTTTCAACTGTACACTCCCAAGCTGCTTGGGAAATATTCGATAAAGACTGTCTAGTTAGGCTTGGGACGATAATTGCTCCAAAGGGAGAAGGAAACCCTGGAGAAAAGGTTCTTGATGTGAAAATAGAGAAGCCAGACGGGACGACCGTAAAGGAAAGCGTAAATTATGGAGAAATGAAAAGAATAGAGCTTCCAGAGAGAGTCGAAGCAAACGCTTTCTTGGATCCGACTGGACACTTTGATATAGGAGAAGGTCCAGGAAAAAGCTTGGAAACCAAGGTGTACGGAGGAGTAGTTGGAATCATTATAGATGCGAGAGGAAGGCCACTGAACCTCCCAGAGGATGATAAAGAAAGAAGAAAGAAACTACTAGAATGGTTTGAGGCTTTAGATGCATATCCCAAGGAATTCCTTGATAAAATAAGGGAGGAATGGTTATGAAAGCTTCGCAATCATCTTATGCTTACACTCCGGGTCTGAAGATAAAAAGAGTTATGACAATCAGAAAAGAGAGGAAACTTCCCATTCCAGGAGAGGTCTTATTAAAGGAGGGAGATTCAGTTTCTTTTGACACAATAGTAGCAAGAACGTTTGTTCCAGGGGATCCTTTCATTTTGAAAGTCGCTAGGGAACTAGGAATCGAACCAGAAGACCTTCCTTTCTACTTATTGAAGAAAAAAGGCGATAGAGTACTCGAAGGGGAGGTAATAGCAAGGTATAGGACCTTATTCGGGCTAATAAACAGAGAATGCATATCTCCAACCAATGGTGTAATTGAGGATGTTTCTGCAACTACTGGAAGGATTATCATTAGAGGTGATCCTAAACCAGTTGAGATAAAGGCTTACATATCGGGGAAAATAGCCGAAGTTATACCAAAGGAAGGAGTTATAGTGGAAACTAGAGGAGCCTTCGTTCAAGGAATATTTGGAGTCGGAGGGGAGACCAATGGGGAAATTAAGGTATTAGCTGATGCACCAAACGATATACTTGAAGCAGAAATGATCGATGAGGATTGCAAGGGTAAGATCATAATCGGTGGCTCTATTGTAACGAAAGAGGCAATTCTAAAAGCGATAAACACAGGAGTTAAGGGCATTGTAGTGGGAGGAATAAAAGACACAGATCTCATGGATGTAGTTGGGTACGAAATAGGGGTTGCAATAACTGGTCACGAAGAGATAGGACTTACGTTGATAATTACAGAAGGCTTTGGAAAGATGGCCATGTCAAGGAAAGCATTTGAAATATTCAAGGAATTTGAGGGTTACAGAGCCGCTATGAATGGTGCAACACAGATAAGAGCTGGAGTCATCAGGCCCGAAGTAGTCATACCCCATACCAAGGAAGTATCGGAATCCGAACTTGAACTGGAAGAGGGAATAAGACCAGGAACTATCGTGAGAATAATAAGAGAACCTTACTTCGGTGAGATTGGTAAGGTGGTTAACCTACCAATAGAACTGCAAGTCATAGAAACAGAATCCAAAGTGAGAGTTGCTGAAATAGAACTAGAAGACGGAAGAAGAGTTATAGTGCCTAGAGCTAATCTAGAGATAATAGAGGAATGAAAGGATAAGAAATAAGTAAGGCAAAAGGACAGTTATTTGTCCTTTTTACCCTTTTTTCTCTCCTCTTCCATAAGTTCTCTTACTCTTACAATGATCCTTTCCACGTTCTCTCTTTTTGATATTAACATCATCAAGTCTGTCCCTAATTCACCCCATCTTCCGAGAAATGGAAGTATAGGCGAAGCGAAGAACAAACCAAGCTGGCCACCAACAAATGATAGAGGCTTGTAGCTCTCCAAGTACAGGAGGGCCGCCGTTCCCATTCCAGATCTAACAATTATGTGTGAGATTTTCTCTATAAGCTCCTCTTCCTCTTCAGGTGTTAATTCTCTAGGAATCATCGACAACCTTAGCACCCTCCTTAGGTTTATTTTGTTAAGTCAGCTTAAAAACATCAATATTTCTATAAAAGAAATCTTAAAGAGTCGTGTTAGTAGTTGGAGATTCTCCCATCAAAAGGGATCTAAAAAAGAGGATAACACAAATTGAAATAAAACTCCATATGTGCAGGGCACGATTAGCGTTCAAATAGGACTTTAAATTAGAAATAATAAAAAAAGGGAAGGGAAAATTTCCCTAGTTTTTCCTCAAGCTATTCCTAGCCAGTCCCTGAGCAGGAACAACATCCTGCCCTGGTACTGGGAGAACCTTGTCATGACAGTGTTACCGAATGCTGCGCCAAAGGCTAAGAGCATCCCATACCTTCCGATTCTTGGGATCCAAGATGCAGTTCCCATGTGAATCTCTTTGATTGTAAAGATGAAGTGGCTAAGGCTCGTTATCACTAACACGAAAATGATTAGATTGTTTAGAGTCCCTAGGGCTGTGTCAGCAACTAAGGGGCCCGCAGTAGTAGCAATTTGCTTGATAAAGTCCGTGTGTACCATAGCTCTCATTGATAAGCCTATACCTTGACCTACTAGAAATGCAATTCCATATCGGTAAAGCCAGTAGTACTTCGGGTGATACCTAAAGTAAAGTAGTGCTCCTACGATGAAGGGTATGATGTAGATCATTTCTCCTGCTTTGAGGTGAGACCACCCGTACTTCTTCACATTTTCAAATCCCATGACGAGCGCATGTCCCGCAGCAACACCTATGAAGGTGTATTCAGCAAATTTGAATATTATGTTGTCTTTAAACGCATAACTTGTTGCAGCAATCGTGAAGAAGGCCGCAATCCAAATTGAAATATCAGTCGATATCATATCTTATCCCCCCTCCTTCTTAGCAGCAAAATATGCAAGATTGCCCAATATTACTAGTACAAGAACCCATGTTTGAGTTAGGTTCAATACGTCTGTCGTTTTCAGAGCATCTCCTGGTTTTTTTATCAAGAACTCGTACTCAGCGGCTCCTCTTATACCATCCAACATGCCCACGAGTGCACCAGTGTCATAATATGGTTTCAATGATGGCGTCATCATGCTAAGCCATCCACCACATGTCGGTTTTCCATATCTGCTGTAAGACTGATAGACCCAACCCTCAGCTACTTCTCCAGCAGTCGTTAGGTATGCCACTAGAGCTATGTCATCAGCGCCCTTTATGTCTTTTAGCATTGGAATGTTGTCTATCGATGTTCCAAAGTAGTCAACTGGGGCTGCGGAGTGAATATCTCCCAGAACAGCAGCCATAGCTGTTTGCACACCGGCAAGATACCCTAAGAATACGTAATCTTCTCCGTACTTGGCGCCATAAGTTCCCTCGGGATCTACTTTCTCCATGATCAAGGGATACATCATAGTACCTTCTTGCTGTGTGGCCATTATCACCACTTTAAGGTTCTTTGAGAAGCAATGCCTTAAGATGGCGATTGCGGCGGGTCCCAACGTTGGGTATCCGCCAGATCCAAATCCTATATCAAAGAGAACTACATCTCCTGGGCTTAGCTTGTCAATGGCGTTGAAGTAATCTTGGGTGGCCTCCGAAACTACTATGGGTAGACCAAGCGGGTGGATGAGCGGGATTGCCATAAATATCACTACTAGGGTCATGACAAGCCATCTAGGCATGGCACCTACTTTCTCAATTCCCATATCTTTCACCTCCTCCCAAGGTATCCGGTCTCCATGCCCAGCAGAGTCCTGATGCCCATCACTACTGATCCTATGCCAACACCGATCCTTATTCCTCTGTAGGCACCGCTAACTATGACGTCGAATATCCACTTCCTCCATGTGAAGAAGCCCTTCCATATGGCTGGGAACAATGGGGTGTTGCCTATGATCACGAGAACTGCTGTAATTAGGAGAAGCGTGGAATCTAGGGTTCTGGCCCTTAAGACTTTGTAAGCACCAGCGGTCATGTAGAAGCACAGAGATGCATACATCGTAGCACCCAGCGGTAGGTAGATTGAGTTGTAAATCCACTGATACTTGCTGCTGTCTGAACCGAGTGAGACTCCAATTACGGCTGCTATTACAAGCAAAGCAAGGAGCCATACGCTGAAAGCTCTATCTACTGGGTTCGGAGCCTTCTTCATACGCCTTCCATAGACTATGAATAGGTTGATAGCTCCGAAACCTAGAGCAAAAGCAGCTATTACCATACCCCAGTTCTTCAGAACGGTGAATGCATTGGTTGTGGCATCAACAGGCACGTAGTATTCAAGAACAGCAATCATACCACTAAGGAAGGTTATCAAAAGGGGAATTTCTCTCTTATACATCTTACTTCATCACCTCATTTCTTTAGGAGATCTACTATGACACTAACACCAGCGGTAGAAAGTATTGCACCGATAAATGATAGCACAATTGCAATTAGCTTGTAGACGTCTTGTGAGAATAGGCTTCCTATCTTAATGGGGTCTCTGCTGAGATATGCATCAGCAGCGAACATTTCTTCTCCTATCAATACATAGTCAGCAACCGCGGCGAAGAACGGAAGCTGATAAAGCCTTGCAGTTCCAGCTACTTGGTAAGCTCCTACTCTGGCGAAAGTTTCTGCAAACATCATACTTTCAGCCCAGAACGGGCCGACCATGATGTTCGCGGCTGGTTTAAGTCTCGCAGCCATTCCTATAATTCCACTGGCCCAAGCAAACTGGGTTCCTGACAGGTATGGTAGTTGCTCATCCACATCTAGTTCGTCCAGCTTGCCAGCTTCAGCATATGCCTGTCTTACGGTTTCGATAGCCACAGGCATGACATCCACAGCTGCCTGAGGAGAAATAAGCTTAGCGCCCTTTTCAGCACATTGTTTCGCTACATAACCTAGAACTGATAGCCCTGCAATTGTCTGGGGTGCGTAAATGCTTGTAAATGAACCCATTCCTATGATATCGAAGACGGGTTTGCCCATCTCTACAGCTCTACCGACGGCTTCCTCAATTTTATCGAGTCCGGGAATCCTTCTGACGCTGAATTTGCCCTTTTTGCCGTAGTATATTGATAGTAGTGTGATGATCCACATCAGTATTAGGGTTATTAGTGGAGTAAATCTTCCTTCCGGAATTAACCACACCATTTGCCTCTCGTCCCTCCATTTACTTTATTTGTAAGGCAAGTTCGACAGTTTATTTAATAAAAACTTTGCTAAAATTTATAGGTAGATGGGCATGTCTACGACCGAGATCATGAGAGATCCCACATTAAACGAATATTTGGGTGGAGCATTCCTCAGCTTTGGAGTAGTTACCCTTGTATTACAGATTTCTGGCGGGATAATAACATACAAAGGGTTGCAAGACAGGCTGTACTCCTTTGGTCCATTAGTGGTGCTAATGCTCTATGTGCTGCTCCATATAGTTAGTGGTTGGCTTGGTGGCTACCTAGTTGCCAGAAGGATACACAACACCCGAATAAGATTGCTTAGAGCAGGTTTTCTAACAGGATTCGGTGCCTACATAGTTGAGGCTTTGACGACATTGCTGCTTGTACGGGCTTTTCCTGAGTCTGCTTGGGCTATGATAGGTTTTCTCCTAGGAGGTACTCTGGGAGGGTTTACTGTAAGCATAATCTCTTCCAAAAAACCATCCTAAGTCGAAATTATGATTTCGACAGAAACCAATTTTAAATTGATATTAATTTAAACAATGTTTGAAAATATCTCTTTAGAAGACCTAAGTCAATCTCTTATCCATAGAACTCAATTCTCAACTAGCGTTAGGCATTCTATCGAACTTGCAAATACTTATTATTAAGACTACACTATCTGTGGATGGACTTTTCAAAAAATTTAATTTCATCTTTCGACTTCAAATGTAACCTTCACTCTTGCTCTGTAGACATCTATCTCTCCATCTTTTACAGTAGCGGACATGCTTAGAACCTTAATTCTTTTGATGTTTCTGATCGTCTTCTTAGCCTGCTCTAAAGCTTCGACGATGGCTTTCTCAAAACCTTCCCTGGATTCGCCTACCAATTCTATGTTTTTCAGAACTGTCATAATACATCATAATATAACGATCTAAAAAGTTCTCTCAGTTGGTCACAACCCTATATGATAGCGTTTTCAAAGCACCTTCATCAAGTTCTTATAGCTAAACACAAATCCATTTGGATCAAAGCAAGTACTTTAAGCCAGAACCCGTATTCATAAGGAGAATTCTGTCATCTGTGGAGAGGATGCCATCATTAACGAGTTTCTTTAGACCTGCATACGTAGCAGCCCCTTCTGGACAGGCATATATGCCTTCATATCTTGCGAGATCCTTGATAGCATTCAAAATCTCCTCGTCTGTTACGCTAATGGCAAATCCATTGCTATCCCTCAGTACCTTTAGTATCAATTTGCCTGCGAATGGTCTGGGAACCTTTAGGCCAGCAGCGATTGTCTTCGGATTTTTCCATTCTTCAACTTCTTCTCTGCCTTCTTTAAAGGCCCTGACAACCGGAGCACATCCAGAGGCCTGTACTGATATCATCTTTGGCATCTTATCGCTTATCCAACCTACCTCCTTAAGCTCTTGGAAGGCCTTCCATATACCGATTAGACCAGTACCTCCACCCGTTGGGTACATTATTGCGTCAGGCAATTCCCAGTTGAAGTACTCAGCTATCTCTAGACCCATTGTTTTCTTCCCCTCCAGCCTATAGGGTTCCTTAAGCGTAGACATATCAAACCAGCCTTGTTCCTTTGCCATAACTTTTGCTGCCTTTCCAGCATCAGCTATTGTACCCTTTACAAGGTGGACATCAGCACCAGATACAATGCACTCTCTTTTTGTAACAGCTGGAGCGTCCTCTGGCATGAAAACATGGGTTTTTATTCCTGCTTTTGCGCAATAAAAGGATAGAGCAGCTGCAGCGTTACCAGCAGATGGTAAAACTACGTTTTTTATGCCAAAAGTTTTTGCCTTTGAGACGGCTACCGCCATTCCTCTGGCCTTGAACGTGCCTGTTGGGTTTAGTGACTCGTCTTTTATCCAAAGATCTCTAAAACCTAAATTGCTTGTCCTCAAGGTTGGAGTAAACCCCTCGCCAAGGGTAACAACGTCTTTCTTATCTACTATTGGGAGGAACTCGAAGTATCTCCATAGAGTTCCTTCCCTCCCCAAGAGATCCTCTTTTTTCACCTCATTTTTCATCCTTTCCAAATCGTACTTCACTAAGAGAGTGCTTCCACAATTCTTGCACACTGTCTGAACCTCTTTGTGCGAGTGTGAAGTCCCACAACTACTACATTCAAGTTTCTCAACGAACACAACCATTCCCCTTGTTTCACTTCATAACTCTTGAGAAAACCCTCAAATGGTTTCCGCCAAGAATTTTCCTGATCTCTTCTTCACTGTACCCTCTAGAGACTAGTTCTATGGTTATGTTGGGCATCTTACTTGCGTCCTCTAACCCAATCGGAGTTGAAGAGATTCCATCAAAATCCGAACCAAGACCAACGTAATCGATACCCACAAGATCGATGATGTGCTCCATGTGATCGACAACATCGCTGACAGTGGCTTGACCCTCTTTTCTCAAGAACTTCGGGAAGAAGTTCATGCCTATAACTCCTCCCTTGTCTGCAATAGCAGCTATCTGCCTATCGTTTAGGTTTCTAGGGTGATCACAAAGAGTTCTGCAGTTTGAGTGAGAAGCTATTATTGGAGAATCAGTTATCTCGACAAGATCCCAGAAACAAGATTCGCTCAGGTGAGAAACATCTATCACTATTCCCAGTCTCTCCATCTCCTCAACAACCTTTACGCCTAGATTTGTCAGACCGCTCTTGGTTCTTTCTTCTTTAACACCATCAGCCAGAAAGTTCCTGTGGTTCCATGTTAAGCTCATCATCCTAACGCCGAGTTCGTATAGGATTCTTAGCATAGAAACATCCTCCTCTATGACCTCTCCTCCTTCCAAAGAGATCAGGGCTGCTATCTTTCCTGATTCGATCGTTTTCAAGACATCATCATAGGATCTGGCATGCGAAATCTCATCCTTGTTTTTCTCACACTCCCGATAGAAAACATCTATCAAGTTTAGTGCTCTGTGGAGAGGTTTTGGCGGGTTAGGAATCTTGGAGACAAAGATGGCAAATACCTGGCAGTCAACTCCTCCCTCTTTTAATCTGGGTATGTCAATGTGTCCCTTATCTGATCTCTTCCCAAGACCTTCTTCTATTCTTGACGGTGTGACAGAGGGGAAAATATCCCGGAATAAAGCTTGAAGTGTGTCACAATGAGTGTCTACAACTTGGCACCTTCTGTGTAATTTTATAGCTTCTTCTACTTCCTCCTTAGATAGCTCCTTCGACACAGACTTGCTAATCAAGCTACCACCGTTTTACACGTCTCATCCCCTTGCTCTTTAGTGTTACTGAGAGAAACGCTTTCACGGGATCTTCTTCAAAAATAAATTTCAACTGCTGTAAGTGATATTTGAGATAATTTACGTGTTTTACCTCTGAATCTAATAAAAAGTAGTATTCAGAGAGGTCATTGTGCCAGACAAATAAGATTAATTTTTCTTGGTCCCGTTCTGCATAGATGTCGTTGGATCCTTCATTTGCAGTTGAGGAAGCAAAGTCTGCAGGAGCGGAGTATGTGGATGTGAGGTTGGTTAGGATAACAGATGAGACTGTCTTAGTTAGAAACGGCAAACTAAGGTCAGTGCAATCTATTGAAAGCTACGGAATAGGAGTAAGGGTTCTTTTAAACGGATCTTGGGGCTTTGCCTCTACTTCTCGAGTTGAAGAGGAAAACGTTAGAAGAATTGCAAGAGAGGCTGTGAAGATAGCTAGGGCAAGTTCACTAGTTAAGAAAAAAGAGGTTAGGTTAGCGCCAGTCGTGTTG
>CAYZRF010000034.1:0-13439 GCA_964480775.1 uncultured Nitrososphaerota archaeon
CTCATAAATGACGAATTCATACTTTCCAAATCCTAGAGGCCTTCCTCTCATCTTAATTATTTCCATCATCCTTTTTGGAGGACCAATGGAGGTTTCCGTCAATTCTAATTTAATTAACGCATCCGTAATGAATTCTTCTACGCCATGTCCAACGGATGTCTCACCTACTGGAAGATCGGCTATTATTATGGCAGTTATTCCCATATCCTTACATATTCTGTATAACGTGTTGTGGAAGAGAGCCCTTACATCCATAGGCATGAAGAGATTTGTGAGAGCCGTTATAGAGTCAATGACAAGCCTTTTTGCACCGATTTCCTGGATTTTCTCCAGCATTTCATCAAGAACGGCCTCTACACTCGCTTTTTCAGACGCAGTAAATGCTTCTATAAAACGAAAGAGCCCTTTAGATTCAAGGATTTCAAAATTCATGCCAAGTTGTGCCATGTACGAATAGAATTCCCTTTTAGATTCTGCAAATGAAACGTAAACTCCAGGCTCCTTGTACTTACTAACCCCTTCATGTATGAATTTCGCTGCAAACGTGGATTTTCCAGTTCCTGGATTTCCTGCAAGTAGAACGATGCTGTTTCTGACAAAACCTCCATTTGTAATCTGGTCAAATCCTGGAATTCCAGTTGGAACGCTCTCTAGCTTCGAATCACCCACATTCATGTGGATACACTTCCGCTTAATAGTCTCGAGTTTGTTGATTTTTAAGGTAAATGTTACTTAGAGTTAAATGTCATACGAGTTTTTATGAACTCTAAGAACTTAACGGTTAACTAAACCTCTTTAAGAACAGATACTACTTGCGCCTGTAATGCATAACTCTTGCATTGTTTTTGTTTAGCTCATGGGGAAAGATCCTATCTCTGACAACTCACTCTTGGGAAAAAGAGCAACTAAAAGATTGGAAAGGGAATTTCTGAACCTAAAAGACCTGCCAACTTCTTTTTAAGATCCTCTAAGTCCTTAGCTTCGACCATCTCTATTCCAAACGATTTTACAAAGCCCTTTGTCTCTTTTGAGAACTTTTTGGTTGAAGCGAGGACAAACCTCTTTTCTCCTCCTTCTGGCGATCTAGAGACATCTATAATTTTTGTTATGAAAGGTGCAACTTCCTCTGGTGAGAGGGCTCCTTTTCCGCCGTAGATATCCACTAAGTATTCCTTCCCATCCTTCATGGCTCTAAGGGAAAAAGTGTGGGTGACCCCAGACATCCCCTTAACTGATGGCTTAACGGTTACGCTGAAGCCCTTGCTCTTCAGATCATCCGAAAACATTGATGGCTTAGCTACAAGCTTAGAAAGCTCATCCAAGGCCTCTGGATTAAGCCTATAGGAATAGAGACCTTTTCTTTTTGCTTCTCTCTCAAGGAACCTATGCCTGTACTTTATGCAAATGTACACCATCTCTGTTTGGAAGAAACTTCCACAAGACTTACACCTAAACATGTCTTCAATTAATTTGTATTCTTCCTCAGGCAATTTAAGTAGTTCCCCGCATTTGGGGCACTTCAAGCTGCCATCCTGCTGAACGAACTTGTCTACGAAGTCTACGTGTCCACATTTAATGTGTTTAATGGCATCTCCTTTCTCAAGAACTAAAGAACCACAAAAAGGACATGCAGGCTGGCTCATACGAACAGAAGAACCACAACGAGGACATATAACTTGTTCTCCAATCTTTTTCCTTATAAGAATTCCTTGCTCTGCCAATTCCTCCAGAATTTTCTCAGAAGGGTCCAATCCTAAAGATTCTAACTCTCGATAGATATATCCTCTATATGGATCAAATTCAGGTGTCAATTCATAATTTTGATGATCTAAAAGCCACTCTAGGAATATCCTAATGTCTTCTCTTTTGGAAACAACCGAAGTCAACATGCCAATCACAAATGAACCTGTTATTTTTCAGAAACCATATCTTTTAAAAATATCCTAAAAAATTAGGATCATAATGCCCTGTCCACGTGTACAATCCATTCTTAAACTCAGAAAACATGTATTTATGACGTACCTACAAGGAATTCAGTTAAAGAAAAACGATTCGGCTTCAAACTCTGAGATAAGGATGATGACTCACTAGTCATTATTACTTCCAACGAATTTCCCTCTTGAGCAGACCGTCCAAATATCCTTTCAGACGAACCAACCCATGAATAGGCCTGTAAAATAGTATGGCCAGTGGCAAAACGAAGAGTACCCAAAATTCGCCTCTTTTTGGTGTTAAAATCCATGAAACAATTCCTAGGATGAGTTCGTTGATGAAGTAAAAGGGGATCATCAAGCCGTAAACTGCAAAAGTAAGTTCGGGATGAAACGCTAGAAAATAAATTAACCAGATCAACTTCAAGCTAGTTGCCGCAAGATCATAAAAAACCATAGAAGGTACTCCAAGAAGGCCTGGGGTTCCAAAGAACGGATTGAATAGCAGGTCTCTGTGTTTGATAAGGGTTTCCAACTGCCCCTTTGACCACCTAATCCTCTGATTCATCCAATCTCTAAATGTCTCGGGGGCTCTTGTCCATGCAACTGCTTGCGGGGAAAACCTGACCCTCATCCTCGTTTTGTGTATTTTCAGTGTAAAATCGAAGTCTTCTGTTATAGTATCAGCGTCAAACATTCCAGTGGAAGTCAAGACTCTTCTCTTTGCCGCACCGTAGGCCCCAGGGATTATTAGGACGGTTCCTACAAGGCCATAAAACCTTCTTCCACTCTCCATACTTGTCATATATTCGTAGGCTTGAAGCTTGCACCAGAGAGATTCTCTATTAAGCACCTTAACGTTTCCCGCAACGCCTCCTGTGTTAGGAAGCTGAAAGAACTTTACAAGTTCCCATAGGCTACCTCTTTCTATTAGCGTGTCTGCATCCATCACGACAACTATTTCACCTCTCGAAAACATCAACCCATAGTTCACTGCATATGCCTTTTTTCCACTTGGAGGCCTCCTCAGCAGCCTTATTTTTCCCTCTTTAGCGTATTTTGATGCTATTTCATAGGTTCTGTCTGTTGAACCATCATCGACGACAATGACTTCCTTGTTTGGATACGGATCCTCAAGAACGGACAATATGCACCCCTCTATAGTCTCCTCCTCGTTATGAGCTGGGATTATCACTGAAATACTAGGAAAATAACTTTTCGTGAAGCCATATGGTCTAATTCTCCTGTATAGTTCGTGAAGGGGGAGCACTATAGCCTTCGTAATCGTTCGAGTTAGGTCAAAGAGTATAGGAACAAGCAGGATGGAAATTGCTTGTTTGGGAGCGACTCCTAAGAAATTTAGGTATTCAAGGACTAAGTTCTTTACAAAATCCAAGACCATATGAATTCTCACTTACTCTACGACCCTAACCAAGAATTCGCAGTATGGATCTCCTCTAGAAATGCACTTCCTTTCATCAACCGTGCAATCAGAGCCAAACACACCACTAAAGAACCCTGCTATAACCCCCCTGATAAACTGACTTCCCTTCATATCCCTTGAAAGAGCGCATTCAAAGTTCTTTTCCAGCCTAATTACAGCGATTTCATTGTCCAAGTCTATCTTGAAGGAAGATCCACTAACCCAACCCAAACTCTGAATTATGTCTAAGGCAGCCTGAATTAGCTCTTTGCCCTCAAGTCCGAGCCTTCTCTTCCATATCTCATAGGCTTCTCTGCCTCCTCCGTAACCCAGGTGATAAATGAAGACCCTTCCGCCAGTTCCCCACCTCTTGTATATGTCCGCAAATATGCCAACGAGCCAATCAGCCCTGAAAAGCACCGCTCTCTCATCGAAGAACTCCAGCGTGGAGTGATGAACGTCTAAGAAAAGGGGCTTATCTAAAGCGGGAGTCCAAGCTATCTTTCTAACTCCTCCTACTTTTGCCAAGTCCGATGCAAGCTCATCTGGGTTGGTATCACCTAGATCTGCGAAAAAGCACCACCACGTGGCATTTGGCTCCTCGGACTTGTGATGAACCCCGTAAAGTATGTTGATCCCTCTCTTAGCTATCACATCAGAGACTTTGGCCAACATTCCTGGAATGTCTTCCATCAAAATCGAGACCTCTACCAGCTTCCTACCTTTGAGTTCAACAACCCTCCATAGAGGCAACTTGTGCATGGGATCAGGCATCTCTTCCGCACTCCCTTTTTCTGATGAAGTTGAAAGGATAAAAAACTATACAATTCAGCCCAGAATGAAGGTATAGTATATCAAATTCAGGAAGAACAGTAACAACATGGAAACAGTTACCCTAGATCCTGTTTTGCCGTACATGGTTTCCACACCTCGCCATAACGTTATGAACTTCATCAACAGAGGGGAGATTAATGCAAACAATATGACGATCGAAAGAGTTAGGGGAGATAACTTTACCAAATGAGAATAAAATTGGAGAATGGGAATCCCAAAAAGACCCAAAAATAACAAGTGAGCGAAATCTGCTGTAAGAACAATTTTCGAACCCTTTATGGCCTCAGAGAATTCAGGTTTACTTATTAACATGCCAGCAAGCAGACCAATAGCAAGACTTTGTGCTATGAAAAGCATTGTGCCTAACAATAAGCCAAAGAAGCCCCTTAGAAAGGGTAAGTTCTGAAATAATGTTGGAGGCAAGAAGAAGTTCGCAATTCTCTCGCCAAGAGCCGATAAAGCTAATCCGAACTCCAAACTGTAGCCCTGTCTTGCAACCAATGACGAAAAAACAGAAATTAATGTCCCAACAGCAAACACCTTCCAAACTAGAATTCTAACAGGAGTATTTGATACCTTTTGGAAGAATTCCCTCGCTTTAGCTTCAGAGAAGGGCGTCAGGATGGAGGTAAATATGCTTGGAGCTCTTAATTGCTCAACTCTTCTATCTTTCTTTTCAACCCTGGGAGGCTCAACAAAAGAAAAAGCTTCTAAAAGCTCTGCTTGAAGATTAACTACAGCTCTCATGAGATCTATTGCCTCATCTAACTGAGAGTTTGTCGAAGGTGCGCTGACGTATTCCAGCTTGTCTCTAAGATTCATCATCATCCCTTGGGATATTAGAACCACTTCCATATTATAAAAGTATGCAACTAGAAACTGTTCTTGATTATATCAATGACAAAGAGTGCATCATCTATGGCAATCAAAACCACGCAACATAATAGAAACTTAAGCGTATTCTAGCTTGCTTTGTATTTTCTCCTTTACATCTCTTATTTTCCTCAGTAATGGGATAAATCTCTCTCCTCCTTCTTTCTTAGTCAAGCTCATAGCTAACATCTCCATTTGCTCTACAACATTAAGAAGACTCTTGTAAAATTCAGGACCAGGCTCAACAGCCTTATCGGCCATCTTTTCTTCGATTTCTCTTATCTTTTTGAAACTTGCAGCTAACTCTCGATGTTCTCTAGGTAGGACTTCTTCTATGTCAACTTCTGGAGCCGAAACTCTCCTTGTTTCTGGGACAAGAGCTTTAGTTTCTACGGGAACTGGGAGATGAATCTCAGATTCTATATGATCCGCAAGTCTTTTCTTCAGATCGTTAATATCTCCAGCCTCGATAATCTCTATACCAAAGGATTTGGCAATGTTCTTTGCATCATCTGAAACTCTTTGCGTCGAAGCTAAAATGTATCTTCTTTGTCCCTCTTTTCCAGGCATCCCTGAAAGATCTATAACTTTTGTTATGAAAGGAGCTACGTTTTCCGAAGAAAGAATACCTTTTCCGCCATATATGTCTACTAAATACTCAGTTCCGTTCTTTTTAGCCCTCAACGAGAAAGTATGCGTAACTCCAGATTTACCTCTCACTGAAGGCTTTCCTACGACCTTAAATCCTCTATTTTCCAGCTCTCCTGAGAACATTGATGGCCAGAAAATCAGCTCAGATAGTTTTCTTAATGCGTCGGGTTTTATTTTGTAGGAGTAAAGGGTCTTCATCTTTCCTTCTTTTTCCTTGAACTTATGATGACATTTAACACAGAGATATACTTTCTCGGGTGCTTCAAAGAAGTTGCCGCAAGATTTACACTTGAAAATATCTCCAAGTCTTCTATAATCCTTACCAATCAGTCTAAGAGTCTTCCCACAACTTGGACATTTGAGGCTGCCGTCTGGCTGTAGGAACTCTTCCTCAAAACCAACGTAACCGCAGCCATAGTGCTCGATAACTTCTCCTTTCTGAAGATTGGAAGAACCACAATACGAACATGCTTGCTGGGTTATGTGAAGGGGGGATTCACACTTCGGACATACCAAGTATTCTCCTACCTTTTCTTTTGTCAGAATTCCTTGTTTCGCAAGTTCTTCTAGGATTTTACCGCTAGGATCTAATCCTAACAACTCTAATTCAGGGTAAATGTAGCCTCTAGATGGATGCAGTTCAGGTGAGAGTTCCATATCTTGGTTCTCTAGCAGCCATTCGAGTAGTGTTCTGACATCTTCCCTTTCAAAGAGTTTTGATGTCGACATATGGATCCCTTGAAGTTTTCCAACTTCTTTTAAAGGGAAACTAATCTTAAAAGATTTCCTTTCTACAGGAGTTTTCTGCTAATGGCTTCACTCTAACTACCAACTTTAACACAGAATAAGAAACTATTTTGGCAAGTTTTAATTAACAGACAGTTGTCCATTACTTGATCATGAAAAGAGAAACAGAGGAAGGCAAAATAGAGTACAAGCTTAAGCTAAACGCACAAACAGAGGAAAGATTGCAAAAACTGGCAACACAACTTGCTTACAGGTTAGGTGAAGGCGGTGGGGAGGCCTTTTACGAGCTTGGAGTCTCTGATGATGGAGAACCGCTTGGTTTGACTGAAGAAGAGGCAAGGGAATCGTTTAAAATTATGGAACAAATAAGTAAGACGGTAGGAGCTTCCTTTATAGTCGTTAGAAAGGAAAAAGCGAAGAGAGGTTATGTGTATGAACTTCTTGTGAGGAAAACAGTTGATTCTCCACCTATTCAAATATCTGTAGCGCTTCTGGGAAACGTAGATGCAGGAAAATCCACCCTAAAGGGCGTACTAGTTTACGGAACCCTTGATGACGGCGATGGAAAGGCAATGAGCTTGGTTGCCAAGTACTTACACGAGCTAAAGTTCAGAAGGTCATCATCCGTTTCAGTTCATGTCCTTGGTTTCAATGAAATGGGAGAGTCCATCAATGACTCCCTTAGAACTTACGATGAGGCCAAGGTGTACTTAGAAGGGTCAAAAATAGTCACTCTGATAGACCTTGCTGGTCATGAGAGGTATTTGAAAACAACGATGAGAGGAGTTCTTGGACATCTCCCTGACTACACTTGCATGGTAGTTGGTGCCAACGCGGGTCCAATAGGCACGTTTAGAGAACACTTAGGAATGACCGTTGCCCTTGGAATACCTTGCTTCGTTGTGATCACAAAGGTAGATATGGCTCCCCAAGCAGTGCTGGAGAGAAACTTGGAAAAGGTTATACACCTCTTAAAGTTACCAGGAATTAACAAAATACCCTTCATAATAAGAAGCAAGAATGATGCAGCTATTGCAGCAAGACACATGCCCCATGGAAGGGTAGCCCCCATATTCCTTATCTCAAATGTCACTGGTCAGGGCTTGCAGGAACTCAAAGCATTTCTCAACATGCTCCCACCAAAAATAGACTGGCACGAGAGGGCTAAAGGAAAGTTCCTGTGCTACATCGATGAGAAGTTTGATGTGTCTGGAGTTGGGCTTGTGGTTGCGGGTTTGGTGGAGGAGGGAACCGTTAAGAGCGGAGACCGAGTGCTTCTTGGACCCTTTGATGATGGATCCTTCAGAACTGTAAGGGTTAAGTCAATAGAGGTGAACAGAGTCCGAGTTGAAAGGGCTGAGGCAGGACAAATCGCAGCTTACGCAATTACAAACGCCAAGTATGAGGAAATAAGAAGAGGAATGGTATTGCTAGATCTTGATGCCACGCCTGTAGCTGTAAGAAAGTTTAGGGCTCACATAAGGGTTCTGCATCACCCAACAACCATAAAAGTCGGATATGAGCCAGTTATTCAGATGAAAACGATAAGGCAAGCCGCAAGACTCGTAAATACCACGAATAAATTCCTGAGAAGCGGAGACACCGATATGGTTGAGTTTTACTTCATTCTTAGACCAGAGTATGTCAGGAAGGGAGATGTATTCTTCTTCAGGGAAGGTAGGACAAAGGGTATAGGAACGGTGGTTGGGATTAGTGGAACATCCTAAAAGCTAAACTAGCCGATTTTATTGCTATCAGTCTTATTTGAGATTTTATTTCTTTTTTACGAGCTAAAATGTCGGGCTATTCCTCTATTTCAAAAACCTTGTTTCTGGAGGTTGTCCCACGAATTAGTCGCACCTTAGAAGGGCTAACTCCGAAATGCTTGGCTATTATTTTAATGGCTTCCTCATTCGCCTTTCCTCTTTCAGGAGAGGATCTAACCCTCACAACTATCTCTCCATATTCCTCGGTTATGCTCGGAGACTTGGATTTTGGAATTACCTTAACTCGAATCCTCAAGGCAAACCCAACCGATAGGAATGCTTCAAGATTAAAGCATTTAACTTAGATATTCCCGTATCTTATACTCGAGAAGGAGTGAAAAATTGGGAAGGGCTCAATACCACATAGGTCTCGTCATATTGTTTGCAGCAGCATTTGCAGGCCTTTATCTTTACAGAACATACTACATCAAGCCAACTCCGACACCAACTCCTACCTTGCCTCCTGAGCAAAGGAAGTTCGTTGACTACGCAGCAAACTTCGGTTTGTCGCAACAGAACGCTCTACAGCTTTACGGAATTCAAGTAGTGCAAGAAACACCGTCATCGCAGCTCCAACAAAGATATCTGATAGCTCGGTTATTTAGTAGAATTATTTAAATAATAGTAAATAATCTTCCATAGTAATGACTAGGGTGAAGGTCACTAGAAGCTATCAGGTCACGATACCCAAAGAGATAAGGGAAAGAATAGGGCTAAAGGAAGGAGATTACTTACAAGTTGAAGTTGACGACGAAGGAAGGATAATAATGTCTAAATCTAGGAGAGAAAGGAGGACTTTGAGAGCTGGTAGGCCTCTTAAGCCTGATGAGATAGAGAAGCTCATAGAGCTTGGAATCAAGAGAAGTCTCATTTCTGGTGAGTAAATTGGCATCAGCAGTGTTGGATACCAACGTCATCGTGTACGACACATTCGAGGACTCGTTGTATCACGAGATGGCCAGAGAACTCCTGGACTCCCTCGACGTGTGGGTCCTACCTCTGATAGTGCTATACGAGTATGTCTGGTTGATGAAAGAGCTAGGCGTTAACCTTGAGGACATCTCAGCTAAAGTGTATGAGTACGCTTGGGACCCTAAGGCTAGGGTTACTTCAGGAGGAAAGGACGCAGTTAGGTGGGCTTTAGCGGATCTCATGGAGGAGAGGCTATCCGCATCTAGGTTCAACGATAAGGTGGTATTGTCAGTAGCCGAGAGGGAAGGAATTCCTCTAGCTACTTTTGACAGGGGGCTGAGAGTTCAGGCTCATAGGGTAAACGTAGAGGTGCTCCCTATCTCTATTGATGTGCATGAATCTTGAGATTATTTGCTTGATCTCAGCACCGTCTCTTGTTAGTTCCAAGGACTCTTATTCTCTCCAATTTCTTCCTAAGGATGCCCCCTATCCCTATTTTGCTAGCCGAAGACTGCTTGCAAACTCAAGTAGCATGCGACGATGCCTGTTAGAGCTGTTTGAGGGATTATATGGGATGCTAACCACCAGAAATAGACAGGGCAGGAAGAAAGGATTATCGGGTTAACAAGACTAAATGCAAGTTAAAGCTCCATAGATTCGACGTATCATTTGCTGAAGACGAAATATAATCACTGTTTTCAAATAATATATCCTGATGTTGTTGGTTAATCCGAGATGCCAGTATAAACCTTAAAGAACCCTAGCTATTTTCTATCAAGAATGAACTCTTATCGGTGCATTGTTCTCCTAATTGTGCTTTTCTTAACTAATATTACTCCTTTGTTCTCCCAACGAGAAGTTTCCAGCTTTTTGGAATTATATGGAGTAAGAGCAGTTCAACTGGACTTGGACTTAATTTATGACCCAAACCAGGTCGAATTTAGAAGGAGAGTTGATCTTGTACTTGATAGACTGATTTCGATAGGTGCTAATTTAGTTCTCCTTCAAGTTTTTCAAGATCCAGATGGAGACGGTTCCGCCAACGGAGTCTACTTCAAGACAGACATGGCTCCAAGTTTAGATGCTTTAGGAACATTCTTGGAGGAGGCAAGAGAGAGGAACATCAAGATTTTTGCGTGGATGACCACACTAACATGTTCTTGGGTATTAGAGGAACATCCAAACTGGGAAATCTTGTCCTTCGATCCCGATTCAGGGAGTTATGTCACGGGGAAGTACTGGTACAGGAGAGCTTCACCATTCTGTGACGACTTTGTGGCATATTTAAGGGATCTTTATGCTGATCTTGCCTCCTACCCGCTAGACGGAATTCTTCTACAAGATGATCTCTACTTAGGCGAGTGGGAAGATTTCAGCGAATGGGCTAGATCAGCATTTAGGAAAGAATACGGATTAGAACTGACACCCTCGTTGTTAAAGATGGGAGGTTGGAGGGAAAAATGGATTAATTGGAAAGCAGAGCGACTTATGCACATTGCAAGGATTTTAGAGGAAACAGTTAAGGAAAGGAGACCTGAAGCCATCTTTTCAATCGATGTGTACTCTGATGTGCTCATATATGATGACGCCTCTTCTTGGCTAGCTCAAGACAAGAACCTCCTTGCAAATTCGGATTTTTTCATGGTGATAATGGCCTATCCATTTTTGGAAAATGCAGATAATCCAGAAGAGTGGATGGAAGCTGTAGCAAGGGAAGCCGTTACTGTATTTGGAAAAGGAAAAACTCTGATAAAGGTACAATCTTACGACTGGAAAAATGAATTGTGGATCCCTTCTAATGTTTTTAGTTCGATCATAGAAGCAGCATATGAAGGAGGAGCCGTAAATGTGGGGTACTATCCTGAAGACCCGTTTTCAGGAATTCCAGACGCTCAAACAGTTAGGAATGCCTTCTTAGTTTATGGAACAACTCCATCAAGACCCGTTCATGTTCTTATGCTTTCTAACTCAGTAGATTTGCCAGCGGCAAGAAAACTTGCTGTCAACATCGGAAGGCACGGAGTATTGGTGACATTAACTAACGAAAATGTAAACATTTCTCGAGGTGCTATGATAATTCTTGGGGGTCCTAAAGCATATGAGGGCATAGGAGATATTTCAAACGGTTATTTGCCAAAACCCCAGGCTGAAAAGCTTATTTCAGAGGAAGATTCGATGGTTTCGATTGTTAGCAGGAAGAATGAAATAGACTATGTGATAATAGCCGGACACACAAGAATAGAAACTGCTAGAGCAGCGTCAGAATTTCCTGCGCCATGGATAAGGCTTACAGCCCTTTCTGACTACATTCTGGGTTGTAGACCAGTGAGACTAGGACCTGTAGTTTATTCTTATCAGGGGGTTACTTTCGAAGACCTGAGCAAGGTAAACGCAACAATTCTCGTCGTAGATCCAGATGATTCGAGATTAAGCAAGGAGGACACAGTTAAACTCCACGAGCAGGGGAAGACTGTTATAGCATATCTAAGCATAGGGCAAGCAGAATCTTACAGATCATACTGGGACGATAAATGGGAACTGGATACACCTCGCTGGCTGGGAACAGAGGATCTGGAGTGGCCTGAGAACTATTGGGTTAGGTACTGGGACCAAGAATGGAAGAATATTGTGTTTACTTGCTTGCATGAAATTATCGAAAAAGGCTTCGATGGAGTCTTATTGGACAGAGTTGACGCATACGAGTATTGGGAGGACAAAGGCGTGCTAGACGCCAAACAGAAGATGCTGAATTTCGTTTTAGAAATATCAGCGAGGGCAAAGCAAGAGAGATGTTTCCTCATAATTCCTCAAAACGCTGAGGAGCTGATAGAGGACCATCATTACTTGGAAGCGATAGATGGGGTAAGTTCTGAAGATGTCTGGACCATTGGAAACGATGAGAGACCTCAAGATGAGGTTGAACTCAGGTTGAACACACTAGATAGAATTATCTCACGTGGAAAATTAGTATTGGTCTTAGATTATCCTTCTTCGGCTAAAATGAGGGAGATATTCTGCTTAAAGGCGAGGGAAAGGGGATATATTCCATATTCCTCCTCAATCGACCTTTCAGGCATAAATTACGATTTCCTAAATAGGTGCTGGGAAGCCCCCTAATATCTTACTGAATTTAACACGAATAGTTACATGGCTCAACCTTAGAACTTCCTTTTATCTCTCTAAAAAAGTGCACCATACTTGAGAACAGCAAAAGTAATAGTAGTTGACGACAACAACTGTTTCACGCATTTCCTGCCGTGCGTAAGGCTTCTTCAACTGCCTCTCTTATTAAATACTGGGATTTATGCAGTATGGCGTCCCCTAGCTCCGAATCTACCTTCATGCTTGCCAGACATGGGTAAGAGTGGTGAGCCTTAGCTAGCTCCTCCCAAAGCTTTTCTCTGGGCTCGATATGTGTTCCAACCAGCTTCTCAGCTATGTAGCAAGTAGAGCCACAGGGAGATCCTTTTAAGACATCTATCTTCACAATTCGTCCCCCATCAACCCCTACCTTAAGTCGAGGTCTTCCAAACTTACTGGCGAACTCATCTATGATGGGATTCCCTATTTCCTTCAAGCTACAGAGGGGTTTTGGAAAGGCTGAAACAACACCTTTTTCCATAAATTCCTGCTCGAGCTGTCTCCTTAGCCCAGGAGGAACCCAACCAGGATCATCGATAGCCACAATGACTGCCTTTGCTCCTGCCTTCTCCACGATCTCGGGTAGGAGAGTCTGAAGCTCAGCAGGAATCCCTAAGGATAGGATAAGATCACACCGAGGTACATCTGGAAGAAAGTTTGAATCTAAATCATCTAGAATATTAAACGGTACCTCTCCAAACTCATGTATACCCCAAAACCACTCCGAATATCCTTCTTTACAGATATGATTGATAATCCTTCTCCCGTAGAGGTCATCCTCCATTATCATGGCGAAAACTCTCAGCACCTTTCTTCGTTCTCAATAAATGCAGGAAATACATAAAAAACTCTCATTTCTTATATTACAGCGTATAGATTGCCTTAAGAAGATATCTAAAAGTACTATTAGCTAAGATGCCTGAAATAAGAGTTAAACAAATCTATCCCTTATCAGACTGCTCCTAATCAAACGGTATTCTCCTTTATGCTGATGATATGTCCTTTTTTTATTTTGAAGGATTTGCTTCTCGATGGTAAGAAGAGAAGATCTTGTAGATGTCGCGTTAGGTCGCATTCCAGCAAACGTCGTCATCATGGGCGGAACGCTAATAGATGTCTGTACAAGAAGAATAGTCCCAGATATTGATGTAGCAGTGTATG
>CAYZRF010000035.1:0-12426 GCA_964480775.1 uncultured Nitrososphaerota archaeon
AAGGCTTCATTCCAGAAGAGGAATCTAGAAGAGTATATGACCATTTATTTCACCTCTACAAGCGATCCTATGATGTTCTCAAAGAGATACTCCACAGTCTATGATCCTTTTGAATGTCTAACCCCTTTTCTCAGAGAATCTCTTACCTATTATTGGCAGAGTTCCGAACGATCCCTATGAGATGAGAATTTTTCACGAACAATCTTTATCGTACTAGTTCAGCATCCTATGGGGAGGAAATCCCACCATATACAATCTTTCATGGGAAAACAAGATTGTGGTCCATACAAGAATTTACTCATAGAATCGGATTGACAATGGTCCTAATTCTAGTCTTCATGCCTAAAAAGAAAAGATCTTGAGGTCTTGAGTTATTTGATGAGTGGTTTTGTACTGAGCAGATTAAGCTGCAGTTATCCGATATTAGATTAAAGTAATAAATCAGGAGAGAGGAGAACAGTTGGATCTTTTATACAAATTTTTAAGTTATAAAAAGAAGAAGAGAAGTTAGCTAGGGTGGGAAAAGTGGGAAAGTCGACTCTTATTGCTGTTGTCATAATAATCATCCTTGTTGCCATAGGCGGGTTTTACAGCTATCAACAGATGACTAAACCTAAGAGTCCAACCGGGGAAGTTGTTCTGAAGGTTAAGGGGAAGATAACGAGAACCAATGTAGGTAATGAGTATCACTTTGATCTAGCCATGCTTGAGAAGATGATAGACACAGAGTTTGATTGGGAGTGTCCGTGGTTCGGCAAATATCATTGGGAAGGAATATCTCTAGTTACACTTCTTAAGGAATTGGGTGTTCCTGATGACGCTAAGTACATCAAGTTCACTGCTAAGGATGGAGTAACTGCTGAATATCCGATAAGCATGCTGAAAGAGCATCCCAACATAATTCTAGCAATAAAAATGGACGGTGAATACATACCTGACGATAAAGTTGGTCCTCTGAGGGTTGTAATCCCTTATGATCAGTATCCAGAACTTGAAGAGGACTATCCTCCATTCCCCTTCACAGTTGGATGGATTATAGAGGCAGAGGTTGGCTAATCTTTTCCTCCTTCTATTTTTTCTTTTTTACTTCTATCTAGTGTAGGACTCAGAGAGGTTAGATCTTATTTTTACCGGGGTTAAATGTGTAATCTGATGCATCTCCAGTCTAACTCTTCGTTATAACACTATAATATTCTCCTAGAGCGAGGGTTTGCATTAAACCCATAAAAATTTATCATTTGCTTGTGGTGTTGCCTATCGTAGGATCAAGTTATCTTCTTTATGGAGGGGTTGGAGCTGGCAAAGGATGCAATTGTCGTTGATAAACTCACCTACTATTATCCTCATTCAGAGGAGCCAGCTCTCAAAGGAATTAATCTAAAGGTGAAACAAGGAGAAATAGTTACCATAATGGGACATACTGGGTGTGGGAAGAGTACTTTATGTCTGACCTTCAACGGGGTAATCCCTCACGCTATTGGAGGGGATCTTGAGGGAAAAGTGGTTATTGACGGTCTAGATGTTATGGAGCATGACATATCAGAGCTAGCTAGGAGGGTGGGCATGGTCTTCCAAGATCCAGAAACCCAGTTATTTTCTGTTACAGTCAAGTCTGAAGTGGCGTTTGGTCCTGAGAACTTGATGCTCCCAAGAGAGGAAATAATAGAAAGGGTTGACTGGGCTCTTGAGGCTACAAGACTTAAAGGTTATGAGGAAAGAGCTCCCACAAAGCTTTCTGGAGGGGAAAAACAGCAAGTTGCCCTAGCAGCTGCCATGGCGATGAGGCCCAAGATATTAGTTTTAGATGAGCCTACATCAGAGCTTGATCCTGTAGGGACCAGGAAGATCTTCTCACTAATAAAGGAATTGAACGAGAGGTATGGAATTACTTTCGTCATAATAGAGCATAAAGAAGAAGCAGTTAGGCTCTCAGATAGGATAATTTTGATGAAGGATGGAAAAGTAATAGGAGAAGGAAGGCCTCCAAGGGTTTTTTCTGAAATAGTCTCTGTGAAAGAATCAAGGGTGAGGGTTCCTCAGATATCTCAGCTCTTTTACAAACTGAAGGAAAGGGGTCTGGACATTGGAAGGCTTCCCTTATCAACAGAGGAAGCATATCGTATCCTGAAAGATCTTCTTAATAAAGAGAAAGTAGAGGATCTCCCTGTAGAAGCAAGTAAAAGAGATATCGAATCTCAACCAGTGATAAGAACCAAAGATCTGTTTTTCCAGTACAAAAACGGACCTGTAGCTCTTAAAAGGATAAATTTAGAGGTATATCAAGGGGAGTTTACTGCCATAATAGGTCAGAACGGGGCCGGGAAGACTACTCTCGCAAAACACTTCAATGGACTCCTTAAACCAACGAAGGGAGACGTAATAATAGACGGTATGAATACAAAAGACGCCCTCATCACGGATTTAGCTAAGACCGTTGGTTTCGTTTTTCAGAATCCAGATCATCAATTTTTCTCGTTTACCGTAGAGGAGGAAGTGGCATTTGGGCCAAGAAACTTAGGACTTAGTGAAGAGGAGGTTAAGAGCAGAGTTGATGAAGCTCTAAGGATGGTAGGGTTAGAGCAAATGCGAAACAGACATCCCTTCACCCTTAGTAGAGGGCAAAGGCAGAGATTGGCAGTAGCATCGGTTCTAGCGATGCATCCTAAGATCATAGTGCTTGATGAGCCCACCACAGGGCAAGATGAGGTTGCAATAAACCAGATTATGACCTTAGTAAACAAGTTGAGGAGAGAAGGAAGGACGATTCTGATGATAACCCATGATATGTCCATAGTGACTAAATATGCAGAAAGGACGATTGTGCTATGCCAGGGAGAGGTGCTCTTAGATGGTCTGACTAGGGAAGTTTTTTCCCATCCAGAGATACTAGAGAAAAGCCACATTGACATCCCTCCGATAATGAAGCTAGCTAGGATGTTGTCCGATTATGGAATTCCTAGCAATGTCCTTACGGTAGAGGAGATGTGCGATATGATAATAAGAAAGGCAGGTGGATGAGATGTCTCTTGTTCACTATTATCCCGGGGATTCTTTTTTTCACAAGTTAGATCCTAGAGTGAAGATGCTCTGGCTAGCATGCATGTTCGTTTTATCCTTCATCTTCAACCATCCGTTACATCTAGGAGTTCTCTTCATTAGCGTCCTTTTCCTCTGGATATACATGAAGATCCCCTTCTCAGAGTTAAAGCTCTTCTTCAAGGCTCTGACAATAGTGGCAATAGTTACCTTCTTCTTTCAACTTCTCTTCTACCCAGGAGAACACGCCATCGTATCCTTCTCCATCCCTAGGTGGATTCCTTACTTCGGAGGAGTCACCGCTATAACGATTGAGGGTCTTGTAAACGGAATAGCCATGGTCCTGAGGCTATTCATAATCGTACTTACAATGCCAGTGATTACCATGTCCACCTCCCTAGAGCACCTCATCATAAGCCTGATAAGGATGGGAATGCCCTATGAAATAGCATTTGCAGCTACAACCGCCTTAAACCTAGTTCCAGTACTTCAGTCAGATGCTCTGAAGATAATAGATGCCCAGAAGGCTAGGGCTTTTACAGCATTGGAGAGGGGGAGTTTTAAAGATAAAATAAAGGCTTACGTCCCCCTAATCGTCCCTCTTATGGTTGGCTCTCTTAAGAAGGGTCAACAACTTGAGGTTGCCATGGAGTCAAGGGCATTTGGAGCATATGAGAGTAGGACCTACCTAACAGAGATAAGAATGCGATCCATAGATTATGTTTTTGCCGCATTCTTCGTCATTATTACGATTCTCTGCCTTGCCTTGAGGATCTTGAAAGGATTCGGGGCTTTCAGATTGTAAGACTTATTAGTTTTCGCTTGGTTCCTCTATAGGTGACTGGATGGTTAGAAGAAGAGGTAGAATAGCAGAAGTTCATGTGGCTTACATAGCGATTTCGGCAGCTGTTGTCACTGCCGCCGCTTACATACCAATGTTTCCAGTTATAGGAGCTGGCTCTATGATGAGCGCTGGTATGATAGTCGTTCCGTTGGTCGGGATATTGTTAGGCCCGACAGCAGGAACTTTGGCGGTAGCGATAGGGGCTTTTCTGGGGCAGATAGTGGCTCCTTATGGGGCTATATTTGGTTTAATAACGTTCTTGTGCCCTATGACTAATGCCTTTGTGACCAGCCTGTTAGCATTTAGGAAGTGGAAAGAGGGAGTTTGCGCATTAGGGCTTACGATATTGATGTGGTATGTGATTACCAGCATTAAATGGGCTGGAGATCCTTACGCCTCAGTAAGGTGGTATTTTCCCTTCTTACATCTAGCCTCGTTTGCTTCCCTTCTGATCATGAGGGGTAAGATTGGTGAGTGGATTGAAGGCCTTGATCCAAAGAAAGTTCCTATAGGAATATTTCTGTCTGCATTGGCAGGTTTATTGGCTGAGCACATGGTTGGAAACGCTATATATGTGGGAATATATTCAGGCCCAGCCAGGGTATATGCGTTTGTCCTTTCCATCTATTGGATTGAGAGGCTACTCGGAGCTATTGGAGCGACGCTTGTCGGAACCCCCTTGCTTATAGCTCTATACAAGGCTAGAGTAGAAATTGGGCCCTGGTCTCTTAGAGAAGGTTGAGTTGTGGCAGGTTAAACTAAATTGAATGTTATAAAGAGCATTTACGAGAAAGCTCTCGGTACTCTCGCTGCCTTAGCGATAGGAGATGCAATGGGCATGCCAGTTGAAATGCTTTCATTGGAGGAGATAAAGGAGATATATGGTGTAATAGAGGGGCTCGAGAAACCTCCCTCATGGCACATCCACAGTTCGTTTCCGCCTGGGAGGGTTACCGACGACACAGAGTTAACTCTGCTCCTAGCAAATGCTATCATTAGAACAGGTGGGGATTTAAAGGCTGAGGACTTCGCCGTTGAGCTGCGAAAGTGGGCAAAAAGTGGGGCATTTAACCTTGACTACATCGGACCAGCCACTAGAAAAGCTCTGAAGAAGTTAGTCAGGGGGGTTTCCCCAAGAGAGTCTGGAGGGAGGGGAAGTACTTGTGGAGCGGCAATTAGGGTATCTCCTGTAGGCATAGTAAACGCGTGCAATTTTAAGGCTGCTGCTTTGATGGCTGCCGAATCATCTCTTCCTACTCATGGAGGTAAACCTGCGTTAGCAGGGGCCTCAGCAATAGCTTCGGCCATAGCTGAAGCTATGAGGGAAGGAAGTACAGTAGATTCTATCGTCAGAGCTGCTATTTTAGGATCTAAAATTGGAGAGAAGTTTGGAAGACCAGTTCCTTCAGCATCAGTATCAAAGAGAATTGAGCTTGCTGCATGTATCTCTAATAAAATAGATGATCCTGAAAAAGCTTCCTTAGAAATACGGGACATAATAGGCACAGGTATGGAAACCGCAGAGGCTGTACCAGCCGCCATTGGGATCTTCATCGCCAGCAGAGGAGATCCAATGAAGGCCATACACCTAGCGGTGAACTTAGGAGGGGACACTGATTCCGTGGCATCTATGGCTGGAGCGATCTCTGGTGCGTGGAAAGGGATTCAAGCAGTGGACAGGAAGATACTTAAAGAAGTTGAGGATGTAAATGGTCTTAATCTAGAGGATTTGGCAATGAAGCTTGCAAATATAGCTTTGAGAAAGCTAAGAACATGATCTAAAGTAGAATAATCTGTTAACTTTTCCCATGTATGAGTTTAGCTAACGATTTAACGATAGTTTCTGGGTTCTCCGTTTGCCAAATATTCCTTCCAAATGCTATTCCTCGAGCTCCAGCATCAAGCGCATCCTTTACCATCGAAAAGAGTTTTTCATTGCTTTCGATCTTCGGACCACCAAGTATGACAATCGGTCTTGGGCAAGATTCCACCACTTTAGCGAAGGACCTCTTATCTCCTGTGTAGAATGTCTTAACGAAGTCTGCTCCAGCTTCAGCTGCTATACGTGAGACTTTTGCAATTATCTCTGCGTTATACCTATCCTTTGTCTTTGGATACATCTCGGCCATGAGTGGAAGACCCCATTCCTCGCATATTATGGCCAACTCGCACAAAGAGTTGATGTTCTCGACTTCTTCAGGCACATGCGTGAATACCATTATCTTGATCGCATCTGCTCCAAGTCTAATGGCTTCCTTCACAGCTTCCTCATAATCAACTAGTCCACTACTAATGCTCATTATAGTCGAGACTTTACCTGCCACTTCTGAGGACGCCATCCTTAGAATTCCTGGGTTCAGCATGAGGGCATCTGCTCCTCCTTTTATCACCCTTTCGATAGTTCTTATAGGATTCTCTATGCCAGGTAAAGGACCAAGCGCTATGCCGTGATCCATGGCTACTATTAGAGTTCTTCCATCCTCCCTAAAGATCCTCCCTAACCTTATCTCTTTTCCCGCCAACCTATCACCTGAATAGTTAAGCCTTAGTTATTTTTAGCCTTCGCCCTCTCCTTCTGGACAGTCAAGAAAAGCTCTAGGGGCTATTTTTAGTTTACAGTTCATAGTACAATCTTAACTAAGAAAGAGCTTGTAGATCTGATTCTTTTATAGGTTCTCTAGGCTTCCTGTACTCATCGAGTTTGCTTAATTTCTCCTCAGCGATCTTCATTACCTTCCTTAGGAGTTCTTCCTCATCTATTGTGAGAAGCTTGCCATGCCTCACAACAATCCTTCCATCTACAATTACGGTGTCGACATCGCTTCCCTTTGCACAATAAACTAGTGTTCGGAATATATCTGATAGTGGCTGAATGTGAGGTTTCATAAGATTCATGAGAATGATATCTGCCTTTTTTCCAGGCTCTATTGATCCTATTTCCTTATCCATACCAAGAACCTTGGCTCCTAACTTAGTTGCCATCATCATCACGTCAGTGGCTGAGATTATCGAGGGATCAAGGGAAGAGACTTTGTGGAGGAGTGCGGCCGTTCTCATCTCCTCAAACATGTCCAGGTTATCGTTGCTGGCTGGTCCATCTGTTGCTAAGCCAACTGGGATATTAAGATTGAGCATTTTCTTGATAGGAGCGATTCCAGATGCTAATTTCATGTTGCTCTCTGGATTATGGGATACTCCTGCATTTTTCTCCTTTAGGATCCTGATCTCCTTATCGTCAAGCCAAATACAATGGACAGCAACGAATGGATAGACATCTAATAGGCCTAAGCTATTTATATACTCAAGGGGGCCCATGCCAGCCCTTTGCTTTATGTAATCGACTTCATATCTTGTCTCACCCACATGAATGTGAATGCCAACTCCTTGCTTTTCCGCGATCTCCACTATCTTTTTAAGCAAGCCCCTCGAGCAGCAGAAAGGCGTAGAAGGAGCTAGCATGAAAGATATCTTATCTTTCTCTCCATATTTTTTAATGAGATTCTCACTTCTCTTGAGAGCCCACTCAGTAGGCAATATTATGTCCCTTCTTATCCATTTATCAGCCAAAGTCAGGGCATATACTCCCCTTATTCCTGCATTTTTCAAGGCCCTTATCACAGCAGGACCCTGAATAACTCCTTCCATAGCTACTATGGTCGTAGTTCCGGATTTTAGGGCTTCAACACAGGAGAGCAAGGTGCTGTAATAAACCAGCCTATCATCTCCTCCTATAGCGTCTTCTAAGGCCATCCTGCAAAAGGGGTACAGCACCTCTTCACACCAATTGACTAGAGGAGCCGTGTCAACCATCCCCCTCAGAAAGCTCTGGTAAAGATGGGAATGTGTGTTTATTAGGCCCGGAAGGACCGCCATCCTAGATGCATCTATCACTTTTTCTGGAGAGCATTCTTCCTCAACATCCTTGCTCTTACCAATTAGCCTTATCCTATTCCCTTCAATATAGACTGCACCATTGGAGATAACGCCATACTTACTCATGGTTACAAGCAGACCGTTTCTTATTAGAATACTGTTCATCTTCCCCTCAAAATCGTGAAAAGACAAATATTTATCCCTTAGGAAAATTGCTGATGTAACGTTTCTTATACGAATCATTATTATGAATTGGCGAGAATTATGTTGGAAGGTAGATTAGCTGAAAAGATCGGAGATGACGTTGTCAGAATCTAGAGGAGCTGGATAAGAATAGTTGAAGAGAATAGAGGTAAGAATACGATATGATAAACAGATTTTCTGAATCCTTTTTTACCATGGGTTTGAAAGCAATTTTTCTAAAATGTTGTCGTGAACTCTGCCAGCTCTGTACATCTTTCCAGTCCTAGTATCATACAAGCATACCTCGGCCATAATGAAGCCGTAACCCTCTTTTGCAAGTCTTATCAGGTCATATTCCGGATCTATGTACTTCTTCTCAACAACTGCTAGTTGATAGAATGATTTGCCGAAGGAATTTGGGTTATTTTCAATAACTGTTTCCTCCGCAATCTTCTGAAGATCCTCTCCTTCTCTTGAACGAATCCAAGCATGCAATACACCACCATGCCTTATCATATCATCGGCCCAGGGGCAAGGTTCTCTAAATACTCTAGACGATATGGGAGCTATCGGCGTTATTGTCATCATAGCTTCTATTCTATCATAGGAGATGCCGTAATACTCAGTCAATCTCCAAAATCCATCTTCCATCGTCCGAGCAGAGACCTGTACAGAGCCTACTATCGAGTTTGTGGGTGTGACTATGAGATAGAGATTCTCTGGACTCACTCCACAGGCACTTGCTAATTTTTCTGTAACAGCTTCATCTGGAAGATCTTTGCCACGAGGTTGGACTAATAGCACGGCAACGTTCCCCTCATCTTTATAGTCCAGCTTGACATATACTTTCTCTGGCTTCTGCCTTAAGGCCTTTCCAGGTCCCGATACCCATGCCGTATACTCATTCACTTCCACATGAGGCGGATGTATTACCTCGGGCCAAACGTAGTAAGATATTCCTATTATGGCAGGAAGATCGGTGTAGGCAACGATTGCTGGCAGGTATATGCTACCATACTTAGCCATGATTACTTTTGCTTCACCGAATCCGCATAGTGCAGCCCTTGTCACATATTCTGCTGCCTTAAATCCTCCCTTCACATTAACTCCGGTATCTAAAACTGTTACGTGATTCCTAAGCTCGAGAACATCTATATCTAGTGAATCCTTCTTTTGTATCATCTCTTTGACCACTTGAAGGGATTGCTCATTAACGCTTACCCCCTTTAGACGCTTAATTGAGACCTTATGAGACATACCTACTCCCTAACAGCTACAAGAGGAATAACTTTAAACTTTTTGAGAGATACTGCACGTAACCTAAATTTGAGTCGCACTTACTCGCTAACTACTTCTCTGAATACCCTAAGAAAGTTTAACCCAAGTATCTTCTTTATCTCGCCCTCAGAATACCCTCTTTCAATCAGACCTTTCGTTAGATTTGGGAGATCTGTAATAGTTATAAGTTCTTTGAGCCAGGTATATTATTCTGCCATCTATTTTAATCAGCACCCTTCTAGTTACTGGAAATTCTGCCCATCCCTCGGCAAAGTCTAGCCTTATTCCGACATGGTTTTCTCCCACTAAGTTTACTACATAATCAATACAATCATGGACTCTTTCAATGGTGCAATTTCTATCTGGATCACTACATAGCATTCTCGGAAATGCTGTTACACCAATTACACCTCCTTTCTCAGCTAAAGCCATTATTCCCTCATCTGTCTTATTCTAATACACATCCAAGATGTTGCGGCGATTGCAATGAGATGCTATCTTCGGATCTCTTGAAAGTTCTATGGCCTCTGAAACGCTTTTTCTTCCGACATGAGCCAAATATATCAATATATTGAGTCTATTTAATTCCTTAACAAGTTCAACTCCCCATTCGCTCAGCCCAGAATCTGTCCTTTCTTTACATCCATCAGCAGCTATATTCCTGAAATGATAACTTAACTGAATTATTCTTACACCTAGATTCTCATATATTCGTAAGAATCTTAAATCTCCTTCTAATGGAGCTATATTCTGAAAGCTAGCAATTATGCAAACTTTTCCTTCTTTCTTGGCCTCCAATATCCTCTTGCTGATGTTACAAACGTTGCTACATCCTTGTTCTTATCTATGGGATCCTGAAGATCTAATAGTCTCATTACAGTCTCGCGGAAACTATGGTTCATAGCAACAGTATAATTTATAGCAGTTACACCTGCGCTCGATAATTTTTCAAAGTATTTTCTGCATAGTAAGGAAGAATTTAGCATATCAACTATTATAGCCTCATTACGTAGTTCTAAAACTCCTTCTGCTTCAGAAGGCATAAACAGGTGACATCTTTAACATTTAAATTTAAGTAGGCGCTTGTGGCAGCGATTTTAGCAAGCGCTGTTAGTGGAGAACGCAGAGCAGAGATAAAGGAACCAGGAGGAATAAAGAAACCCTCTAAAGTGCAGCAGAATTGTTGCAGCATAACTTTTGAGAGAGCGCTTAAGAATAAGCTGCCTTACAACCATAAAAACGAGGTAATGAAGATAGAGCCATTTGAGTTCTGGGAAGGTAATTTATATGGCGTAGTTACAGGGACTGCTGTCAATTAAGAGAGTATGAAGACAATCTATTTTCTAGTAAGGAATATCATAGGTGTATAAGATAATAACTATCGGTTCTGTAACAAGAGCTTCTTCCTTTCATATGCCAGAATTTTCCTTAGTCTTAAATTAAATTAATTAAGCATTCTCATCTGTTTAGAGGTGATCTCTTTGGGTCAATTTCACGGAGCATCGCCTGATAAGGTAACAAAAATATATAGGATTATGTTACTGATAAGGTGTGTCGAGGAGAAATTAAAAGAGTTGAACATCGAGGGGCTAATTCCGGGCTTTCTCCATTTAAGCATCGGACAAGAAGCCGTAGCTGCAGGAGTAATGGCTGCTTTGAAAGATGGTGATTACATACTTAGTACGCACAGGGGACACGGACATTGTTTGGCCAAAGGCATGAGTGAATACAAGTTATTTGCCGAGATACTAGGGAAAGTCGAGGGTTGCTGCATGGGAAAGGGTGGTTCAATGCATTTATGCGATGTAAAACACGGAATAATGGGGACAAATGGGGTTGTGGGAGCGAATATTCCTTTAGCAGCCGGCATAGCCTTCGCCCTAAAATACAAGGGAGAAGAGGGAGTTGTTGCATGTTTCTTTGGAGATGGAGCAAGCAATACAGGAGCTTTTCATGAAGGACTTAACCTAGCTGCAGCATGGAAACTTCCTGTCATATACGTATGCGAAAACAACCTTTACGCCATCTCGACACGAATAACAAGAGTAACCTTAATCCAGGACATAGCGGAGAGAGCTTCTTCTTATGGAATGCCTGGAGTTGTTGTGGACGGAATGGATCCTCTAGCTGTTTATGAGGCAACCTTAAAGGCAGTAAAACGAGCCAGAAATGAAGAGGGCCCGACTCTCATAGAATGCAAGACCTATAGATTCTGCGGTTCCTACGCAGCTGAACCTCCTGCTGTTGAGAGACTGTACAGGAGCGAGGAAGAAGTAAAAGAGCACATGAAGAGAGATCCCATCAAAAAAGTGGAGAAGTTGCTCATTGAATCAGGATACTTAACTGAAGTGGAGATTGCATCCATTAAGGAGGATATTAAGGCGAGAGTAAAAGATGCTGTAGAGAAGGCGAAGGCTGCACCCAAACCCTCTCTCGAAATCGCTTTTAGCCATCTATATCCTGAGAGGGAGGAGATTCCAGTTGATCTAGAGGAGTCTTCTGGCGAACTTGTAGAACTGCCCATGAATGAGACTATTAGAATTACTCTTAGGGAGGAAATGCGGAAAGATAAGAGAATAGTGCTCATGGGTGAAGACATTGGGGTTCTTGGCGGAGATTTCAGGGTAACTAAGGGATTGCTCGAAGAATTTGGAGAGAGGAGAGTTCTGGATACTCCGATTTCAGAGACTGGTTTCGTAGGTTTAGCTATAGGAGCCGCTATGGCTGGGCTAAAACCGGTTGTGGAGATAATGTTCGTCGATTTTGTAGGTGCTTGCATGGATCAAATAATGAATCAGGCTGCAAAACTCAGCTATATGTATGCCAGGCAGATAAGAATACCTCTTGTTATCAGGGCAGCATGTGGAGGAGGGATTAGGGCTGCTGCTCAGCATTCACAAGTCTTAAGTTCGATATTCAGCCACATACCTGGGCTAAAAGTTGTGATGCCAAGTAATCCATGCGATGCAAGAGGATTATTGAAGAGTGCGCTCAAAGAGAACTGTCCAGTTATTTTCCTTGAACACAAACTTCTCTATGGAGTCTTGGGTCCTGTTCCGATGGGCGAGTACTATACCCCTATTGGTAAGGCAAAGGTTGTTAGAAAGGGTTCAGATGCCACAGTAGTGGCATCTGGACTCATGGTTAATAGAGCCGTAGAAGGTGCTAAGAATTTAGATGAGAGAGGGGTTAGGATCGAAGTAAGAGATCTG
>CAYZRF010000036.1:0-12423 GCA_964480775.1 uncultured Nitrososphaerota archaeon
CTGCGGGATTGGCTATTGTTTTCCTTGTCGTATTGGCTACATACAAATTATATCAGAGTAAAAGAAAATAAATGGTGGGGTCCAGAACTTTGCGTCGCTTCGCTCTTCGCCCTCACTATCGATATTATTTTTTAGTTCTTAAATTATTACTAAATTGAATTGTTTTAATTTTCCCCTTCTTCAAACCTTGGATATAGTAGGCTGTCACCGAATTCCATGAAAGCATCTGTAATTCCGTGGGCTATTAGATTCAGTTAACAAAGTCCGTAAATATCTGAATTGTACCCCTGACCGTACAATAGGAGCTTTTCAGCTTTGCCATTGCCATATTTCTCCCTAACGTACTTGTAAGATACTATTAGCATCCCTCCTGAGCCACATGCGGGATCGTAAACGCTTTGCCCTGGTTTTGGATCTAGAATTTCAACTAAAAGCTGAATAACTTCCCTTGGAGTGTAAACTTCCCCTTGCTTCGCTTGAGTTGGAGCGAACTTGTACAGGATGTGCTCATAGGCATCTCCTATCACATCGCTTGAAACGTACTTGTTGCTGAAGTTATACTGGTTGAATAGCTCAACTAGCTGCCTTAGTTTTTCCCTATGCTCCTGTGTAGTAAAGCCCAGAAAGCTGAACTTATCTATAACTCCTTTCAACTCTGGATTTAGCTCAGCTATTTTTATCAGAGCATTAGAAAGGTTTTCGGGCAATTTCTTGATATCCTTGGTTATCTCGTCCCATAATAGTTCTCTCTTCAAGTTAAAGGTGTGATAAACCTCGTTTTTCTGCCTTTTTCTCGACCTGTTCTTCATCTAGATACTTCATCAGTTCTTTCTCTTCAAACTCTTCCTTCCACGTATCACTTATGTTCTTCAAGAATAGCAGGACCAAAATGAATTTGTAATCAGTTACTGTTCTTAATATATCGTCCGCTTTGTCAACAAGAGAGTTTACAGGCTTTTGAGAGAGAAGAACGATGTGTTCGTTGTTTACACTTATGGTGAAAGCATCAAAGCTAAAAGGGTGAGAGCCATAGCTGGAGGAAAACCTCCACTCATAGGGCTTCTGGAAGAGATAGGATTCATCAGAGTCGCTTCCAATCAAAACTTGTTCGTGATTTTTTCCAAAGGATTACCCCCTAGCCTTAGGGATACGTACGCGTTAAGGAACTTCATAAAGAGAGAACTTCCAAAAAGATGGGAAATTATATCAGAAAAGATAAGACAGAAATATCCCGGGACGAAATACAAGATCCTTGAAAAATGGAGAACTCAGGAAGGTTTCAAAGCGAGCTTCATAGTTATGAGATGTTTAGGATACCTAATTCATAATAAATTTCATTAGAAAAAGATCCTTCCAGCATGCCACAGGCATCAGGGCAATCCCTCTGGCAGGTGACATAAGCTTCTTTCTCTTCTCCCATCTCAATGTCAGTTGAAGGTCTCAATTTTATTTTTCATTACAGCATCGAACATGGGTGAGATAGTGGAAGCAAAGGAAGCTTACAATAAGGTATTTAATCTCATAGAGGAGCATCAAAAGTGGTTTGATAGCTCATTACCCATGATAGCCAGCGAGAACGTAACTAGTTACGCTGTTAGAGAAGCTCTGATTTGTGATTTCGAGCATAGGTATGCCGAGGGATGGGTCGGAGAGCGAGTTTATGCAGGTTGCAAGTTCATAGATCAAGTGGAAATGATAGCCATGGAGCTTGCTAAAGAGATCTACAAGGCAAAGCACGCAGATGTTAGGCCAATAAGCGGAGTGGTTGCTAATCTTGCTGTATACACCGCCTTCACTAAGCCTGGCGATGTGATGATGGCCCTCCCCATAACAAAGGGGGGACACATTAGCATGGGTCCTCTTTACGGATCGAAAGGAACTAGAATAGGTGGAACGGCCGGGGCAGTTCATGGCCTTGACGTTAAGTACATCGCGTTCAATGACGATGAGATGAACATAGACGTTGACAAGACGATCAAAAGGATGGAGAAGTACCAACCAAAGCTGATAATGTTTGGAGCCTCTGAAATTCTCTTTCCTCAGCCCGTAAAGGAGATAGCTGATGTTGCACACTCCATGGGAGCTGTTGTGAACTATGACGCTGCACACCTTGCTGGACTGATTGGAGCTGGAAGGTTTCAGGATCCTCTCAGGGAAGAGGCAGACACAATGACGATGAGTACTCACAAGACATTGCCTGGGCCCCAACACGGCATGATCGTTACGAATGATGACGAGAAATTTGAGTTGATCAAAGAGGCATGTTTTCCTGGCTTATTGAGCAATCATCATCCTGGGGCTGTTGCAGCCTTAGCAGTAGCCTTGGCCGAACTTAAAGAGTTTGGAAAGGAGTACGCTGATCAGATCATAAAGAACGCTAAGGCCCTTGCTCAAGCAATGTATGACTCTGGTTTGAAAGTACTTGGCGCAGATAAGGGGTTCACAGAGTGCCATCAGGTTCTAGTTGATGTAGCTGATATAGGAGGCGGTTTGTGGGTTGAGAAGGCTTTAGAAGAGGCGAACATAATTGTGAACAGGAATCTCCTCCCATGGGACATAAAGAGAGGGAGGAACTTCAGAGATCCTGGAGGTATCAGGATAGGCACTTTGGAAATCACCAGACTAGGCATGAAAGAAGGAGAGATGGAAGAAATAGCTAGGTTCTATAAGAGAGTTCTGTTGGACAAGGAAGATCCGAAAATCGTGGCTAAGGACGTAAAGAAGCTTAAAGAGAGGTTCAGACACATACACTACTCCTTCGAGAGCATGAAAGAGGCATATACGCATATAAAGCTCAGGTAACTACTCAACTAATCTCCAAAACATCTCCACAATAGAATTCCCTAAAGGCAGAAGGTAACATTTTCGCTATTGCCATTTTGGCCCTAAAGCCAGTGCAATGCATCGGAGCTATGAGTTCTGGGTTTAACTTCTTCAACTCCTTTGCAGTTCTTTCTATTCTATCTGAATCGGCATCTATAAGGTGAAATCCACCTACTATAGCCTTTATCATCTTGATTCCAGTTAATTTCATCGCGTGAAGTGTCGTGTTAACCACTCCGCTGTGTCCGCAGCCAGTTAGAATCACGATTCCATCGCGAACTTTAGCTATAAGGGCTATATCATCTAACAGCTCATCTTGCACGAATTTCCCTTCTACAACCTTATAAAACCCATTTAACTTCTCAAAATCAGTGGTTCTCTGGATCTCTCCACTTGTTGTCACTCCCTCGAAAATCGGCACAGGCTCCTTCGAGAAAAGGAGCAAACCTCCCATGCTTTGGACTTTATCTTTTGTAAAAGGGGGCCCAGTATAAGTAAGCTTCTTTATCCCAAGGCTTGGAAGGACCGCGTATTTTTGAGAGAAGACCTCTGGGTGCATTATAACAGGTACTCTTTTGTCTATCTCTCTTAAAAATTTCAAAAGACCACCAGTGTGATCATAATGGTTGTGACTTATGACGACAGCGCTAATCTCCTTGAGATTGATTCTAAGCTCTCTAGCGTTGTTCACCAAGGGAATTCCAGTTATCCCAGTGTCCATAAGTATAGCTGTCTTAGCATCCTCTGACTCCACTTCTATCAAGAGAGAGATGCCGTTCTCTGCTAACAAAGGTCCCTCATAATGAGTTTCATTGTCAACAAGAGCTGTAATTTTGATTCTCTTCACCTCTTGTGTCATTTATCCTCACCGAGGATTCCGAAATACTTCTCTCTAAGATCTGGATCGTCGAGCATTTCCTTCGCACTTCTGTGGTCTTGTATCTTTCCACTAACCAGCAAATAGGCATCATCTCCTAACTCCAAGGCAAACTGAGCTTTTTCCTCAGTCATAATTATTTTTGCCCCGGTCTCCTTTCGGATCTCCTTGATCTTGTCGTAGACTTCCATCGTTAGCTTTGGCATCAGTCCCTCGGTTGGCTCGTCCAGTAAGATAATCTTTGGCTTCTTCATCAAACCTTTAGCAAGTGCAAGCATTCTCCTCTCCCCACCGCTTAACTTGCTTGCTTTTCTGTTAAAATATTCTTCCCTCCCTAGAACAGGGAAAAATGACAAAACCTCTTCTAACCTCTCTTCTCTCTCTTCCTTACTGAGCAAGTAACCTCCAAGCATCAAATTTTCCCTTACTGTGAGCCCGTCGAATACGTTATCCCTTTGAGGAATGTAGGAGACACCTAACCTCACTATTTTGTTTGTCGGCATTCCAACAATGTTCTTCCCATCGAACAGGATTTCTCCGGAGTAAATGTCAATCAGGCCCATTATAGTCCTCAAGAGAGTTGTCTTTCCAGCCCCGTTTGGACCTATTATGACTGTTATCTCTCCCTCCCTCAGATCCATCGAGATATCGTAAAGTATGTGTCTAGCACCATAACCCGAGTTAATTCCCTTTAGCTCGAGCAAATTATCACCTCAACTTGTACTTTTCTCCTAGATAACTCTCAACCACTTCAGGGTTCCTTATTACCTCATATGGTTTACCCTGAGCGATTATTTTACCGTTTGCCATAGCATAAGCGTAATCTACATATCCTAGGGCTATGTCAAGCCTATGTTCAACCATAAGGATCGTATATCCGTGATCATCCCTTATTTTCCTCAAGCGCTCAAGTATGGTGTGTGCAAAGGACGGATTTACTCCAGCAATAGGTTCATCTATTAGGAGCATCTTAGCCCCGCTCATGATTGCTTTTCCTACATCAAGTAATTTTGCGTCTCCTCCGCTCAGTTCGCCTCCAAGTAAGTCCCATTTATCGTCCAAGCCAATTATCTTGAGAACTTTGAATGCTTCCTTTACGGCCTCCCTTTCATCTTCAATCCAAAATCTTCTAACAGGCGCCCTAAAGAAGCTTTCACCTAAGTTCTTTCTCCTAGCTATTAGGATGTTCTCAAGCACTGTAAGGCTAGGGAAAATTCTAGGAATTTGAAAACTCCTGGCAAGCCCTAGTCTATATGTTTCTGAAGCTGAGAGGTTTGTTATGTCCATTCCGTTAAACCAAACTTTCCCACCATCCTTCCTAATGTAACCAGTTACTAAATTTATCCAAGTTGTCTTTCCAGCTCCATTTGGGCCAAATAAAACCGAAAAGGAACCTTCTTGTATTTCAAGGCTTACATTACCGACTGCAACTAGTTCTCCAAACTTCTTTGTCAAGTTTTTTGTTCTTAGAATAACCTTTTTCCCTATCTCGTTGCTCAATTCCTCATCCCAACTCTGCAGGTGATTTTAAAGAAAAATAAAAAGGTGAGTAGTGATTTAGATCAAGGTCCGAAGCCTTCTGCCCACTCCATCTTGTCGTCGGCGGCGTAGTAGACTCCTACCTCTGTCCACTCTACCCCAGCAGCCGTCTCCACTGGACGCCAAAGGCTGTAGTCTGCAATCGCTAGATCGCCATTTTCGTTAAGCATTATATCCCCTGACGCACCTGTGTATACATCTGCTACCTTAGGAAGTATTTCTTTTACCTTCATTGCATCATACTCATTTACAGCAGCTAATGCTAAGGCTACTACCCAGACGGAGTCATACGCATCGTAGGCATATATTGTGGGCTCTCTACCGAGCTTGCTCAATATTTCATCGTGAACGTGCCAATAAGTACGGGTCATGGGTATCTTGAACATCGTGCTAGTGAAGTTCGTCTTCAGGGCAAATTCTGTTTGTGTCGGATGTCCTTCCATATCCGCTAACTCTGGGATCATTACTGTTCCATCTGTACCGAACCACCTTACCTTAGAGAGGTCTGGATACTCGGCTGCCACTTCGAAGACAGAAAGAACTTGCCTGTAGCAGATCAACAGAACCCCTATCTTGTTGTGAGGAACTCCATTGTTCAAAGCGCTTTTAACTGCTGCATCAATCTCCTCGACTGTCGGAGAGAATTCTAATGTTTCTGGACTCCAAGCTATGTGTTGAATCACAGTTCCTCCAAGGGCCTCGAACTTATCGCAAGCCGATTTATCGAGACCAGCTCCCCAATCGTTATCCAGGTAACATGAAACAAGGTGAGTTATGCCTGAGGAAAAGATAGCTGACGCTATGGCAGGTCCTTGAAGATCATCTATAGCACAGAATCTGAACAAGTTGTCTCCTGGGATGCTAAGCTCTATCGCCGTTGAGGATGGGCTTATAAAGATAACATTGTGAGCTTCCGCGTAAGATCTTATAGAGGCACATGCTGGACTCATCATAGGACCTAACACTATCTTTGCTCCCTTTCCAACTACAGATTCAAACTTCTCGAGTGCTACTTCTGGCGTCGAGGCCGTGTCCTCATGGATCAATTTTATGTGCCACTTAGCCCCTGCACGTGCCAAGAACTCATTAACGTCCTTCTCAGCTACTTCATAAGCCGCCTTAATGTCCTCACCGTATGTTGTCAATGCTCCGCTTAGGTCCTCAAGTGCTCCTATCAGTATTTCTCCACTCAATCCTGTTGCTGCAGGAGTTGGAGGAGGCGTTGTTGATCCAGGTGTCCCTGATGGAGCTGGTTTTTTTACCACATAGCCTGCTCCGAAGCCTGCTACGAAGACTGCTATTAACAAAATACCTAAAATCTGGTTCTTCATTCCAAACCCTTCCTTCTGGGATTTTGGTTGACGCAAACGATTCATTGTTAGGTAAAAAGGTTTTGGACAGCTTTACTTAACCACTTGAGCTAAAAAAAGCTAAGAAGGGATTTTCTCTAAAATTTGAGTATTTCCTTCTTCATCCTCTCTATCTCTTTTCTCTCAATTGGAATCTCGGGCTTTTCTGGTAGGAGCCCCCTAGGGTTGTATATCAACATGAGCATAAGCACAATTCCTAGCAAAAGACCGTCGAGCCAAACTGGTGAGAAAGGGAGAAATGTTTCCAAATCAGCTTTGTAGAAAGTTATTAGTCTCTTCATAGTTATGAAGACAGAAGTACCTAAGACAGTCCCCTTACTGCTTGCAAGTCCTCCTAATATCACCATCGCTATGGGCCAAAAAGTCCAAGTGACCCTCTCAAAGTGTAGTCCTATGACATAGCCCTGATAAAAGGCAAATAAGGCTCCTGCTATTCCAGTTAAGGAGTAGGATATCACCATGACCTTGATGTAAAGCCTTCTTACGTCCCTTCCTAGTGCTTCAATGCTCTTTTCATCATCTCTAACGGCCTTAAGTAGTCTTCCCATTGGAGATCTAGCCAAAGAAATACAATAGTATCCTACCATGGCTAGGACCAACGCTGAAACGACTATTATACCAAGAGTCCTCATTGGACCGGGTGAGAGACCAAAGAGATTGTAGTGAGTAAGCCATCTAAATGGATCAGGAACCGGAACCCCGTGTTCGCCCCTTATTATCGGTTCCCAATGGTAAATTATTGTGTTAAAGCTTATCTGGATTGAAAGAAGGGTAACACCTAGGTAGAAAAGCCTAATTCCCCTAAATATAGGCAGAGATGCCAGGAGTCCTAAGCTCCCTGCTGCTACAGCTGCTAAGACAAGAGTTAAGATTAATATTCCTATTGATAGAGCTGGGCTTTTCTCTAAAGCCAAGTTAACCTTATCTACCACTAAGATGACATGTTCTAAGTAATCCTCCTTTATTCCTAACATCTTGGCCACGAGCCTTCCTGGAAGGTATCCACAGAGAAATCCACCAGCTCCAGCCGCCATTGCCCTACCGAAGTCTGGAATCCCGGTGTATCCGTATGCAAGGTTATAGCTAAGGGTTATTATGAGGAATATTATTATGTATATCACAAGAACTGTGAAAAACTCTGCTCCTGGAAAAGAGATCATCCGAGCACCCTCCCACCATGAAATCTTCCAATTACCTTTCCCCATGGAAGGCTCTTCATTCCTTCTGGGAAGACGAAAATCGTGATGATCATGGTCAAGAGAGGAACTAGGAAGCTATAAGATAGGATCCAAGACCCTATAATACTAGAAAGATACGATACCAAGGCAGTTTGAGCTATTGCCACCATGTATCCTCCTAATGACGCATCATATATCGTGGTGAACCCGCCCAAAACGCACCCGCTGAAGACTGTAACCACAACGAATAAAGAAGTGGTTGGGTTAGAGATCCAATAAACTGGGAAAAAGGCCCCTGCTACTGCAGGAAGAGCTCCTACAATGAACCAAGTAATCAAGTAAATGAACTCTGTGTTGACTCCATCGCACTCCGCAAGGAATGGCTTCTCACCTATTGCTTTCATCGCCATCCCAAGATTAGTCTTTGTAAATAGAAAGTGCATTACAATGAGTACTGAGAAAAAGAGGATCGTTGAAATTACAAACACTCCGTCCATTCCAAATATTTGCCTGTCATATACTGAGAAAGTAAAATCCCTAGCCATTATCTTAAAGCTTCTTGTCAAATAATCTGCGTATATGTTTATTATGGCCATTAAAAAAATGTCTAAGGCCAGCGTAGCTATCATGAGCTCCTCACTTGTTGCTCCTCTCCTTCTTAACGGCTTGATCAATAGTAAATATGTAAGGGCCCCGACAAGCCCTCCTCCTATGAAACAGAGAGGAATAGAGGAGTAAAGTCCTAATCCAATTAGCTTTATGCATGTAAAGGCTATGTATATGCCCACAGTCCCAAAAGTCGCAACCGCAAAATTTGGGACGTTGGTTTTAGATAGGGCAAGGGTTGCAGACATAGCCATAAAGGCAATTACATTAGCAAAGACAATGGCATGCGATATTAAAGGGGGTAGAATCTCGATCGCCTCCCTCCCTGCTCAAATGGCGTTTTATAAAAAAACTTAGCAATGGGAAGGGTAAGCAAGATGGGTAAAGCCAATTTTCATAAACCGTCTTTGAAGGGGAAGTTGAGTGTAGCGTCCCTGGCGATCTTAGACGTTTCTTCATTGCTAAAGAAAAAGTGTATTTAGCTAGAATATCAATTAATAACTGTAAAACAGATGCACCAAATAGATCTAGGGAATCTTCAAGTTTACCACTTTCTGCCATAGTACACACCCTCGGGAAGGGTTTCGTTAGCAACGAGATGCGTCTTTAAAGGCTTTTTGGACAGCTCTACTTGACCAATTCGTTAAAATTTTGAACAGAATCTAAGAATGTTAATTTGGAGTGATTTAGATAGGCTTGTTGATGAAGTTGATAGGCAAATATCTCTAAAAACTATGAAAACTGAGTTTTCGCGTTGATTTTTCTTACTAATAACCTGACAGCTTCCTCTATGTTCTCTCCACTAAGGGCGCTTGTTTCGATATAACCATCGAAACCAAGTTCCTCAGCTAGCTTCGTTGGATCCACCCCAATGCGGATCCTCAGATCTCTCTTCGTTCCTACAAGGACCAATGGGACCCTACCAATGTTGTTCTCTGCTTCTTTTACCCATCCTGGCACATCTTTTATGCTCTGATCATCTACGAGGCTGAAGGCAATGAATCCTCCAGAACAACCCTTGTAGAATGCTGGTCTCATGAACCCAAACCTCTCTTGACCAGCCATGTCCCATATAACCAGCTTAAACAGCGTTCCGTCTATCACCATGTCTTTAGAGTAGAAATCAACACCTATAGTCATCTTATAGCTCTTGTCAAATACTCCTAGAGCGAATCTCCTGCAAAAAGAGGTCTTACCAACGCCTCCATTTCCAGAGATGAAGAGTTTGAGTCTTCTAACGTCCTTAAGGATGCTTACCTTTAAGAGAAGATCTGCAGCCTCATCTGGCCCCAATTTCTCTGCTGCCTCATAGTAGAGGTCCTGAATGACCTTATCAGTGAGTTCATCGCTCTCCTTCAGACCCCTATTGGTCAACCATTTATCAAGGTCTTTCCCAGCATATTTTCTTAATCTGGGTAGAAAGTCCCCAAGTTTAGGCATGATAACCACCGCTTGCCGCCATAAAGGACGACGGCACCTTTGATTTGTTTCCTAGCCTTCTACATTTGAAGCTTAAAATAAGATCTTTTCCTTTAATGTTCATACCGTAAGGAACAAAGCCAAAAAGGAAGAGCTTTCCCCATCTTTCTTTAGAGAGCATTACTAGTCATTCTGCAGTTTAACTTTTGATACGATCTTTCTAGCTTGACTGTAATAGAAGAAGGGGAGAAATGCTGAAATGGAGGGATAAATAAGCCTAATTAATGAGATGAGAAACTTACCTGAGAATATGGGGAGTTCCATTCTTTTAAGCCAAAAAGATACGTCTACAAATACCGTCAGAAAACTTACGATTTGAAAGACGATCATGATGCTCCTCAGAAGCCCTTTTGGTAGAGTTAAACTTCCTATAGTCGACAGAGCTAGACACAGTATGTCTAGCAGTATGTGAAGCAGTAGGATTGATGGTACATCGAAGATATTCCTTACCTCTTGAAAGGGTGGGGCCGTTTTTGCTATAAGCATGTTGAAAAGGAAGAACATCGAGCCCAGAAGGATTAACAACAATACCAAGATCTTCTTCCAATCCATTAGAGCGAACCTTGTGGAAAGGACTAAAGTCATTCCTAAGATTAAAGGGGCATAAGAAGTTAGCTCAATTGCCGCTATGATAGAGAGGAGTTTCCAAGCTGGCTTAGAGAGCAGTAAAAGCTTTGGTATTCCAATGAGGAGAAGGTAAATGCCAAAGAGAAGGCAATACTTTCTAGCTAAGGACTTAGGTCTGTGAAGTTTTGAGGATGAGAACCAAGCGACAGCTCCTATTATCACAAGAGAAGGTACTATTAGCTCGGGATAAGGGTATCTCACGATCTTCCTTGTAATAAGGGTGATTGTGAGGAGGGATGTGAATAGGCTCGATGTCAATATCAGGCTGTAGTCGGCCAGTGAAAGAGCAGGCTTTTCCATGAACGATCCTATATCTGCGACTCGACTTTTTCAAAAAGCTTTTTCAAAGCCTCCTTAAGTTCCATTCCCTTCCCTCTTAAGTAGTCCAAATCCCTTCTCAATAGCCTTTCTCCGTCCTCATACAGCAGCACGTATAAGTTCAACGTTCGTTCGTATAGATCCTGCAGCTCTGCAGGCACATAGAATGGCGTCTCTTGTTTTTCAGATGAGATAATTTCTCTTAGATCTTTTATCCTCTCGAACAAAACATCCAAGTCAGCTTCTTCTTCATTTATTCCTAGTAAGAGAAGTCCGTTCCCTACTATCGCTACTAGAACTGGAGCTATTTCCGATTCAATCCTGAGAATGGCATCTTTCCTACGCAAACCTCTAGATCGAGCTATTTCTTTATAGACTCTCTCACAAACCTCCCTTATCCTCTCTTCACTGGCCTGGGTTCTGATACTCCACTCACTATCAACATCTCGATAGGCTATGAATTCAATGCCTAACGCTCCACTGAAATAATAGGGAACAAATTCCTTTTGGCCAACATAACTCAAGACCGTCGCGTCTATCTCTTTCTTAAACCCTCTAAACTTTCCTTTTTCACTTTCATGGATAGCTAAGAATTTGTTTGAGATACCTTCGCATATGGCCTCAGCGGTCTCTATCTTCACATCATTGTCAGAAAAGACTATGAATAAGAGGTCTCTTGCCCTTTTGAATGCGAGATACTGGGACCCTAACATAACTTTTCCAACATCAGTTTTTCCAATCTGTTCCATTAACGGTGTAATCAAATTCACTATGCTAGCTGTGGCTTCTATCTGCTCAGGCGGCAGCGATCCATAGCTTCTTCTGATTATCACCATGCCTGCATTGTTTGTTATTATCACGTCCCTAACTGGCAAGTATCACCAGCCAGCAAACTATTTCAATTGGCCGATTTAAACATGAGTTCTTTCAAGAACCACTCAGTATTATCCGTTAGTTTTTAAGAAATTGTTTGCTCTCTGAGGTTTTAATTTTAGAACCAATAGTGCCCTCTCTCTCAACAGATATTCTTCCACGACCTCCATGACCACTTGCCCATCTGGTTTTTGGCTCGTGGACGCTATCGTTACTCGCCCCAAATTGAGCCTTCCGGCTCAACTTCCTTTATCTGCAAAACGTTGTCCGAAATTGCGAGCCTCCTTTGAGAAATCTTATTAAAGAAGGAGGCAATAAATTATGAAGATGAAAAACAAAATCTTGACCGCTACTATTGTGGTTTTAGTTTTGGCATCTGGCTTGATTGGCTGGAAATATTTTAAAGGAGAAAAAGAAATGATTTTTGTAACAGGAACCATAAAATACATTTCTATAGATGGCGGATTTTACGGAATTATCACAGAAAAAGGGGAAAAATATCTGCCTATTAACTTGCCAGAGGAATTTAAAAAGGATGGTCTAAGAGTTTGGTTTAAAGCAAAGCCAAGAAAGGTAGCTACAATTCAAATGTGGGGGAAGCCAATTGAGATTTTGGAGATTATAAAAGCTGAAGCGTGGGCGCTAAAGGAATCGGCACAAAAGATATTATTAAGTACAAGGGTAGCTTGCTGGTATCAAACCATAACAGATTATAAAGCCTTTAACAGAACCT
>CAYZRF010000037.1:0-11579 GCA_964480775.1 uncultured Nitrososphaerota archaeon
AATCATGAAATCAAAGAGTTAATGTCGAAGTTAGTTGAGCTATCTCACCTGTTATCCTCGAAAGGATTCTAAACGTAAAAAGACCTTTTAGATATCATAGGAAATATTGGAGAGTTTTTGAAATTTAAAAGCTCGTAGTTCTTTTTTAATACACTCTCAGAGAGTATCTTAGAGATGCGAACTATAATACTTACTTCGCTGCTGTTGTTACTTCCAGTACAAGCTGTATTAGCTCAGCCTGCCTGGAATCTCTCGATAGGAGATTTCGTTGGTTCTCTTAGCATCTCATCTGATGGCGATTATGTTGTTGCAAGTAGTCTGTATGCTGAAGCCAAAATAGGTAAGATCTACTTTTTAGACAGAGAAGGAAATCTCCTCTGGAGCTACTTAACAAGCTTTCCCATATGCACAGCTATTTCTTCGAATGGTGAATATGTAGTTGTAGGAATAAGGTCCCAAGGAATCTTCTATCTATCTAGAGAAGGAGAGATCATGTGGAACTATGAATCTGGAGCTTCTTACATTGATGTTCAGATCTCATCGGATGGAAGCAAAGTTGTCGCAAGCACATCTGATGGGTACGTCCTTTATTTCAATAAAGAGGGTAAGAAGCTTTGGAGTTACAGGTTTTCGAATAAGTTCGTCCCAATTTCTATGTCTTCTGACGGGTCTTTCGTGGCAGTTGGAGGCAGCTACGAAGTTATATTACTTAGTAAACTTGGAGATACACTTTTGAACCCTGAAGTAGACTGTGAAGTACAAAAGATCGTAATGTCCAGCGACGGGAACTTTCTTTTGGTGGTGGGCGAAGATAAGTTGTTCTTCCTAAGCGGGGAAGGCGAAGTATTATGGAGTTCAGAAGTAGAGGGAGAGGTTACCTCGATAGCTTTTTCTTCGGATGGAAGTAACGTGGCAGTCGCAAATATTTGGAATGAAGGTTATTCGACTAAAGGAAGAGTTTTCTTCTATAATAGCTTTGGAGAACTCCTTTGGAGTTACGATACTGGAAGCTGGGCTGTTGTTTCCATGTCGGCTGACGGTAACTATGTTGTATGTGGAGGGGAAGAACTTTTTGTCTTAGACAGAAAGGGAAACCTTCTGTGGAGCTATTCTACAGGAAAAAGTCTCATAAATATAGTTTCACTATCTAAAGATGGAAGAAGTGTTGTAATAGGAACTGGAGGTAGGGTAATTTTCCTCTCTCTTGAAGAAGTTATCCAGCGAAATCCTCCAGCAGTAGAACCAGAGAAGAGCTCATTCGAAAAATTAATCTCCATAACTAGCGTGGTTTTGACACTATTAGTTCTTGGAACGATATTCCTACTTCTTGTTTGGAAATTTAGAAAATTCAGCTATTAGATCTCCATAGATCTAAAGTTCAATAGGACTTTAGCTTAGCTATTTGATCCGGTCTATTGGTTGCTATTCCGTCAGCACCTCTATCTTTGAGTTCTTTAGCAACATCCAGCTCGTCTATAGTCCAAGGAATGACTTTTAATTTCATTCTATGAGCAAAGGATATTGATTTCCCAGTTGCCAAACGATAATAAGGCAGGACAGCCTCACACCCAAGCTTTTTGGCGCCGACTATACCATTTGTGGGCTTGAAGTAAAGGAGACCTATATGAGCTTCCTTGTTGGTTTCTTTAATTGAGGTTAAAGCATTTGTACTGAAAGATATGAATAGCACATCGTCCATCATTTCCATTTCCTTAACTATTCTTAAGCTGGGAACGACGGCTTCTTCTGCCTTTATCTCCAGGAACAGGCATCCTCTTCCCTCAACCTCTTTTAAGACTTCCTGAAGAGTGGGGATTTTTTCTCCTTTTCCAGCATCTAAAGCTCGTATCTCCTCGAGATTGAGTTTTGAAACAATTCCAGACCCATTGGTGGTTCTATCAACGGTTTCATCATGAATTATGATCACATAACCGTCTTTTGATAATCTAGCATCGACCTCGACTGCATCTGCTCCCATCTCAAAAGCCCTTTTTATTGAACGAATTGTGTTTTCTGGCTCGTAGGCGCTAGCTCCCCTATGGCCTACTACAAAGAATGTTTTGAACAATTCCTTTATTGACTGGGCCATTAGGTTAGTAGTATGCCTCATAATTAATACGCGTTTTCCTTAGACTATATCGCTCTTTGCAAAAGATCTCCTTAAGAATTCAAAAAGTAACACAATCAGAATCGTCAAGGATATAGAGATCTCCATTGTAATAGGAAAACCCATAAAGATCGGTATCAAAATCAATGGAAGTGCTCCACCACCAATTGCGACGACTAAAGCGAGTAAGATATGTTTAGTAGCCACATCAAGTTTTGAAGGTGATCCAGAGAAATTAGCATAAATTCTTCCCATGGGATAATACAAAACAAAGGCCGTAGTGAGAAGCACTACCTCCTCTATGTCTGACGCTGTTGTTAGCAGGCAAGCTATCCAAAAAGAGGGAGAAATGAAATCATAGATCTTTCCCCACTTTAATAAAAGTGAAACTATGCAAAAAAGACCTAAAATTAACACTGCTAGTGAACCAGCAGACAAAAAGGAGTAAATAATGCAAGCGATCAGAAAAGCAGATGAAAATAAACCAAGTGGAATCCAGCTATCCAATCTTAATCCCTCCGATGATCGCCTTCAAGGGTTTATTTACGTCCCAATCGTAAACTTCCGCGTCTTGAGCCATTTTTCTTATAAGGCTGCTTCTCTCGAGTTTTAACATCTTGGAAGCTAAGGAAACTTCTTTTTCTTCCTTAAGGGTCTGAGATTCTATAGAAATCGGAGAGGGAGAGATAACTGTTACCTTGTAGCCTGATTCTCTCAGAATTTTAACACCTTTTGCCACAGATTCTTCTAAGAACGGTGTAATCACAATTATCTGGGCTCCAGGAGGCAAGTATACATTAATGAAATTCCTAATCACGAAGTCAAAGGGCTCTCTGCCTTTTGGTCTTAAGGAGCTAAGGGTGTAAGCGATTCTCAGAAAGTGCTTGGATCCGTGATCTGGATGGACCCATCTAGGCACACCGCCCAAGGAGATCAGACCAACTCTATTCCCCAGCTCTAAAACGTAGTGGGCTATGGATGCTGCGACCCTTGCTGAGTAATCTAAGGCGTTCACCCTTCCTCCTAAGGCAGTTATCTCCCTAGAATCCACTATGATTATAACATCTGCCCTTTTTTCAGCCTCATACTCGTTTGAAATCAGCTTGGAATGTCTTGCGGTTGCCTTCCAGTTTATTTTCCTCATAGCATCGCCTGGTACATATTCCCTTAGTCCATGGAACTCCATGCCCTCACCTACCATCTTGGAGGGAACATGTCCAGGGGTTGGTCTTGTTCTAAGAGCCTTCAAGTCGACTCTTTTTATCCAAGTAACGTTTGAAAGGGCTGTCAAGTAGTTTTTCACGGGAATTGTTTGTCTCCACATATACAAGCCGAGAGGGTCAAGGACATCGACCTGAATTCTCTCAAAGGCCCACATTCCTCTTTTTGTTCCTACTCTATACCTAAATTCCCATGTCTCTCCTGATTTTAGTCGTATGAGATGTGATGGTTTCCCTTCTAGCAGTTCCAAACCATCAGGCACAAAATCACTAAGTAAAACTAGGTTTAAAGGTGGGCCCGCATTGCTGACTTTTATCCTAACCTCGACATCTTCGCCTTCCAGAACTAATTCTCTATCAAGAGACCTCTGAATAGATAGAGCTGGTTCTCTTATCAAATAGCGTGACACAAAAAGAGCAAACAGAATTGGATACAAAGACGCCAGAATCCACCATTTCATCGTAGCTATCGCTAAAATGACGGATATGAATGCAGATGCCGCTAGAACTGTTGCGATATTGCTGAACAGTAGCTTTGATTCAGGCAAATTTTGGGACTTCAACTGTTTCAAGTAGCCTCCCAACTATGGATTCCTGTGTAACGTTAGTGTACCAAAACTCTCTCCTTAGTATAAGTCTATGGGCAAGAGCAGGTATTGCTACCCTTTTCACGTCATCCGGGATCACATAATCCCTTCCTTTTATGGCAGCTAAGGCCCTTGAAAGCTTAAGAAGGGCTAAGGAACCCCTAGGCGAGGATCCAACCTCTGTCTCGCTAGCTTCCCTTGTTGCTCTTACCAAATCAACGATGTACTCCAAAACGCTGTCCTCGACATGTACCTCCTCAACAGCTCTCTGCATTTCAACGACCTCTTCAGCGCTTACTACTGGTGTTAGCGTGAAATAATCACTTTTTCTTGAGATTCTCCTCTTCAGGATCTCAATTTCTTCCTCCCTCTCGGGATATCCTATACTTAGCCTAACGAGAAATCTATCTAGTTGAGCAGCTGGTAAGGGATACGTTCCTTCATACTCTATAGGATTCTGAGTTGCTATCACTATGAAGGGTTCCTCTAGCTTGTGTGTCTCTCCTTCTATAGTCACCTGCTTCTCTTGCATTGCCTCAAGAAGTGCTGATTGGGTTTTTGGTGGGGCTCTGTTTATTTCATCGCCAAGAATTATGTTGGCAAATATAGGACCTTTCCTCAAGTAAAAGTCGCCCGATTTTTGGTTGAATACATACGTACCGGTTATGTCAGCAGGCAAGAGATCTGGCGTGAACTGAATTCTAGAGAACTTACAAGCCATGACGCTGGCCAAACACCTGGCCATCATGGTCTTTGCAAGACCAGGCACGTCTTCGATAAGCACATGTCCATTTGCGAGCACACAAGCCAATAGAAGTTCCAAAACATCCTCTTTTCCGACAATAACTGATGAGATTTCTTTAAGCATTCTTATTGCGTTCCTACTGACCTCATCTACCTTCATATCAATCACCTCCAATGTCGACCTCATCGAGGGCCATCTCTAATACCTGTAAGTAGTCATTTTCCTCGAATGACTCCCCTTTAATCAAACGGAGAAGAGACTCTCCCAGAAGGAATTTCTCTGGGCTCCTCCTTAGCTCGTTCTTTGAGACCTTGGTAAAGTTCTGGGCTATGATATCTATAATCCTGTCTGCCACAAGTTCTCTCGCAAAAGAATAGCCAAGAGACGCCCTTTTTATTAAATCAGAAGTTCTTGCCAAGCTACCATTGTGGGTTTCATTAACAAAATAGTAGAAGTTCCTCGGACTTGGAAGTATGGATATTGTTTTGCCAAACTTCATTATGAGTAAAATGATCAGAGAGGCTGAGAGCATGATCATCGAGAACCATCTCACGAAAAATGACTCTGGAAGGACTGAGGAGATGATAAGAATTGCGAAATAGATAAGCCTCAAAGCCTCACGTCTTTCCATCTTTTACACCTTTCATGAGACTCTCGTAACATCTTATGGCTTCAGAAGCATCGCTTTGATTGACCTTTTTTGTGCTGTACTTCGCGATTTCGAAAAGAGAGACTAAAGAGGAGAGGTTTGTACCTGCTTCTCCTAGAGAGGGTGCTACACGGCTCTCATGCTCTCTGTGGGTCCACGATTCCCTGTATGGGAACCCTTTTCTGGTTAGTAAAACAACAGCATTCCTATAGGCCCTTATTATAGCTTCTCTTGGGCTTCCAAGCATATCAACGAAATCTGGTAGTCCTTCAACTTCTCTTTTCTTAGGGGATGCTATCTCAACCAATTTCTCTGAACTTAGATATATGGCTATCAAGATAGCAACAGCTATGACCGGAAGCGCGTTCAGAAGAGAACCCCACCCTCTGGCAGGGATAGAAGGTAGAACCCCTTCGTGTGGACCAGGAGTAGGAGATCCAACAACTTCTTCTGCCGGAGGAATAAAGATTATCGAAGTGTTGTTTGACGCCGCTTTAATAGTCTCTGGCGGCTTCTTAAGGTAGCGATACGCGAGAAAGAGTACAATAAGCCAACCTAAGTAATTCAGCCAAGTATTCTTCTTTGAATCCCCTTTTAGAAGGTATCGAAAATATTTCTCCCGGCTTATGGCATAAACTACCAGTATAAATGAACTTACTAGCAAGATAGCTACTGGTGTTCTAAAAGCAGGATTACCTCCGGTACCAGTTGGCTCTGAGAAAAAGGTCTCTGGAAGCGTTATAGTTAGCTTTGTAAGGGTTGCTGTCAAGAGGATAGTGGCTGCTAAGAATAGAGCTGAAAGTTTAAGCGAATCTGCCCTCATTCAGTTGGATTTTCCCAAACACGTATTTAAATTACTCCAGATAGAGTATGGCTGATGCCCTGCAAAAGATCCATTCTGCCTCTCTTAGCTCTTATTTCACTATCTATGCTATTGCCTTACGATATTGTATTGACCCACTCTAGTACTAGAAACCAGAGACAGGCAATAAAACCTCTCATTCCCCCAGGAAATCACTACGTGTACCTTGATCTTCAAATAATTTCAGAAGAGGAAGTCAGAGTCATATTAACCTTCAAGGCAAGGGATCAGTTCTCTTGGTTTCTAATATCATCCCAATACGCCAAACAAAGAGCAGATTTAGCATCAGACTTCGAAAAATTTATTGCTGATGTGCTCTGGGTTGATTCTACGGCCATAAAAAGAAGAGGAATAGAGATAAACGTCGAAAACTGGAAAATCTGGCTTGTTGCCGATGTTGACCTTTCTAGTTCCACTGCAATTTCTAAAAAAGGTAGAGAAGTTCAGATCTGTATAAGAGATCCACTATATGAAGGAATGTATGAAGGTGCTACGGGATGGATTGATCAAATAAATGTAACCGTGGCTGAAGGATTGAGAATAATAGGTACTTCTCCCAGCGAAAGCATGGTTGATTTCAATGAAAATAGCGTTTTGTGGGTAGTTCCATCTATGGAGAGAGCCTCCCCATCTTATTGTTTGAACATTAGGCTGAAAGGTTTTACATTTCCAAGCTGGACTTTGATAGTGATCTCCTTTGTTATTCTTGCATTGCTTTATTTATTCCTCTCCAAAAAGCTGAAAAGACAGCCTTCAGAACCATATCTTCCTCTCTAATCAGAGAGATATTTCGATCAAGAACAGATCATTTCATTATGGTTTCTTATTTATAGGAAAGCGTATGAGGATAAGATAAAATATAAGATCTGATATTAACTTATTTGAGTGAATGAGCCGAGGGCTGTCATGAGAATGTTCCTCCTCCGAAAAGGTCGCCTATCTATAGGCCTTGTTATTCTCTTTCTCTCTGGATTGCTACTAGGGTTATTGTTCCCTCACGTACAGAGGAATTTGATGGAAAAGAGGATATTTCCTCACGAGAATGCTCCTTGTTCTGAATCAAATCTCGCAATGAAAATTGAGTTTCAGGGTCCAAACTTCTCGTCAAACAGCAGGCCAAGAGTATATCTCTTCATTTTTCCAATGATGTTACAAAGTGGGGAATGGGTGAAAGTATCTGGAGTTATAATCCCTAAGGTTAGGGATGTCAAAGTCAAGTTGACGTATATTAGTCCAAGAGGTGAGATAATAGTAAGATATGCGAGTACATCTGGAGGAGGAAGGTTTGCGGACCTTTTTCATCCCAAGAATGTTGGTAAATGGAAGGTTATGGCTAGTTGGGAAGGTAGCTCATCAACATATGTCAACAGCGAAGTTTTGAAATTTACAGTAAAGAGACCTACTTTGCTTTTTTATGGTTTATTGGCTTCTCTTGTTTTCTTAATCTCCGTAGCTATGTATTTGAGCTTCCTTCTGTTTATTTAGCTCCTTGATTAAGGATTTTTTATGCTACCCGATTTTCCATCTTGGTCCTTCAGGTGTGTCTTGCAGCTCTACTCCTATTTTTCTTAGTTCTTCCCTAATTTTATCAGAAATTTCGTAAAGCTTTTTCTTCCGTAATTCTTCCCTTATATCTACGATTATTCGAACAAGACTCTCGACAAATTCTACTTCAGTTGTTGTCCTACGCTTTTCTTCGAGTATACCAAGAGTAGATCCCAACTCTCTATAGATTCCTAGAACTTTTTCTTTTACCTCTTTATTTACGGAACCATGCTCGGAAGCGAATCTGTTCATCTCTTTCGCCATCTCAAACAAAGCAGCAATTGCTTTGGGAGTATTGAAATCATCGTCCATTGAGTTCTCGAACTCTTTCTTATCTTCTTCAATCCTTTGTAGAAGCTCTTCTTCTTCTGGCATCAATTCTTCCCTATCTTTTAAGTCGGCAAAGTTATCCATTGCATTGTAAAGCCTCTCTAGTCTTTCTTTTGCAAGTTCTAAGTCATCCCATGAGAAGTCAAGGGGTTTTCTATAATGTGTTGAGGCTAAGTATAGGCGCACAACCTCTGGTTCATACCTGCTTAGGACTTCTCTTATTGTAACTACGTTTCCTATTGATTTCGACATTTTCTCTGCCTTCATGTTCATCACACCAACATGGATCCAGTACTTCACGTAAGGCTTCTTACCCGTCAACGCCTCTGCCTGTGCTATCTCGTTAGTATGATGGGGGAAGATAAGCTCTGTTGCACCTCCGTGCACGTCAAACTGAGGACCAAAATGTGTTATGGCCATAGCAGTATCTTCAATGTGCCACCCCGGCCTTCCTGACCCCCAAGGAGAAGGCCAAGAAGGTTCTCCAGGCTTTGCGGCCTTCCACAGAGCAAAATCCAAAGGACTCTTCTTTCTTGGGTCTGGTTCTATCCTATGTTTCTTCAGTTCCTCTAATTTCATTCCAGATAGCTTTGTATAATCTTTAAACTTTGGAACGTTGAAGTAAACTGTCCCATCATCCACGACATATGCGTATCCTTTGTTTATCAATTCTTGAATCTGTTCTATTATCTCCGGAATGTAATCAGAGGATTTGGGATATAAGTTAACATTTTGCTTCACTTTTAAAGCTTCCATGTCCTCAAAGAATCTCTTAGCATAAAATTCAACGAGCTCTTGCCAATTTATTCCTCTCTCATTGGCCTTCCTTATGATCTTGTCTTCAATATCCGTTATGTTCTGGATGTAGAAGACTGAGTACTTTCTATACCTTAGCCACCTGACAATGATGTCGTAGTCCACGTAATTCTTTGCATGTCCCATGTGTGCGTCATCGTAGGGAGTTTGCCCGCAAACGTACATATAGACCCTGTTTCCGTGAATGGGCTCGAAAACTTCCTTTCTTCTAGTCAGGGTATTATAGACCAGAATTTTGGGCCTTTTGGTCATTTCTCCGGACACAATAAGGACCACCGACTCGACAAGATACCAAGGAATTAATAAATCATACTGTTCAACCTAGATCCCCTAAGGGCTGAAAATAGCCCCAAAGATTACGAGAAGGAGGGCTGTTAGCATAATGAGAAGGTAAAAGAAGTATTTTGGTAATGCTTCGCCTTTTTCTCGCATCCTTTTCTCTTCTTCTGCGTACTTAGGTCCCAAAGCCAAGGAATCTATATACCTGTTTACAGCCCTATATCCTCCTGCCGACATTGCAGCTAAGAAGAGGATAACCCCCGATGAACATGGCGATATCTGGGAAGATGTAGGAAAATACGATGACGCCGAGGAACAAACAAAATGATATGCCGATAAGCTTCGGGATGAACTGACGTGAGCCCATTAACATGAAAACCCAAATTGGGCAAATAGATCATAACTATTCAATATTGCAGTCTAATCAGATCCTAAATTATACTCGGGTAGTATCTTTCCTGGATGCTTGATACTTGCAATAGACTAAGAATGGTAAACAAAGCTCACTAATCTATTCCTCAGAGTTTTGTGATATTGCTAACCAGCTTTTTGTTTGGAAACCTCCCATTCTTTGAAGGCTTCGTACATCTCGGGGAGAGTTTTCCACTCAACTTTTCCGGTTTCCATATATGGCTGTATTGCTTCTAACCATTTTTCTAACAGATTTTCATTGATATCTGGCGCTCCTATGCTCCAGCCAATGCAGAATATGTTTACTGCATCTGCTTCTGCGTAAGATACTGCTTCCTCAAGCAAGTCAATATATGCATCTATATCCTCTTCTGTAAACTTGTCTGTAGCACCAATTCCTAAGTTTCTTTCCATCTCCTCTTTCATGCCTTTTAGAACCCCGCTTGCAGGCAATATCACCAACTTTCCATTTGGATCTTTTTCGAGCCAGTTACTAGCGGTATTAGTTCTCCAAGGATGCATTCTGTCTCTTTGTTCCACAGGAAAAGTACCATGGCAGGCTGCTGGGTTAGGACAGTTCTTATACTCCGCGGTCTTAGGATTCAGGCATCGACATCACACAATATGCAACCGTTCCTGTTGTAAATTCATAATCAGCATCTATTGCTGCTTTTACCCAATCCAAAGTCGAACAGATCCCGGAAACATGTCTAACATCAATTCCTGTTAAAGATTCAATGGTTCTTTTCATTTCGGCAAGTTTGGAGGTAAAACTTGCTTGAGTAAGGTCTTCTTTCTCAACTGATCCACCAACATCGGCGTGCACTCCAATGCCATGACCCTTCTCGTATAATTCCTTTAGAACATTATCATTCCACCGTTTACAACCTTCTACAAATTCAGGTCTTGCTTCGAAGGTTCCTTTTGCGCCATACTTCTCCAGTATCTCTGCAAATCTTCTCACAGCATCAGCGTGCTTCTTAAATGCTTGCTTGTTCATTTTCAACTTCCCCGTCCAACCCTTCGAGATGAACCATAATTCCTATGTAGAGGACTTTTTGTTTCTTGGGAGGTGGTGTTGGGGAAAATGTTAGCTTAGGTTTCTTCTTGGGCTGATACATATGATATCCAATTGCTAAGATTCCTATGATCAGAAAAACCAACGAGATCATGATAGCCTTTTTATCACCATTTGCTCCCAAATTTGTCATATTTCAAAGAGATAGCGTGTAAATTCCGCAAAAAATGGTTATATAGCTTTTTTCTCACATGTTTTCTTGTTCTAGCGTAAAAAGCTGGTTTTATTTGGTTGAACTGCATATAACCGTTGTGAATTTAGAAATTAAGAGCTTTCCTCACAAAAAGGACGAGATAATCTAATTGAGGAGAAAGAGGTATAGAGAACTAGTATCTAACGGACGGGTTTTGTTACTTGCAAGACAAAGACTTATTTACTTTCTGAACAGCTTCGGATACACGTCTTAAACATTCAATGGCGCACTCATAGCTTGGAAATGATCTTAAACCGCACTCAGGGCCAGCGTATTTGACTATCTCGCTTCCAAATAAGCTTATTGCTTTTGTAAGTCTATTGATAAGGATGTTTATGCCTTCAAGAAATTGAATGGGATCTATCTTTGACCTCTGAATTCCTCTCCAAACCTTGCTTATCCTTTCCTCTAAAGACTCTCCACTTTCAAGTAGACATTCCAAACGTCTCCTAATGAGCATATCAAAATCTGTGCAGGCTATGCTGGCCTTTAGGAACATATCTTTCTCCTCGAGCAAAGATTTAACCCTTGTAGAGTCATAAATAGGGTCTCCTACATGGGATTCGATTATATCGAGGGATTCCAAGTCCCAAAAGATCTTATTCGATGTGCTGTGAAGATGAATGCAAGTTATGGCGCCTCGTGACTTACAATTCGAGAAGATTTCCTCCCATGCCTTCAGGAGTACATCCCTTGTTATAGAGCCATAGTCCAGCAAAGAATCGTCTATCAGGCCAAGGACAGGCTCGTCCATTGA
>CAYZRF010000038.1:0-1095 GCA_964480775.1 uncultured Nitrososphaerota archaeon
AGCCTATTAAGGGAGTAGTCATAGCAGGAAACTTCTATGAACTCCTAAAAGGTGGGATTGAGATCATTGGTAGCGATCTGAGAAATGTCGGTGGAAATTACTCACCAACAGTTAAAATCGCTGAACTTACGATCGCGGGGAAGTAAATCGGATAATTATAGCTAGAACACGTTTAGGTTTATAGAGAAGGGAACAGATGACGCGTTAAACAAGCCAAACTCCTGTCCAAACGATCCTTATTGCAGGTGTAGGCAATAATCTAATCTTCTTTTGCTTTTGGCTCCTCAATAAGAATTAGAGTGAGAACCAAGGAAGGTATCATCAAAACGAACTGTAGCAGAAGAGGTGTGAGATGAGAGACTTTATCGTATAAGACTCCACCTAAAAGCTGTCCAACTGCCATAATGATGCTTGAAAAGAAGTTTCTAAATCCCATAGCTTTACCACGCTGAGTTTTGGGGATTAAATCTGCGAAAAGAGCTGAGATTGATGTATATGAAAGAATGTTTAGCATTCCCACCAAAGGCATGGCGATGAAGAGCCTAAAGAGGTTGCCGTTTATGAGCAGAATTATTGCAACCATCCATAGAGCTTGAGAAATAAAGATAGAAGCTTTTCTTCCCATTCTATCCACTAACTTTCCAAGGGGAATTGAGGAAACTATCATTGATATGAATAGGACTGTTAACAGCTTTGACCAGCTAACGGGACTTATGCCAAGATCATCAACCACGTAAAGCAAGATGATTGGTCCAATCAATGAGTTTGCAAGGTTGAACATGATATTTGTAACGAACAGGAAGAAAGCCGATTTTGGAACAAACTCCCACACTTTAAAGCTTTCAAGAATGGCCTTAGGGTAAGATCGGAAAACTTCGCTCAATTTGATGGGTTCTGGATTTTTTATCGTTTCCTTTAGCTTAAATCTTAGAATGGCCGCCGTAATAGCCGATAAAAGGGCTAAAATATAGCCTAGCCTCATACTGGAAACCAATCCAAACCTTACGTACAACCAACCCGCAATCAAGGGAGCTGGGGTTGTTGAGACACTTGTTATAAGGTTTGTTATGGAAAAACCCATTCCCCTCTTTTCAG
>CAYZRF010000038.1:1195-11410 GCA_964480775.1 uncultured Nitrososphaerota archaeon
GAACCTCCGAGGGCTTTTACGTATAGGGCATAGTAGGTTGAAGGGATCTCCGTAGCAAAATCCATGATCAGCCATGTTAAGATTAGTATGAGGAAGTTTCCGTGAATAAATGAGAACTCGGAAATTATTTTTGAAAGAAATCCTTTGGTTTTTTCGGTTTTTTCCTTGAAATCTACTTGTGCTTGAGCTAAACTCATTGTAATCATTTCCCATTACTTTCTGCCATCAAAAATTGCTTTTGCCTTTTTATATCAACTCACAATTTGAGATCTCCTTTTGATATCCTATTCAAAGGTCTCTTTTCTTGGTTTTCAAAATTAAAGCAAAATACTTCACGAGCCTCCATAAAATGGATCAATGACTTGATGAAAAGATAAGTTGGGGGGGTACAACCAAATTCCTCTTTTCTAGAGACTATACAGAGGAAAGCCAATTATCGATTCTTGTTTGAGGTTGGTGATTGATTTTTCCATTTGTCGTCCCATATATAAGGTAAAGTAGATTGTTAAGTTATTGATTTTCGTAAGGTGAATCATATGAGGTTGGCTAAGAACATGCTAGAACTTATCGGCAACACCCCGATAGTTAGGCTATCAAAGCTTGATAGCAAGTATCCCTTCGAGATCTGGGGGAAATGTGAGTTCATGAATCCAAGTGGGAGCGTCAAGGATAGGATGGCATACTACATGATAAAAGAAGCTGAGAAAAGAGGAGAACTAAAACCGGGGATGACGATATTAGTTCCAACTACAGGAAATACGGGAATAGCTTTCTCAGCCATAGGAACCTACTTGGGTTATGAGGTCCTTATCGTGATGCCTGTGGAGATGAGCTATGAGAGGAAGCTTCTAGACATGCTTTACGGCGCTAAACTCATATACACGCCCGGAGGCGAGAGTGATGCCATGGGAGCTGTGGAATACTGTAGGAAATTGGCTAGAGAGAATCCAGGAAAGTACTGGGTAGCAGAGCAGTGGGAAGACGAGGCAAATGTCAAAGCTCACTATGAGACTACCGGAAAAGAAATTGTTGAGCAGCTGGGAAAGGATATAGAGCTTTTTGTCGCTGGAATAGGAACTGGCGGAACCCTGATTGGCACTGCAAAGAGGCTTAAAGAAGCAAACCCCGAAGTCAAGATAGTAGCAATGGAGCCTGCTGAATGTCCAACAGCAGCTACCTGGTTCTGGGAAAAGGGGGAGGCATGGGGAAGGCATGAGATAGAAGGAATAGGAGATGGGTTTGTCCCAGGAATAATCGAGAGATACAAGGAATTGATAGATGATTTCGTACTAGTGAGTAGCAATGAAGCAGTAGATATGGCAAGGAAGTTAGCTAGAATAGAGGGACTAGGGCTGGGAATATCCTCTGGAGCCAACGTTGTAGCAGTAATAAGGGCTGCTGAGAAACTTGGAGTTGAAAAAGGGAAGGTAGTTACCATACTGCCGGATTACGCTGCTAGATACTTCAGCACAAGGCTTTTCCTAAAAAGAAGGCTTAAAACAGAAGAACACGAGGAAATGCTTAAGCTCGCCAGATCATAGCTTGTCTTCAAGTTTTTCCACATTTTTGGTTGATCTTAACCATTAAAGGAAAAAGAAATGGGACGCTATGGGCCTAATGACCATAGCTTTACACAACTTACTAAATCAACACAAGTCTAGCCAGCCCTGTAACGTTCCCTTATAGGCTCCAAAGCCCTATCGACATCTTCAAGTCCAAGTTTTCTGAGGGTTTCAGATGTGGGGATGCCTAGCTCGTCCCATCCCAAGGAGTTAAACCACTCTTTCTTCTTTCTTTGGACTTCCTCCCTATCTGCAGCCTGACCGGCCTTTGGACCCGATGGAAGGGGCTCATAAAACCTCGGCGGGTTGTCGTCATCTACCCTGGGATCCCACCTAACATCGGGACCTCCGATAAGGAGGACAGCTCTCTGTATTGCAAGCATTCTAGGCCCCATGATCGTGTTCCAATCCTCCATGCTAGTATTCCAGCCAGTAACCGCCCTAAAGAATTCCCAAATTATCTCATAAGGTCTTATGGAGTTGAAACCACAGATCACTGCTGAGTCCATGAATCCCCATGAGAGTTCCCCTCCTCCTTCTTCGGGACCGAGCCCTGAAACTGAGGTATGATCCCCCCCTTGTACATTGCAAGCATAAGCTATCAATGGTGGGTAATCAAGACCGCTTCTTATACCATGAGCTCCAATTGCAATTCCTTTTACGTGAACAGCATACCTCAAGACGTCAACTCCCTTCATCTTCCCTATTTTCAAGGCGGCCCTATAGGTTCCTTCTGCCAGTATGTCACCGATACCTTCCCTTCTAGCTATGATCTCAGCAAGCTTTCCGAATGCCTTTACGTCTCCCCAGTTCAGTTCAAACCCCAAGTCTTCCTTGGTCAATATACCTCTTTGATATAGTTCTGCGGCAAACCCCATGACGTTACCAAGTTGTATTCCGCAAAAACCAAGATCATCGCTTATAGAAGCAAGGTAAACGTTACCTTCAGGGTCAAATATACCCAAGTTAGTTCCTAAATAGGCTTGAAGCTCATAATCTGGGTTATCTGTTATGGCTCCTTTATATGGACCCCTCTGAATTGTGGCAACCTTTAAACAAGTTGTTGGACATCCGTAATCTCCCCAATAACGCTTTATCCAGACTTTTCTCTCAAACTCGTCGACCCCAAATTCCTTTCTGTCATGGTACTCCTCTTGCCAGTTTTTTATGGGCTCGGAACTTAGATCCGCTCCGACCACATAACCTGCACTGCCTGTTCCCCACCTTCTCATGCTATCTTGCATTAAGCGATATTCTACCACCTTCTTGATCAGCTCTTTCACCTTTTCGTAGTCACTTGGGTCTGGAAGAGGACCTGTGCTCTTAGCAACAATAGCTTTTAGGTTCTTGGATCCCATTATCCCTCCATATCCCCCGTATCCAGCACCATGAGTCCACTTTTCTTCGACTGCTGCGATCCTGGAAATTCTCTCGCCAGCAGGACCTATGTAGATTATGCCTGGCTCTCTCCACATCCTTCTCCTCGGTCTCTGGCTTTCTAGTTCTGCCACAATCTCCTTGTTAATCATCCTTATCGTTTGCTTCCCGTCCTTTCCCCAGATATGCTTTGCATCCCTTATCTCAACCTCTTCATCCCTAATGAAAATGTAAACTGGTCGTTCTGCTTTTCCTGTCACTATAACTCCGTCATACCCAGCACATTTCAGCTCGATTGCAAACTCACCTGCAACAGTAGAGCCGACAATGCCGTTGCTTTGGGGGGATTTTCCAGAAATGCAAATCCTTGCTCCTGGATAAAATCCAGTCATAGGTCCAGTAAGAGCTAGGAATATGTTCTCCGGTCCTAGGGGGTCAACCGATTCCCAGCCTGCTCCAAGTCTATCCCATAAGATCTTGCATGCAAGAGCCCTTCCGCCTATGTATTGTCTCAATACTTCCTCATCAAATCTTACTTCTGAGATCTTTTCACTAGAAAGATCAACCTCAAGAAATTTTCCGGCATATCCTCGCGCCATTTCATATCAACTCCTCTGCTTTCTCCCCGTAAAGTCGGTAAGCCATCTCCTTCACAATTTCAGAGGGTTTTTTGGCATAGAGCTTGTAATTAATGCTTGGTGATTTTTTAACGAGCCAAAGGGCGTTCCATCTTCCTTCTTGGCATATCTTGACGCATTCTGGATCCCCTCCACAAAGATCGCAGATCGTGGCCTTGTTATCACCAGGATGAAGGAATGGAACATTTCCAGGACAGGCCTCTATGCATTGACCACAGCTTATGCAAAGATCACGATCTACTATAACGGCTCCTGTCTTATCATCTATAGAAAGAGCTTTTGGATCCGTTGGACATGCTTCGACACATGGATAATCATGACACTGAGTGCAAAGGTGCGGAATTTCTAATGTCGGGACTAGCATGAATATCCTTATCCTTGATGCCTCTGGCCATATCCTGCCCTCGTGATGTAAGCTGCAAGCAACTTCGCATAGTCTACACCCACTGCAGTTGTAGAAGTCTCTGGCAATCCATATGGGACCAGTTTCGCTTGAAGACATATGTATCTGGAGATCAGATAGCTTTTAAGGTTAAACGCTTGAGTCCCCTCATCGAGAAGACTTATCCATAAGAATAATGCATTAAACTTCTAGCCTCCTGCTATGGGTGGAAGGAAGACTATCTCATCTCCTTCTTTCAGTTTTACATCTGGCTTCTGTGATCTACCATTAAGGAGGACTATCAGATAATCAGGGTCATTTCCCTTGTTTATGTCTATAGGACCAAACCCATATATCTCTGATATTTTTTTGACAGCATTAGCGAAGGTTGCCTCTTCTTCTAAGTTAACTACTATCTCCCTTCCGATCTTCCTTGCCAAGAAGCCTACAAATCTTACCCTAATTTGCAAAGCCTGACTCAATTAAGGAACACAGGAATTTATTAAAAGTGATTTTCCACCTATTTTACTATAATAAAATAGGTTTTGAAGTTTATGAAAGATTCTACTCTCGTTTGCACTCTAAAACCTTTGGAATAAGGCCGAGAAATTCTGCCGCTGTAAAGACCTTTTTGTTGGATCTTTTTGCGACTTTCCATACCTTAATAGTGTGCTCCCTAAACTTAGCTTCTCTTACTAAATGGTGATCGTAGATTATAAGTCTTGCATCGCTTTCTTCGATTATTCTTACAGCATTAGCCACCGCTCTGTTTAGATTGATTCTGTTAAGCAAGTAGCCGAACATATATGTCATGGGACCATCTAAGATCAATATGTCTGGGTCTTCTTTGATTATCCATTCTGCATAATCCTCAATGATAGGACCGTTCAGGTCGCTGGAATGAATTAATTTTTCGCTACCGCATTCTATTACTGTGGCAATCACCCATCCTAGGGTGGAGAATTCAATTCCATGAAACAAGGGCTTCGTAAATCTTATCCTCGTTTCTCCAAAACTAAATTCCTTTCCATCTGCAAATTTTATCTTAACTCTATCGAATTCGAATTCAGGTATTTGGAACCATTTGTTCCACTTCCTTGTCCTCTTTTTGAAAAGACTCAGACCTTTATTCAAAAGCTCTTTTCTCCTGTTTTCATAATCTCCGAAATTCTTACTTTTAGCCAAAGGGAGACCATCTAATGGATTTGGATACCACCTGGTCTTAGGTTCCGTTAAGATGGACTCTAACTTTATTCCTCCGAAATGTTCACATATGTTGGAGTAAAATGCCTCAGCTCTCTTTCGCTGAGAGTCGTTTATGTATTCGTTAGGGTTTTTTACAAGCAAAAGCTTGTCCTCATAAATATTCATATCTCCAGGAGAATAATGATCGTAATGATAATGAGAAATGACGAGAACCTCGGCCTCTTTGCTGACTTTCTTAATCTCTCTTTTTCCTTGCTCTCTCCAACGAATCTTTTCCGAATAGCTTGCTGGAAAACTAGGATGCATGATGGCAACTCCCGGGTCTATCAAAATAGAAACATCTGCCGTTTTGACAAGCGTGCATGAACTCTTGGCACCCAGAGAGTCAAACCATATGGGCTTAAACGAGATGCACACATTTACTCCCTTTATCGCCTCTTAAAAACGATATACTATGGCTTCTATTGTTAATCAAGGCTATTGATATTCAATTTTCCAGAAGCCTAACCGACTTAACCGAGGCGCCCCCTCTTATTTCTTTTATGAATTGCAATCAGACCAACTGCTGGCAATATGATAGACAGGTAATAAAGCCTGAATCCTAGCTCTAGGAGGCATAGCAAGGGACCCGCGATCATAAAAATGGCAAAGACAACGAAACTAAAGGAAGAGCCTTTAAGAAGAAAGGCTCTCAATAACCTGTCCCCTCGGATGTACCAAGCCATAAATGAGAGGGCTGAGGTCAAAAAGGAGAAGCTTGCAAGTAATAGATAAAGGGGATCCTCTTGGCGATAAAGAACTGGAAAAATGCTGACGAAAATGAAACCAGGAACGCAAACCAGAAACAACCCTTTGACGTCTCCCACCTCTCCGAATTTGGCAAGTCTCCTTCTTTTTAGCGTGTAAGCTCTCATCGAATAGATTAAAACATAGCACAGAAGAGATAGAGACAAGATCCAGAGCAAAGAGGGAATTGGATTGAAGTAGGATAGTAAACCAAAGGCAAGGAACAACACAGAAAGTATGAATCCTAAGATCGGCCAGAAACCCTCTCTTGCAACAGTTTTCATTCCAGCTCCCAACACTCTAGGAAGGGAAGATACTTCTGATAGAGCGAAAATTATGGATACTAGGTCATAAATTACTGAGAAGAGAGCAAGAGAAGAGATGGCAGTAGTATGAATGAAGATCATTGATATTGCACTGTTGACCCCAGCACAACCAGCTAGTATGGATATTGCAAGTAAGATATCCCTAGATATGTTAGGAAGGACTGAAGGAAGAAGTATTAACATGAAAAAGCAGAAAATACAAAAGTACCACAAACAAGAAAAGGGATGTACAGGAGTGTATGCTCCCAAAAGCCCCCCTATAAGAATTGCTAACCCGAAAAGAGTTGCTTGATCATATTCTATTTTCTTAAAGATCGCAAGCATGAATATCGAATACGGCACCCAAGAGAAGAGGGGGTATAGATCAGTGGTGTACAATGAACATGCAAGACCGAAACTCAGAAGAAGCGGGTACGAATAGGTTATTAGGCCGCTTGATATTCCCATGTGCGAAATTCCTATTTGAGAGGTCTTTCCGCTCAGGAATATGATGGTAGAGAAAAAGAGCGCTAAAGTGGCTAAGAAAATGTAATACATACTGAACTCGGATGTAGCCAGATCTATCCTTTCAAATGTATGGTAAAGGCTGTTGATCAATACCTCTGCTTCTTTTATCGAATTATTTTCAATCAATTCGTTCAGAGAAAAAAGCATTGCCTCACAACTCTCGTTTCCGTGAGATAGAACTTTATGTATCCACCAAAAGTGGGGTTTACTAAATGAGTTCAAGGAGGCAATTCTTTCAAAATTTTCACGTAAGAAAAGCCAATAAGGGTCTTTATTTGAAAGACTTCTTAAGTTCTCAACAATGGCAATTGTGATTCTCATTTCTTTTGGCGGTGGATAAAGAAATGCTAGAGTCAAGAAATATAAGAAGAAGAAATCTAACAGAATAAAGAAGATTAATGCCAACACGTTCTTCCTCGAACTTCTTTCATAACCACGACTTCTAATTGTAAAGAACGCAATCCCTACTGTACTTAATGAAAGGCCAATACAAACCACATATGTGTTGCTTAGAAATTCCTCTAACCATTTCAAGAGAAGCGGTAGCGAAAAGCCTAAAACGAAGAGAACAAGACCAGCAAAATCCATAGCGAAAATTTGTGGTCTTTCCCCAAGCCCCCTTTTTCTACGATGCATAAGTGGTCTCTCCCATCGTAAGCCAAAAAGAACTCCTGGCGGAATATGAAGGTCGTTCTTCTTAAGTTCTACCAAGATTCAGTCTGGAAGACTAGTAATGGAAATAAGAACTTCAGATTAAATAGATCAACGATCCTCAGAGAAACTTGATAGATATTGAGTCAGAGCGAGATTCCCTTGTGGCTCGTTGAAGAAGTTCTTTCTTCAAGGGGAAGAGTTAGGATTCTATATCTCCTGACACGATGGGGTGCTCTCAACATATCAAGACTCGCAAGAGATACAAATCTTAGCGTAGAAATGACAAAAAGGCATTTAAAGAAATTATCAGAATTAGGAATCGTAAAAGAGCTCAAATTAGGAAGATTCAAGCTTTATCAGCTTGAAAAGGAACATCCATTGAGTGATAGGATAATTGTCCTATTTTCTGGCGTGACTTACGTTCCGACAAAAAGAGACGTGTAATCCTGAATCAAATCCCTTGTAGAATGAGCTATATGGTGTATAAATTCTATTTATAGCGATGAGTCCCAATGCTAATATTAAATTCAAAGTGTAAATAGTTTGGGGGAAGCTATGGAAGGAACTAAGGAGAAAGTCGGAAGAGTTACGCACTACTTTAGTAGAATAGGGGTTGCTGTTATAGAGCTGGAAAGTGAGTTGAAGGTAGGAGATGAAATATCAATAGAAGGAGCAACCACTAATTTCAGACAGAAAGTCGCCTCTATGGAGATAGAGCATAAGAAAGTTGATGTAGCAAAGGCAGGGCAATCAGTCGGGCTTAAGGTTGAGGAAAAGGTAAGACCCGGAGATGTAGTGTACAAGGTAGGAGATTAGGTGCTTTCAAGCCTGTTCAGATAAGAGACGACTTCAATAGCCTTTTGTAGAAAAGAAGTGCCAAAAAAACGAGATATCGGCTTTAAGGAAAACGCTCTTCTCAAATAGTCAAGATAGATACCTCTAACAGCAAAATCCGTGATGTCGAGAACTTTGTTTAACGCAAGGATTACCTCCTTCTTTAACCAAAAAAGAAATTAATCTTCATGTAGGGTAATTAGCTTCGATATGGTAGGGCGTGGGGGTGTCGCAAAGGCCCTTGTAGTCCTAGTTGTTGTCATAATCGTTTTATCAGTGGTTGGAGTTTACTTTTTAACCAGAAAAAGGGCTCCAGCACCCACGTTAACCCCTACTCCAGCTTTTAGCCCAACTCCAACACCTAAACCCGGACCCACTAAAGAAAAAACTATATTAGAAAATATTCCTTGCATTTATCATAAGCCAGACAACTGGAATGGGAAATCCATTATTTTCGTTCATGGACTTGGAGGAAGCAAGGAAACATGGATCGAAGATATGGAAGCCTTTGAAAACTTAGGTTATAGCACTTTTTCGTTTGATTTACCATTTCATGGAAAAAGGGGGAAATTCTCTGGGGCTGAACAACTTCCAACTCTCATTAAAGAGGGATCTGATGAAATTTTAGCCATAGCAGAATTTCTAAGAGATGACGGTGCTACCGAGGTCTATCTCATTTCTAGAAGCTTGGGCAGCATAGTTTCAGGAGTAGCGCTAGGTAAAGGAGCTAAAATAGACAAAGCGGTGCTACTCTTACCAGCAGCAGATCTTGAATATGTGTTTAGATACGGTAGCATAGAAGAAAGACCTTCTTGGTTGAACAACCGTGAAACCCTTAGTGAAATTGATCCATTATACTTCCTTCCAAATTACACAGGTAGAATACACTTTCACTGTGGCAAGAGGGATAACCTCCTTACTCCAGAAGCCGGCGTTTTTGCATACAACGCGGCAATTTTAGCAAGAGAGAGAAGGATCTTCTGGCACGATTTAGCTCATTCAATGCCTTTATCGGAATATTTTGAGGATGCTAAAGAGTTTTTTGAAAGCAGAAAAGTGATACAAAGCATATCAGAGCTTATTAAAGGGGTTCCAATGTCTTCATTAGGCGGAAATGGTGTCTGTAATAAAGGTGAGAGTTGGGGTTCAAATCCATTTGATTGTAAGAAAAAAGTAGTTCTCATAGCCTTTCAGCTACACATAGAAGAAGTTGTTGAAGGGAAATACTACGACAGCGATAGAGCTTTATTTGAGAAATATGCAGATATTTTGGACAGATTGGCAGCCGTTTTCGAAAAGCATGGAGCTAAGATCTCGATTCAAACGGAGAAGAATTTCGCTATTGCTGATGTGAAATTCGGAAGATACATCTTAAAGGAGCTGAGGGAAAGAGGCCATGGCATAGGAGTTCAAAGCCATATGGGACATCACATTAAGGAGCTACACTTAAACACAGATGAAGCAAAACTCCAGTATACCATGGAGGTAAAAGAAGCTGTTGCCAGGGCCATTGGTAGTGAGCCGACAAATATAGGTGGTGGCTTTGAGATGGAGAACATTAACCTTCTCGGGGTTGGAGATGGAGGCCTAGGGTTCATTTCGATGACTGCTATAGAGAAACCCTACTACATGCAAACCAAGAAACCACCAAGATGGCTCCATCCATGGATACTACCCCCCACGCAAATGATAGACTTAAGCGATCCATCGTGGATGGCGCATGATGCAGGTGGCTGCATCGTTTACATCCCAGGTTGGTACATGAGTGAGGGTATATTTGAGATAGATTGCAGGAAAAATGAAAATTGCTTTGATTTCGCAACTCAATCACTCTATAGAGCTCTAGAGGATGCCGATGGCCGTTACATCAATGTGTGGTGGTTTAGCTCTCATTTATACCAAACCGGTAGAAGTGAGTCTGAAACGGAGAAAGTACTAGATGC
>CAYZRF010000039.1:0-11359 GCA_964480775.1 uncultured Nitrososphaerota archaeon
AACTCCTTGATCACCTTCTCAACGACGCTTTCTTCTGCGAATTCTTTTCTTATGACCAGTTTCTCCGCAATCATCTTCGGAGAACTAGAATAAAGCTGTAAAGTCAGTTCTCCAATTATTTCATTGCTAAACAGAATTGCTGGACGAAGATACTCTCCTTTGCTCAGCTGTGGGTATATCCACCTAAATCCAAACGTGCGTTCTAGCCTCTTGTAATACCCAAGCAGCAAGGCATCATCATTGAAGAGGATCCTTACGAGCCCTGGTTCTTCAGGAGAGGTTTCTATGCTGCTTAAGGATTCAAGGTCCTCCGATAGCAACCACTGGGTGTGGGTTCTCCCTTCAACCTCTACCTTAATCACCTCTCCTTTTTCGTACAGAGAATTAAGGATGTTTCTCGTCTCTTTTACAGTCCAACCAACCCAGTGAGCAATGTCGTGGGCACAGAAGGGGCCGTAAACCTTTAGGCATTTGGAAGCCAGCCATTCCCTTGCTTCCTCCTCAGGAACTTCCTCTATCTTCATCTTAGGGAAGAAGGTGTGAGTTAGTCCGTATCTTGGCCTTACCCGCCTAAATCCCACTCTAATAATCTCTCCAAAGTTATAAAGCTCGTAAAAAAGCCTCTTTGCTTCTTTTTTGAGCTCAGGGTAAGCATCTGAAAAGACCTTGGAGAAACCTGAAGGAGTGATGGGCTGATGTCTTTCTATGAGAGCAAGAGCCTTCCTGTGTGAGCTGGTAAGCCTTTCAGGGCAAGCGTAGTATGCGGCCTTCTTCCTCATTATGCTTCTCGTTGCCTTGAAGAAAAAAGGGTATTCATCAGCTGATACAATTCTCAGGGCCTTTCTCAACACATGGCCGTAAACAAGCTTTCCTCTTTGAAGAAGATCTATCAGCCAGCCTCTCTGGAAGGCCTTCATCCTTGCGAACATCTCGTAAAAATGCCAACCATCTTGGAGTCCTCCAATATCTCTTACAATCGATAGAGTGTCTTTCTTTCCTTCTCCTAATTTCTCAGGAGTAAGATGAAGCCTTTCTAGGACGAACTTTCTCGCTTCTTCTCTGCTAAAGCTAAGTCTAACCAATTCGCTCCCTGCCAGGTAAATGCCTGAGACCTTCGCTTCCTTGATTTTAATAAGCTCAAGGTTAGTGACTAAGCAACGGATGCTGACTAATGAAGCCCATTTCGTTCAAGCAATCGTCCTTTCCTTTTCCTTGATTTGAGGAGTTCATTTCGTGCTATGAACGGTTTTTTAGACCTGGATAGATCAGAACAGGCTGATGATGAAAGCTATGGCTTGTGTCACTAAGGTCGAGAGGACAAGTTTTCCGAGGAAAGAGAGGTCGATTATCCACGTTTTGGCGTTCCTTATCCTTTCCTCTTTTCCAAGGAGGTTTTGGAGCTGAAAAAGATCGTTTATTGTAGCTTTCTTTAAACCCTCCATTTCTTCAATGTTAAGTTCTATTTTACGGAGTTCATCATCCTTGACCTTTGAGAGCCCCTTATGCAGGAGAAAATGAGGAACAATGGCCGTAGGCAAGAACATGAGGAGAGAACCGATAAGAGGAACGAAGAGGATGTACCTCCCCATATACCCATGGCCAATCCACTTGATACCGCTGTTGCCATCGTGTTTGCTGTTATGAGCTTTCTAAATCCAGAGAAGAACTTCTTCCCGCTTATAGTCAAGGCCTTGTTGTTGAAACCTATTTTTGAGCATAATTCCCAGTATGCAAGGTTCATTCCAATTGGGATGACGAACATGAACGTTCCTCCTAAAACGCAGCCATTTATGACCTGAGAAGCCCAACCATAGAGCTCAATAAGGGACGGATTTCTGTAGAAAGAAGCTATTTCTACGATGTTAGATGTCGAGAGGCCGAACTCCTTAACTAGGTAAAGGTGGAGGGTGCTAAAAACGAGCCAAAACCCGACGATGACCCAATATAAGCGGCTCAATGCCCTTTTACGAAGGACTGAGATAAGATCGTTTATCTCAATCTCTTTTAGATTTAACAAGGGCTTTAACTCTAAAACGGCTTCGCTCAGTCTTTTCATAGAAAAGATTATTGAAAACCCGCTAACGAACCCAAATGCGCTTGTGAGCAGCTATTCTATATCAAAGAGAAACCTAGTTACATTATCCGATAAGAAGGCCAATGCCAATCCTGCAAGGTAGGTAGCAGCGCTTATTGCACAAACCAAGGCTACTGGGAGGTTCTCAACCTGGATGACGTGTTCTCTACCCAAAAAGACAACACATCACCTTTTGCATCAATCAATTTTCAAATTTAATCTAATAGATCCATCTAGATTGGACAAAAAGAAAGGAAAGAGGCCCACAAGATTCTGGCGCCGTTTCGTCTAAAGGCCCTGATTTTCAATTATTCAAGTCAATGCGGGATCTCAACAGCTTTTCATAGGTTGATGTGGGACACGCGACTGCAAAGAAGATATGTATTAGCGAACTAGCGCATCTCACCTTCCACTTGTTATTCTCCTGGAGAAATGTTTTTGAGAAGCGCTTCTATTTCTCCAGCTATCTTCGAACCCACGTTTGGGAGAGCCTTTAGGCCTTGCAACCCTTCTTCTTCATATATCTTCCTTACGTCTTCCTTCAATTCATCCAATGTCCATGCTGCTTTCCTATATGCCCAGACCTTGTTCTGAGATGCGTTCTGGATTTCAAGCCTGTAAGTCTTCTCGAAGAGATAATTAGCTACTGCCTTGTTAGTCCTTAATTCCTTAGGATAGATGTGAATTGGTCTCTTGAGCCTATCGTCTAGTCCAAGCTTGTTACAGATCTCCATAACCTTCCTTCCTAATTCGCTTTGGTGCTCACGACTGGGTGTGTCCGATAGAGATGAACCTTTACCCGAGAAAATCCTTAATGTTGGACCTACTGCCTCTGGCTTGAATTTCCTAAGGAGGGAGAGGTAATGCTCCGTAAGCGGGCTTCCAAGTGTTAGACCACCGCCAATTACATAGCTTCCTCCGTGCTGCTTGGTCTCCTTAACGACCTCCTCGATATTCTCTTCATCATCGTAAACGAAAGGGAGGGCCGGTATCAGGGCCGTTCCTGTTTTTATGCCAGCCCTACTTATCTCTTTCATGGCCTCGAGCCTTCTCTCCGGAGGAGGAGCCTTAGGCTCCCAGAACCTCAGATCTTCCCTCAAGCTTATTATGCTGAAAGTTACGCAAGTCCAGGACTTCTCGTTTATCTCCTTTAACAGATCAAGATCCTTTAGGATGAGATCAGACTTCTCGTTCATGTGGACTGGAAATCCCAGATCAGCGCAGACCTCTAACATCTTCCTTATCAGTCTGTATTTTACCTCGGCTGGCTGGTAGTAGCCCAACATTATTATGTCCCTTTCAACCCTCTTGAGTTCTCTCGAAAGGAGAAGTGGAGCGTTCACTTTCACCTTAATGACTTCGTAGAACTCCCAGTCTTGTCTGAAGTACTTCCTTGCCCTATAGTAGCAGTACTCGCACCCGTATTCACAGCCAACATAGGGGTTTGCTGAGTACCTGTTCCAGTACCACCCACCGTCGCAGTGCTTGTATACGTTTAGCACTTTCTTGGGCTTGTACTCCAAATACCTAGCCATGAGCTATCTCCCTCAAGGCCTTTTCTTTTAGCTTAGAGACTCCTGCATCATCAATCCTCGTGATTATATCTCTGGCTAAAGGTTCTCTCTTTCCAATCAGCTTACACGCATATATTGCTGTCCACTTTTTCTCAAGACTTTCAGAGGCCCATTTCCTCAATAAGTCAATGGCATTCACTCCTAAGATTTCCCATCCTCTGTTATGGATTCTCCTTAAGGCGAAGGCCGCAGTTCTTCTCTCTCCTTCCAATTTAGAGGAGGCTAATTCTTCAAGCTTAGACTGGGAAATGATTCCTTCTTTTATGAGTTCTGCAATAGTATCGCCTGTAGACCTATTAACACCCGGTGATGGATCTTTTGCAAGTTCCTGAAGAAGATCAAGTGCAATTTTATGCCTTCCTATCTGCCGTAAAGCTCTTGCTACTGCCTCTCTTACGAGCCAACTCTCGTCCTCTACTGCTTTTTTAAGAAGGAATTCTAATCCCTCCCCTTTTTTGAGCAACTCACCAACAGCTAGAATAGCGGTCTGCCTCATCAGTGGTTCTTCGCTCTTAATCCAGGATCTAACCTTCTCAGCGGCGTCCTTTCTTTTTAAGGAAAGAAGAAGAGAGATTGCCATCTTCCTTTCCTTTGCGTCTTTGCTGCAAGCCAATTCATCTATCCTTTCTCTCATTTTAGGCCCCTCAATAATTCATCTGCCTCCCTCGTTCCCATCAGTTTCTTTAGTCCGTGCCTTATGACGTAATTTGCCTCTTTGCTGGTGTTCATCCACCTCCTGCATAATTCGACCACTAGATCTGGGTCTTTCTTACACATTTCCCTTAGGATATGGGCTACGGCTTTCCTTACGTATAGACTCCTGTCATCCTTCAATTTCTCCAGCAAAGGAATCACTAACTTTGGCTTATCCTTGGCTATTCCCCTCAATGCCTCTATAGAGGTCCTCCTGACTGCTTCTAGGCTAGAAGAAGACCACTTCTCCATCTTATTAAGAAGAAGCTCCGGATATTTTCTTCCTATCACAACCAAGGAGGTACTAACTCCTTCAATGACTTCCCAGTTGTCATCGGCTTCAGCTATTTCTCTTAGACGCCTAAATGCCTTCTCAGGATCTTTCTTTCCGATGAAACCCCAAGCATCGGCAACAGTCCATCTAGATAATGGAACACCAGTCTTCCAGAGTTCCTCCTCAAGGATGTAGAAACGCTTGGGATTAGAAAAGAAAAGATCAGCAAGAGCTCTTGAAACCATTCTTCTTGTTTTGACGCTTCTGTCCTGTGCTAGAGAGATGTACTCTTTTGGAAGAGATGTGTTGGCCTTGGCCAATCAGATCATCCTTCCTTTTTTGGCTCAAATGCTTTCATCGGACAATCTTTTGCGTCCATATCTCCTTTAACTCTGTATCCGAAGCAGTCTCCCTCTTCTTCACTTATGGGCTTATAATACTTACAATCTCTACATTTGGGCATCATAATCCCTCCCGCTTCTTTCTGGAATCTTCGCTTTCAAATGATCGAACTCGGCTGAAGAATCCTTCCTCCTCAGCTATCTTTTCTATGAGGTGATCCATAACTTCAGCTTTGATCAGGACGATCCCTGCTCCATCCTTTCTCCCAAGGACTATGAGTCTGGTTCCCCTTTCTATCCCATATTCTTCCCTTGCCCTTGCAGGAATGACAATTTGCCCCTTTTCGCTCACGGTCACTACACCATATATTAGCGGTCGCTTTCTAGTGCAGATTCCTTCGTCGCTATCAGCCGAGTTCATCTTACTTGTCTTACTTTTCTCACTTTTAAAACTATTGTTTAGCATCCGATAGAGGGATACAATAGGTCGCTTTGTGCATGGGATTAGCAAGCTATTCTTCTACTATTATAAATCATGCAATTGGGGTCCTTTCTGGCAATAAATAAGGGCTTAGAGGAGTTCTCAATCTAAAGGATACTAGCTGGTTGCTTTTACAAAATATGCAGCAGTGAATGTAACGATCTAATCCTAGATCTTCCTTAGCCTCCAAACTTAACGTTTTTACTTATCTCATCTAAATACCTTAGATCTTCGCTGTTTAGATCTATTTCTGAGGCAGCTATGGCTTCTTCTAGGTGAGACAGTTTCGATACGCTAATGATCGGTATGATAGGTATGCCCAGAACTTTTTCCATGTTCATAGTCCAAGCTAATGCCAGTTGAGCTGGTGTTATTCCCTTTTCATGGGCAAAATTCATGAACTTCAACAGGAAGTCTAACATGCTATTGGTGAAGTACTTCTTAGCTATCCATTTCATGTAACTTGCCCTCGAAAGCTCAGGAACTCTCCACTTTCTTTTTTCCTTATCCACATACTTACCCGTTAGGACTCCTTGTGCTAAGGGGGAGTACGCAACAAATCCCAGCCCATATCTTTTGGCCACAAGTATGATGTCAGCTTCTACCTCTCTTTCCACCAAGTTGTATTTATATTGCAAGGCGGTTATCGGTTCAAGCCCATAGCGCTCTGCCAGCTCTATATACTCAACCAGACTTATGGCTGGAGCGTTACTAGCCCCTATATATCTTACTAAACCTTGCTCAATTAGAGAGGTGAAAGTGCGCATTATCTCAAGTTTGGGAGTTTCCGGGTCGTCCCTGTGCATGTAGTATATGTCCACGTATTCCATCTGGAGCCTTCGAAGGCTCTCCTTTATCTGCCACATCACGTGCTTACGGCATAGGCCCTCCCCATTTGGGCCAGGTGACATCCTTCCAGCCACCTTCGTGGCTACAACCCATTCCTCCCTGTCATACTCCTTGAGAAGTTGGCCTAGGAGCTCTTCAGCATATCCAACATGGGTTAATGGAACTGGAGATATGCCTCCATGGTATCGGTTAGCCGAATCTATGAAGATAAGCCCGTTATCATAGGAAACCTTCAGGACCTTCCTAAACTCGTCTACATCTATCTTATAAGCTCCAGCTTCATCTACTTCAGGCAGCCTAGGTAAATGCCATGTTCCCAAAGATATTATCGAAACCTTAAGTCCTGAATTTCGAGATAACTTTACGTACCTCAAACCTTTCATCACCGCACTTCACTAAAGCCAAATACAGCATAAAACGTTTCTCTGTCAAACCCTTACTTAATAGTTGAAAAATGCATTAGAAACTTGGTTTCTTCGAAAATAAGAATGCTTTGAATCATGGGACAATAAGCGTGTGAGTTACATCTTAGATATGGGAGATTTATCGCCTACGCTTTACCTAATATCGGCGTTTCATTGTTTTTCAGGTAAGAATTAAATTCCCATACAGCAATGGACAATTATGGTATCATGGAGTAGAGCCTTTGGAGCTGCTGGCCTGTACGTCGCCTTCTTAATCATTTGGACTATTGTTGGAGGAATTCTCATATTTGCAGGGATCTTCACCACAGGAACTCTGATTACATATGATCCATATTCAGGACTTCCCAGGTTCAACCCAGCAGGAATTGGAATCGGACTAGTTCTCCTCATAATAGGTTACGTAATCATACTTCTAGGATCTCTGGCCACATTCTTTAAAATAGCAAGCGAAGTTATTGCCGAAGAGGTGGAAAGTAGACTCGGGAGAACAGGAGGGTAAGTAGTTCAACAGGTAGGGATTCGCGCGTTTTAACTGAAAAACTTGCTGAGATCGTTAGATTCATTGATTTTCTTTTAGATGGAGTTAACTCTCTCCAAAATCATCCTTTCTCCTTCCTTTACTTTCTTAAAGATCCTAGCACCTCCCACGACCTTAGCAAAGACGTTCACTGGACTGTAAGCTCTTGGCTTCTCCTCTGAGCTTACGGGAGTCGGACCGAAGAATATGCAAACTGCCTTTCCTGGTGGCCAATAAGCTATATCGCCAACCTCAACATCCTGCTTTGCGTTTTCAAGCTCGATTTCAAGGCCAATACTGAAGTAAATCTCGTCTCCCCATAGGTTGACGTTTCCTTCAAGCGGCAGAGCTTTCCATATTTTCTCGCAGGTTTTTGGGTTCAGCTCTTCCTTCAACTCAGCTATGACCTGTCCGATAGACTCTGAAATTATACGTAGCCGTTTATTCATCATCGATCCCGAACTTAAGCCCGGCGTCAAACAAGATAAGGTTTTGCTCTTATCTGCTAAACTTTTACAAGCTTTCTATAGATTTTAAAGGAGGATAAGTGCATCCCAGAAGTCGTCATTAGATGAGCTTGGAAAATTGTTCTATTTAACGTTCAGCCATTTACACAACACCTAAAGTCATGCCGAGGGTTATGACAGCCGATCCCATAATTGTTCTCAGAGTTAATGGTTCCCCTTCTGCCCATGATGCAACCTGAGCTACCAACGGACTTATGGCGGTTGCAAGAACTGGAACAGAGACGCCTATCTCGCTGACACTGTAATAAAACAAGGTTAGTCCGATCCCTATGCCAATCCCTCCTCCTAGGATAGCTTTTTCGGTTCCAACCCCCCTTAATCTCTTGGATTTGACTGCAAGAACGGAAAATATGGCAGCCATAATCAAAGAGCCCCAAGCAGATGCAGCAACAGGGTTTATATCCGCTAGTGCCAATCTCATTACCATCGGAGACATAGCCCACATAAGGGAGGCCAGTAGGGACCAAGCTATGCCAATCACATTCCACTCGCCCTTCTCTGTCGACAAGAGCCAGATCCCAAAAACGCTTAGCATAGCCCCCAGTATCACCTTTGAGGAAAAAGGCTCCCCTAAGAAGATTGTAGAGATTATAGATGCCCAAAGTATGTAGGTAAAGCCGACAGGAGTTGCCTTTCCAGCTCCAGAAAGAGCTATTCCCCTGAAGAAAGCATAGTCCCCTGCTACAGCTCCAAGGAGACTGTTTAAAGCTATATAGGTGAAAGTTTTTAGACTTGGAACCTCGAAGAGATCAAACACAGTTATGATGAGCCAACTGACCGTTAAGGCGCCCCAACTCTTCCAAGCATTTGCGCAGATAGGACCATTACGACGTGTAGCCTCTGAATAAAGTGCTGGGGTGATTCCCCAAATAACTCCGGTGGCAATGGCAGATAGAAATGCCCACAACAGCACTACACCATTTTGTTATTGGATGCTTACAAGAGTAGGACTGATCTAATTCAACTTTTCGCTTCAGAATTCACTGATGTAGAATCTAAAATGAAGGGGATTATTTTCATCGGTCTTCTAGGAACAAGGACAACCTCTAGTTCTTGCCTTATTTTAACCGAGCAGAGTGCATTTCACTATAAACGTCCCTTAAACAACCAAATTTTGTTTTTAGGACGTCTAAGCCATAGATAGACATCTAAATGTCTTATAAAATTATTTTGCCGGAAAACTGTTAAATACTAGGTTGAAAAGATCAAGAAATAATGAGGAGGGTTTTACTAACTTATCTTATTCTCTTTTTGATTTTCATAGCGCCAATACCTCTCTCCTCCTTTAATCCAGAGGCTGATGAAGCTTCATTCCTTCTTACGGATGGAACATTATCGGTTAGGGTTGACCCTCCTAAGAACGAGACCTATCCAGGAGGCATTTGCACATACAGTGTAGATGTGGATGGAACTTACACAGGGACCGTATCGCTCTCTTACGAGTGGACCGACTTCACTCCTCCCGGGGTAGAGTTATCCTTTACCCCTGATGAAGGTACAGCCCCATTTACCGCTAAATTGAGGATTAATACAAGTTCTTACACGCCTCCTGGGAACTATACCCTCCTTATAACTGCAAGAGGAGCTGGAGGGAGTCCTAAGACCGAGGCTGAAGTTGTACTCCACGTAATGATCCCGGACTTCTCGATATCCATTAATCCTAAGCAAGGATCCGTTCAGAAGGGAGATTCAATCGCATTTAGCGTTGTTGTTCGAGCAACTAAGGGTTTCACCAGCACAGTAAACCTAAATGCGACTGGACTTCCTCCCGGAGCGAGTTATACCCTCTCTATCGAATCACTGACTCCACCCTTCACTTCTACCCTGGCCATTATGACGTCTAGCTCGACTCCCATAGGAACCTACACTATAACAATAGTGGGATCTGGAGGAGGAAGAACCCACTACGAAACTATAACGTTAGAGGTGATCGAGGCATTTGGCTTCAATATCTCAGTAAAACCAGCCTACAGAAATACAGCGCAGGGAGGTTACGCTACCTACGAAGTGAACGTAACTGCGCTAGGAGATTTCAAATCACCCGTCTCATTGATGGTCGCAGGCCTCCCTTCTGGATGTTCCATAGTTTCCAGCGTTAATAATGTACCTCCTGACTTTACTGCGACGTTAACAATTAGGACAAGCAATAAAACTCCTACAGGAAACTATACCCTGCATGTTGTCGGAATTGGTGGAGGAGTGAAAAAGTACTCGAACCCCTTTATCATGGAAATCACAGAACTTCCTACTCAAACTCCGACTCCAACCCCAACACCGACTCCAACGCCGACTCCAACGCCTGCACCTGAACCCTTTGATTTCTCTATTTCAGCATCCCCATCCAAGCTTAGTATTTCACCTGAGACCTCTGCTTCTATAGTCATAAACGTAATTCTACTAGCAGGCACTCCCGAACCCGTTAGTCTGAGCGTTCAAGGGCTCCCAGGAGATGCATCTTTTTCACTCTCTCCGCAATCTGTTACACCAAACGGGGTTGCTTCTTTCAATATAATTGCGGGTAAGACTACAGGGAACTTCTCACTACTAATAACTGGAACAGCCGGTGGAATCACAAGAACAACTAGCGTTGTTCTAACGATAGAGAAGGAGAAAAGGTGCATAATAGCCACAGCAGCCTTCGGATCTGAGCTATCCACTCAGGTTCAGAAACTTAGACATTTCAGAGACGATTTGGTGACGAAAACCTTTGCAGGAAGGGAATTTATGCGTGCTTTCAATGCGTTTTACTACGCTTGGAGCACTCCGGTTGCGAAATTCATATCAAGGCATGCGCTTGTCCGAACTTTAACGAGACTCCTATTATATCCCCTGCTGGGTATTCTCGACCTCTCATTTCTGGCTTATGAATTGCTTTCGCCAATTAGCGCGGAGATAGGAATTATACTCGCTGGAACCGTGGCCAGCTCATTAATAGGTATGATCTATGTGGCACCTTGCGTGATGGTAATTATTCTAGCTTTGAGGCACAGGAATTTTCTAAATAAATCATTTCAGCAGAAAATAATCTGGTTACCGGTACTAGCAAACGTCTCTCTTCTCTCACTTGGAGAGCTTCTGGACATATCTTATTTAGTATTGGTGAGTAGTTCGCTATTCGTTCTCTCCTTAACGCTATCCGCAGCTCTCATTTTAGGAAAGAAATTGGCCGAACTCTTCTACTAAGGGTTAGAGTTCCTTATCACGTCTTGCTCTTTATCTTTAAAGAGGTGATCCAAACTACTATGGTAGAGTCTATAGATGTTGTTAGTAACACCAGACAATTGGCCTGAGGAAGATCTTATCGAAAAAGAGCTGGATAAGATGATAATTAGAGATTACAATACGATAAAGGCATTATTGCCATACTACTTGGTAGATTACGAAGTAAGGACGAGAGAAGGCCTCTTTAAGAGAGGTAAAACAGCTATCAACGCCAGTTTTTTGGAATTTCCCAAAGAGCTTGGCCAAGTCGTTCCCTTGTTTAGACCTGTTTTGCTAAAACAGAAACGAAAACAGTCTGAAACGGATGTGATTGTCTTTCCTTTAAGCGGATTAGATTTGAACTCTTTTTTTGATAGGGTAATTGGTTGGGTTCAGGACACAG
>CAYZRF010000040.1:0-9581 GCA_964480775.1 uncultured Nitrososphaerota archaeon
GATTATTTTGGAGGAACTGTGTTTAGCGGAGGATCAGTAACTTGTCCAGTAGATGATCCCACTCCTTTGCTTGGAGCTGAGATTTCTTTGAATAAGCTTCCTCATAAATATTACACCCAAAGCCAAGAGGGGATATTCTTCCTAGTAGCGGGAAAAATAGGAGATAAGGGACCGGGAGCAGGATGCGATGGCCCTATCTCTAAAATAGCCAGAGATTTAAAAATATACGGGATTGGAAATTATCCTGTAACTTTAATAGATCTCAAAGCAGGTCTGGAAGATCTTGCTAGAGGAGTAATCACTAGTTTAGATTTGGTAATTGTAGTGGTAGACCCCACCAATGCTTCTGTTCAAATAGCAGCGGATATAAAAAAATATGATAGACCAAATAAAGGCTGGAAAATTGCCCGCCACTAAACATTTGAAAAATGCTGAACTTGTTGGGATGGCAAATAGAATATTCCTAGAGGCTAAAAACACAGATGTTTTAGTAATATTGAACAAGATCGGGAATAAAGAGACAGAAAGCTATGTAAAAAGGGAACTAAAAAAGAAAGGGATAGAGCCTATAGGAACAATCCACGAAGATCACTCAATCTCCTTATCTTGGCTAAAAGGATAACCTCTTGAGAATGTTAAGGTTGAGACGGACGTAGAAAAGTTGATTAAACGACTAGAGGCGATGAGTATATGAATAAAAAGATTAAAAGGGGGTTAAATGAGAAATAGCATTAAGCCAAGTTCAGAGGGTTACTTTGTTCTACTACAAAGGAATCGAAACTTTCGCATTTTTTGGCTCGGCAGAATCGTCTACCTAACAGGAAACTTTTTCCGCTCAATCGCCGTTTCGACGATGCTTTATCAATTAACTGGTTCCGGACTCGCACTTGGCGCATCCTTCGGCTTTAGTACTCTGCCACTTGTAATAGCCAGTCCATACGCAGGAGTCATCGCTGACCGGCATGATCGAAGAAGGATTATGATCGTTGCCGCCCTGAGCACCGCAAGTATTGTCCTCGGCTTTCTTTTGATAACTAACGTTGAGCTCGTTTGGTTGGCCTATCCAATCATTGTTTTGCTCACTATCGTAGGAGCATTTTCCGCCGCGGCACATGATGCATGGATGCCAGATCTTGTCACAAAAAAGCAGTACCCGCTTGCAAACGCGTTAGATACCTCAATTTTTTTCATTTTAATGGCATTCGGCAGCCTTTTTGGAGGTTTGGTGATTGAAAATTATGGTTGGGGACCAGCTTTCGTTTTCAATAGTTTTTCCTGCGTCCTTTCGGCATTGTGCCTTTTCCTGATTCAGACAACCAGCCAAACTCTTGATCGTAAGCCGCAGACCCGTTCCGTCTGGCATGATCTTATCGAAGGTGGGAGATTAGTTTGGAGGGGACAATTATTACTTGGGGTAATCCTACTAGATGTTATGTATTGTCTTGGTGCTGGCGGCACTGGTTTGGCGATTACATTTTTTGCCTTGGACGTTTACGGTTTAGGTAGTTCAGGGCTGGGTGTATTATATTTTCTGTATGGAATTGGTGCCACGATCGGTGCGCTTGTGCTGTCACGATGGTTTTTGCGCCGGTTAGACTTTCATAGGCAGTGCCTACTCTTAGGTATAATCTGCCTTGGTGAAGGCGTCTTCTTTGCGCTCTTTGCGGTAGGTCCGTCGGCCATCCATTCCGCCATTGCGCTTGCACTCAGGGCGGTGATCATGGGCATTTTCCCGCCGACTGTTTACACGGTGATGGTGCAGTTGATTCCACCAGAATTCCGCGGAAGGGTTTTTTCGTACAGAATGGGAATAATCAATTTAATAGCTGGCGCGATGCCATTTATATATGGCAGATTTATTGGTATTGCTCCTGTGGAAACTGGATTAGTCATAGCGTTCCTGATGGGGATGCCCGGTGCAGTCTGGACAGCCATTATAGCAACCGAAAGATTGAAAGCTGATACAAGTGCGCACTTGTGGGCGATGGTATGAAAAGAAAGTTAACCGAATTGAAGCATAGGAAAAGCTTCTAGCAGCGACTTTCTTAGGCTAGAGTCGTCAGATCCTATATGTGCGTGTTAATGCGTTCAATGCCAAGGACGGGATAATTTCCGCCGGACTTTGTGGATTCGATATAACCTGTGAGATAAACTCTATAAGAACAAACCTGACCTATGATTAGGGAGAAACAATCATGAAAGCACTAATTATCTATTGGTCCGGAACGGGAAACACCGAGAAAGTTGCAAAAGCCATCCAAAGAGGATTGAATAAGAAAGGTGTAAAGCCCGTAGTCAAGAGGATCGAAGAAGCAAAGGGGGAAAATCTTTTCGATTATGATATAGTTTTCTTGGGTTCACCTACGTACATGTGGCTTCCTGCAGAACCAGTAATAGAGTTTATAAAAGAAAAAATGAAAGAATATGGAAAAAGAGGGCTCATCAAGCCTTGTTCCCCAAAGATTCCTGGAAAAAACGCGGTCGTCTTCTGCACTTACTCAGGTCCTCACACAGGAATAGATGAAGCAATTCCCGCCATGAAGTTTATGAGGCAATTTTTTGAACATTTAGGATTTGATGTAAGAGAAGAATGGTATGTTGTTGGCGAATTTCATGGAAATGAATTGTACAGCACAAAGGGCAAACTGGGGGATATAAGAGGACGCCCAGATTCGCAGGATTTAACTATGATAGAGAACGATACAGTTAAGCTGATAAGCAATCTACGCGCGCAGTATTCTGAGCGAGGAAGGTAAATGTCTGAAAATCGGCTGGCTAACAGGCAAAAATATAGGAATCAGTGAGTAAAATGAGAAGCCTCAACATCAAACTTAGAATAGAGTACTTTCTTTTAGGATTAAGAGATAAGTTCGGCATACCTTTCAAACCAGAAGAGGAAGTACGCAAACTTGATCTCCAAGAAGGACAAAAAATACTGGATTATGGGTGTGGTATTGGCTCTTACACTTTCCCAGCTGCCAAGTTGGTAGGCGAAAAAGGAAGAGTATACGCTTTGGATAAACAACCGTTGGCAATAAAAAAGATCGAGAAAAAGGCTCAAGAGGAAACTTTCTACAATATAGACACAATATTATCCGACAGAGATACCGGATTACCTGACGAAAGTGTAGATGTGATCCTTTTATATGGAGTGCTGCCTGAAATTGAGGATAAGGAATCTTTACTAAAAGAATTGTATAGGATTTTGAAGCCAAACGGATACCTTTCCACGCGTTTCTGCTTTCGCATGAAGAAGGACAGAATTCTAGAGATCATGGAGAAAACAAACCTATTCTCTTTAAGAGAGCAAAAGGGTCACATACTTAACTTTTCAAAGAAAAAACAAAGAAATTCCCAAAAAGACTAAGGATAACTTCAAGCGTCGATGTTATTACAATGAAAATTTAAGAAGGAGTAAACTTTTCCTTTTTCTTAATTTTTGAATAATAGCGTGCGCTTCGGGTAAATCAACTAAAGCAGATAGCATATCATCTAAAAATTCAACTTTCATTTCACCACCACGAGTTTTGGATAATGAATACAAATGCCTTTAACATAAATGTTGCTATTTTTTATAATATCAATAACTTCTTTCATATATTTTCCAGCTTCATGTTTATCTGAAATCAAATTATAACTTTCAGGATAATTGTTCTTTAACCATTCTCTAAAATTCTTGCCAGAAGCCCTTAAATTCAAAAATTCAAACCAATAGAAATCTACAAAACCCTTCGTTTCTTTAATCAATTCCTCAACATCAACCAACTTAGGAATTATCGGAGAAACAAAAGCATAGGTTTTAATTCCATTTTCCTGCAGCATTTTAAGAGCTTCTATTCTTTTTCCATTGGTTGGAGAAAACGGTTCTATTTCTTTTTTTAATTTTCCATCAAAACCATTTATTGTTAATCCAACTTCTATATCTTCAAACTCTTTAAAAATGTCAATATCTCTCAAAATCAAATCGGATTTTGTCAAAATTCTAAGCCTTATTTTCTTCTTCATTCTTTTCAAAATCTTTCCGGTCAGTTTGATCTTCCTTTCTATGGGCTGATAGGGATCGCTCACACTTGACATGTAAAGTTCTCCTTTCACATGTTCACTTTTAACGAGCTCTGGTAGATTTTCCTTAACGACAACCCATTTTCCCCACTTTCCGTAGTTGTACCACTTACTCATGAACTTTGCATAGCAATAAAGGCAAGCATGCTCACAACCAACATATTGGTTTATAACATAATCTGCTCCTGGAATTTTGGTTGGAGTAAAAGCTTTCTTAGCTTTAACTTTGATTACTTTTATTTTCATCTTCATTCACCCTCTTTTTCAAATATCCTTTTTCAGATAAATAAGCCAAACAATATTTCTTATTATTTATGAATCCCTTTCGATGGCTGTGAAGAGGAATTATAGGAATGAATTCGGATTTCGTAGCAAGATCAGCCGTTTTTGGCCATGTTACTCGAAGTTTCCTGACCCTCTTATCATAGCAAAATTTTGAAGGCAATTGGCGGAGGATATGATGAAAAAGGGATGCAATTCCCTGACAACGGGAGGTTTTAGGTCGCTGGATGGGGAATTGTTAGAGATGGGATAAATCTTGGAACAATAGGATTTAACAGCTTCATCCATATTCTTAGCACTCATAGACGGAGTACAGTTTTTGTATCTAGTCTAAAAAAGAGTAATTAACGATCAGCTGAACTCGTTATTTAGAAATTACTTGTTCGAAAAGTCGCTCTAGATCATTGAATGAAATGCCAACGAGCTTTCCTTTCTCTCTAAACTTCTCCAAGACCTTCTTTATCGCTTCAAACTCGGCTCTTTTTCCCTCTAACTCAGATTCAATATCTTCGATTATGCTTGAAGGGTAAGCAAAGAAGTCCCCGCTTATTATTGCTCTCTCTATGATCCCCTCCCTGATCTTTAACTCAACCTTGACAGTTTTGCCGCCAGGAATCTTCGTTAGTGCCTCTCTATGAATCATATAACTACCTCCTAAAATTCCATTCTTTGTTAATGTATTTTCTCTCCAATTTCTTTGCGAGTTTTATTTCTTCTTCAGTAAGTTCTCCTTTCTCCAGAGTTATGCCGAGCGCCTTTTCGAATCCCCTTTTTAGGGATTCTATGACCTCGTCTTTGTCAACCTTCCTTCCTAAAGATGTGGAGATCGTGGTTACTCTCTCCGTAATGCTTCTAACCCCGTGATCAACTAGCTTTGCTTTAGGGACCATTAAGGCTCTAGCCAAGATCTCTAGATTCGTATTGTACATTAGGGTTCCGTGCTGTAGAACTGCTTCAGACCTTCTTGCCTGAGCACTTCCAGATATCTTCTTACCCCTAACCAACACATCATTGACAGGCACAAACTCTGCTTGAAGCCCAAATATACTCAACGCCTCTATTACCCCAGAACAAATGACCTTATAGCTCTCTAGGACGTTCTCAGGGACGTCCTTGGAGGAGACTGTTACGCTGTACGTAATCTCCCCGTCTTGATCATGTAGAACAGCTCCTCCTCCTGTAACTCTTCTTACAACAGGAATTCTTTTCTCCCTAGTGTAAGAGAGGTTCACTGATTCTGAGATCTTCTGGAAGTATCCTATTGTCACAGCACTTGGCTTTATTACATAGAGTCTGATTGTGTTTGGTATCTTCTCCCTAGATTTCAGAACTAAAAGAGCTTCGTCTAAAGCCATCTGCCAATGGGCAGGTCCTTCATCTATTAAGAGGCGCCACATCCATCAATAACATCTAGGAGAACATATATTTTTGTGTGCAACTCAGATACCGAACAGGAGCCGTGGTGGTCAAATGCTGATTCGAGCCTCTGTAGGCACACTTGCACAGCTAGGCATGATTGATCTAAAGATGTTAGAGGTTCCCAAGACGGTCTATTTGTTGCAGTACTCACCTTTTGGTTGCTTGGCCTCCTGCACATTCTGTTCGCAGAGCAAGGATAGTTCTTCAAGCAAAGATCTGCTTTCTAGGATCAGATGGCCAGCTGTAGAATTAGATACAATAGTAGAACGCGTCCTTCAAAACGAGAAAAAGTTCAGTAGGCTCTGCATTCAGAGCATTATCAAGGAGAACTTTGAGGAAGAGCTCTTACATATCGTAAATAGGGTGAGGAAAGCTAGCATCAGCCTACCAATCTCTCTTTCAATCTCTCCTGTTAGTAAGGAGTTTTTGGAGAGGGCTAAATGGGCCGGGGTGGATTTCATTGGAGTAGGTCTTGATGCTGCATCTCCAAGGGTTCTTGCTAAGATAAAGAAACCTTATACATGGGAGGAGTATTGGAACTTCATAACGAATTCCATTCGTGTATTCGGCAAGAGGAAGGTTAATGTCCATTTAATCTTCGGGCTAGGAGAGACAGAAACAGAATTTGCAGGGGCTATGCAAAGAGTTTATGACGTAGGAGCAGAGGTATCTTTGTTCGCCTTCACTCCCTTGGCTGGGACTCCTGCAGAGGAGAACGGGAGGCCTGATATCATAAGATATAGGATAATACAAATACTGAGATCTCTACTCTCAAAAAGTTACAAGCTTAATGAGGTTGCCTATTTCGAGAAAGGAAAGGTTGTTTTGAAGCAAGGACCATGGCTTAACAGCATAAGGTTTGCCTTTCTGACGAGTGGTTGTCCAGGGTGCAATAGGCCGTTCTATAACGAGAGTCCTGCTCTGATCTACAATTATCCATCAGTTTCACTGATTGAGAAAGATATCAATGCCATAAAGAGACAACTATCAAGGGCTGGACTAAACCCAGAGGTGGTCTGAACTTGGTAGCAACGGCCTATATTCCTGGACAAACATATCCTGCCATAAGCATTACAGGAATGAAATGCTCTCTTATGTGTGACTACTGCAAAGCCCATTACTTAGGTGGCATGTTTCCTGCGCTATCTCCGCATCAGTTGTACAAGCTTGCAGGTAAGCTATATGGAAGAGGGGCAAAGGGTTTGCTAATAAGCGGAGGTTTCAACTCTAAAGGAGAGCTGCCGATACAACCTTTTCTTCCTACAATCAAGGTAATCAAGAGAGACTTTAACCTAATTATCAGTGTACATCCTGGGATCGTTTCAAGACAACTTGCAATGGCTCTTGAAGAAGCGGGTGTAGATATCGTAGACTATGAGTTCGTCATGGATCCTATGGTGATAAAGGATGTTATGCACCTCGAGAGGGCAAAGGAGGATTTCTTAAACGGGCTAAAATGGTTGGTGGAAGAGGGACCTCCTTACGTGGCACCACACATTCCTGTAGGTTTTCACTATGGCAAAATCGATATGGAGCGAGAGTCATTAGGGGTGCTGCTGGATTTCGACCCTTATGTCTTGATCTTCATAGTATTTATGCCAACCAAGGGAACGCCAATGGAGGCAATATCTCCTCCTCCAGTTGAAGGGGTGGTTAACCTATTTCGATACGCTAGAAAGAGATTTAGCGGAGAAATAGCTTTGGGGTGTATGAGACCTCCCGAATACAAAAAGAAGCTAGACGAAATCATTCTAAAAGAAGGGTTAGCGGATAGAATTGCGGTTCCGAGATGGCAGATTGCAGAGAAGTATGGGCTGAAAAAGGTGCCAGCTTGTTGCTCCATACCGAAAGAGTTCTTGAGTTTGTTTGAATAGACTACCGAAGTATTACGATCCTTTTAGATTCGAACAGGAAGTCTTCTGAAAGCCCTATCTAAGAAAGTTAAAGAGAAAATTCAATCTCGAATGGATTTTTGGCGTGTGATCCATCTTAACTCATCACAGGGCTTTATGAAGTTAATGAGTATTAATAAGGGACTATCTCAATGGTTCATTGGTCTAGATGTCATTACATCAGCTGGTTAAATGGAAAGCGCTGAAATTTGACTTAAAATACGGTACTAAGCTTCAGACGGATGTTGAAGTCGCCATAGAGGGTCTGTTCGATTTTTATGTTAATGAAAACCTTTACACGACAGCTGTGCTAACTCCTTTCCAGTTAAAAGAATGGTCAATCGGTTTTCTTTACTCTGAAGGCTTAATAAACTCGGCAGAGGAAGTAAAAAGAGTTGTCATTAATGACGATAGCATAGAGGTCAAGATAGGTGCGGCTGAGGACCTAGGAAGCAGATTGCCCAAGATCGGAAGGTTCCTATCAGATAGCTGCGCATCAACTATTGCGCTGAGAAGGATATCTTACGTTAAAGAGGTATCAGAGGAGATCCTCTCAAATGATCTTACCATCCCCAGGAGGATCATAAGAGACCTGTCAATTTCTCTAAACAAAGCTTCGATGACGTACAGGACAACGGGAGGAACACACTCAGCAGCCTTATTCAACACAGAAGGAGAACTTCTAATCTACTCTGAGGATGTAGGGAGGCACAATGCTGTGGACAAGGTGATTGGGAGTTCCCTTATAGAAGAAGTCCAGCTAGATGACAAAATTTTAGCTGTAAGTGGGCGTCTATCTGAGGAACTAGTGTTCAAGTGCGCTCGAGCTCGCATACCGCTAGTTATGTCTCTCTCAGCTCCTCTCAGCCGAGGATTGGAGTTAGCAAAGATGGCAGGAATCACGCTGATAGGCTTTGCACGAGGGGATAGATTCAACGTTTACACTCATCCACACCGCATTGAATAGAAATCATTTCTCAAATGGACTCCAAATCGCTACACTAAAGGTTCCTTCGACACATTAGAATAGGATAAAAGTCTCCAACTCCTATGTAATTAAGAGATTTATCCAGAATCATATAATATGAGTTGAAGTGAAGGGGATAGAAGAAGATGTCACCTCTTTATCTTGAGACAATCGAACTAAAAGAGGCTTGGAAGCATGTAGATGGGATACTAGCTTCTTATGATGAAATAATCTTAAAATCTCACGCTGTAAGGAGGAAATTCGAGAAAAAACTTGTTGAAAACATGAAATCGGCTCTAAAGAGCGCTGAAATACCTTATAAAAAGGTAATCAGAGGAGGAGGTAGGGTTTTTGTCCAGCTTGAGAATGTAGAACATGCGCTCACCTCCTTGAGGAGGATATTTGGTCTAAGTTGGCTAGCACCAACCCATAGACTTGAAACTACTAAGCTAGAAGACATCTTGAGGTTTTGCAAGGAAAATTATGAGAAGTGGATTCCAGAAGGAAAGACCTTTGCTGTAAGGACGAGGAGAGTAGGAGTTAAGGAATACAATAGCCTAGAACTAGCTAGACAGGTGGGCAAAGTAATTGACAGAGAAGTGAATTTGAAGTCCCCGGACATCGAGCTGTTCGTCGAGGCAAGGGGCAGTGAGACCTATATCTACTCTCAGAAATTCAACGGGCCAGGAGGACTCCCTCTTGGAACTCAGGGAAGCGTCGTAGCCCTGATATCTGGCGGTATAGATTCTCCAGTTGCCGCTTGGATGCTGATGAAGAGAGGAGCTACCATAATAGCCCTCTACGCTCATTCTGGAATTAGTAGGGATTCATTTATGAGGTTCATTGATGTAATGAAGGTTCTTAAGGATTGGCATGCTGGAGAACAAATCAGAGTGTTTGTCTACAGAGAATCGTATGACGTCTCTCTTCTTAAGCCAGATGCGATCAAGTATGCTTAC
>CAYZRF010000041.1:0-8280 GCA_964480775.1 uncultured Nitrososphaerota archaeon
GTTTATGGAATAATAGGTCTGTTCGTCCTTACTGCTGCAATTCCTTGGGTAAGTGTTCTTCATCCCGTCATCATAGCCTTTACCATAGGGATGCTAGCTAACAAAAAGTGGTGGGCTGCTTGGCCTATATGCGCAGTATTCGTGGCATTACAACAACTAGTACCTTATTACTGGCCAGGACCTCCAAGCTATCCGGCTGCTCCGCAGCCTAAGTATTTTCTAGCATCCTTCTGGCTGTGGGTCCCGCTGATACTGATGCCAATTCTTGGACCTAGATTAATTCCTGAGTGGTTAAGATCTGATGATAAGAAAAAGCTGTTTGTAGCACTAGTATTCGCATTTTGGATCGCAACCGAACCAGTATGGGGTGGATGGTGGTTTGCATGGAATTGGGCATTCAGTCTACCGCCTGACCTAAACATGGGCGTCTTCTTAACAATGTATTGGTATGAGAAGGCTTTAGCATGGGGCTCTGCAGCGGTAATAGGTACAGCTTTGTTCAGCGCTCTACGTCGAAGTGGACTTAGGAAAATCCCAGGAGCTATTTGGTAAACTCTCCCTTTCCCTTTTTTGTTTTAATTTGATGAAGGTTTTTTATAAAAACTGAAGAAGGTTGCATCGACATGCAAAGCGTCATCTCCATTAGAAATTTGACATACACTTATCCAACAGGAGTTAAAGCCCTAAAAGGGATAAATTTGGAGATAGAGAGGGGAGAATACATTGTGATCATGGGAGCAAATGGTGCTGGCAAGACAACCTTATGCTATTGCCTGAACGGAATAATACCTCACATAATTGGGGGAGAACTTCAAGGGGAGATATACGTGGAAGAAATTCGAACAACGGATCATAGCATAGCTGAGCTTTCACGGCTGGTGGGGCTGTGTATCCAAAATCCCGAAGGACAGCTTTTCTGTCAAACGGTTAAGGCAGATGTAGCTTTTGGTGCTGAGAATCTTTGCATTCCCAGGGACGAATTGGCAGAGCGGGTGGCCAGGAGCATTAAGGTTTGTAGGCTTGAAGGACTTGAGAATCGCTCTCCCTCCGATCTAAGTGGAGGACAAAAGCAAAGAGTAGCTCTAGCATCTATTCTAGCTATGAGATCAAGGGTTATGGTTTTAGATGAACCAACCTCCCAGCTCGATCCAATAGGAACGCCTGAACTCTTGTCTGTTATTAGAAATCTCAATAAGGAGCACGGTGTTACTGTTGTAATGACAGAACACAAGAGTGATGAGATTCTGGAACAGGGAGTGGATAGAGTTATACTTCTTCACAAAGGGGAGATTGTAGCCGATGGAGACCCCGGAGAAGTCCTATCCAAGGCAGACCTGTTGGAGAGGATAGGAGTTAAGACTCCGCAGGTAATAGAACTGGCACAACATCTCAAAAGAAATGAGATTCCCATGGAAAGAATTCCGACTAACATAAATGAGGCCAGAAAGCTTCTATCTTCTCTCTTAGATAGGAAGATCTTAGAGGTAAAGCAAAAGCTGCCTCCACCCTCTTCAATGGAGGAAAGTAAGCCCAGTAGCAGGGAACCTGTCATCAAGATAGAGGATGTTTACTTTTCTTACACGCCAGAGAGCCCCGCAATCAGAGGAGTTAGTCTACAGTTCTATCCTGGAGAGTTTGTTGGAATTATCGGGCAAAACGGCTCAGGTAAGACCACCCTCGCGAAACTTATAGTGGGTCTTCTAAGACCTGACAAAGGGAAGATCTTGATATTCGGGAAAGACACTCGCGAGATGACTCCCGGAGAGATCTGTAAGAAAGTGGGCTTAGCGATGCAAAATCCAGATCATCAACTTTTCTCCCTGTCTGTTAAAGAGGAGGTTGAATTCGGTCTTAGGAATCTAAACCTTCCCGAGGAAGAAATAGAGAAGAGGACCGAGAGTGCGCTGAAACTAGTGGGACTTTGGGAATTTAGAGATATGGCCCCATTTACGCTCGATTTTGGGGCGCGAAGGAAGCTAACTGTTGCTATAGTGGCGGCGATGAATCCCCCAGTTATCTTCTTAGATGAGCCGACTACGGCTCAGGACTATCGGGGACGATATGAGATAATGGAGATAATGAAAAGTCTGAATGAGAGGCATGGAAATACTGTTATCGTCGTAACCCACGACATGGAGATAGTTGCAAAATATTGTAAAAGAGTTGTGGTAATGGGACAGGGTAAGGTTCTTTTAGATGGAAGCGCAAGAGAAGTTTTTAGCAAATCAGAGATATTAGAACAGACCTATATTAAGCCTCCTCCGATAACTAGGTTAGCTCAGGGGCTGTCGGCCTTTGGGGTTCCACCTAACATACTAAGCGTTGATGAGTTTATTTCATCATTGAAATTTGTAAGGGGATGAAAATGAGCATCAGATTAGAATATATCCCTAAAAACACAGTCATCCATAGGCTAAATCCCTTAACTAAAATCATTTTCGTTTTATTGGTCCCCATTATAGGCTTCATATTTGCAAATGATGCAATCTCGGCCGCTTTAGTGTCCGCTTACGCCCTGGCCTGGCTTGCTCTTGCCAGAATTCCTATTTCTAGGATAAAAACTCTCGTCATCATAGTGTTAGCATCTTCTGCCCTCTTCATGGTAGTTCAACTGTTTTTCTATTGGAGAGGGGAAACTGTTATCTTCAGATTTTTCTTTTTGAAGGCAACGCTGGAGGGTTTGCATGTCGGGCTAACGATCTTCTTGAAGATGATGGTTATCTTGGGATGTGTCCCTGTTTTGGCCATGACCACAAGAATAGACCAATTTGCCATAACTTTATCCAAGCTTAAGATACCATATCAGCTCTCTTTCGCCCTAATTACTGCTGTTAGATTTCTTCCTCTGGTTAGCGATATCTACAACAGCATATTAGATGCACAGAGGTTAAGAGCACACGATATAGACAGAATGAGCTTTCTAACGAAGTTAAGGAAGGCATATTACCCGCTAATAGTTCCCCTTTTCATAACATCATTTAGAACCGCAGATGAACTCCAAATCGCACTTGAATCAAGGGCTTTCGGAGCTCATAAGAGAAGAACTTATTTGGAGAGTCCTCCCCGTGTTACGGTAGTTGATTACATAGCTCTCATCAGCATAATATCCTTGTTTGTATATTCCATAATTGCATACAGGGCTTGGGGCACGATTCTTCCTCCTTGGCTTAGGCCTTCTTGGGCTGTTCCATTGAGATATTAAGCTGTCAGCAGCTGAAATCAAAAGAAATTAAAACTAGCATTATTGTTTTGGCTTGATCTACGCTCATTAAAAGAGATCGCCTTTTTGGTTCAACTCCTTTAAATCCAATGGATTTTGGTGCAGTAGAGATTTGTTCTTTTTACTAGCTTTGGTCCATAGTCCGATTATCTAACGCTTGAAGTTCGTGAGCCTTTTTAAGTTCTAAATCCAACTGAAAAGTTGCATGTTCTCCTCTCTCTCGGGGGATTCGAGCTTTCAAATTCCGTAATAGTGGTTTCTGGACCGCTAACTTCGACAGAGGCCGTCAAGAGATTGACCTATATAAGCCTGCAGCAGCCGTAGTGACGAAGACCATCGCAATCAGACCAGCTACTCCAAGGCCTAATATGTTGGGTTTGTCCAAGTTTTCACTCTCAACTGCAAGGACTGGTCTGAGAAGGAGTACGGCTATTGGGTAGAGGAAGGAATTCCTAAAATGAAAGAGCTAAGCATAACTGTCATAGCAAGTATTGTAAGCCTCTCTGAGAGGGGAAAGGAATTGGCTTCCTTAGCCAGAAGCGTTACCGATGCTGGAGCAAATGCCATAAAACTTACATGTCTTTACAACCTGGTTTATCTTCCAGATCAATTGAAGATAGTCAGATCAAACTCAGATCTCCCGATATTCGCTAAGATATAGCGCGCGCCTGCGGTTCTTGCGTAAGATCCTGTCCTGTTTGGAGCAATTGAGGTAAAGGAAGGGCCACTATAGGGAAGCTATGCGGGACTTGCGGTTTGTGCCTTTCTATGTATCCAGAAGGCGACAAGGTGGTCCTGATTGTTCGGTTACATGGGTAAGATATTGAGAGTGGATCCCTCAGCCAATAGGATAAGTTCTCATGCGTTAGATAAGAGCTTGGCATAAGAGCATCTGAGAATAATAGGCTTCTGGGATTCCAAGAAAGGAGAAGATCAAGGAGCCGGGTATAGATTAGCCAAGAGAATGAACAAAGCTTGATCCCTCTCTCTTATTCTGAATGTTTATAGAAAAATTCGGAGTATAATTTACCGATTTCTCATGAGATCGCTTGCAATTCTCCATGGGTTAGTTGTTACAATGGATAAAGAAAGGAGGGTTATAGAGAACGGTGGTGTTTACATTGAGGGGAACAGGATTGTTGACGTATCAACTGCTTTGGAGATAAAGAGATCCTATCATTTCGATGAAGAGATAGATGCTAAAGGAAGGGTCGTAATTCCTGGCCTTATAGACTCACATAGGCATCTATATGGCATCCTGACAAGAGGTATGCCCATCAAGAAGCTTCCAACTTCCTTTATAAGCTTCTTAGAGGACTTTTGGTGGCCATATGTGGAAAATCAGTTGGATAAGGAGATGATAAGGGCCTCTGCGATGGCCTCAGGAGTTGAAGCCTTGAAGAACGGAACCACCTGCGTCGTGGACATATTGGAAGCTCCAAATGCCGTTCCAGGAGCGCTTAAAGTTGAGGCAGAAGCTCTAGAAAAATTAGGGTTAAGGGCCATTCTCTCCTTCGAGGCCACAGAGCGAGTAAGCGAGGAAAACGGGGAACTTGGCCTAAAGGAAAACGAGTACTTCATTAGAAGTAAGAAAGAGGATCCTCTTATCAGAGGAATGATGTGTATTCATACTACCTTCACGTGCAGTCCAGAGTTCCTGTCAGAGGCCAGGAGAATAGCGGATAGACTTAATTCTGGGATACATATTCACCTAGAGGAAGGGGAGTACGAGACAATGTACTGCCTTGTCAATTACAGAAAACTCCCGGTTCAGTTATACGACGGAATCGGTTTCCTAAAGTCCGACGTGTTAGCTGCCCAATGTGTTCACCTTTCTCCAAAAGAGATGGAGATAATGAAGAGGAAGGGTGTGAAAGTTAGTCATGAACCTCTAAGCAACTGTGAGGTTGGGGGAGGCATTGCCCCAATTCCAGATTTGCTTGAGATGGGGCTAACTGTCGGTTTAGGGACAGATGGATTTGTTATTGACGAATTTGAGGTGATGAGAGCGGCTTTTCTGATACACAAGGGGCATAGAAGGGATCCTACAGTCATTCCTCCCGATGAGGTCTTCGAAATGGCAACCGTGAAGAACGCAGAAGCCATAGGAATGGGCGACTGGATAGGATCAATAGAGCCTGGGAAAGAAGCTGACATCGTCATCCTGAAGCCTAAGACTTACACGAGACTTTCCAGAGATAACGTAATAGCGCAGCTCGTTGGATTCGGTACTGGATCCTGGGTTGATAAAGTCCTTGTAGGAGGAAGAACCGTAGTTTCAGATGGTAAAGTAATTGTTGTTGAGGAAGAGGAAGTTATGAGAAGGGCTAAAGAGGAAAGCATTAGGCTTTGGGAGAAGAGTAAGAAGAAGTGAGAGCTTACTAAAGGTGCTCATAGTGCAAACATGGAACTTAGATGTCCTGACTATAGGAGCTGCTGCGGTTGACTTAGTTGTGAGGGTAAAGAGACATCCAGAACCTGATCAGATGGTATTTGCCGAGGAATTTGGCGTGTTTCCAGGAGGGTCTACTGGTAACATAGCGGTAGCCCTAGCAAAACTCGGGGCCAGAGTGGGATTCCTTGGAAAGATAGGGAAGGACCATTACGGAGAACTACTGCTTGATGACTTTAGAAGATCTGGAGTTGACATAAGCAAGGTTATAGTTGAAGAATCCGCTAGAACAGCATGCACCTTCATAGCGGTTGATAAGGAAGGAAGGAGAGTAATTTACTCTCTGGGAGGAAAGGCCTTACTTGAGTCTCCTAACGAGATAGACTTCTCCTACTTAATGAGCTCACGGATAATATACGTAGGAGAGACCTACCCTAAGGTAGTGTCTAACGCCCTTCTACATGCAAAGAGGAAGGGGATTACCATAATCTCTAATCCTGGAGTAAACTTCTCTCTATTTGGTGATGAAGCTTTTGATATAATTAAAGCAAGTGATCTTATTGTGATCAGTTCTAAGGAGCTATCTTCCATAAACCGAGACATTAGAGAGGGAGCAAGATATCTCCTTAAGGAGGGTCCAAAAGCTGTCATCGTTACAATGGGATCAGAGGGCTCCCTCCTTATCGATAAGGAGGGAGCTAAACTCATCCCTGCTTTCAGAACTAAGGTCGTAGATACTACGGGAGCTGGAGATGCCTTCACAGCTGGGCTGATTTTTGGTAAACTGAGAGGATGGGGTCTCTCGAAATGTGTGAGATTCGGAAATGCTGTTGCTGCGATTAAGATATCCCATCTTGGCGCAAGAAGTGGCCTTCCTACTGCAGAAGAAGCCTTGAATTTCATCGCAAGAAGTAGAACTAAGACTTCCTAAACCTTTCTGAATTTATTCTTCTCAATCGCTCAGAACATAGACTATCGCGCCTGAAGAATGAGTAAGTCTCTTAGAGGCATCAAGACTTTATATTTCCCAGAGATCTCTCAAATAGGTGCAGATCTTGAAGTGTCTAGTTTATCGCGGTCGAATGGATGTAAGAGTGGAAGAATGCTCGAGACCAGAGATAAACTCTAATGAGGTGTTAGTTAAGGTTCTTGCCTGTGGACTTTGCACGACAGATGTTAAAACAATAAGAAAGGGCCACAGATACATAAAGCCTCCTTGTGTTTTAGGACACGAGATAGCAGGAAAGATAGTTGAGATAGGGGAGGATGTGAAGGGATTTGAGGAGGGGGTTCTTGTAGTAGTGGCCCCCTACGTTCCTTGCGACTCCTGTTACTTCTGCTTAAAGGGCCAGTATTCCCTATGTAGTAGACTCTTTGAGCAATTCCCTAGACCAGGAGGCTTTGCAGAATTCGTTGCTGTACCAGAGAGAATTGTAAAGAAAGGCCTCATAAAGATGGATGGAGTTAAGCCAGAAGAAGCGTGCCTCACAGAACCCCTCGCATGTTGCATTCATGGAGTGAGGAACCTAAACCTAAAGCCTCTAGATAACGTTCTTATCATCGGATCAGGTCCCATGGGTCTCATGCTCCTGCAGGTAGCCAAGCTCTTTGGTTCTTCCGAGGTTATTGTAAGCGATTTGCTGGATGAAAGGTTGGATGTTGCATCAAGGCTAGGAGCTGACATTACACTTAACCCGGCGAAAGAAAAGGTTTCTACGCGAGTGAAAGATCTAACAGGAGGAAGAGGGATGGACAAGGTTATTGTAGCTGTCGGCTCTCCTGAAGCAATTTCTCAAGGGATGTCATGCGTTAGGAAGGGCGGTACTGTTCTGTTATTTGGAGGTTTTCCTCCAGGAACCGTAATGGAAATAGATCCCAACTTCGTGCACTACGATGAGGTAAATCTAGTTGGAAGCTTTGGTTTTAGTCCTTCTGACTTCTTCTCTGCTGCTCTCTTAATAAGAAGGGGGATTATGAGGTTTAAGGAGATAATATCTGCGAAGGTGGGATTTGATCGCGTTTTAGAGGCGATTAAGCTAGTTTCAGAGGCAAAACGTTTGAAAGTGGTGGTTCTACCTTGACTTGCGTTATAGCAGCGGACATAGGAACCAGCGGATGTAAGCTAGCCTTAGTAGATCCATACGGAAGGGTAACCGCAAAAACTGCAGTTAGATACGAAGTTATACGTCCTAACTCGATTTGCGCTGAGCAAAACCCTCATACCTGGTGGGAAGCCTTTAAAGAGGGGCTCTCCACGTTAATAGCGTCAAAAGATTCGGATGAAATAGTAGCTGTAGGGATCTCTGGCCAGTCTCCGGTTATTTTACCCGTTGACTCGAGAGGGTACGTTCTCCATAATGCTCTTCTCTGGATGGACAGAAGAGCTGTTTCACAGGCCAAGAAACTTGCCGAGATCTTCGGCATTAGAGAGGATCCATCTAATGCCTTGGCTAAGATCTTATGGTTTAGAGATGAGATGCCTCATTTATTCGCTAAAACTTACAAGTTCCTTCAAGCTTCTGATTACATAGCATTTAGGCTTACTGGCACATTCGTCACGGACAAGTTCACAGCTATGACAGCTTTCTTCAATCCACATGAGTGGAAATGGCCGAAAGAAGTGGAAGACATGGGCATTATGGAGAAACTACCCGAAGTGGTAGAGCCG
>CAYZRF010000042.1:0-7721 GCA_964480775.1 uncultured Nitrososphaerota archaeon
AGTTCTTTTCCTCCTTTAGGTTTTTTGCCTCAACGAGAAGCCAAAATTGATCTCTTCTTTGCAATATATAAAGAACATCAGATGGACTTAAAAGAGTTAAAAACTATAACAACTATTCTTAACTCCAACATCGTTCGATACATACTGAATAAAAAGATAAAAGAAGTTTTATGGGAGGGCATCCCTTTTATTAAACAAGAATGGATTAAAAATATTTGGATACCTCAAACTAATGAGTTTGAAAAAGATACTTTTGGTAAACTTCACGATTATCTGTCATTAGGATACTTAGTATACTATTTAACCAAAAGCAATACAATAATGCGTTATCTCAAAAATCTTGAGGATCTAACTCAAAGTTTGATCTACGAACTCTACTTCAAAGAAAAATTCATCGAGGACAGTAAAAAAGCAATCGAAGAAGGTAAAGAACCAATCTACCCGCAACTTGAAAAAGGTCCCTTCTTGATCGATTTAATCGCAAAATATCTCAGACCCGCCGATTATGACAGTTACACAAAGCTAGCCTACGTAATCGAGCCGTTAAGCGAGGAGGAAAAGCAGAAGATTGAGAAAATAAAGCAAGAACACCTCAAAATAGGAGAAGAAATAGTCGAAGCTATCAATGCAGATAAAGCAATCATGGGACTGATTGAAAGAATAAAGCAGCACGAGTGGGTGAAGGTGATTGAGGACGTAATGAGTAAATGGGAGTAATTAAGAAAAAACTCCCTTCTGTTAGCAGTTTTCTTACATATCTTTGTATCCTTAAACAGCTTTTCTATTTTTAATTCGGCCAAATGCATCTACTTTCAAGCTTTATCTTTATTTTGCCAATGTATGCAGTCTTTTTCTTAGCTCTTCCATAGCTTTGTTGTCATAAAATGATCACCAACATACTTCCTTCAAGATTTTTAGAGAACCAGTCTATTACGTAGCTTTCTGTGTTAAGGTAATATCAACAAAATATTGGGGTCCTTAAACATGGTAATCTAGAAGTGACCAAAAATAAAAACTAAAGATAGTAGCTTGTGCATAACTGAACGAAGTAGTGCTTATTTAGAGACCTTTTGCATGAAAATTCTTGAGAAATTTAGTATTGTTTCGTGAAACGCACCTTTCACGCAACCCATTAGATATAAGTTTAGGCCTCCTTTCCAATAGAAAGAAATGACTATTATCGCAATCCTATGGAAAGAGGAGGACATGTATGTGATTCAAGATGTTAACACGGGAGTTACAACGCAGGGAGAAACGCTAGAAAAAGCAATAGAAAATTTGAAGGAAGCCGTCTCTCTATATCTAGAAGAGGCATCTGAAGAAGAGTTAGGACTTCAAAACAGGGAAATAGTTGCCATTCTGAGGATAGAAGGCTGATCTAATGAAACTACCCAGGCTTTCTTGAGAGGAAGTTGTTAAAGTCCTCATTTCTAAGTTTGGGTTCAGGATATCAAGATAAAGGGGAGATCATGTTGTTCTTGTGAAATTCATAGATTCCGAAAAGAGGGTTACGGTGGTTCCACTACATAAAGAGCTAAAACCTGGGACTCTTCTTGGAGTTCTTAAGCTCGCAAGAATATCGAGAGAAGAATTTCTAGAAGCTCTCAAGAAAAAATAGAGATCACATTTTTCCCTGCACGTGTTCCTCTCTTTAGTAGAGAGGAATCAGTTCTTACAGTCTTTGAGTGAAGAAATACATTATAGAATGTTTATCTACAGGGATCTTGTACTCCGACCACCTGAAACATCCTCCTGCATTTAACGTTCAATGTGCGCACTTACTTGCGCTTATCCACTTAAAACGTTTTAATTCCTCATGAGAAGAGCTTGAAAATGTAAAGAGCTTTTCATCCCACAGGCCCTTCATTTATCTCTTATTGCCTTGAAACCTCATCTGGAATTTCATCTGCCATGATAGCTTTGGTATACCTCTTAGTAACTCTAAGAAGTTCTTTGTCCTCTGTAATAAGAGTAAAGCCTCCCTCTATGGCAGCCACTAAGTAAGAAGCGTCATAATAGGTTATCCCTTCATTTATCGCAATCTTGAGGACGTTAACTTTGTCCTTGATCTCCCAAATATCCATCTCTCCTATCAAGTCCAATATAGCCTCAAGCGCTCTTAGCCCTTCCTCCGGTTTTAGATCTTTTGTGAGGAATGCTTTTTTCCATATGGCGTTCCCTATCTCGTATTTCGCTAGATCTATTGTCCAGCCCTCCATTAACTGGTCAAACTTTCTCTCTATACAAAGAGTTATTATGGCCGATGCGTCAAAGAGCTTCACCTTTCATCCCTTGCCTCTCTGATGGCCCTAACCCACTCCTCTCTTCTCACTTTTGAAAGAACGGAACTAACTTCTTCCAGTCTCTTTTTCAGCAGTTCTCTAGTTCTTTTCCTTACTTCTTCTTCTAAGGCTCTTCTAATGACTTCTGATGGGCTGATTCCAAGCTCTTCTATTTTTCTCTTTAAGTCCTCGCTTATCTTGGCTGAAACAGTCACCATCCTACTCATATATACTACCATTTTGTATTACTATCTTGTAGTATTTAAGTTAGCTAGATTAGCCCACAACATGAGCCAATTTGAACAAGGAAGCCGATTCATGCATGCCAAATAACAGAATTTCGGGATTCTTTGCTTCTCGCCAAACTAATCGCCATTTTCGGATGGCTGATTGCGAGCCGTCCTTGAAAGGGAGCTTTATCCATTCGTTATAAGGGTGGCTAAAAAATCTCAAGAGCTTACCTTCTGATTTTATAATATTCACTTTTCTGAAAGGAGCTGTGGGCATAGTAGTGCTGGGCAGCGTAGCTCAGGATACCTATCTTTACGTGAGGGGTGGGTTTTCTCTAGGATGTTCCAGAGTTGCCGAGTCGTTTAGGATTGGAGGCGGTGGTTCAGCAGCAAACACAGCGGTTGCTCTGGCAAGACTAGGTCTAAAGGTCGGATTCTTGGGTGCAGTTGGAGCTGACGATGTGGGTTCTTTTTTGAAAGAAGACCTAAGAAGGGAGGGCGTCGACGTCTCACAAGTTCAAGTCTTGAAGGATCATCTGTCATCAAGGGTCTACATAATAGTGGACTTAGATTCAGGTGAGAGAGGAATGGTTGGAATAAGGGATGCAGACAACTTCCTTCAGATCAGGAGCATGGAATACATCTCACAGAGCAGCTTACTTCATGTCTCAGGGTACATGCTTCAAGATGAGCCCGGTAGAAGTAGAACCCTTGAGATGATGAGAAAAGCTAAAAAACTTGGAGTCGCTGCCTCCTTGGATTTAACCCAAGAAGTTGCTCGAAGATCACTCATAAAGAGAGCAGGGGAGATTGATTTCCTTATGGGAAATGAAAGTGAGTTCAAGCTGCTTGGATATGAACCATCCGAAATGAGCCTTAAGATCGCTAGGAGAGAGTTGGGATGCCAGAACATAGTGGTTAAGCTTGGAGCTAGAGGAAGCGCAGCTCTAATGGGAGACGAGTTCATTCACAAGGAGGCTTTCAGGGTAAAAGTAGTTGACACAACAGGGGCTGGAGACGCATTTAACGCCGGCTTTCTCTATGGTGTCATCAAGCAATACAGCGCTGAAGATTGTTTGGAGATAGGCAATGCTCTAGGCGCTTATGCATGCACAGGGGAGGGAGCGAGACATCTCCCCAAAAAAGAGGAAGTAGAATTAATGTTAGGGAGGAAAATATGATGTCAAGGATAGTTGTTCAGATATACTCGATGACCTCTCCGGAAGAGGCGGCAATGGTCTCATCCCTTGGAGCGGATCATGTGGGCATGATGGTCTGGCTTAAGGAAACTCATTTACCAATCCTATCAGTTCAGGACGCAAGAAAGGTTGCCAGAGTGGTAGAGGGAAGTTCGAAGGTGGTTATAATACCTACAACGCATGACGTAGGTGAGATCATTGAGATAGTTGAGAAAGTTGATCCAGATTATGTGCAAATAGCTAGTTATCCCAACTACTTGAGTTTTGAGTCCTTTGTCCTCCTTTCGGAGAAGCTCAGATCCAGAGGAACGAGGGTGATAAGGGTCATCCCAGTAAATGGGCATAAGAGCCTTGAAATGGCTTTGCTTTATGAGAGGCATTGCGACGTCATAATGACCGATAGTGCTGGGAAACCGCCCTTTCCGCACGTCAGGGGATTCATAGGAGGTACTGGAAAAACTCATAACTGGATGATAAGCGCAGATATAAGGAAAAGGATTAAGAAGCCCCTTATTTTGGCTGGCGGTCTTAGCCCTGAGAATGTAGCGGCTGCAATAAAGGAGGTTCTTCCATGGGGCGTAGATGCTGCTTCCTCTCTCAACCTTGAAGGGACTTGCAAGAAGGATCCAGAGAAAGTAAAGGCCTTTATTGAGGCCATTAGGTCAATAAGAGGATAGCGTAGCACCTCATTACATCTTCTTCCTTACGATATCTTCTTACCTGAAAATTGCTCCCCACAGGAATTTAACTCCGAAAAAGAGTAACACGATTCCAAGGACAAATAAGATGGCTCTGTAATATCTGTCTCCAAAAAGTCGCCTTCCACTATTTGAAGCGTGGGCCAAAGAGGATAGCCAAACATAGTCAAGCCAAACGTGAAGGAAGAACAACAACAGAGGTCCTGCACTGGCCGCGACCTCCGTAGAGTCGTAGATAAGCTTAGTTCCTATAGTCAGCCACCAAGCGATAAAAAAGGGATTTAGGGCAGTTAGGGAAAAACCTATCCAGAAGCTTCTACCTCTCTTATCTGTCACTTTATTAAACGATTTGTCATCTAAACTAGCAGCCTTAACACCCTTCAGCTGAAGGAACCCTAGAACCAGGAGCACAATGCCACCTGCTGCCCCTGCAAATGTTTTGAAGGCCGCAGTCTCAAGAAATCTAGCAAAACCAAACGTCATCGCTAAGATGAGTGGAAACTCGACAACTGAATGCCCAAGGGCCATCATGAAACCTGATCTCCATCCTTCTCCTCTAAGGCCTTCTTCTATGGCTGCGGCTGTAAGAGGACCTGGAGCCAGCGCTCCGGACGCGCTGATGGTGACGACCTCGACCAAGAAGGTAATTGGATCCATTTCATAGCTCACATCCCAGAGATATCTTGACAAGCAAGGGCTTTTTGTGCGAATTGCAATCGTTAACGCGAGATACTATAAAAACATTGAAGGTTGCAAGACACTGATAGTTAGTTAAAGTTAGAAACGGAAAAGATAATAGAAAAAACGAAGCCCTTTTTCTAGGTGATAATTTTAGGCTGCTTTGGGAGTTTGGAAAGTTGTAGGCTATTTTGTGGGTTAATTTCAGGGAGTAGATTGATATGGTTCTGATTTTGAATAGAGAAGCCATCGAAAAAGTCCTCACAATGTCCGATTATATTGATGCGGTGGAGAAGGCGTTTGGCGAGCTTGCTTCCAACAAGGCTATGATGCCCTTAAGGCCAACTATAAACGTAGATGAGTATTAGGGAGTCTCTCTTTACATGCCAGCTTACCTGATGGAAACTGGTTCTCTAGCCTGCAAGATAGTGACTGTCTACAAGAACAACCTCTATTAAGAACCCAGCGGCAAGTAGGAGAGGATATATAGCCCTTCTCATTCTATGCTCATAGCGTTTACAATTGAAAAAGATAACTATAGTAAAGATTCCTCTTGAAAGGGATATACGAAAAAATTGAGTCCAATTCGTTCTACGAAATTTAACAAATGTACGACTGTATTAATCGCTGCGTGTGATTTCAAAGTACCGAATTTAAGTGAACTATATGGATTGCTTGATGTTGTTCACATTGTTGCATTAATGAGTTCCATTTCATCACGAAATAGAAGTGGAACACAGGTTTTTAACACATTCTTTTAAGAAATAACTTGTGTGTGCGGTTCCGTTCATTCTCATATTGATACTGACGAACCCGTTAAGCTTCATTGATCCAACACTTGAAGTGAGTTCCAACAACCTAAAAATTGAAATTGATTCTTCTGGTTGCGTTAAATCAATAGTACTTGATGGAAAACAGCTTAATTTGATCAATGACAGTTTCTTTTGGATTAGAGATTTGACAAGTTTCTTGCTGGGAAAGAATCTGTTGCCAGGACTTGACGACGGAATACCCAAAGAGTGGAAGTCTGCTGTAAAGGGAAAGTTTGAGTTTAAGGTAGGAGAAGGGAAGCTAACAATCATTTCTCAAGGTGGCACTATAAATGAGGGGGTTCAGCTCACTTCTGACCTTTTCTATGTAAAAGGAGGGAAAGAGTATGCATTGACAGTATTGCTAAACTCCAGCTTCGGCTACGTAGAGGAAGGGAAGACGGTCTCCTTACAAATCATCGTAAGCTGGTATGATTCAGGAGGAAACATGTTGAGGGAGGAGACCGTTCTTATTCCAGAAGGAGTTGTGCACGGCCCAACCAGGTTCACAAACCTAACAGAGGCCCCAAAGGGAGCCGTTAGGGCTTCTGTTACTCTCCTAGTAAGAGGAGAGTCCAAGCAAGGCGTTAACCTAGATTTAGAGGTGCTTGAAATCCTAGAACTTGGATTTATAGAACCTCCCGAAGATGTGAAGTGGGTTCCTGTCAAAGGAACTGTAAAGATGGAGGATGGCTGCTTAACCTTCTTAGGACGTGCTCTCGGGCTTAGATTATCCGCTTCTATCAGAGGAGGAGAAGCTATAAACCTAATTTGCGGGATTGAGGATGAGATAGGGAAGGACAGAGCCATAGAGCTTGCAGTTTCCCTTCCTATTGATGCTCATGATTGGTTCTGGTGGGATGACGCAAGGAGCAGGAGGCTTATAGTTAAAGGGGAGAAATACTCAAATTTGGTCAACTCGCTGGTATCTGGAGGTTACCTTCCGATCTCCCTTTACCCCGTCGCAGCTATAACTGAAGGAAATATGGGAATATGCGTGGCAGTTCCTCTAGACACACCCAGGATCTTTAGACTGTACTATGATGACAAAGGGTTATCTGCAGTGTTTTCTATTGGTTTATCTTCTCTATACAAGTTCAGAAGGAGAGCTAACGTCTCCGTAGAAATCTTTGGGATAGATGGGGAGTGGGGCTTTAGAAGCGCGATAGTTGAGTACTATCGTCTGCATCCAGATTGGTTCGAGCCCAGAAAAGATCTTTCCTCCTCGAAAGCCGAGTGGGACCTCGCAAAGTACGGCATATCCTACTTCCAAGCCCACTTTCAATTCGTAGGGCCGGAGGAGATGAAACAGCTAGAGCAAGCAGGAGTTTACATGGCCCAATACGTCCTTCCATGGGAGTTCGAGCCAATTACGGGAGCTAAGATAGATGGCCCGGCGCCAAATTACTCGGAAATATGGGAGATAGTCGAGGAGGGATCGGAAGGGAAAGGATTTATTGCTCTTAAGGCCATGGCAGCTCTTTCCTCGGCAGCTCTGACCGCCGGTGGGGATAGGGCCATAGCCCAGTATAGGAAGGGTCCGAACTACAGGCCAGATGAATGGGTTCCAAGGATACCCTTGAACGTAGATCCCGATATTCCGGGCTACAACGTTTGGAATTACACCATCGACGTGATTGAATTTTCATTAGAAAAGGCAAGGGAAAGCGATGTTACAATAGACGGCGTTCAGCTCGACAACTTCATGGGGAGGTCTCAATACCTTGATAACGAGGAGAGGATCCCTTATCTGGAGGAACCTCCTACATATGACCCAAACACGTTCAGGCCAGCGGTTCACCTTTCCTTCTCCGCGGTCGAATAC
>CAYZRF010000043.1:0-7471 GCA_964480775.1 uncultured Nitrososphaerota archaeon
GGAGGACAGCTGATAAAACAGACTCACAAGTTCTTCGGATCTAAAGAGAACTACGCAGGAGTTCGTGGGATAGATATAGCGAAAATACTGCTTAAAGACCTCAATGAGCTCGGAGGAAACTGGCTTCTCAGCTCTACTGTGGCAGCTGATTACATAGAAGGTGGAAAACACGTTCTTATCGTACCTTCGTTAGTAGAACCAAAAATTAGGGTCATAAAAGCCGAAAAAGTCGTTGTAGGTGCTGGAGCAAGGGAGAACATGCTTATCTTTCCAAACAACGACCTCCCTGGAGTTTATGGAGCGGGGGGAGTCCAAACCCTGATGAACGTCTTTGGGATAAAACCAGGGGAAAGGGCACTGGTAGTAGGAGCAGGAAACGTCGGTCTGATAATAGCATATCAACTAATTCAGGCTGGGACGAGTGTTGAGGCAATAGTAGAGGCAATGCCTAGGATTGGAGGCTATTTCGTTCACGCAGCCAAGGTTAGGAGGCTAGGAGTGCCTATATACTTGAGACACTCTATAAAGAGGGCTATAGGCAAGGAATCGGTCGAGGCGGCTGAAATAGTGCAACTTGATGAGAACTGGAATCCTGTAGAAGGTACTGAGAGGAGGATTGAGGTTGACACAATAGTGCTGGCAGTTGGCCTGACTCCGGCCTCTGAAATTCCAGCCCAAGCTGGTTGTAAGCTAACTTATGTCCCAGAACTTGGGGGCCAAGTGGCCATTCATGACCCAGATCTAAAGACTACAATACCTGGAATGTATGTTGCTGGAGACTCTTCAGGAATTGAGGAGGCAACTACAGCCATGTTGGAGGGAAGGATTGCTGGCGCCGATGCAGCCTTGTCTCTAGGATACAAGCCGGATGAGGCTGAAAGGTTAAAGGAGAAGGCTAAAAGGGACATATCTGAATTCAGAGAAAGTCCCTTCGGGGAAAGGCTGAGGAAAGGGAAGGAAAGGATATGGAAGATGATGGAGGCGATATCATGAAAGAGGCTGGGATCCTTTCAAAGGAGGAGATTGAAAAAGTAATTCCTCCTTTAGATAGGGCCGAAAAAGGGCCCGTAGCAGTCATAGAATGTTTGGAGAAGATCCCTTGTGATGCCTGTGGATGGGCATGTCCATTTGGTGCAATAATAAAGGAGAAAATCACAACTCCCCCCAAAATAGACTATGATAAGTGCACAGGTTGTGGACAGTGCGTTCTAGTGTGTCCAGGCCTAGCAATCTTCTTGATTGAACTAGATGGAGAAAGGGCAAAGGTTACCGTTCCGTATGAACTCCTACCAGAACCTCAAGTCGGACAAGAGGTGGCTGCCTTAGATAGAAAGGGGGTTCCTGTGACGAAAGCTAAAGTCCTCAAAGTAATGAGATCTAAGAACAAAACTTTGGCTGTAACAATCGAAGTTCCCAGAGAGCTCTTTATGGAAGTGAGGGGGATGAGGGTATGACAGATCAGAACAAAGAAGAGGAAATAGTTTGTAGGTGCGAGGACGTTTCGTTAAAGGAGATATTGGAAGCAATCGATAAGGGATATACGACCCTTGATCAGCTTAAGAGATACCTCAGGATAGGGATGGGTCACTGTCAAGGAAGAACTTGTATGAGGCTAGTTGCTGGGATCCTTGCAAGGAGGCTTGGAAAGAAATTGGATGAAATAGAATGGCCAACAGTTAGACCTCCCGTCTTGCCTCTTGAGATAGCAAAGTTGGCGGAGGTTAAGACCGATGATTAAGGAGAGGGTTGACGTAGCTATCATTGGAGGGGGGATAAGCGGGATAGCTCTTGCTTATGAGCTGTCTAAAAGAGGTGTAGAGGTTGCGGTTTTTGAGAGGAGTTTCCTAGGCGCTGGATCTACTGGGAGATGTGGTGGTGGAATTAGGCAGCAGTTCAGTACTGAGGAGAACATCAGATTAGCCATGGAAAGCGTCAAGATATTCGAGAGGATGGAGAGCGAGCTTGGTTGGGATGTTGAATATTACCAAGGGGGCTACCTCATAATTGCTCACAGTGAAGAGGAGGTAAAACAGTTTGAGAAAAACGTTAGACTTCAGAGGAGCTTGGGCCTTGATGTTCAGTGGCTCGAGAGAGATGAGATAAATGATATCGTTCCAGAGTTGGATGTTGAGGGCATTGGAGCCATTGCCGCAACTTACTGTCCTACTGATGGTCATGCCTACCCTCCAAAGGCGGTCTGGGCATACGCTGAAAACGCTAGGAAGCTTGGGGCCCACATATATGAGTTTACTGAGGTTAAGAAGATTATTACAGAGAATGGGAGGGTCGCTGGAGTGATAACTAGTAGAGGGGAGACTATATCAAAGTTTGTCGTCAATGCAGCGGGAGCATGGTCTCCTCTCATAGCTAAGATGGTGGGGGTAACTCTTCCTAACAAGCCCTACAGGCACGAGATTTTGATAACGGAGCCACTATCTCACTTCCTAGACCCCATGGTTATTTCATTTCACGATAATGTGTACTTCAGACAAACTAAGAGAGGAGGCATAATAGGTGGGTGGGGGGATCCTGAGGAAAAGCCTGGCTACAACTTTGCTTCAAGCTTACAATTCGTGATTAAAATGGCCCGGTTGCTGAGTAGATATGTTCCTCAGTTAAAACACGCGAGAATTTTGCGACAATGGGCTGGACTCTATGACGTAACTCCCGATGCAAAGCCCATACTTGGGCCTGTTAAGGGAATTGAGGGATTTCTGCAAATGAACGGCTATTCGGGCCATGGCTTTATGGTAGCCCCGATGTGTGCAGTTCTATTAGCTCAATATATTACAGGAGAACCTCTATCAATATCTTTAGAGCCATTCAGCATTGAAAGATTTAAAGAAATGGTGAAGGGAGAAGTTTCTGTTGTGGGATGATAAAAACTACTATTCTCTCAAGACCATCTTCTTTATTCGGACGTAAGATCTAGTTATGGGGCCAGAAAAGCGTATATCTGAGAGAATAAGTATATCCTCTCCGCCAACATTTGCTATCCAAAACTCAGCATTAACTACAGGTAATGCAAGCCTTGTTCTTCCTGAGGGCGTAAACCTAAAGCCCTCTGCCTCTACCTTATTATCTCCTACTTTAAACTTCTTTGAACCTAGGCTCCTTATCACACCAAAACCCCGGTCTTCCTGGGTTTTAGTTAATATCCACTCTGCTTTGGCTTGCTCAAGATAAGAAACAAGTGGTCCTAAATAGAGTTCCAGGTATTGGTTCAGCTCTGAGCCAGATAGGATATTTCCTCCAACCCTCCCCTTTAGCTGAGCTGCAAAATCGGTTCTTACGAAGACTCTCATTGGTTCTTTCTCAAAAGAACAAGAAATCTGAAATTCATCTGGTCTATCATCTATTTGTTTTATAGACCACAGAACCTTATCTCCGTTCTGCTCAAGTTCTATTTCCAAGACCTTAAAGAGCTTGGTTGCCCATCTTAGAGCATTTTCAGAAATGGTCAAAAATTCCTTCACAAAAATACACCTACACGTTTTATTTTCATAAGATAGTTTAAATCATTACATCTCTCACCAAAATAGGTTCACATGGAGCTAGATAAGGCTATTTCAATAGGATTAGAGATGGGAGCCGATTTTATTGATATTAGAGAGCAAGAAATCCTAACTACTTCTATAGAGATTGTTGATGGAACAGTAAGAACCCTCTCCACTGGTAAGAAAGTTGGATACGGTATTAGAAGTTTCATTAAAGGAGCTTGGGGGTTCTCAGTAACTCATGACAAAGACAAGGAATTCCTAAGACGAGCAATTAAGGATAGTGTGCGACTAGCGAAGATATCTGCGCCGATAAAGAAGGAAAGATTTGACCTTAAAGGTATTAGTTATGAAGGCAAGGCATCTACATCCAGAATTGATGATCCCTCTGAGATTCCAGTCGAAGAAAAACTCAATACAGCTCTTAGTCTAGGGAAATCTGCAAGGCTCGACGAGAGGATAAAGAACATAACGGTGCGATATAATGATGTCATTTTTTTTCGAAAGAGTAATGAACAGTTTTGGAACCAAAATCGAACAAGAGATTTCCCGCGTTAATTCCTATGTTTTTGTGTTCGCAAGCGAGGCTGGGGTAACAGAAAGAGCATTTGAAAGTGTAGGTGGAACTACTGGTTTTGAGATATTAAGAGACGAAGAAGCTGCAAAAATGGGTGAAATTGCAGCCAAAAGGGCAATTAAGCTTTTAAGAGCTAAATCTTCCCCCTCAGGAACATATAAAGCTATTTTAGATCAAAAGCTTGCAGGAATATTTATTCACGAGGCCTTTGGTCATGCTACCGAGGCTGATTCTGTTTTGGCAAAGATGAGTGTGTTAGAAAACAAGGTAGGCGAAAAAGTAGGATCTGAGTTTGTGAATGTGGTTGACGATCCTACATTACCCAAGCTCTACGGTAGCTACCCTTTTGATGATGAAGGGACCCCCTCGAGAAAGAAATATTTGGTTAAAGAAGGTGTTCTTATAGGATTCATGCATTCTTTAGAAACTTCTTCAAGGATGGGCCAAGAATGTACTGGCAATGGCCGATCCATGAGTTATAGCAATCCTCCAATTGTTAGGATGAGCAATACATTCATAACTAAAGGAAATTGGAAATTTGAGGAGCTAATTGAGGACATAGACGAAGGAATTTATGCAAAAGGGGGATTATATGGATATACGGAGCCCTCAAAGGGACAATTCATGTTTAAGGCTGAAGAAGGTTGGTTAATTAGAAAAGGGGAGCTTGTGGAGAGATTGAGAGAAGTAGCCATAGCTGGCATGACTTTAGAAGTTTTGCATAACATAGACGCTGTTGCCGAAGATCTAGAAATGAGAATAGGCCATTGTGGCAAGGGAGGTCAATGGGTTCCAACAACGGCTGGTTCTCCCCACATCAGGGTAAAAAAGATGACTTTTGGTGGTCTAAGATGAGCAAAGAAGAGCTTCTGAGTTTTGGTGAGACGGCGATAAAGAAGGCGATTTCAGAAGAAGTTGATCAAGCTGAAGCTTTCCTTTATGAAGGCAAACTGCTCTCGATAAGCGTAGAAAGAGGAGAAGTAAAGAAAGCTGAAAGCATAGTTGAGAAAGGAATCGGTGTAAGGGTAGCAATAGGCAAAAAAGTTGGCTTTTCATATTCAACCGGTTTTGAGGAGATTGATGTAGTTTCAAAAAGAGCAATTCAAAACGCGAAAGCTTCTCCTCCTGATCAAAACTTCAGATCTTTTCCAGAACCTACGGAAGCTAATAGGGTAAAAGGACTCTTTGATGAGAAGATAGCCGAACTTAGTGTAGAAGATGCATCAGAACTCATAAAGGAGATGGTTGAGTCAGCAAAAGTGGATAAAAGGGTTTACTCTATCAGTGGGGCTTTCTTCTCAACAGCAGGAACAATTGCAGTTCTTAACTCATTAGGAACCGAAAGAGCCGAGGATTTAACGCAAACTTACATCTACGCATATATTGCAGCGAAAGACGGAGATGACATGAGTTCTGGCTATGAATTCAATCAGAGCAGACATCTCTCCGATATAGATCCTGCATGGGTTGGAGAAGAGGCTGCAAAATTAGCTATAAGCTCTTTGGGAGCAATTAGGATAGAAACAGGATACTATGATGTGGTGATAGACCCTTTAGCAATGCCTTCATTCATAGGCTTTGTAGTATCATCGGCAGCAAATGCAGAGAACGTGCAATATGGAAGGTCTTTCTTGGCTGGAAAGCTTAAAAAGAAGATTGCTAGGGAGGAAATAAGTATTTTCGACGATGGGGCAGTTCCTAGGGCCTATGCTAGCGTTAGTTTCGATGGAGAGGGTGTAAGTACAAAAAGGACACCCGTAATCCTGAATGGTTTTTTGAAAAGTTATATTCACAACTCTTATACTGCAGGGAAGGCGGGAGTTAAGAGCACAGGAAATGCGTCAAGAAGCTACGATTCTTTGCCTTCTATTAGTTCACACAATGTAATTTTGGAAGCAGATGGCCTAAAGGCAAAAAAAGAGGAACTCTTAGATATTAGAAAAGGAATACTTTTCAAAGATACTGCAGATAAGCCTAATCTTGCAAATGGAGAGTTCAGCGGACTTATGTCAAGTGCTTTTTTGATAGAAAAGGGAGAAATAACTAAAAGCCTTAAAGAAACCGGTTTTGGGATAAATCTCCTTGACTTTCTAGTTAAGATAGAGTTAATTGGAGATGATTATAGGCAAGTTGGATCGACGATTTCACCATCTTGCAAGGTAATAGGAATGAGAGCGGCGGGTAAATAGGATACTCAGAAACTTTGGATTTCTTCTAATAAGAATCTCTCCTTCTCAAACAATCTAAGATAGCTTTAATTCTTTTTTGCACATCTTTTATTGTACCAGTTCCATCCACTTCTCTCAATGTGCCCTTCTTTGCATAATATTCAATAAGAGGATGGGATTCTTTCTCGTATATTTCAAGCCTCCTTATTACTACTTCCTCTTTATCGTCCTCCCTTTGATACAAATGTCCGCCACAAAGATCACAAATCTCATCGTGCTTTGGGGGATTAAATATGAGATGATAGATCGCTCCGCACTTCTCACATATCCTACGAGAAGACAGACGTCTTATCAATTCTTCTCTGTCAACCTTAAGGTAGATGGCTAAATCTATCGAAAGACCTTTTTGCTTTAACCACCTTGTCAAAGCCTCTGCTTGCCTTAAATTTCTAGGGAAACCATCTAGAACAAATCCTCTTTTGCAATCGTGCTTTTCGAGTCTATCCATTATTATTCTTATTGCGATTTCATCGGGAACAAGCTCACCCCTTAGCACATAGCCCTTAATCTGCTCCGCAAGCGGACCATCTTTCCGGATCATTTCTCTAAAGATTTCACCTGATGCTACAACTGGTATACTCAGTTCTTCAGCGATTATCTTTGCGTGGGTTCCTTTTCCCGATCCTGGCGGGCCTAGCATAACGATTCTCATTGGGGCGTCGGAAATATTTAGTAACAACTTTTAACTTTTTTCAAAAGCGATCGTAAATAGGTAGGTTTAGGCCCTCTATCGTTTCTCTAAACTTTAAACTATGGAAATTGGTGGCTCTTGAGCATTTACATCATAGCTAAAGGTGTTTAATGGCTTAAATCTCTTCATCAATTAAGCAGATATGTTTTGAGATAGATTGATCTTCTATGGACCAACGACAGAGATAAAAGTCCCTTAGCCACCTACTTTAATAGATAGACGCCTATAAACAGGAAAATTGTTGTCATAAGGTCAGCAGACGAAGTAACCATCGGCACGACAAAGTTGTCGGGATCCCATCCTTTCTTGAAAGTTCCTTCAGCAATAACAAAGGATAGCATAGAAATAGCTAGGAAACCAACGATATTTGTGAAAAGCGAGAGCTTTATCAAAGTAAATGCAGAACTACTTATAGAATCACTGGAAAAGAATGCACCTATGAATCCGAGGAAAAAGAATAAGATAAAAGCAGAAATCT
>CAYZRF010000044.1:0-6732 GCA_964480775.1 uncultured Nitrososphaerota archaeon
CAAGCCTCATACCCAGTCAGCAAGACTGACAATGCAAAGAGATAAAGGTTCTTTAGCCTGTTACATTAACTAATTGAATAACATGAAAAAATCTGAGATACGGGAGCAGATCTGGAAATTACTTGAAGAGAGGGGCGTTGCCAGATTCCCAAAGCCAATTAAAGGAAGAATTCCAAACTTCGTTGGAGCGGAGATAGCCTCAGCAAAACTAAGACAGCTTGAAGAATATAAGCGGGCAAGAGTCATTTTTTGCAATCCAGATTCACCACAAAGGCCAGTGAGAGAATTCGCCCTTAAAGATGGGAAGATTTTGGTTATGGCCACACCTCGACTTAAGAAAGGATTTCTCCTCTTGGATTCAAGTAAGATTCCTCCTTCTGCCTACTCGAGAGCTTCCACAATAAGAGGTGCTTTCGAATACGGGAAATTGGTCGGACCATGGAGGCTGCCCTCTATTAACCTTAAAGTGATGGGCTCAGTGGCCGTCTCTCCGGAAGGAGGAAGACTAGGAAAAGGACATGGATACTCTGACATCGAATATGTGATCCTTAGGGAAGTAGGAGCTATCACTGAGGAAACTCCATTAGTGACTACTGTTCACGATCTTCAAATCGTTCCTATTATTCCAATTCAAGAGAACGACGTACCTGTAGACATTATTGTTACACCTAGCCGTGTGATTAGATGTCCTAGAAGACCCAGACCAAAAGGTGTAATCTGGTCTATGGTATCACGAGAAATGATGGAAGCTATACCAGTACTGAAGGACCTATGGAAAAGAGCAGGTTCAGGTTAGAAAAATAAGAGAGGGGGTGTTTAAGATTCATAAGAACTTACTTCCTCTTCTAGAGAGCGTATTTGGCTAAATATTGCATCTAGAGACCACAAAATAGAAGATGGTATGTATAGCCGAAAAATTTGAGATCTAAGTTCTAGAGGCTTGCTTTTTAAAAGTTAAGGGCGTATGATGCTGAAGAACCAGTTGTAATATGGAGATTCGACTATGAGTGATTCCAAAAAGCTAAGATCGGTTCAAGCTGTACTATTTGATATGGATGGTGTGCTGATAGAGAGTAGCAAGGCTTGGTATCATACTATGAATCTCATTTTAGAAAAGCACAGGCTCCCCAAGATAAGTTGGAACGTATTCCTAAAACACCTTGGACAAAGCGTAGAAAAGGATGTGGAGACTTTCTTTAAGATGCTCACAGTTGAACAACTCAAACAGCTGTATATTGAGCACTTTCCAAGATTTATAGATCTTATAGACCCAATGCCAGGTGCAAGGAATGTTCTAAAGAAAATAAATCGCTTTGGATTGAAGACAGGCTGTGTGACCAATACTCCAAAGACTCTTGCCCTTAAAATTTTGAAAAGCTTTGAACTACTTGATTTTTTAGATGTGGTGATATGTGGAGACGAGGTATCCCTTCAAAAACCGCATCCAGAGCCCATTTTAAGAGCTTTGAGCACCCTAAGAGTTTCACCTGAAAAGGCTTGCTTTGTTGGAGATACCATTTATGATATAGAGGCCGCAAACAGAGCAGGATGCATTCCAATAGGTCTTAAGGTCGAGTCAGACATCAAAATAAATTCTTTAAGAGAACTCATTCATTTATTGGGTTTAAAATCTCTCTAGAACTCTCTAAGTGTGCTCTTTACCAATTTGATGTAATTTCATCATTTATTCTTCTCTTTATAGGAGGGATATAGCGTCTCAGCGTGAGGGACCATGATGTTACTGAAATAGAGCTTAAGGCCATTGCTAAACCAGCGTACATCGGATAAAGCTTACCAAAAGCTGCAAGAGGAATCAGGATAGTGTTGTAGCCGAAGGCCCAAGCAAGGTTCTGCATAACTTGCTTTACTGTTCTCTTACTCAGCTGAATAGCTGCGACAACATCTCTCAGATCATCCCTTATCAGAATTATGTCCCCAGACTCTATTGCCACGTCGGTTCCGCTTCCTATGGCAAATCCCACGTCTGCCTGAGTTAGGGCGGGAGCGTCGTTTACGCCGTCTCCTACCATTCCAACAAGGTGCCCCTTCTCCTGCAGCTCAGAAATTTTACTGGCTTTCTCTCCAGGAAGGACTTCTGCAAAGACTTCATCAATTCCTAGAAGGTTGGCTATTGCTTTAGCTGTTCTTTCGTTATCTCCTGTTATCATGACCACCACGATGCCCATATCTTTGAGAGCTTCAATAACTTCCTTTGCGTAAGGCTTTGGAGAATCCATCATACCTATGAGTCCAATCACCTTGTTATCAAGGGCTACTGCAACAACCGTCCGTCCTTTAAGCATCATGTCTTCAGCTACCTTCTCTGCACCGTTCAACTTGACTCCTTTGTCCTTCATTAGCCTGATGCTACCAACAAGCAGATCTTTCCCCATGTACTTAGCTCTAACACCTTTTCCAGGTATAGAAATGAATTCATCAGGATCTCCTGGTTTTAATCCCAGCTCAATGGCCTTCTCGACAATGGCTCGAGCAAGAGGATGCTCGCTGTTCTTCTCGGCTACAGCCGCTAGCTCAATTAACTTAGGATCTGAATTGCCATCCCTTGCTATCGTCGATTTCAGTGGAAGGTATATCCACTCTACAACGCGAGGAGTTCCTTCAGTAAGGGTTCCAGTCTTATCAAATATCAGATAGTCTAGCTTGCTAGCAAGCTCGAGAGCCTCGCTATTCTTTATCAGTATCCCGTATTCTGCTCCCTTTCCCATCCCAACCGATATTGCTGTGGGCGTAGCGAGTCCAAGGGCACAGGGACATGCAACAACGAGGACCGAAACAGCATTGATTAAAGCAGTAGATGGTTCTGCACCTGCCAAAATCCAAGATAAGAGGGTGACCCCCGCCACGCCTATTACTATGAACGTGAAAACTCCAGCTATTCTGTCAACGAGCCTTTGGATTTCTGGTTTTCTACCCATTGCTTCCTCAACGAGCTTTACAACTTGAGCTAGAAATGTTTCAGAACCCACTTTTGTTGCTTTGACCTTCAATACGCCTTCCTTGTTAATAGTGCCGCCTATTACCTCGTCTCCAAGTGCTTTCTCAACTGGCATAGACTCGCCTGTTACCATGGATTCATCAACAGCAGAGTGACCGTCCACCACTAGGCCATCAGTTGGGATTCTCTCTCCAGGTCTCACCATTATTATGTCTCCGACCTCTATGGCATCTACTGGAACTTCTATCTCTTTACCTTCCTTAAGCACTCTTGCTCTCTTAGGTCTCAGCTCTAAAAGCCTCTTAATGACAGAAGAGGTCTTACCTTTCATCTTGGCCTCGAAATACTTTCCTAAAAGGACGAATGATATGACGGCCGCAGATGAGTCATAGTAAATGTATTTCCAATTTGGATACGGGAATGTGTATCTGATGCTTAATAGATAAGCAGCAGTGGTTCCCATAGCGACCAAAGTATCCATGTTTGCTGTTCTCATCTTAGCTGCCCTAAATGCCCCCTGATAGAACCTATATCCTACTCCAAACTGAACTATGCTTGCCAGAACAAGCAAAAGATAGGCTGAAACGGCTGTTCCTGCTAGTGGTAGGAATGAAAGGAGTTTGTGCTGGCTGTAGAGTATTATAGGCACAGTAGCTACCATACCAAGGATTGAAAGCCTCTTTAACCTCAGTGCTTCTTTCTCCTCAAAAGCCTGAGAGAACTCCTCGCTGAGTACTGTGATCCCTAATGATTCCAGAGTTCTTTCTAAGTCAGCTAGGGAGAGAAGAGCGGGATTGTATTCTATGAATACTTTTCCTAGGACATGATCTGCTGAAACCTGTTTGACCCCTTCTAAAGAAGAAAGTCTCTCTTCCACTACCTTAGCATCGGGAGCGTCTGATAGCCCAGAGACTCTTAGAATAACGCTTTCGTAAACTACCTCATATCCAACTTCCTTTATCGCTTTCTCAAGTACCTCTAACGGAACTAAGGAAGGATTAAACGTTACTAAAGCTTTCTCAGATGCCAAGCTAACTTCTGCGTTATCAACTCCTTTAATCTTTTTCAGACGTTTCTCTATGGTTAGAGCGCAATTTGCGCAGTGCATTCCACCTATCTTAAGCGATATAGTCTTTTTTGGTAAAGGAGTCACCTCCCAATTGTAAGGAAATTCTAATCTAGTATTTTAGCCTTTTGAGGCATATTTTTTAGGATTTTGAGAAAATTCCATTTTACAGTGCTTAGAACAAAAATAATACACTTTTTCTCCAAAATTTTCCTTCAACGGAGTTTCTTGAGACACCTTCATACCACAAACTGGACAGGTTGGCACATATATCACCGTTAGATATATCCAATATAGATATATAATCTTGACTTTTACTTTTCCAATATCGCATTTAGTGAAAAGCGGTAGTTCTTTCTTGGAATGGAACCTCTTTCCTTTATATTCCTACGTATTTAGAATAAAGGGATCTCGCAACGTTCTCTTCAGCTGTCCCCTTAATTATGGCTCTTCCATCAAGGAATACCGATATCTCATAGGAATTAACATAGAAGTAAAGTACATAAGGGGTCAGCTTAACCTTTCCAAGCCTCTGCAGCCTTTCTGCCAAAGATCCCAGGTCTATGTCTACCCTTTTGTCAGGCCTTATTTGAACAGCGTTAGCCCCGCAAAGTGTGACTGTCTTGCTGCCCTTTCCTGCTAAGTACTCGTACTCGCCCTTTACACATGCAGGGCAATCTTTTCTTCTTGATACTTTGATCCTGAGGAATTCTCCATTCCAAAGATCCCAAAAGAGCACTTCGTTCCTCCTATATTCTTTCCCAAGAAGTATCTTAATGGCTTCTGTTGCTTCTATGGATGCTATTGCGATTGGAACAGAATTGAGAATGCCAGCAGTCTCACAGGTTGGCAGAGAGCCTGGGGGTGGGGGCATACTAATCAGATCTCTTAGGCAGGCTGTTTCTCCTGGAATGATGTTCATCGTCATGCCATAGGTTGAAATGGCGGCAGCATAAATCCAAGGGATGTGATTCTTTAAAGCCGCGTCATTTATCAGGAACCTCGTTTCGAAGTTGTCTAGACCGTCAATCACCAAGTCAACTCCTTCTATGAGTTCTTCCACGTTCCTGGGATTCACGTCATCAACAACAGGCTCGATCTCTATGGAAGAGTTTATCTTCCCGAGCTTTTCTGCGCACACTATTGCTTTTGGATGACCTGATCGCACGTCCTCCTCATTGTACAATATCTGCCTTTGAAGGTTGCTGAGCTCAACGAAATCCCTGTCTATAACTCTGATCCTCCCCACTCCTGCTCTGACAAGCAACTGAGCCGCTGCTGATCCGAGAGCACCACATCCAATGATGGCAACAGAGCTTTTTGACAGCCTTTTCTGACCTTCAGAGCCTATTTCTGGTAAGACGATTTGTCTACTGTACCTCTCCAACCATTTGGGAATTAGAGACATCATGCACCGAGGATACTTGGGGCCCAAGGATTTAGGTTTTCCTGAGACGAATGCAACGGCTTAGTTCTTGAGCATATTGCTAAGAGAAGATTGCACCAACTTATTTTTTAGTTTTAGATAACCAGTTAGGAAGGAAATGTCTCTTGAAGAGTTAGCATCAAGATATGAAGATCTAAGAGCTAAGTTAAGCGAGCAGTTCTACTTTCAGAAAGCCGGGCTTCCTTTTGACAAAGATCTAATGAAGTCTTTGTCAGACAAGATATCGAAGGTCTGTCTAGAGTTTCTGCAGAAGTACAAAGAGCCGAGGAGCATGTATCTAGAATCTGTTAGTACAATTGCCCAATCCGAGTCCCTAGAGGCAAGGTTAGAGTTTGAGGAGAAGAGAATGGCCATCATCTACACAGAGAAGTACCAATTAGATGGAAAGAAGGTCAATTGGGGTAATTGGAGACAATTCAACTCAAAAGTTGATGATCCTTCCAAGAGAAAAGAGGTATTTGATGAGTTCCTGAAAAAAGCTCCGGCTCTTGCCCCTTGGGTTGAGAAGAGGTTCAGAATTTCAAAGGAGGTTTATGCAAGGTATGGTCTGACCCCGTTAGATGCATATCTAGAGTTAGAAGGTTTTGGATACGACGAACTCAGAGGATTGCTAATGAAACTTGGAGATGGAGCAAAAGATGCCTTTTTGACAGCTGCTGAGCACTACGCGCCTGAGGTTCTTGGGAAGAAAAAGTATGAGTATTACGATGATTACTACACTTGGAGAGGGCGCATATACAGGCCGTTGAACAAGTATTTCGAGGGAATGGACCCTGTAAAGAAGGTTTTGGAGCTATTAACTTCTATGGGGTTTGACCCTAGGAAGATCAAAGTTGACGATGAAGACAGGGAGAAGAAGAGTCCAAGCGCTTTTTGTTTCAGTATAAGGGTTCCTGATGACGTTAGAGTAGTTTTCAGAAGGGTATCTCCCTTTTCTGATTTCGGAAGCGTTTTTCATGAGTTCGGCCACGGCATACACGGGATAAGCGCCAACCTTGAGGATCCTGTTTGGAAGAGGTACATAGTACCTATGAATGTGGCTGAGACCTTCAGCTATCTTACAGAAAGCATGCTTGAGGAACCTCTATTCCTACAGGAGGAACTAAACCTTGGTAAAGCGGAAATAAACGACATCTTGGACAGGAGAAAGTTCATGAAGCTTGCTTTCTTGACTTTTTATGCAGCAAACGGAATCATGAAGATGGAGTTCTGGAGAAAGGAATATAATGCTGAGGAAGCTGCAAAGAGGTGGCAGGAACTTAC
>CAYZRF010000045.1:0-6591 GCA_964480775.1 uncultured Nitrososphaerota archaeon
AAGAGTTTAAACTGCCAATAACTTTTGTTTATCCTTTGCACGGAGGTTGGATGGGGACAAATGCAGAGGTCCTTTCTTTCAGAAAGTTTAAAGTTTATGATTCTTTAGCTCCAGAGTTTGAAACCTATGAGACAATAAAAGAGCTTGCTCAAAGTAAAAAATGAGAAAAAAAATATGGCTGGTTCGCAACTCTCCGCTTCGCTTCGGTGCTTTCGCACTCGGACAAAAGGAGAATATGTGGCCCACTAACGCTCGCCCAAATTTCGCCTTACGGCGAAACTTCACATATCCCCAGAACGTTATACCAACAATAAGTTAACAGAACCCTAGATGGCTAGATCTCTCCAATTACATAGACAGGTAGATCTCAGGATATTCAGCTGGAATGGTTCAGAGATTGTGTCTTGCTGCTTCTCTTGTAGGAGATCCTAGGCTCGTCATACTAGACGAGCCTACTAGTAACCTTGATCCGTTAGGAAGGATGAAGGTTATTGAGCTTATTAAGATGCTGGAAAAAGAAAAGGATATTAACTTTCTAATTTCAACTCACGTCCTTTCTGACCTAGAGGTCATATGTGATTATCTTGTTATGTTAAACCGAGGCAAGGTCGTCTGGGAAGGTAGTTTAGTTAATCTTCTTGATAATTACGGTTCTTGGAAGCTATCCTTTGAGTGTGACCTCGATGATCCTCTAAAAGAGTTTAGAGGATTAACTGTGAATCGCCATGATGGGAGGGTTGAGATCACTTGTAAAGATCAAAGAAGGCTGATAGATGGACTTTGTTCGACTTACAGGAGAATATCGATTAGTTCAGTTCAACTTATGCATTCAAATCTCTACGAACTGTTCGCACTTATAATTTCTGAGGGGAAGAAAGATGGAGAGTGAGCGTTTTATTTACCAAATAGAATGGGAACTTTCCTATTTCTTCAGATTTCCTCTTCCGGAGGTTGTTATAGGAGCCCTTACGCTATTAGGCTTGCTGAACTTTCTCTCGGGCTATGCTGCAGGAGCCTCATTCTTTCAAGAACTTAACTGGGATATAGCTACCTTTGCGTCCAAAAGCACTTTGGAATCTGCGGCCGACTCTCTAGCTTTCTTTGAAGTAGTCTCGCTCTTTTGTTCAGTAATCCCACCACTGTCTTTTGTAAGAGGATTTGAGACTAGAGAGATTATGGATATTCTTTCCCTTCCTCTATCTAGGGAGGAGATCTTTACTGCTAAATTTCTTTCGTCATTGATATTCATTTCTGTATCTATGCTTTTATCAAGCATAATTGCTTCGGTAGTAATTTCGCCAGACCTCTCCTTAAGGATCTTCACATCTGTTGACATCATAGTTCTTTATCTGAGATTGGTCCTATACTTGTTGTTCCTCCTGAGTCTTTCGATAATGATCTCTGTCATAAGCAATAGCTCTCTCCTATCAGCTATGGGATCTTTTCTAATTATCTTGGCAGCTGACACTATCTCCAAAGTCCTTCACATACCTTTTCCGTCCTATCTGGGTTTCATGGAATCCTTGAAAGAGATGCGTCCTTACGTGGGTATCTCGCTAATCCCACTAAGGGTTCTCTGGATACTACTTTAAATGGAGGAAAGAGGTATGAGCAGGCTTGTAAGGATATCTGCTTTGCTTGTTGTCATAGGATCAGTCTCCTCCGCTTCTGTTCTCTTAAGCACATTCACGTCCTCCTTCCATCAGCACGAGGGAATCCTCTCACCTATGGAAAAGAGTATTTCATGACATATTGGTTAGGCCAGGAACATAAAATCTCAATTCCAACCAAGAAGGGAGTAAAGCAAGGATAACTGTCTACAACGTTTTAAAAGAGATTAAGACAAATTATCAGGCATTCGGACCAGATTCCTTCTACTTTACCCCAGATAGAAGGGGATGGTACATCCTTGGAGTTAAGAACTTTTCAGATGAAATAATAAGGTATAGATAAGAATATTCCCATCCAACCGCTTGGATTTAGCCCTTCTGAGAGATTCGATTAGTATATTGCTCCTAGGGGATGTTTTAATGCTAATAAGTCTTCTTTTGAAGATAAATGTCAGAAGGTCATTAGTGAGATCAAGAGAGGACTAATACCCTATTTAACATTCGTCTGCAGCAGATATTCCTCAATGGCCTCTATAACTCCAAGACCATCGGGTTTCTTAGTAACAATTTTAGCTATGTTTTTCAATTCATCTGGTGAATTAGCAACAGCTATTGGCATGCCGACTACCTTCAACATGTCTATGTCGAGCCAACTATCCCCTATAGCTGCAACTTTGTCTAAGGGTATACCTCTTAGCTTGCAGGCCTTGATCAATCCAATCCCCTTGTTTACTCTCTTATCACAGACATGAATCAGGAACTTCGAATCGAAAACCCTAACGTTAAGCTTGTTTTCCGTGCATATCCTACGAATTAATTCTACATCCATTTTTCTATCCTTCTCGAAGATGAAGTCCACATCCCTGTATCTGTTAAGAAAAGAAGGCGTCAACTCAAGCTTTTTGACGATGAGATTAATTGCCTTCCTACCTGGCTCTGGATCTCCAACAAGGATCCTTTTCTTCAACACAGGATCGTATACAACCGCACCGTTCTCAGCAACTATGGGTCCAGTTAAACCGAAGTATTGAGCTATCTTGTAAGCAGCCATGAACGAGTTCCCTGTGACTATGGAAACAGGTATTTTAGCGTTTTCTAGCTTTCTTAGGGCATAAATTACCTCTGGATAAATACGTCTCTTTTCGTCCGTTAGAGTGCCAGCAATATCCACGGCTACAAGTCTAATTCTCTTTGTAGACAACTTATATCTCACCTAGTAACCTCAGCGGAGATTAGGCTCTTCAAAAGTTCTCTAGCATCCTTATCTTGTTTGAAGTGTTTTCTACATGGCTCAAGAATTTTCACTAGAGCATCGGCAACAGCATTTTTTAGATCTAAGGGGTGTAAGTTTCCCTCTATATACGTCTTCTCTAATTCCTCATAACTCTCAAATGTTATTTCTCCGCCATATTTTTGGGGTCTTTCTATTGTAAAAGGCGTTTTTCCGTCTCTCATTATCACGTACTTAACCAATTCCATAACTGGGTTGTTAGGATCCCTTGCAGGACAGAATGCCCCTCTAATCTTCTTTCTTATCTCTTCTGGAGAATCATGGACAAAAACAGCAGATGTTGGAATGCTCTTCGACATCTTTGCACTTATCTGAACATCTAATATCTCGTCATCTTCATATCCCATTTTCTTTGGACCCTGAAGCCCCATTAGAAGATGATGATGAACACACACTGGCTTCCAAAAGCCAAGCTTGGGTCCGATCTCTCTTGCAAGTATGTTAGCTCTTCTCTGGTCCATTCCCAGTTGGCAGATGTCAACCTTCATAGTGAATATGTCAGATACCTGCATGGGAGGGTAGAAGTAGGCTGCCAGAGGCAACTCTTCTTTCATCGTTCTTCCAGCAATAGTCATCGCTCTCATTGCTCTGTTCATTGACATGTGCTGCGCTACATTAAGAACCAAAGCCCAGTAGTCCTGATCTGCTATCTCACTTGCTAGTTTAAATTCCACCTTAGATGGATCCACTCCCAAAGATAACCAGACGTGTTTAAAGTACTCTGATGCCTTCCTGATTAGTTCTAGGTTTCCACCAAGCTTTCTATTAACCCAAGCGTGCCAGTCTGCCAAGAAAAGTATGTATTTGATTCCTGCACTTGTGAAGTCCTTAACTTTTAGGGCCGTGATAAGTCCTGTTCCAATATGGGCAAGGCCAGATGGTTCAAATCCGTTATAAGCGATTGGTGTTTCTTTTGTTTCTAACAATTCCCTAAGTTCAGAAGGAGTTATAACTTCCTCTGTTGGTAATCGGGTTATTAGCTCAATTTTTGTCTCTACATCCAATTTGATCTTGAGATGCAGTAAGTGTATCTATATCAACCTTTTGGACAGGCTGACCTTACTTGAATTTCTCTAGGAACCTACCGATCTTTATCTCTAGGGATCTTCTCACTAAAGGTTCACCTGCAAGTTGTGGAAGGCGGTCTCTAAGAGTTGGCCTTTCCTCCCTGTAGAAGAGACCTATTGGTATTCTTTCACCCCACTCTAATGCTTTCTTATATGCAGCATTCCAGTCAGATGGATCGTGCCCTTCCTTCTCAAGCTCATAAACTCTCTCGTTATAGAAACGCCAGGTGTTATTGAAGGCCACACATGGCTGTAGAACGTCAATAAACGCAAAACCTTTGTGTTGTATCGCTTGTTTAATCAAAGACTTAAGATGTAATAACTTCCCAGGAAATCCCCTAGCTACGAAGGTAGCTCCTGAGGCAAGAGCGAACGTAAGCGGATTTATGGGCTCTTCAGGAGAGCCAAATGGAGTTGATCTAGTTTTGAAGCCTAGAGGGCTTGTCGGAGTGGTTTGACCTGTTGTTAGTCCGAAGACCATGTTGTTGTGTACTATGTAAGTGAGGTCTAAGTTCCTTCTTATCGCGTGAGGCAAATGTCCTAACCCGATGGAGTAAGCATCTCCGTCCCCAGCGAAGCCGACTGCGACGAGTTCGGGGTTTGAAAGTTTTATGCCAGTTAGAATTGGAAGAACTCTACCGTGTATCACGTGAAAGCTGTTCACGTTAACGTAGCCACAGATTTTTCCGTGGCATCCAATGCCAGAGACTGCGACAACCTGCTCTCTTCTAAGACCTAGTTCAATTAACGCCTCTTTGAATGCCTGAAGAATACCAAAATTGCCACAACCTGGGCACCATGTAATAGTGGCTTCGGTCTCCAGGTCTTTTAACTCCAACTACATCTCCTCCTCTATCTGTTCTACAATCTCTTCAGGAGTGAAAGGTCTACCGTCATACTTGAGAATCGTCTTATCTGGCTCTAGGCAAAGGAATTCTCTCAGTAGACTTCCTAATTGTGCTGTCTTGTTGTTCTCTACTAAGAAAAGCTTCTTATTATTTTTAAGAGCATCTTTAACTTCTGTGTCAGGGAAAGGCCAAAGATAGATTACTTGTAGAAAGTTAGCGCTTATTCCTTTTTTCTTAAGGAGAAAAATCGCTTCTAAAATAGCTCCCTTAGTCGACCCCCATCCTAAAATGGTTAGATCTGGCTCTTTCTCGCCATACAGTTTTACTGGTTCGAGTTTCGATATTTCCTCCTTTATATACTTCATTTTTCTCATTCTTTTGTCCTGCATCTTATTAGCGTTTTTTGCATCGGCGGTGGCTAAACCCTTTTCATTATGCTCTGATCCATCTTGTTTTACGATAATCCCCTTGATACCAGGTATTGCTCTTGGTGAAACCCCTGTTTCCGTTATTAGATATCTCTTGTACTCTCCTTCGTATCTATCCGATAACAGATTCCCTCTATCTATACTAACGTCCTCAGAAAATGCTTCTACGGTCTTATAGCTCTCAGATAAGTGCTTATCAGAAAGTACTACTGCTGGAACTTGGAATTTCTCTGCCAAATTGAATGCCTCTATCGTTCTATAGTATGCTTCCTCTATGTCTCCGGGTGCGACCACAACTCTGGGGAACTCCCCCTGAGATGCATGAATAACGAATCTAAGATCTCCTTGTGCTGTATACGTTGCTAGGCCGGTGCTTGGTCCTGGTCTCTGGGCTAGAGCAATCACAACTGGTGTTTCAGACATCCCTGCAAGCCCAAAAGCCTCTGCCATAAGTGAGAATCCTGCTCCAGATGTAGCGGTCATAGCTCTTACACCTGCAAAAGCCGCTCCTATCACCATGTTTATTGCAGCAAGTTCACTTTCTGCTTGTAAAACAGCTATTCCTGCGTCTCTCTGCAAAGAAGCCAATACATGAAGTACTGAGGATGCTGGCGTAATAGGATAAGCAGCAAAGAATTTCATTCCAGCTTTTAAAGCACCTAAAGCAATGGCGTCATTTCCAGAAAGTACATATCTTTGTTTTTTTGAGACTGGTTTAAGTTTAAGGTGAAATTGCATTTTGAAGTTTTTTGTGAAGTAGTTATATCCCTCTTTCGCTAGCTCCTTGTTAAGCTCAGCTATTTCAGGTCTGCTTTTGAATTGATCATCAATTACACCCAAGAACAAGTTGAGATCGTATCCAAGCATTGCAAAGATTATACCAAGCCCAACAGAATTCCTGGTAATAAGAGGGGCACCCTTCTCTTTTATCATGGTCTTCAGAGGGACTGGTACGCTTAGTATCTTCGATTCAAGCTTTGGAAGTTCTTTGACAGAATCCGAATCGTATATTAAACCAGCGTTATGTGAGAGCTCAGAAGCGTGTTTTTTAATTGAATCGAGGTTTAGAGCAAGCAACAAATCTATAGTCTTCCTATGGGAGTGTACTTCTTTATCACACACTCTGATAAGGTGTGAGTTATGGCCTCCTCTTATTAGAGAGAGGTAATCAAATACTGAGAACGTATGAAGCCCTCCTCTTGCACAAGCCCGGCTGAAGAGGAGACCAGCCTGCCTTATCCCATCTCCAGCCTCTCCAGCAATCATTACAGAGATGTCAATGCTATTCATATCAGTCCGACCTTTTCCAACCGTTTGAAAAATAAACTTGAACCATCTTCTGAATTG
>CAYZRF010000046.1:0-5278 GCA_964480775.1 uncultured Nitrososphaerota archaeon
TTGAACAGTTAGATCCATCCTTAGAAGACACTGCAAGAACGCTTGGCGCAAATCCGCTGGAAACATTTAGAAAGATCACTCTCCCCTTGATAAGTCCTGGGATAGTAGCTGGAACGATATTGTCCTTCACAAGAAGCTTAGGAGAGACTGGAGCTACTATTTCCGTTGTTCCTGTTGCTCATACAGCTCCAGTTTACATAGTTGAACTTGTTAAACAAAGAGCCTATTCCGTTGCAGGAATATCCTGTATAATTTTACTTTTGATATCTGGATTGCTGCTTTACGCCTTAAAACGGGCTGGGAGGGGTACGTAAGATGCCAAGCGTTGAACTAAAAGGGGTTACGGTGAGATATGGCAAAAAAACAGCCCTAAACGATGTTAATATCAAGATAGAAAACGGCAGTTATGCTATAGTTGCTGGTCCCACAGGGGCTGGAAAGACAACGCTGCTAAAGGCTATTTGCGGCCTAGTCCCCCTAGCCAAAGGTAGGATAATTGTTAATGGAAATGACATAACTAAGGTGCCTCCGGAAAAAAGGGGCGTTGGATACCTCCCTCAGGGATATGCACTCTTTCCCCATTTAGATGTTTGGGGCAACATCACTTTTGGTCCTAAAAGCAGGGGATGGGATCCAAAAGATGTTGAAGTCATAGCTAGAAGAGTTCTGAACATGGTAGGTCTTATTGAAAGGGCTGATGCGTTTCCTCATGAGTTAAGCGGTGGTATGGCTCAAAGAGTTGCCTTAGGAAGAGCAATAGCTTCAGGTGCCGACTTAATCCTATTAGATGAACCACTCTCGGCCCTTGATGTCATGCTTCGTGTATTATTGAGATACGAGATTAGGAAAATGGCCAAGGCTCTTAATCTAACGGTAATACACGTGACCCATGATCAGGAGGAGGCAATGAGCATAGCAGACCGCATCTTCCTCCTAAGAGAAGGCAGAATTCTTGAAGAAGGTTGCCCCGAAAAGCTATTTAAAACCCCTGAAAACCCTTTCACAGCTTACTTCATAGGAGAAAGCAACTTCTACGAGGGCTATGCTAAACATGGGGTCGTCAGAATAAATGATCTTAGCTTAAGAAGCGCGTCCAAGCTTGAAGGCGATGTGTTAATTGCAATTAGGACTAGAAGGGTGAAGATCTACCTAAAGGAACGAAGCCTAGCTAACCTCATTAAAGCAAAAATTGAAGAAATCAGATTCTTTGGAAAGGTAACAAAGCTGTTGTTAAATGCAAACGATCTCAAAATCATTAGTGAAGTTCCAACCTTGAAGATTAGAGGTCTTAAGGAGAAAGAATCCATCTTCATTTCAATTGATCCAAGAGATGTGTTGTTGTACAAGCTAGAGGCGGTGAAAGCATATCCTGAGATCAAGGAGGCGATCTTAAATGCCTAGAATAGAGCTGAAGAACATCAGGAAGACCTTTGATATAATAGTAGCCATCGATCGAGTGGATCTACTGGTGGAAGATGGAGAGTACTTGGCTGTTATTGGACCTAGCGGTTGTGGTAAGTCAACTCTTCTAAAAATAATATCCGGAATCCTAGAACCAGATGAAGGAGACGTTCTGGTCGATGATAAGTCTATTTTGGGAAAGCCACCGGAAGAAAGGAATATAGGCTTCATATTTCAAGATCTAGCTCTTTTTCCCCATATGAACGGATTTGAAAATGTTGGTTATGGATTAATGGTCAGGGAATGGAATGAAAAGGATGTACGCGATAGAATCTTGGAATTAGCAGATGAATTTGGGTTTAGCATCGAGTTTGACAAGTTTCCAGATGAGATGAGTTCTGGTGAGCAGCAGCAAGTCGCTTTGTTGAGGGCTATAGCTTACGGAGCGAAAATCCTTCTCTTAGATGAGCCTCTCTCGGCCATAGACAGAAAGGTTAGCGAGGAGGTTAGGGTTAAACTCAGAAAAATCGTCAAGTCTAAGGGTTTGACAGCTATTCACGTGACTCACAACCAAGAAGAGGCCATGGCAGTTGCTGATAAAATAGCAGTCATGAGGAAAGGCCGTTTCATTCAAGTAGGAACGCCAGAAGAGTTGTATTATCATCCAAACACGCCCTTTGTAATGGCTTTCGTAGGTGATGCAAGTTTTTTGGTAGGTAGAAACGAGAGAGGTAAAGTAGTAATAAGAGGTGGTTATGAGTTAGGTCCATCGCATTTACCTGAAGGGGATCTCGTAGTTGTTGGAGTTAGGCCAGAGAACGTGATCTTAGGTTCAGGGATTCCTGGTAGGATTAGGTTGAAAAGTTACTTAGGAGCCCTTGTTCGGTATGAGATAGAGCTGGAGAATGGAGATACTGTCATTGCAATAACTGAAGAAGAGCTTGAGGATAAAGAGGTGAAAGTTTGGTTCTCAGACTATAAACTCTTTAGGTTCCCAGAGGAAGGATTAAGTGAGGCCATTGTTCCGGGGTGACATTCTTTGGGAAGTGTTAGGAAGTATCTAGATTATTTCAAACAGAAAGAGACCGCTGATCTTATCGAAAAATTAAAACTACATAGCCTTAAGATAAGAGATGTCATTGAAGAGTTGAAAAGAGCGATAGATGCTTATAGAGATGGATTATTGGAGGAGTCAAGGCATGCAGTCCAAAGAGTTAAGTCTTTGGAAGAAGAGGCCGACACCATTCGCCGGGCCATAATGCTCGATGTCGCTCGTTCTGAGTTAAAGGCAGGGGATGCAGAAATCATAGCTAGACTGTCCTCAAGCGTTGATTTCGTAGGAGATGAGGCTAAAAATGCTGCACTTACCCTAGAGATAATATTGGGCGAAGAACAATTGCTCATGGAAGAAGGAATGTCGATAGGATATAAGATGAGAGAAAGGCTAAGTTCTATGGCTGATACCCTTGTTAAAGAAGTAAGGGCACTAACGGAAGCTATAAAATGCCTTTTCGAGGATGTAGACAAATGTTATAACCTCATACTTGAAGTAGGAAGGCTTGAGCATGAAATGGACCTGCAATATCATAGTGCAAAGAAAGATCTGCCAGTTGAGATGGGAATAAAGACATTGTTCCTATTAAATGATATTTTAGCAGAGATTGAGGGATCTTCTGATTTGGCTGAGGATGCTTCAGACATATTGAACATGCTTAGAGTGAGGTTTTCGCTTCCAGGAAGACTATAGCTTAATCGTGGAATAATGTTTTGTTTCTACATAGCCTGATAATTTATATTTTAAGGATATCCTTTGGTGCTATTACTGGCTTGAACTTCTTATCTTGCATCTTAACAATGGGATTATTTCTTTTTCAAAAAAGGTCTTGCACTGTGCACTCTCAGACCATACGGAGACAATAGCTCAAAGTGCCTGACATTTAGCGTCAAGAGTTCTAACTTATTCCGAATACATATCGTAGCTATAAACAAATCTTTAGGCTCGATTTTCTTGCCCATTGATCTTAGCTCGGTAGAGATTTTTGCTGCCAGAAGGGCGGCCTCAAAAGTCAGAGGGTATATTCTGAAATCTTTCAACCCATCGAGGATCTCCACTCCTTTCTCCTCGAATCCCTTTTGTATCAAGATATAAGCCCCGTATGCCTGTTCAAAAGCACTGATAACAGAAATAACAAAGTGAGAATGTGGAAACTCCCTACGTAAATCCTCTGCTGAAATTCGGGCCTTTTCCAAAGCTATTAGAACGCTCGAGTCTAGGCATATTTTACTCAACTTGTCCACCTAAAGTACTTAGAAGCCTCCTTTACTGCCTCTTCAAACAGTCGAGCCTCCTCCTCGTTTTCAGATAACAGCCCAGCTAATTTTTCTAGCCCATAGTCAGCACCGCTCCGCTCCATTAATCTAGCAATTAAATCCGAAAAGCTTTCGCCTTCTCTTTTTAGGGATCTCAACCTCTCATAGACTTCACGGGTCACCAATAAGCTCCTATAAGATCGTCCAGATTTGCCCATCTTATATCGATAATTATTATATATAAAGAATATATAAATTCTTTTTTTTCACCAAGATTAGGAGGTAATTTCGAAGAGCGCTCCATCCATTCCTACAAATTTTGTAACCATCCTAGTAAGCAGCGACATTCAAACGGCCATTTCTCTACACAGACGCGCTATGGAGATGTTATCAACTATGTAAAGGAATTTATGATCGCCTACTTGGACGGTTAGAACAGCCTGAAGTGGATACTCGGAGTTATAAGGAGTTCTGGAGTTAGAGGGCAACTTCTCTTGAAGGTGTTCGAGGAGCTAGCAAGCTATGGGAAAAGAAGGAGGTGGAAAGAGGCATTAGAAGCTTGTAAGAAGAGAAATTACATATGATAGTTGTTTAAAAGGATCCACTTATCTTCTGATGAAAGAGTCTTCTTATACCCCCTTTAATGCTTCTTTTCTCTTAGAGGATTGCCTTCATTAAACAATCTCTCTTGAGGGGACCAGAAAGATACCTTTCTTATAATTAGTAAAAATTTTTTAAAATCAGTTATATCATTGATTGCCATGTATGCTGATGTATTAATAATCGGTGGTGGGCCTTCAGGAATAGTTACTGCCCTTACTGCAAGAAAGAACTATCCTGATAAAAAAATCGTTGTTTTGAGAAAGGAAGATAAAGTAGTAATTCCATGCGCCATTCCCTACCTTTCTTCATCTATAGAATCTGTTTCAAAGAACATAGTTTCTGATGAAATTTTAACAAAAAATGACATAGAACTGCTTAAAGGTGAAGCGAAATCTATAAACAGAGGTGAAAAATACGTTGAAACGACTGTTGGAAAGATAAGTTATGATAAACTCGTCTTAGCTACAGGTGCAACACCTCAGAAAATCCCAATTGAGGGTATAGAATTGGAAAACGTCTTCTTCATAAAAAAAGAAGTCCCATATCTAGAAACCCTACTCAGAACAGTTAGAGAAGTTCAAAACATAGTAGTAATAGGTGGTGGGTTTGTTGGTGTAGAATTCTCAACAGACATTGTTAGGCTAAAGAAGAAAATTTCAATCGTAGAGCTGTTACCACACGTGGTGCAATTAAACTTTGATGACGCATTTTGCATGCAGATAGAAGAAAAACTGAAGGAAATGGGTAAATAGCCCAGTTTCGTATCCCAGACAAGAGCCGGCTCGCAACTGCAGTCGGCTCTTTGTTGTTCTGTAAGAGCAAAAGCTCGGCGTCCGTTTTTCGTAAAGCGCCCGTACTTCATCCCTCTTGGCTTGGAGCGATACGGGCAGGAAAACTCGCTCGCGAAAAGAAAAACCAAATAGATAATGCAGCAGGGCGCTTGAAGATCTTAAAAGTTCTAGTC
>CAYZRF010000047.1:0-4934 GCA_964480775.1 uncultured Nitrososphaerota archaeon
AAGATTCGGTTATTCACCAGGTTGGCTTGGTAGATCACCAGGAGGACTACCTCCAATTTTCCAGTACGGTATGGTTCCACCAACAGCTCCAACTACTCCCTTGCCTTACACACAGGCTCCAACGATGCCTCCAACGACTATGATGCCTCCCATGGCTCCAACGAGCAAGGAAGATCAGATAAAGTTGCTCAAACAACAAAGAGACATGCTCAAGAGACAACTTGAGGACTTGGAGAAAAGATTGGCAGAACTGGAGACAAAATAGTCCATATTCCTGCGAAGCAATAGAGTCAGGCTTCTTCAAGGACCCAATTTCAGAAAACTACCTGTCTGGGCGTCTAGATACACCTGGGGAAAATGTTCTTTAAAGAAACTCTTTGCAGTTTTCCCAGAACAATGTAATGGAACAATTAGTTGAAGACTGAGTTCATCAAAAACTTTAGCTATCTGCTCTAACCTTGTCTCGCTTGCTCCCATGAGATGAAATCCTCCAATAACCCCAAAAACCTCCTCTGAGAAATTGGTAGCATTCAACAACATCCTATCAACTCCTGGATGAGCACAACCGACTAATAGGACCATACCTTTCCCTTGTAAGTTCAAGATGAGACCATGTTCAGCTAAAGATCCGCTCATAAGAGGACCAGTGCTTGCAATTCCTTCCAACATTTGTTGAGGGCCTTTCACTTCAATAACGTTAAAACCAAGCCTCTCTATCCCTCTCCGAACGGAGGAGCTCATCCCAGATGGAACATACACAGGTACGCTTGGAGCTACCTTTGCAACATATGGAAGTCCTCCGGTGTGATCTCCGTGCTCATGTGAGATGAAAACGAAGGATATATTACTCAAATCAACTCCTAGAACCTTGCAATTGTGCTCCAATACTTCAGGACTTGGGCCTGTGTCAAACAGGAATGAAACGTTTTGAGCCTTCACGTACAAAGAAATTCCCCATGCAGCTTTTAATTCAAAGTTGGAACTGCTTGGCTCATTGTCTACAAGGACTAAGATCTCAGCACCGCTAAGTTCCTTCAATTTTTGATAGCTAAGGTTATCTGATCGAAAAGTTGTTAAATTATAGCCTCTTCTAAGGCGATTCCAAAGGAGCTTTGGCATAAGAACCAAAAACAGGAGAGCCAAGAGTCCAAGTGCTACCGCGATCTTGAAGTTGTTTGACAAGGGAACATCCCTTCAAAAATTGTACCAGCCTTTCTCTTTTTAGCGTTTCCCATGGCTCACTAGAAATACTCTTCACACTATTAGGTGGTCTTTTTAACTATAGAAGGTCCTGAGCAAAACGGTGAATAGGATGAAAATAGCCTGTTCCTAGTGCAGACGAACGAGGACTCGATTCAGAAGTTAGTCCACATTTTTGCAGAACTCCCTTCTTCACTTTAGTTAAAATAAAGAACGGAGAAAATAAGAGGAGTGGAGGTCATCAAGAATCCTTTAATGGAGCATTCTCCAGGTGATATCCCCACCTTTCTAAAACAAAAAGGGGTTAACGTGATACTTGCCTATGGTGTGGGGAGGAAAGCGCGTGCATTCTTTGATTCATTAGGAATTGAAGTAATAATCGGAGTTCAAGGTAATGTCGGAGAGGTAGTCAGGGAATATCTTAAGGGATCTCTTTCCTCAGACGAATCTTGGATGGAATTAGAGGAGTTCAGGCATAGGCATGGTGGTGGATCAAAAGAAGGTTGTGGCTAAGATTGACAAAACTAAAAAATCAGGAATATATCTTCTATTTTATCATAAGGCAGGAGGAGGTACGCAGGTAATATGAAAGCTTCCTTTGTTTTCGGTCCTAAAGATGTAAGGACGATAGAGACCACCGAACCTTCAATAGAGAAACCAGATGATGTTATTATAAAGGTACAAGCTTGTGGGGTTTGCCCATTTGATATAAGGATCTATGAAGGGTTGTTTCTACCTTATACGCCTTGCCCAATAGGGCACGAAATTTCTGGCACCGTGGTCGAGGTGGGCGAGAATGTTCAATCCCTAAAAACTGGTGACAAAGTAGCTGTTGACGCTATTTGGAGGTGCAATTCCTGCTACTACTGCAGAAGAGGGGCTGATAATCTTTGTGAGAGGAGGAAAGGCCCTCTTCCTAATGGTTTCGCTGAATACTTTAAGATGCCAGAGAAGTATATGCACAAGATCTCTGATTCAGTTCCTCTCGATGAAGCTGCCCTATGCGAGCCCTTGGCTTGTTGCATAAACGCTATAGAAAAAATATATGACATGCAGCTTGGAGATGCTGTTCTCATCATAGGCTCAGGACCGATAGGACTAATGTTTATTCAACTACTTAACAACATGGGAGTTCGAGCAATAGTGAGCGAGCCTCTTGAATTTAGAAGAGAAAAAGCTTTAGAGCTGGGAGCTGAAGAAGCAATAGACCCGACAAAGGTCGATATTGTAGAGAAGGTGAAAAGCCTTACCGAGGGAAAGGGCGCAAACGCCGTATTAATGACCTTTATGGGAGAATCTGTCTTTCATCAGGCCTTAAATGCTTCAGCAAAAAGAGGAACAATAGTTTTCTTTGCTGCCGCCTATCCTCCAATTAAACTATCTTTCGATCCAAACATAATACACCACAAAGAGATAGCACTCGTTGGAATTGAGGGAAGAACAGCGAATCATTTTGCCCAAGCAGTCAGGCTTATTTCTACAGGTAAGATGAAACTAAAGAAAATAATATCCAATAGATTCCCAATTGATAAAATAAAGGAAGCTATAGATACCGCAAAGTCAAGAAACGGCTTAAAAGTTATTGTAGAGCCATGGGGGTAAGAAGTTGGGCTGGAGGCTGGGATTCGGGCAAGGTGCTCTGTGGAATCTCAGCGTAGAAGACGCTATCTCTAAGCTCTCAAAGATGGGTTATGATGTATTTGAATTATGGATGGATCACCCCTCCATATTCCCATATTTGGATGGGAAAAGAGAGCCCTCAGAAATCTTGAACTTGCTGAAGAAAAAAGGGATAAATTGCACTATCCATGCCCCTTGTCATGATATGAACATAGCTGGTCTTAATCCTTGGATAAGACGTGTCTCAAAACTTCTGCTGATGAAAAGCGTTCGCTTAGCTGATGAGTTAGAAGCTGAACTTGTTGTCATACACCCCGGAAGAAGGACAAGCCCAATGGTTCCAGATCAAGTTTACATTAAGAAGACGATAGAGTCCCTTAAGGAAGTTTGTCAAGAGGCCAAAGAACTTGGAGTAAAGGTTGGTCTGGAGAACATGGATTCCAGACCAGATCAGTTTGCTACCACTCCAGAGGTAATATTAGAGCTGGTAAATGCAATAAACTTGCAGAATGTTGGCATCACATTTGATGCTGCACACGCTAACACCTGTTCAGATCCCATCAACTTTCTCGATCGAGTCATCGATAGAGTAATACATGTGCATCTAAGCGACAATATTGGCCCTAATTCGAAACTATTTCATCTTCCTTTAGGAGAAGGGAACTTGGACCTAGTTGGCATTCTTCGACTTCTAATGAAGCATAAATATGATGGGATCTTGATATTCGAAAGCGGAGCCCTAGACCCCGTAGAGGGTCTTGTAAGGAACCTTGAAATCATTAAGAAGGCTCAAGACACCGCTAGAAAGTACGTTCATTCCTAATTGTTTTGACCTGTGTGTAAGCTCATAAATTAGGTAGCACATGTCTATAGACTCAGGATTCCATTATAATTTCCTAAACTAATGCAGAAACTGTAAATAGGCTTTGCCACTAAAGCTGCAATTATCGCTTGATAAACACAATGCCTCATCTATCGTGCTGTCCATCCGCCGTCAACAACAAGGACAGACCCAGTCATATAGCTTGACTCCTCCGAAGCTAGGAAGAGGATGGCACGAGCGATCTCCTCTGGCTTGGCTACTCTTTTAATTGGTATCTTCAATTCTGCAGCTCTGCGCTCTTCAGGAGTTTTTTGAGCCATAATTCTTTGCCTCATTGGAGTTTCAACGGATCCTGGACAGATACAATTTACTCGAATGTTGTGATCAGTAAAATCCAAGGCTAGCGCTTTAGTTAGGGCTATTAGACCTCCTTTGGAAGCACAGTACGCGACTTCTCCTTCCCCTCCTACGAGACCTATAACCGAGGCTACGTTCACTATGACTCCCCCACCACTCTTTATCATCTCTGGTATGACGTATTTGCTGCATAGAAAAGCACCTTTCAAATTCACGTTTAGCACGCGATCCCATTCAGCTTCTGAGATATCCAGTACAGTACCGTGGGAAGGTATGCCTGCGTTATTTACTAGAATATTTACCGTTCCATATTTTTTAACCGTCTTTTTTATCAAACTAGCTACCTCTTCGGCCTTAGAAACATCAGCCTTGATGAATACACCCTCTCCTCCCTTCTCAGTTATTTCTTTGCATACCTTCTGGCCTTCCTCTGCAATGTCGCAAACTACTACCTTTGCTCCTTCTTCCGCGAAAAGGAGAGCTGTGGCTCTACCAACTCCTGATCCAGCTCCCGTTATGATAGCAACCTTACCCCTTAAGCGGAGACCACTAGCGCTCATAGGATGTCCATCACCTCCTCCACGGCAGACACTATCTTTTTGACGCTTGGAATCATCGAGTCCTCTAACTCTGGGCTATAAGGCATCGGATAGAAAGGCGTCGTTACCCTCTTCACAGGGGATAATAGGCTGTCAAAAGGTCCCTCAGCTACTATGGCAGCCACTTCACTTGATATGCTGCAGGGTGCCCAGTCCTCCTCTACGATTACCAATCGACCTGTGTGCTTAACAGAATTGACAATAGTCTCTCTATCTATAGGAGAGATGGTTCTCAGATCTATTACTTCGATGCTAATCCCTCTCTCATCTAAATTCTTAGCAGCTTCTAAGGCTCTATTCACCATGAGTCCAGATGCCACTACTGTGCCATCTGA
>CAYZRF010000048.1:0-2661 GCA_964480775.1 uncultured Nitrososphaerota archaeon
ATTTCATGATTCTCAAACTTTAAATATAGTAGAGATCTATATAGTAGACATCTACTATGAACCACAAGAGCTTTGTTTTAGGACGTAAACTCTCTCCAATTGAGCTACTAATACTACTTCAATTGAAAAAGAAGCCAATGTACGGTTATGAGATAATAAAAGCACTCAAGAAAATATTTGAAGGGGTCTGGTAGCCAAAGACTGGAACCATATATCCTGCGCTAAGAAGGCTAGAGACAAGGGGCCTAATAAGGACAGAGCTCAAGGGGGAAAGAGAGCACTATCTATTAACCAAAGACGGAGAAGAGTTGATGAGGCAAAACTTGAGCTTCATAGAGAAACAACTCGACTTCACGAAGAAGTACTATCAATGCATTTCTTGGCACCTTCCTCCAACGCTAAAAGAAAAGATCATAAGGGGAATGATGGAGGGAGGGCACCCCTTAATCTTCTGGCCTTTTGGCTTCTTACGATTCATAAACGAGATAGAGGATAAGAAGACAAAGCTCGAATTACTCAAGACAATAAGGAAGTCTATAAAGAGGAGGCTAGAGGTAATTGACTCCAAAATAGCTGAGCTGGAGGAAGAGATAGAAAAGCAATAATGGGTGATCGATATGAGTGTTATAGAATCAGAAGGTCTAACTAAGAGATTTGGTGATCTTTTAGCTGTAGACAATGTAACTTTTCAGGTAAAAGAGGGTGAAATTTTCGGTTTCTTAGGCCCTAACGGGGCTGGAAAGACTACTACCATAAACATGCTGATAACTCTGATGAAACCGACAAAGGGTACTGCTAGAGTAGCAGGTTTTGATGTGACAAAGGAACCAGATAAGGTTAGAAAGAGAATAGGCGTGGTGTTTCAAGATCCCACTCTCGACAGAAGACTCACAGGTTATGAAAATCTATACATCCACGGTAGACTCTATGGAATTCCCTCAAAAGAGCTGAAATCTAGGATTAGCGAACTCCTTGAATTCGTTGAGTTGAAGGGATGGGAGAACAAGATCGTTCAGTACTACAGTGGTGGGATGATGAGAAGGCTCGAAATTGCAAGAGCTTTGCTCTATAATCCCGAGATCCTATTCTTAGATGAACCAACATTAGGCCTCGATCCTCAGAGCAGGGCAAAGGTTTGGGATTACATAAGGCAGATAAAGAGGGAAGAGGGAATGACAATATTCTTGACAACCCATTACATGGAAGAGGCAGAGAAACTATGTGATAGGGTCGCCATAATAGACCATGGCAAGATAATAGCTCTTGGAACTGTTGAAGAGCTAAAATCAAAGGTTGGAAACGAGATAATATACCTAAATACGTCCTTAAATGGGCACGAGGGCATATTCCTCGAGAGAATTAAGTCTCTTGATTCTATACAGGAGCTTAAAGTCCTGAAAGATGGAATTATAAGTCTTTCAGTGAACAATGCCCCAGAAACAATCCCAATAGTTCTTCAAGAAGCTCAGAAACTTGGAGTCGAGATTAGAGAAGTCCGCTATCTTAGACCGAGCCTTGAGGACGTATTTCTACAACTAACCGGAAAGGGTTTGAGGGATGAAGAGGCTAGTTTCTTCGATCAGGTTAGGATTAGAAGGATGAGGAGAAGGAGGTGAAATAAATGGACGCATTCGTTAGAACCGTTCATATAATGTGGTACAGGCAGATAAAGAGGTTCTTAAGGGCAAGGTCTCGTGTTATTGGTTCCATCATTCAACCAATCTTCTGGCTCATATTCTTCGGTTTTGGCTTCTCTGGTACTTTTAGGATGATGTCTCCTGGAGGGATGAACCGCAGCCTCGACTACTTACCATTTTTAGTGCCTGGCGTGGTGATGATGAGTGTTTTCTTTGGATCCTTTATGTCTGGAATCTCAGTTATCTGGGATAGGGAATTCGGCTTTCTTAAGGAAGTTCTAGTTGCTCCAGTTTCTAGAAATGCGACCATATTAGGAAGGGCGTTGGGAGACTCCACTACCTCTGTAATCAGAGGATTATTGATCTTAATGCTCGCAAGCGCTCTAGCTCCAGGTATAAACTTTTCACAAATCCCCATAGTCCTTATCTCAATGATTTTAGTGGCTCTAAGCTTTACAAGCATTGGAATAATAATTGGTTCCAAAATGAGGAGCATGGAGGGATTCCAGCTGATAAACACCTTCTTGTCAATGCCTATTCTCTTCTTAAGCGGAGCTTTCTATCCGGTTCAGACGATGCCTAGGTGGATGAGAGCCATCGCAATGATGAATCCTTTAACGTATGGTGTAGACGGAGCTAGGATCGCTTTGACTGGAACAGGCACCAACAGCCTCTGGATCGACTTGATAATGCTCTCTCTAACTTCACTTGTATTCATAAGTGTCTCTGCATGGGTATTCAGGAAGACAACGATTGAATAAAAATAGTTAAAGATCAAGATTATCGTCATACCGCTAAGATTTTTTTGAAAAGCTCAGATTTGGCGAAGATATTATCTGTGTTATTAATTGCTACCTGTGTGAGTGCTGAGATGAATTTGCATCTCTCCTTTTCCCATCTTAGATAAATCTCAGCAATTTCGTCGAATGTCATCCACTTAACCTTTCCCTCTTTAACTAAGGGGTCCACTACCTCCGTAAGCCACCTATCATAAGCATCTAGTACTTTCTCCGTTTCAGACTCA
>CAYZRF010000049.1:0-2492 GCA_964480775.1 uncultured Nitrososphaerota archaeon
AGTCCTTTCTCACTTGTTAGGACAGAAATACGCAATTAACCTCCTTTTTGGTTTAAATTTGAGAGACTCTTTAGAAGAGGTGAAGGTAAGGCAGAAAGAATTGTTCTACTCAAGAGTGATAGTTATAATGTGCGAAAGAGGACCATTAATCTTTGAAGTATCAGATAAGGGAGTTGAATTCCTAACCGGGTTAGAAAGGCTAACTAATGAAATCTCAGAAGTCAGGAGTTTTATTAACTCCTTATTTTAGTCCTTATCACTTAACAAGGTGACACATAACCGTCCTATCATTTAATTTTATCATCTCTGGTTCCTTTTCTTTGCATATATCCTTGGCATACGGGCATCTTGGATGAAATCTGCATCCCTTTGGAAGATCTACTGGAGTAGGTGTCTCTCCTCTAAGGAGAATGCGCCTTCTCTTCACAGTCGGATCGGGAACGGGTACATTGCTTATTAGCGCCTCTGTATACGGATGAAGAGGCTCTTTTATGACTTCTTCCATTGGACCTTGTTCCACGATTTTGCCTAGGTACATTATTCCAATTTTATCTCCAATATACCTGGCTTGAGCTATATCATGCGTTATGTAGAGATAGGTTAAGTTAAGAGTCTTCTTTAACTCCATCATCAGATTTATTATCTCTATCCTAATGCTTGCATCCAACATTGAAACTGGTTCGTCTGCAACGATAAAATCTGGTCCAAGGACAAGGGCTCTAGCTATTGCTACCCTCTGGAGTTGACCACCGCTAAGTTCATGGGGGAATCTTCTTGCAAAATCTTCTGCTGGTATTAACCTCACTTTTTCCAATGCATCAAACACTCTTTCCTTTAGCTCCTGTTCCGAAGCCACAAGATCGTTTACTTCTAGTCCCTCTCCAACCAACGACATGACAGACATCCTTGGATCAAGAACCTCAAACGGATTTTGGAAGATCATTTGAATCTTAGATCTTAGGGTTCTAAGCTGTTGTCTATCTACTTGGGTTAGATCCATGCCTCTGTAGATTATTTTTCCGTCGGTCGGTTCTATAAGCCTTAAAACAGTCCTCGCCGTAGTTGTCTTACCACAACCAGACTCTCCAACAAGACATAAGACTTCTCCTTCATCTATCTCAAAATCTATGCCGTCAACGGCCTTAACATACTTTTGCTCTCTTCCTAAGAGGGAGGCAAGGATTCCAGTTCTTACTGGAAACCACTTTTTCAAGTTTCTAACTACCAAGACCTTTTGAGTCATGCGAACCCCCTCACAAATCCAACTCCTCCGAAAAATGGCAGGCGGATAGATGGTTCTTTTTGACTTCTCTAAGAGCTGGTTTTTCTTTCCTGCAAATATCTTTGGCGTAAGGGCATCTTGGGTGAAACTTGCATCCCGGAGGAGGCGATGAAAGATCTGGAGGAGCTCCCGGTATAAACTCAAGTCTTTTCTTCTCTCCAATAATGCTTGGGAAAGCTCCAATTAGTTTTGCTGTATACGGATGAAGAGGCTCTTTAAACACTCTTACCACATCGCCAACTTCGACCAAGTTTCCTGCGTACATTATGCCTACCCTATCAGAAACCTCAGCAATCACAGAAAGATCGTGAGTGATGAAAAGAATAGCTAAATTGAGTTCTCTTTGAAGCTTTTTTAGGAGTTTTATGATCTTCCCCTGGGTCACAACATCCAGAGCCGTTACTGGCTCATCAGCTATTAGAAGCCTTGGGTTAAGTGCTAGAGCTTGTGCGATTATGGCCCTCTGTCTCATCCCCCCGCTAAACTCGTGAGGATAGTCATATATCCTAGAGGGCTCTAGCTCAACCATAGAAAACAGCTCTCTTACTCTATCATAAGCTTCATCCTTGGAATAGCCCTCTTTCTCAATTAATATCTCAGCAATCTGATCTCCGACTTTTAAAACGGGATTGAATGCGTTCATAGCATATTGAAAGATCATGCTGACTTTCTTCCACCTAACTTTCTTGATGTCCTCCTCACTAAGGGGAACTATGTCTTCTCCGTCTATCAAGATCTTTCCTCCTGCTATGTATCCGTTATCTGGAAGAATTTTCATGATACTTTTGGCCACGGTTGTCTTACCACAACCAGACTCCCCTGCAAGTCCAAATGTTTCGCCAGCTTCTATGTCAAATGATACTCCATCCACGGCGTAAACAACGCTATTTACGAGGGAGTAATAGGTCCTCAGATCCCTTGTCTCCAAAACACTCATTTTCTACGCCTCCTTAACCTCGGGTTGATTATTTGATCAATTGCGTGGCTCATGAACGCAAAGCCGAGGACGAGAAGCATTATCATTACGCCGGGCGGGAGGAACCACCACCATAACCCTCTAGTTATAGCACCCTTCCTGTCTGCAAAGTGAAGAATGATTCCCCAACTTGGAGGGCCGAACGGGACGCCAAAACCTAGAAAGCTGAGCCCAGCCTCGGACAAAATGGCGTCCACAATCCTTATTATCATCGTTGCTAAGATTAGAGGTAAC